>JBGSYC010000095.1:0-9263 GCA_041751095.1 Flavihumibacter sp.
GCAAAGCAGAAACATACTCCAACAAAAAAAACATTCAAAGAAAAAGTAAAAGCTGTCATGGTGGGTATTCAAAAAAATACAGCATTAAACAGAGCATTTTTTTGTGAGCCGAATGTCTCCTATGCTATGTAATTCTTAGTATTAACAAAATCCGGGCCCCTCTTTGAACAATTCGGGCGTACTCTTATAGTAAGCATGCCCTTCTTTTTCAGTAATAAAAATAAGTGTCTATTTATTTAGAGACAAGAAACTCTTCGATTACAGCTTCATAATTCTTCTTTTGTTCTTTGTCAAAACCTGTAAATTTCTTTATTTCATTTCCTGCTTTATCAGTAAATACAACAAGAGGTATGGCAGAAAAATTAAATTGCTGCTGAACCAAATCAATTTTCTCTTTGTCAACAAGATACTGTACCCAATTCATCTTTTCCTGTTTCAATGCTTTTTCCCAATTACCCTTGTTTTCATCTATTGAAATGCTAACTAAGTTTAATCCCTTCCCTTTATATTTAGCTTGAATTTCTTTTAGCATAGGAATTTCCATTCTGCATGGTCCACACCAACTTGCCCAAAATACAAGCATATTCAGTTTGGAAGTCGAGTCTATTATATTGCCTATTTGATTTATAGAATTTACAAGAGATAAATTGGGATAAGGCGCGTTAGGGTCGGTTCTATTGACTAAATAACTTTTTATTCTGTCCCCCAGCTTAGATTTTTGAACATCATCATTAAACATGGATAAAATCTCCGCCATTTCCGTTTCTGAGTATTGCTCTTTAGCCTCATAAATGCCTTGAAGAAGAAAATAGGAAAAAGGATGCTTTTGTATTTCTTTTTTGAAAAAAGTAATTCTTTGAAGGTCGCCGCTTTGTTGAATCAGCATTACCCAGCCAGCCAAAATCAGTAAACTGATTTCTATACAGCAATTCCGTTTCTTTGCCTGCCTTTATTGAAACCAGGATTAAACGTGGCATCTTTTGTTTAACCCTTTCCCTGTCCGTTATTACTGTTTTTCCCTTTTCTAAATAAAATGCGTCATAACCGTAATTATAAAATTTTGTAGTATCAGAAGGTAATAAAAAATCGTTTGCAATAATCAATGGGGTAAATTTTGTCGGAGAGATTGAGTCTGCAATCCTAATGCTTGCCATGTAAGGGATAAATGATGGATCCGTTTTAATATTAAAGACAAAGTGCCCTTTAATGCAATCGGTAGAATCAAGAGGAATTTGACGGGAACGAGCCTCGTATAAATAAATCTTACCCTTGGGTATATTTTTGACTTGTCCTTCAATAGTGATCTCATTAGGAACTTTTTGATCCTGGCAGGTAATCAGAAAGAAAAATGATATGATTATTAAGTTTGTTATTTTCATATAATATGTTAAACAGGGTTGATTACAACAGATGTATTAGCGGCACCACCCCTTAAATTACAACACATTCACCATCAATCAAAAAGCGATTCACCTTTGTAAATTACCATTCCAGTAAGTCCTTATTCCATATTCATCTGTTGATTATCAAATACTTTTACCTTGCAGCCTTGCAGCATAAACGTTTCCTTTATGCTTCTTAATTGCAGGAGATAGAAAAAGCGTCTGAAGGCTTGTACTATATGATTGAAACTGACGCTCCTATTTAGATTATCAGATACGAAGGTTGTATCAAGAACTTTTGTTCCCTTGTGAAGAATGGAAACACTGACGGAGCGATTTGCTTTGCAGGCATTAACCAAATTGGCTAAGGCAGATTGAGTAATGTCCTGCGAAAATGAAGGTGTTGCACTTTAAAGGAAGGGAGTCAACAAGCTATATCTCGTAAAGTTTAAATGGCTGCTCATTTAATAATTTCTAACAGATAGAAAAGTATCCTAAAGGTTGCTGATTAAATGTACAAATGTTCATTGCTCATTCTGCTGCTTAATGTATAACGTCGAGCTGGATATGCGGCACAATAGCGAAACTACCGCTGATGCTGCGTATGTTCCGCGGCTCCGCGGCCATAATTTCAAACCGATTGTTGTTGACTGGCGTGCGTCTTGTCAAATAGAAGATTACCTTACTTTTCCCCAAGTCCATGCTTGCCATACGATTGTTAAAGTAATTATACGCTCAATGATTGCCAGAAATACATAAAAAGTCAACCATTTTGTAATGGAGATAAATGCAATCAGCGACATCAAAGCCGTAAAAAATATACCGAAGATTAGATTTAACAACCGGTTTATTTTAGGCTTCGGCATAATTGACAAAAATATTATCAAAGCAGGAATTGTTATCAGCAATGATGCCGCGAATAATTTTGTTGGACTGTCTAAGTAAATTCTCTCCGCTAATCAATCCTTCAACTTTTTTTCGGTACATACAGTTCAAAATAGTCTCCATATATGTAACAAAACATTACTGATGTCCATAATGCCGATAACATGATTTTTACATTTACTTTAAAATCTTCTAAGTCATTTATGTTTGGTTCCATTTCTTGAAATAGTTATTAACAGAAAAAAAGTGTAGGTGTTACCTTTGTCGTCTTGTGGTAAATGATTTGAAGGCAGTTTATAATTTAAGCATAACGAATGAGTTGTTCGGACGGAGGAAATATTCAATTTGGGTCTATACAGGTTCAATGTCCATTTTTTTTATTAAGCCATCTTCAAAAGTGTAAATATGCTTTACCGTCCCATCAAACATTGAATTGCCCTGTAAGTCTTGTACTTTTTGATGAACTTCAACTTCTAAACTTCCATTCTGCCTTTCACTAAATCCGATTGGTTCAACATTTGGGTTTATCTCTTTCCATTGTCTTGTCCAATATTCTTTTATTTCATTATGTCCGCTTATATAGCCTCCTTCCCAGGCTTTTGACCACTGCACATTTGGTTGCATTGTTGAAAGTGCCTTGTCAATGTCTCTTTCGTTGAAAGCAGAATACGCTTTTTTTATTAAGTCTTTGAATTGAGTTGTCATAAATGTTTTCTTTTAAATGTAGTGATTAATCCCGAAGTGAATATTTGTGTTCAAATGTTGTTGAGTGGTCTCCGTTAGCCTTGCCACCAACGGGCCGCGTATTGGGGATGGGCGGTATTTTTAGCACGGAAGTTCAATCGAAGAACAGAAGTTTATTTTTGTTCTTTCGTCCAATCGAGGCCGTTCAGCCCGCATATTGCAAGTACGATGTAGCGCTTCGGGCTTCTTGTTACTCGTTATCGTAATGGTTTGCAAAGTTTTGTTAATTCCAAATTTCATTCATCTCGGTCAGTACAATTGGTCTTCCGTCAGTAACAACAATTGTATGTTCGTGTTGAGCCACAAAACCACCTTTATTGCCAACCATTGTCCAACCGTCATTTAGGGTTTCGGCATATGTTGACGTTGTTGATATAAACGTTTCAATGGCAACGACAGAATTTTTCTTAAATCTTGTCGGATTAAAACGGTCTCTGTAATTCGCTATTTCGCCTGGTTCTTCGTGAAGGCTTCTTCCTATTCCGTGTCCCGTAAGATTTTTGATGACTTTGTAACCACGTTGTCTGGCTTCTGTTTCTATCAGATGCCCGATGTCCGAAATGCGAACCCCACCTTTTATATTGTATATTGCTTTATGTAAAATCTGCTTTGAAGCGTCTATAAGTTTTTGGTGTCGGTTGACATCTTCGCCAAGTACAAATGAGCCTCCGTTGTCAGACCAAAAACCATTACGCTCGGCGGAAACATCAATATTCACCAAATCACCTTCTTTAAGTATTCTGTTGTCAGACGGAACACCGTGGCAAAACTCATTGTTCACACTTATGCAAGTCCAACCTGAAAAGCGATAGGTTAAAAATGGGGCTGATTTTGCGCCAAAATCTGACAGTATTGCTGCTCCGTAGTTGTCTAATTGTTTTGTTGTCATACCGGGTTGAGCATAGTTTCTCATTTCCTTTAAGGTGCAGGCAACAGCTTCACTTGCTTTTTGCATTCCGATGAGTTCCGCTTCTCTTGTTATTGACATATTTGTTTAATTAGTCTGTTCGTTTGTTTGGACTGTCGTCATAGCCTGACAGCCAGCGTTAAAGCATTTAAGAAGTCGGGGCAGTAGCATTACGTCTGCCCCGCTAACAAAGGCTCATCGTTGATTTGTCGATCAAATATATTTTCCAAATAATTTTCTTCATCTGATGAAGCGTTTACGGTTCTTTTTCCACCATCCCTTTTCTACGTCATTTGCAAGCTTATCAACCTGTTCTTGTATCGCCTTTGAATTAGCAGTCGCTTCTTTATAAGTCAAATTGTCAACAAGTCGTTGCAGTCCGGTTGTGTCCACCGAAGCAGGCAGGCGAATAGTTACTTCTGTGGATGTTCTTTCTTCAGGATGATGTCTTTGCTTTTGTCAATAAAATTAAGTGATTTACCTGACTTGAGCGGATTGAACGCTCAACTCCAGGTGGCGCACAACCAACCTTATCTGTTAGCTGTGGTTTTTCTTTATTTCATCAATTGCTTCTTTTGCCGCAGTTTGCAAATGGTTACTGCTAACTTGGACGCATTGGCGATCGCTGGCCATTTATAACGTCCTGCCGGGCAACACTGCTGATTAAATTATTTTCGTTGAAGAACTAAAACATATGCCGAAAATTATTCAATAGCTCATTGTTCAACCTCTGGCCCTGCTATTGCCAATTCCGTGTTGAACTAAACCTGCTGTAGCCTTTCCTGCCTAATGTTGGTGGCAGTGTTTTTGTTTTGGATAATTTTTATTTCTAACTTAGTTTGTAAATAAATTCTTCTGTTTCAGTTTGTCGTGCATTCGCAAAGCCTTTGTCTTTACCAATTTTTGCAAAACCACATCTCTCTAAAACTTTCTGTGAACCTAAATTGTCAAATGCAACTCGTCCGAAAATGGGTCTTGTATTTTCAATGGTTAGAAAATCTCCAAGTGCCTTCGTCGCAACACCTTTGCCCCAAAACTTTCTGTCAATCCAATATGTAATTTCTGCTTCGCCTTCCATTTTAAACTTTGCTATACTTCCTGCAATAACTTTGTCAGCAAGTATTGTCCGCATATTCACAGTTGGGTCGTTCAACAGTTTTGTATGTTTCATAATGTATGCTGATTTGTCTGCGGGGTCTTTGGACGTGAATGCAGCCAAATAGTTTGCTTCTTCGTCAAGCTGAAAAATAAAGAAAGTCTCTAAATCATCGGTTTCTGTCTGACGCAATATGATTTCCATATCGTTTATCATTTATTTGATTTATTTTTTTTGCTCTATGTCGGTTATTTAAGAAAGTTGTTTGTCCGTGATAACTTAGTAATTGTCGGGATGTGCTTTCGTTTAACATTGCTGGCAACGAACAGATATCGCTCTAGGCGGGGCACTCCGTGTTCGGTTTGCCCTGATCTGCAGATGAGTAAAGATATATAGCAAGATGGTTACTACCAATAAGGCATTATGGTTCCTGAGTAATCTTAATTTGGCCTAACTTGCCATGCAGCAAATGGAAATGGCATTATACCACAGCCAAAGCAAAAGTCTAAAAAGGACTGGAAAGAGGTTTCTAAAGAAAAGCTGAATTGCGATGCCGATGTTTGTCCCTGCTGCAAAGCGGGAAAAATGATTACTCTCATTGCCTTTAATGCACATGGTCCGCCCGAATGGACAGTATACCAATGGAACCAACAACATGCAGCAATAATAAGCAAATGATTTTATTAATGTAAAATAGTGCAGTGACAGACTATTGCCTTTACATTAGCAAAAAGCAGTAAAAGACTGTTTTGACCCGAGAAAAAGAGAGCAACAAATTCAGCAACAAACCAAATGCAAGCGGCGCCGAAAATTTCCCTCCCTAGGCCTGAAGGCAAAAGCTCCCGATTTACGCATTGAAAATCTATAACTAAAAGCAGCGGCTAACGAAATTTCATTCAACAAGCCTTAAATCGAACCTTTGCGGATAAAAACAACCTGCTTTTTTTTGCAGGATTCGTTTAATGCAAAGCTTCGTTTAATACCTATCTGTTGTGCGTTTGTGCTTATTTGTCAATCGTTCTTAATGCCTTTTTTAGGATGTATTTCGTTTCTTTTGAATTGCTTTGTATTTCCCAACGTTTGCAAAGTTCCTTTACAAATTCGGGTTTTGTCTTACTTGCGTCATTAAGCCAATTTCCAACGCTGTCCTGAACATACTTGGCTTTGTCAGATTTTAACGGTTCTAAAATGGACAAACCCAATTCTGGATTTTGTTTCAGTTCTTCGATGTGTTCACACCACACGCCACGGGGGCGTGTTGCTTCGCTTGCAAAACGCCTGATGTTTTCGTCTTCGTTTGCTGTCCACTTTGACAAAACTGTTATGCTCTCTTCTAAATTTTGTGCTATGCTTCGCCTAACCGCTAACCAGGAAATTTCTCTAATTCCAAAATGTTTGTCTGCGGAAAACGGTTTTATTTTCTGAAGCATTTGTTTGATATTCAATTTGGCGTTTTTTCCAATGGTGTAGGTTGCCCAACAGCGAACTAAGTCTGATTGGTGGTTTGAGATTATCCGCAAGAAGTCACTGTCATTATGAATTGTTGTCTGTTCAAGAAGTCCTGTCCCAATAGCTTCGTTTATCGTGTTTACAGTCTGCTTTTTCAAACAGTCTATCTTCCCTAAAATCAGTTTTAAATATTTTGTCCTATCGTTTTGGATTAATAAATTTTCAAGTAATACTTTTTGGTCAACGGCAAGCCATTCCACAAGATTTGCGGTTTCAATTTCGCCACGATTCAGCTGTTCTAAAATATCTTTCGGAATGTCCTTTGTTGACTTTGCTCCTTTTCTCTTGGTTTGTATCATTCCTTTTCTTAGTAATGGTTGATCAATTAGCACAACGCACAACGAGTACGGCTTTGAGCAGGCGGGGTATTGTTTTCCGTCAGCCCCTAACCGATGCTGAATTTACAATCAAATGCTGATTTATTCTTCTGTTGCTCGGCTTTGCTTACCTGTCGGAACTGATGCCGGGAATTGTACACAGCGATGTGCTTTCTTCCTGCCCGGCTTGCACAAAGCCGACTGTTGAACCGAACCCTCGTACCTCGGGAAACAGTAAGCTCGGGCTGATGTTGTAAGTTAAGCCTCTAAATTTTAAAGTTATGAAAGAGATTATGAAATAAAATTAACTCAGGGGGCAGAGGCTGCCCTTCTTAGGTTGCATCAGGTAATGACTGTAGGTGGTTACTCTGTTCGCAGTATGGGCAATTATGTTGGTGAGATGCGTTTCCTCTTCGAATATTATCCTGAAGTGGAGCCTGCGGCTCTTAGTGCAGAGCAGGTAGAGGAATATATCTGCGGCATTGGTGGCCCCTCTCAACTGCGTGGAGCGGGCCTGTCGCGCCGATTGGACAGGCTTGCGGCGAGGTGGAAAGAAGCGCTAAAGGCAAAGCATAAATTTCTGTTCCCGGTAAATATTGCTCGGTGTACTAATCATACCACAATACCCTCAATGCAGGCTCGCTACTTTGCACTCAATAGTTGCACCGGCTAAGGGTCAACACGGAGTAGAACAAAAAGCCCTGGTAATTCATTCTCACCGGGGCTTCGTTTTAGGGGCTTTTCGTCTACTCCTCTCAGTGTCAGCGGTTCGTTCTTCTTCTTCGAGATGTTTGGTTTTGTTCAACAAGTCAACAAGTGGCTTTTCCGCTTTCGATTTCAAAGCTTCTTTACGTTCTTTCGATTTCTTTAGTTGCTCTTTTCTCTGCTTAATAAATTCACTAAATTCTTTTCTTTCCTTGTCCGTCCACGATTTGTCAATAACATGGAAGTCAACATTTTTTGGTTCTCTTATTAGTCCCATGATTGTTAAGTTCTAAAGTACTGGTTAATCAATCTTAAAGCAGCAGGTGTTTCGATAAACATTTTTATACCTCGAAAATGAGTAGCATAAAGTGTCTCTTGATAGTGTTGAATTAAAGAGGTCTTAGCGTCGAAAGCTAAAAAACCTTCATAGCCTTTTATCGAAAGCCATCTTACAAGCAAATGCAACTAAATTCCCGGGAACACCTGCATAAATTTTGTTTTTCCCTTTATTGAATTTTGCACTCACAATTAAAATGCTATTGGGCACCTGGGCAATTACAAACGAGAGCAACGGGTAAAGGAAATACTGCAACAGGTGAATAAGCCACAAATGCAGAACAGGCCCAGGTAAGCACCAAAATACGGACGATAGAAAAGTATGATACGGACACCATGCTGTGCCCCTGCCGCAAAAGGCAAAGCTTGAACTGCTGTCGCTTGTCATCCTGGTAGTGTCATTAAAGAAGTGCAACTGTAATAGCGGGTAAGTGTAACTGAGAGAGGGTAAGGACATAGTTTTTTAAAAACGTTGTCGGCCGTAATGGAAGAGGTATGTGCCAATGAAAAGAAAACAACTCTTAAAAACGGTTTTACTGCAAACATAAAAGCAGGCAAAAAACAGAATGGTACAACGGCATATTACTAAATACAGGGCTTATGAAAAGTGCAGCAGCCCTGCTCAGGACTGTTGATAATGCACCTGCAGCCTGAGACGCGGAGGCTACTTTACACCCTATAGCATTACCGACTTCGGTCAAGATGGAGTAGAACAAAAAGTCTTGGCAAGTTTGTGCTTATCGGGACTTCGTCTATGGGGCTTTTCGTCTACTCCACATAATGTTGGCTGCTGTGCTATTTCGCTTTCATCTTGTTTCCTTTTGCATCGTGTGTTACTTCTGCTAACCCAAGTGCTTCCATAAGAGGTGGTATGTACATTCCAAAGCGTCCACGAAGCCCTTTTTTAAGTCCGTACCAACCACCAACCGGATTATTTTCTGAACGTCCCCACGCTTCCACTGTTCCGTCCTTAGCAGATTTTTGTTCGTCAGCACTTCCAAGTTCCATCCAGTCACCCTGTTTCTTTAGCATTTTATGCAGGTCGTCAATACAGTTAATATTATAAAGTAAAACTGTTTTGCCAACTGTGCATACTAAAACCTCCTTGCCATCTTTTTCGTCAATATGCATTGTGTATTCAGATGTCAGTGGTGGTGTTTTTAGAACCAATGGTTTTTCCTTTGTTCCTATTTTGTAACGCATTTTATTTTTATTTTTTTGTTTAAGAATTTATTGGGTGTATTTAAAATTGTCGCATACCATTTAAGCGGCCATTTTAATTAACTGCACGACTTTATACCATTGCTCATTCATTGTAAGCACCCTTAGGTTTAGCATATTCTGTGCTCCTTTATTACTCCACCTTTGTCCTGATTGTTTCA
>JBGSYC010000096.1:0-20997 GCA_041751095.1 Flavihumibacter sp.
ATAAACTCTCCATATCTAATCGCTGCAATCCTTTAGATCCAAATACCATGAACGATGTTACTGATGCCACAGAATCGGCAAGAACAATACTTTTAGGATTAAATAGAGAATGGATAAATAAACAGGGAGATTTCTTTGTAGAATCACCTATCAACTTTGTTACGGCAATCATTTGGTTTTTGAGAAAATACGTTGATGGAAAATATTGCACCCTGCCGCATGTAATAGAATTGATGCAATCTGATTATGACGAACTCTTCCCCGTTCTCAATACGCAACCTGAAATTGAAGTCTTGGTCAACCCATTTATCACTGCTTACCAAAATGATGCAATGGAGCAATTGGAAGGACAGGTCGCAAGTGCCAAAATTGGAATGGCTCGGTTGGCTTCACCGCAGTTGTATTGGGTGCTGTCCGGCAATGATTTTACATTGGACATTAACAACCCTAAGCATCCTAAAATAGTATGTGTGGGGAATAACCCTGAAAAGCAACAAATTTATGGCGCAGTATTATCCTTGTATGTTTCAAGATTAGTAAGACAGGTAAATAAAAAAGGAATGCTGAAATGCAGTTTGATATTTGATGAATTCCCTACAATCTATTTCAATAATATGGACAGCCTGATTGCTACAGCAAGAAGCAATAAAGTTGCCACTACATTAGCAATGCAGGATTTCAGTCAATTGAAAAAAGATTACGGAAAGGAACAGGCAGATGTGATTGTAAATATAACAGGGAATATTATCAGCGGCCAGGTGATGGGAGAATCTTCAAAACTGTTATCCGAACGTTTTGGAAAAATTATGCAGGACCGGCAAAGTGTTTCCGTAAACCGTACAGATACTTCCATTAGCCATTCCAAACAATTAGACAGCGCCATACCAGCCTCCAAAATTGCTGCTCTTTCTTCCGGTGAGTTTGTAGGCTTAGTGGCAGATAATCCTGATGAAAAAATTAAGCTCAAAATGTTTCATTCAGAGATTATCAATGATGCTGATAAGCTGAATGAGGAAGTGAGACGGTACAAGGAGATTCCTGTAGTATCCAATGTTACCCAACATCAGGTGCTGGATAATTATTATCAGGTGAAGATGGAAGTTAAGAGGTTGATTGGGGAGGAGGTGGAAAGGTTGAAAGCGGAGACGGATGCAAAAGGATAAATTAATTTAAAAAAGGTCATATTGTATTGTCATTTTACTTTTTGTGGCAATAGACATTTTATATTGGACATTTTGAGGCAAGTTTATAACTTTAATCTTACTTCAATTCTCCACCATGATTAATAAACAATCCGCAACAAATACTGCTGTACATGGGCCTGCATTTCGAAAACTGCGTGGTTATGCATTTGATCCTTCATTGTCTCTAAATACAGATACTTTTTTTATCAATAACATAACCTATAAAGTTCCGTGGGAGGATGAACTCCAAACCGGGCCTGTTGGTGAATACGTGGAAGTGATTGATTATGATCCTACGATTGAAAAATATTATACTCCTGTGGATCTTGATGCAGAATACCTATTGGCAGAGGATGGACTTGATCCCGATGAAAATAACCCCCAGTTTCATCAGCAGATGGTTTACGCTGTAGCCATGACAACCATTAAAAATTTCGAAAATGCTCTGGGCAGGCTGGTACAATGGTCCCCAAGAAGATTAGCTGACAGAAAAGAGTTCGAGAAATATGTTCGCAAATTGCGCATCTATCCACATGCTTTGCGTGATGCAAATGCATACTATAGCCCACAGAAAAAAGCTTTGTTGTTCGGGTATTTTGCGTCCAACCCCGCAAAAAATACTTTACATATGCCTGGCTCATTTGTTTACACCTGTCTGAGTCATGATATCATTGCACACGAAACAACGCATGCCATACTTGATGGAATGTATCCTCACTATTCAGAACCTACCAATGCTGATGTACTTGCTTTTCATGAAGCTTTTGCAGATATAGTAGCCCTTTTCCAGCATTTCACTTTTCCTGAGGTATTAAAACACCAGATCGCTAAAACCCGTGGTGATCTTGCCAGCCAGAACCTGCTGGGAGAACTTGCCCAGGAATTCGGAAGCGCGATCGGTAATTATGGATCATTGCGAAGTGCTTTGGGAAAAAAGGATCCCATCACAAAAAAATGGGTACCTAATGAACCTACCGGTGAAGAATATGCGACAATAATGGAACCGCATAACAGGGGCAGTATTCTTGTTTCCGCAGTATTTGATGCATTTCTTACCATTTATAAAAATCGGGTGAGCGATCTGTTGAGACTTGCGACTAATGGCACCGGTGTTCTGCCAGCGGGTGATCTACATCCTGATCTTGTAAACAGGCTGGCCAATGAAGCTTCAAAATCTGCCAGCCATGTATTGAATATGTGTATTCGTGCATTGGATTATTGTCCCCCGGTTGATATCACCTTCGGCGATTACCTGCGTGCGATCATTACTGCAGATACAGATATTGTTGTCGATGATGACCGCAATTACAGAGTGGCTTTTATAGAAGCGTTCAGGCGTAGAGGAATGTACCCTCATGGTATCAAAACATTGAGTATGTCAAGTCTTGGTTTCCAAAAAAACAGGCTAAGTCATGGGATTGCAGAATTATTCGGATCCATTACAGCCCAGCTACGCAATTATAGTAATAACGTGATCTATGAAAAAGACAGGGAAGAAATTTATAAGCAAACGAAGGCTTTTATTGCCAAAAGTGAATTTGAAGACATGACACCTGGTGGATTGCACAGCAGCTTTATGGCCAGTTTTGATAATTCAATCGAATTTGAACAATTGACAGGCCTGGTATTCAATTCAGATTGGAGTTATTACGGTGTAAGAACATCAAAAAGTTATAAAGATAAAGCCCTTGGTCCTTCCTTCAGGATACAGGACCTCCGTCTTGTTTCCAGAGTGGGTCCGGAAAACAAACAGATCAACCAGATAGTTTTCTCAATTATACAACGCAGTGGAGTAATAATAAATAAAGGCAAATTCGCCGGACATTTTATCCCTCCCGATGACCCTGTTGAATATGAGAAAGGAAAATTTGATTTCTATGGAGGATGCACCTTAATATTTGATCTTGACTCTCTGGAATTAAAATATGCCATTTCAAAACCTCTGCTGGATATTGCAAAACTGAAAGAGGCCATGAAGTCGCAAATTCCGACACAAATAAAAGAGATTAGAAAAATTGACACTGCCAGGGCTGAAGCACAGTATCGTTACCAGCATGAGGAAGCACCCATGCACCTGAGTGAATACACGCAATATTTTAGTGGAGGCATGGCCAACTTTTTAAACGAACCATTTTCATTTTTACATCAACATTAAAATATCAATATGCCAAACAAGATCACACATGCTGAAGTACGCATGTATCGAATGGGGACAGGCGATTGTTTTGCGATCAAGTTCTTTGCAGGGAAAGGTGAGGCGAATGTAAAGTTTAAAATGATGATAGATTGCGGCGTATGGACAGGAAGCAAGGCAAGACTGCAACCGTTTATTGAGGATCTTAAAACGTATGTAAACAATGAAGTTGATCTTTTGGTTGTTACGCACGAACACATTGATCATGTGCTGGGATTTGAACGTTGCAGTGATCTGTTCACTAACGATTTTGATGTAAAAAAAATCTGGATGGGCTGGTCGGAAGATGATAGCCTGTCAAAAGTGAGTAACTGGAAGACTGAACACGGCCAAAAAAAATTAGCCCTTGCCCGAGCGGCAGAAAGATTAAAAAATTCTATTCAAGCCGGATTAGAAAATCGGTTAGCTACGGAACATAAGGGAAATAGTATTTTCAATGCCAAGAAGGGATTTTCTGATTCGCTCAACGGATTTGCTGACCTGCATATCCAGTCATTGAACGGCGTTTATGTTGGATTACTTGAAGGAATGCGTGTGGTAAAAAAAGAGATTGCAAATAATAATATTGAGTACAAGTATCCCGGTGAGATTGTTGAAGACATTGATGGTCTTGATGGAGTAAAGATTTATGTTTTAGGACCTCCCGAAAAATGGAATATTGTTGAAACAGAAGGCGGAGGCGAGGGAGAAAGTTATACCCATAACACTACATTAAAAGAAATGGATGCATTTGCTGCTTCCATACTAAGTTCTGCAGCAGGTGGCAATACTGCAACTTCCCCGTTTGACGATCATTATTCAGACCTTTCAACAAGTCAGGCTTCAGGATATACAAAGGAGGATTGGCGAACAATTGATGATGACTGGCTCTACAGTGCGGGAGGCCTGGCCTTGCGGATCAATAGTCTTACCAATAATCTAAGTTTAGCCCTTGCCATAGAATTTACCGACAACAAAAGAGTAATGCTTTTCCCTGGTGATGCAGAATATGGATCCTGGTCGAGCTGGCATAAGATCAACTGGAGTGAAACTCCGGCAGATTCAACAAAACATCTAACTGAAGAGATCCTGAACAAAACTGTTTTTTACAAAGTGGCACATCACATGAGTCATAATGGAACAGCACAAAGATTGGGACTGAATATGATGAAACATAAGGATCTTGTAGCTATGGCCACACTCGATTACGACAACATTGGAGATAAATGGAGTAATACCATGCCCAATCACGAATTGATTGATGAACTGCTGACAAAAACAAAGGGAAGGCTGATCATCATGAAAGAGGACAAGATCTTTTATGATTTCGATAATACAGAACCCCTGGCCAACAAGATCATTGAATCACGTAAAAAGATGACTGCCGCCCAAAAGACCGCTTTCGATAAGGCGTTTGAGGCGGATCCGGATGGAAGATGGTTCCAGTACACGGTAAGAGCTTAGTTGTGGTGGGACTTAATTTCTTTTGAATTTATATAATCGAACGGGAAGGGTTTAAATTAAAGATGCTACCATGAAATACTTAAGCAAGATATCAGAATCCGTTCAGATTATTATTCTAAGCATGGTGAGAGAAATTCTTTCATTAACCAAAATGAACTGGAACAATACTCAGTTTGATAATTCTTGGCCAATAACAATTAAGGCAGCCAGACAAGTGGGAAATATTTTGAAATATGTAGATAACGATAGGTATGTGAATTTTCCGAATCGCCATTGTTGATTGAAAATTTTGTTTCGTCAGCGAAAAAATAGGTTTGTATATCTTTCAGTTCTTCCATTTATATAATTTATTCAATCTTCTTTGAGTTTTAAATCTTCCACAATCCATTTGAAATTGTCTTTAAAATCATCGTTGCTTAATTTACCAGCAACATATAGCTCAAAAGAAATGTTTTTCTCAAAGAAAACCATAGGATGGGGCATTTTTGCAAACTCCTGATTCTTGTTGTCTATCTTTTTCCAATAAGAGCAAATCAAATCCATCAGTATAGCAGGATGGTTTTTGAGTTTAAGGTAGTGACGTAAAAAAAAACTCAAGTTTATAGTAGTTAAAGGAAATATTTTTTTAAAAAGATGGCGATACGGCTCCACTGCCTTTTCAAATTCACTATTTAAATAACTATTTACCCCACCAATATTCATTGCATTTTCTGTGTAAATAATTATTGGATATATTACTATCTTATTTTTTTTATTTGAATTTTTTATAATGAAGTCTAATTTTTGAGTTGTGCCAAAATCTGCAATTTGTTTTATTAATTGATAAACTCCTTTATTACGAGTTCCTTTCCCTGCCTTTTTCTTGCAAAACTGATCTTCTAAAAACGCTTTAAATTCTGTTGTATTAAGTTCCTCCAATACCTTATAGTGAATCTCTGCGCTTTTAACTTCAATCAATACGACTTCTCTTTGATTCCGGACAACGGTAAAATCGGGAAGGGGTGAGTTGTCAGAAGTAGCAAACAGGGAAAAGTTTCTGGCCTTATATATATTTTTTAAAGCCTCATTCACAATAAACTGCTCATAATAAGATTTGCCTAATTCTGATTTAAACTGAACGAATTTTGGAAATTTTTCAGACCCATTTAGAGAAGAATACTTGTAGAAATTAAAGCTCAAAGCTAAATCCACTACATGAGTAAAAAAATGAAAATCCAGAATTATTGGATGTTTATTTAAGGCAAAATAGAAAGGATGTGGGATTAGCTCCTTATGGGTATTGCCTTCATACGTTCCACTTATAAAATCCTTTGGCCTTAAAGAGAAATGCTCTATAATTTTAAGTTGACTTGTATTGAGATCAAGTATATGTTTTGATTCTTTGTTTTCTTTATAACTATCAAATACCCTTTGTAAAATATCCATAAAGAGTATATAGTAATTAAAAAAACCAGGAACATTCAAGCTTTCAGCAAATTCTTTTAAAAATATTGGACCACCTGGAAAATGCTTCGTCATGAATTTATAAAACAAAAAATTTTTAATGGGAGAAATCATTAATAATTCACTATGATCCCGGATATAATGCTGTTGCATTAGCTGCAACTGCCAGATAGCCTCATAAGTATTAAGATCTTGATCATCACTAATACTTGTATAGTAAATTTCATTCTGAATCAGAATGCTGTCAAAAACATCATTTTCAAACTGATGTGTGTCAAACATTTCTTCCTGTTCAGGGGCCGGTAAATAATTTTCAAAACATAGATTGATCAATTTTAATAAAGTAGGGGGAGTGAAAAAACTAATCACTTTTCCATGTTCTTTATCCATAAATTCTGCAACTACTTTTTTTCTTTTTTCTATTTCTAAAAAAGGAAAGCAGTTTTTAAAAATTTGCTGTTGGCTTTCGACAGTTTTATGGGCTTCATTAAAGAGAATTGCATTGATCTTGGAAAGTCGCAGTATAATTAAATCTGTGGGGTAAGTTCTTAAATAAATAAAGGAATCTTCGGGTAAGGAGGTCTTATAGAAATCTGAATATTTTACCACTGGGAGTGGTTTCATAGTAGCCATTACTTAGATAAATAAACTTTAGGAAGCCAACCATTTACAGGATAACCGTCTTTGCCCGTGATAGTAGTATGTACCCAAGTGTTATTTGAGGTAAGAACCTGAACCTTTATGCCTTTTTTGAGCAAAAATATTTTTGTAGAAGAAAATTGAGGAAGTTGCCGAAGTCGAAAGTTCTTATTTACTGTTCTGAAAAGTTTCCCTTTGCTTAAGATAGAATCAATATTTTTTAATATTTCATGCTGATTTTGTTTAAGTTTTTCTTTTGTAATTAATTGCTTGCTTGTAGGCGATGGAATGAGCCAAAAGGTCAGGCTAAAAATAAAAGAGATTAATTGATTTTTTAGGAGCTCCCAGTTTTTAGCTCTGATTATTGTATGCTTTTTCTCTTTTAATTTTTCTTCAACATGGGTTTCAATAAGCTCTAAAATGGTAGTTTGAAACCTTTGTAAATCTTTTGGAGTAACATAAGTTCTTTCTTCAATGTCAGTAACAATTTGCGCTGTTCTTGTATTGATTTCTTCAATTATTTCTATTTCTTTTGAATCATCTTCTAATGCGGCTAATGTTACGGCCCGGTCACTATAAATTCTAAATAAATGCTCAGATGCAAAAAGCTGTTTTACCTGAAACTGCTGATGAAGCAGTCCTGTAATTCCTTTTAAACCTTTCTCTAAAACTTGTTGTTGTGAATAAATCCTTGTGAATTGATTTTGGAACTTATCAGATAACTGAGGCAAAACCAACTGCTTTAGCATTACATCTATTGAATTTTGTTTGCGATAAAAGTTGGGCTTTTTTGCCATTCCTTTTAAAATAAAGGAAATGCTATTAAGGCCTCTATAATTATGGTTAGCAAGGTTTTGGTCATAGAGCAATTTAGGTATCCAATTACCTCCCTGAATTAATCTGGGTAGTTTTTGTTGGGCTTGCAGAATCTTAATTATTTGATCAAAGCTGCTCATCTTATAAATTTAAAGCCAGCAAAAGTACACAAGAGGTTATTAGGTGTAAGAGGGTTATTGAGGCAATGTATTCCGAATTGTGTTCTGAATCTTTTTTAAAGTAAATTCTAAAAGCACAACCATATAATATTAGGAATATTTGTGCCAATCTTAAACCACATCCCAGCAAAGTAGTCTCCTAAGAGAATTGCTGATATCTTAACGATTGGCTACTTTGATCTGTATTGTTCTGCTGAATCTTAGGATTTGAAAATCGTTAGGGATGGCGGTTAGTTCCGTTAAAGACCAGCCAGGAAGGAAATCTTTCAGCATATTTTGAAAAAAAAGGAAAAGCAAATTCTTACTAAGTGGCCTATAACAGCGGCAGCCTTTTAAAACTGGCAAAAGGTTATGCAAATGATACAAAGCGTGAAGATGAAAGAGCACATTTGGATGAATTGAGGGAGTTCCGCATTTTATCTTTTGTATTATTTTATTCAATAACATTTTGAGTCAAAAATATTGATCAAAAGAAGCAGGCATAATTGAATGCCTTATTTTTATAGACATTCAAAAAAGTGCTATGTCAACAGCCACAGGCTCAATTTGGAGAAAATGGGATTTGCATGTACATACTCCATCATCTTACTGCGGCAGTTATCCTGAAGATTGGGATTTATATGTTAGAGAACTAATTAAAGCAATTAAGAAACATGAAATAGCTGCAATCGCTACTGCTGATTATTTTACCATTGATGGCTATTCACGATTAGTAAAGTATTATAATAAAATAACTCAAACGCTTTCAGTGGGTAATGAAAGTGTAGAAGTATGCATTATACCGGGTCTTGAGCTTCGTTTAAATATTTTTAATAGCCATGAGGAATCAATCAACTTTCATGTCCTATTTGATCCAGAAATCTGTAGTACGGACTTTATAAAAGATAATTTCTTAGAAAAACTAAAAGTCAATTACAGAGGTAATGATTATGATTTAAAGGAGCGGACATTAGTTGCAATTGGGTTTTCAATAACTGAAAATCAACCACTGAAAATATATGATGATTACTCCACCCTGGATGAAATTACCAAAGCCAAATATTTAAAAGCTGCATATAGTACAGTCACCCTAGCTCAAGTTGATATATCCTCTGCCAGCAAAGCAATTACTGAAGCAATGGCATATAATGGAATATCTAAAAAGCCCTTTTTAAAAATTATTGCAGGTAAAGGTCACGGCTCACTGAAGAAACTGAAGTGGTTTGAAGACAACCATCAGTTTTCAAGAGTAGGCCTAACGAGGGAAAGTCTAACAAATGTTACTGACATGGTTTTTTCTAATGATCCCGATGATATTGCCTTTTATTTGGGATTGCATCCAAAAACCAATTTAGAAGAAGTAAAACAAAGATTCGGAAGTTCCAAGCCCTGTGTTTGGGGTTCAGATTGTCATTCAATTGGATCGTTATTACATCCTTCCAATGGTAATTCTACCGATTATACCTGGATTAAGGCAGATCCCTGTTTTGAAGGATTGCGGCAAGTAGTATTTGAGCCGGGAGATAGAGTGCAAATACAAGAAAACATTCCACAGTCTAAACTTGATTATTTAATTATTGATGAAGTTTCTTTTATTGGTGAACAAGAAGCAAAATATTTTTCCCTTGAACCCATCCCCTTGAATCTTAATTTAAACGCAATTATAGGAGGAAAATCTTCTGGAAAGTCCTTGTTACTTTACCACATAGCTAAGGCTATAGATCCTCAGCAGGTAAAGGAAAAAATGGCGTTGGTCGGTGTAAAAGCGTATGCTTTTGAAAATCAAGTTCCATCTTTTGATTTTATTGTGAAATGGAAAGATGGATTTACAAACTCATTTAAAGAACCTGACAATAAAAAAAATCGCAGGATTACTTACATTCCTCAAATGTATATTAATCATTTAGCTGAGGAAAAAGGCGAACAGAAACTAAAGGAATTAATTGAAGACATTTTACAGCAAAACATTGATTTAAAAGCCTTTTGGGATTCACAAAAAGATAAGATTAAGCAAACCAAATTAACAATATCAGGAATTATTAATGAAACATACTCACTTAGAGAAACAGTAAGAGAAACACAGCTTAAGGTAAGAGAAGTTGGTGATAAAACGGGGATCACAAACTCTATTAATAAGATAAAAGGGGAGATTGATCAATTGAGATTACAGACCGGTTTTAGTGAAATCGAAAACAGAGAATATGAAAAATTGACTCGTTCTAAGGATTTTGGAAAAAAGAAAATTGCCCGCTATGAAGGTTACAGCAACACTATATGGGTGTATGAAAATATTTTAGATCAAACCCAAGAATATGTAGTTAATGAACTTAATACATATTTGGAAAATTATGTTCAATTTAATGAAGATTTAGTAGCAACTACATTTGCTCAATATGCAATTCAAGAGGATGTAGATGCTCTTAAAAGTTGTTTTCAAAATATTTCTAAGAAATATGCTGATCTAAAACAAAAAACATCAGGGAAAACTAAAGTAGAGGAAACTAAGGTGACAGTTATAGATTCAAGTTTAGCTCCTTATTTAACCAAGATTGTAAATCAAGCTCTTTTAACACAATTAAATGATCAACTGAATGCTGAACAGATAAAAATTAGACAGATTGAAGATTTGGAAAAGATCAATTCAGAGTACGTTGCTAATGGTAAGGCTTTCAAAATAAAATTGATCGAGACATATTCTCATTTATTTGAACTTTATAAAGAGACACTACGATATTTGAAACAAGAGGAATTTAGTTCAATTGGTAAAGGCATAGACCTGGAGGTTGAGTTGACTTATGATACATATTTATTTGGTAATGGCTTTTGTAATTTATTAGATGGACGAACAAATTTTAAATCGAATTTAGGAAGCTGCTTTGATGATTCTAATACCTATAATTACAATGAAGAGGGACATTTACAAAATGTAAAAGACTTATTTGATAAGGTATGGAACCCAGAGAAAAATAATATTAAACTAAGAATAGGGGTTGAAGTCAAGGACTTATCTGTTAAGCTATTTGAAGATTATTTTACTTTTAAATACAAGATTCGATATAAATCCGAAGATATATTGGAAATGTCTCCAGGAAAGAGAGGACTGGTATTGCTTCAGTTAATTCTTCATTTGAGTAATGCATCACATCCTATTTTGATTGACCAGCCAGAAGATAACCTTGATAACCGAACAATTTATAATGAGCTGAATCAGTTCATTAGGGAGAAAAAACTACTTAGGCAAATTATCATAGTCACTCACAATGCTAATTTGGTTGTTTCAACTGATGCAGAGGAAATAATTATTGCAAATCAAGATGGCCAAGAAAAGGGCAAGGAAAACAAAGAATTTGCCTTCGAATATATTTCAGGGTCACTTGAAAATTCCTTTAAGAATTTTAATAACAAGGGTATATTGTATCAGACGGGCATAAGGGAACATGTGTGCGATATTTTAGAAGGTGGTGAAGACGCATTTAAGAAAAGAGAAGAAAAGTATTGTTTTTGAGCTTGGTAACATATTATTAAAAAACACTCAGAATTATATTTTGTAATAGTTAGTATTTGATCTTACAGTTTAGGATTTTTTCTTTTTCACTCTCAATAATTTTCTGCAAATCCTTCTCACTCGGTAAATTGATTAAATACTTTGAAACAAAAACTTGCTGGGGACAAGCCCAGTGTTGCATATTTTGCTAATGCTTCATTTTGCCAGAGCATAAAATAATTCCGATAGGATTATTATCACCATTGGCAAATTCTTTATCCTTGTAGTGGTTGAGATACGTATTCGTCCGTCTGTCATCAGAATGATCAAACTCCCAATTTTTAAATTTAGCAAGTGTAATCATTCCTCACAATAATGTCAATTACTTCATTAAATAATAAATTGATAAAGTTATTTAAATAACGAATCCATTGTCACTTCGCTTTGAATAGCATTCTTGTAATGAGAATTTTTAGCCACACCATAGGTTGTTATCATCGTTAAGAAAATGGTTTTCTTTGTTTTTGTTTTATCAATAAATACCGCCCGCTTTTGCATAAGCTCTTCAGCATATTTCTTATTGATCGTGAACTCGTTTGTAGAAAATTTCATTTCACAGATATTCATGCAATGATCCCTTCGGTCAAGTAAAAGATCAATCTGAGCGCCGGGGTATCCTTTACCCGGCACATGCCGCCAAACGGATTCTTCTGTGTATATGGTTGGTATATTCAGTGCTTCTTTAATTTGTGGTATGTGTTTTAAACAGATAGCTTCAAAAGCATAACCACTCCAGCTTTTCCATGAAGAACTATCACTTAATCGCAACCATGTTCCTGCACCCGTAGCTCTGCTTTTCTCTATAAATTTTAAATAGAATAACGAATATTCATCTGTCAACCGATATACAACTTCTTTAGAAGTTTTGTCAAAAGGAACATAAGGCATTATAAACCCTGATTCCTCCAATTCTGTCAGTACTTTGGTTGTGGTTCCTCCGGAACTCAGATTGGAACTACTGATGATCTCATTTCTTGTCATTCCTTTACTCATACCAGACAGCAAACGGATAATTGCTGTATGGTGTGCAGGATTATCAAACAACGATTCATACAATATCTTGAACTCATCTTTTAAAAAACCGTGCTTGGTGAAAAGAATACGATCTATTACTTGCATTGCACTTTCGCCGGGTTGAACAGCTTTTAAATATTGCGGTACACCCCCCATAGCCATAAAGAGTTGAAGAATTTGGTAATGGTCAAGATTAATAGAGCGACTCTTCAAATAGGATTTCGTTTCACTCAGTGTAAATGGCAACAGCCTTAGACGTATGCTAACTCTGTTATGCAGTCCACCTTTGTTATTGACAATATTACTTATCATCCAGGAAGCTGCAGACCCGCAGATAACCACTGTTAGGTTGGAGTGCTTGGATGCCCAGCTATTCCAGAAATGTTCAAAGGCAGTAAGGAAATTAGATTTTTGTGTATGTATCCATGGAAATTCGTCAAAGAAGATCACTGCCTTTTGTTTTTTAATAAGTTGAGTAAGAAAGTTTTCCAGTGAATGAAAAGCTGCTGCCCAACTTTTAGGAACTGCGATGTCCGCAGGGCTTTCTATGGCTTTCTTTAAAGCAAAACTGAAACCTTCTAAGTGTTCCTGCATTGTAGCCTTATTAACCCCAGTAAATTCAAACCGGATATACTTTTCATACACAGACCTTATCAAAAAAGTTTTGCCTACCCTTCGGCGCCCATAGATTGCAATCAATTCTGCCCCGGGAGATGTCAGGGCATTCTCAAGGATTTTCTTTTCCTCTTTTCTTCCAACGAGTTTTTCCATTAATCAGCTTTTTCTAAAAATACAAAAGAACAGTTTTGGCTGAGTATATTTTTTTAAACTCAGCCAAAACGGATGAAAAAAATTAAGTTTTGGCTGGGTATATTTTTTCATACTTAGCCAAAACAAGGAAAACAGACCTCATCTATTTTCTATAAACCTGGCCTGTTATCCCATAGCTTTTTAATCATGTGTGCTTTTTGCACCTGGTCGGCTTTAATATATCTCCTGAATGCTTTCTCTGTTTTATGTCCGCTAATAGCCATAATTAAATTAGTGGGAGTGCCATCCAGAAACTCATTTGTGCAAAATGACCTCCGGCAGGTATGCGACATTATCCAGGCATATTTTGGTCGGGTTTCTTCCGTTATTTTATTACCTCTTTTATGAGTAATCTTTATCATTTCATCAATTCCTGCGAGCCTAACTACTTCCTTTATATAATAATTAAAATTGGGGTTACTTACCTGCGGCATTTGCATATTGTACTTATCAATCAGTATTTTTTTTGCAGCGCTTCGCAATGGCACAACAACAGTTGATAAAGTTTTTGTTTGATTCACATACAACATACCACCTCTCACTTCTTCAGGTTTAATATCTGAGTAATCGCTAAACCTAAAACCAGTAAGGCATCCTAAAACAAACAGATCCCGGTATTTTTCCAGATTGCTATTTGCAGATAAATCAAGATGATAGATTAGAGATAATTCCTGCCAGGTGAGATAGACTGCATCAACTTCTTCCTCCATCACTTTGTAAGCCCCTAAATCCATGAAAGGAATAATCCTTTTACGCATCCTGTCTTTCAGAAAAGATTTTAAGTGTTTAATTGTTTTGCCAACACTGTTTACTTTTAGTCCTTTGATAACTGCCTTTCTTCTTAACTGAACGATATCATAAGTAAGGAACCTTACGAAATCTTCATAAAAATGAACATCAAATGAGTCAAAAGTGATGGTCTCTTTTCTGTAGGATTCAAAACTTTTTAAATGGGCCTTCATGGCATTTATTACGTTAATGGTGCAGTGCTTAACCGTACTTTGTTTGCTCTTTACGTAATCGTCAATATTCCAATAAACATCGAGGCTTTTTTTAGAATCGGACATTTGTTCCAGTTGCCAATTTTGCTGAAGAGGAAAGTTTTCCTTTAAAAACTGCATGGGGCAATCACTTCGTTTTTTAACGGCGTGTTCTACCATGTCCTCTGCTTTTCTAAGTTTATCCGTAAGGCTTTTTTGTAGCTCACTTACATTGCCATATTGTGATGGTAAATTCTCGGCTATGCGTCCGGTCTTTTTGTTCCAGTAATTTTGTGGAATTGGAATGTTTGTACTTAACAAAATTCTTTGTTCAGCAGAATGACAATACTGTAAGAAAATTAAAGAAGTACCATCTTTACGAACTGCTCCTTTTTTGATGATCAACTTGATTGGCTGTCCCATGATTTTTATTCTATTTTTATTCTATAAAAAAGGAGTCAAGTAGAATAAAGGTACAAAGCCAATATTTCCGTAAATGTTACAAGTGTTTGAAAATCATAACTTTGAAGTTAAGTTAAGTAAGGTTTGATAAAGTTAGAAACAGAGAATTTCGCTCTCGAATTTCCCGTCCGGTCCGCATTAATTTGGTATAAACCCGCTCTGGTAGCGGGTTTTGTTATTTTCAAGTCTATCTGCAGGTCTATCGGTTAATAGACCCATTCTCCTTACTATAGGGAAGGTTGTTCATCCCACAATTTCTTGATCATGGCCGCTTTTTTTATTGTATCAGCTTTAATGTACTTCCTGAATGCCTTTTCTGATTTATGACCACTGATAGCCATAATCAGGTCGCTTGGCGTCCCCGACAAATATTCATTCGTACAAAAGGATCTTCGAGCAGTGTGCGAAGAAACCCAGGCATATTTCGGCCTTGTTTCCTCCACTAACTTATTGCCTCTTTTATGGGCAATTGCTATCGGTTCATTAATTGATGCTAGTTTGACGACTTCTTTGATATAATAGTTGAAATTAACCATGCTAACTCTCGGCATTCGCATTTCATACTTTTCGATAAGTATTTTTCTAGCATCTTCTCTCAAAGGAACTACTACAGTTGCCCCTGTTTTGTTTTGCCTCACATGAAGCATTCCATTTTTTAATTGATTTCCGTTTAGAGTTGAATAATCACTAAATCTAAATCCTGTGAGGCATCCAACTATAAATATGTCACGATATTTAATCAATCCTGGGTTTTCAAAGAGATCGAGATGTAATATTTTTGAAAGCTCTTTCCAATCAAGGAAGATACTATCAACATCTTCTTCCAGGGTTTTGAAACAACTTAGATCGATAAAGGGCACTATCTTCTTTTGTATCCGGTCCTTTAAAAATGTTTTCAATTGCTTAATTGTTTTTCCAACTGTATTTGTTTTAAGTCCCTTTATTATTCGCGACCGTCTCATAGCTGGTATTTCGAATGTTAGATATCGTAGGAACTGATCATAAAATCTTCCATCAAAACTGTCGAAGGTCACTTTATAGCCTATGTAATTCTGAAAAGACAAGAGATGTTTTTTCATTGTTCGGATAACAATGATCGTAGCCGGCTGAATCATTCCTTTCTTATCTTCAAGATATCGATCAATTTGATAAAATACTGAAAGATTATTGTTGTCATCCTCCATTTGATCTACATCCCAACAATCGGGTAAATGAAAATTTCTTTTCAGAAATTCCATTGGACAAGTGTGATTTCGTTTGGTTGCGTAGCAGATAATTTTTTCTGCTTTAATTCGCTGTTGATTTAATTTGTTCTGAAGAAATTCCGATTTTCCATACTCAACCGGAAGGGCTCTAAGAATGCTACAAGCATTTTTATCCCAATGCTTTTGAGGAATAGAAATACCCGTGCTGATTAATACCCGTTTAGCGCTGGTGTAGCAATACTGAAGAAATACAGTATGATTGCCATCTTTAGAACATTTTCCTTTTTTAATAATTAATTTAATTGACGAATTCATAATAGGTTTCTTTTTGGTTTTAATTGAGAGGTGTAAGCTTTTCATTATTGTCCGATTCTGTACTGAGGCAGCGAAAATTTTGTGCTTACTGTGAATAGATAGATGGCTAAAGAACTGTGGAAAAGGCTATTTCAGAAATTTCTAAACTAACCGATAATTTTAGTTCAGTTAATAGAGAAATGCAGCAAAATCTTGACCTATTCAAATCACTTTTTAAAGGCCGTGAAGATGTCTTTGCGATTGGCTGGGAAAGGGATGGCAAAAGCGGTTATATGCCTGCCTATAATCTGGACTGGGATCAATTTAAAATGCATAAGGCAAAAGGTGGGACGTTGAAGGATTTTAAAAATAAACATTATGCTCCGCTGACGGATCAAAGAATGCTAAACCACCTATCCGGAAAAGAAATTGTAGGGGTTTATCCGTTATTACAAGATAACACATCCTGGTTCATCGCGGCTGATTTCGACCAGTCTACTGCCAAAACAAAATGCTGGATTGACGAGTGCCGGACATTCATGCTGGAATGTGAAAAACATAACCTGCCTGTTTACCTGGAACGTTCGCGATCTGGTACAGGTGGCCATGTCTGGATGTTTTTCGGCGAACCCTATCCGGCATTTAAAAGCAGAGATTTATTTATTCATCTCCTCAAATCTTCGGGTGTTATATCGGAAGTAGATAAAAATTCAAATTTTGACAGGCTTTTTCCCAATCAGGATGCGCATACGGGCAAAGGCTTGGGAAACCTTGTTGCTTTGCCTTTACAAAGGAAAGCAATGGAGAAGGGTAATTGCTGTTTTGTTCATCAAGAAAACTTGGAATCATTCCCTGACCAGTGGCTGTTTTTGACAGCCATACAAAAGGTAAAGACTAAAATGCTGGACGAATTATATGAGGTCCTTATTGTTACTAAACCAACCAATTCAGCTGGTGAAACAGCTATCGCAAATTCTTTGAATGGAGATCTTCCAATCATACTCGATAACCAAGTTGTATTGCCACGCCTTAGCTTAAATCCGTTGGTGTCAAAATACTTAAAGGAGAATTTCAATTTCATGAACGTAGAATATCTTATTAAGAAACGTGCAGGGCAGAACACATTTGGGACGGAAATGTATTTTGAAACAGTAGTGCAAAAGGAGAATAGCATTGTTATGCCAAGGGGCGTTATTGGTAAGCTTCTCAGGTATTGTAATGAACACAAAATAGCCTACCGGCTTGAAGACAAAAGAATAAAACATGAACCAGTAAGGTTTAAATCTTCCATTTCATTGTATGATTATCAGCAAGAGGCTGTTGAAGTCGCTAACAAAAAAGATTTTGGGGTTATAGTTGCACCGCCGGGATCAGGAAAAACGGTAATGGGTTTAGAAATTGTCGCTCTGAAGCAGCAACCTACTTTAATCATTGTTCATCGCAGGCAATTGTTTGATCAGTGGGTGGATAGAATTCAGTCATTCCTTGGTATTCCCAAATTTCAGGTAGGAAAAATTGACGGATCCAACTTTGAAATCGGGGAGAAAATTACTGTGGCGATGATACAAAGTCTGCAAACCCCAAAGCTGGCGGACAAAGATAAATTATACCGTGCTGGAACAATTATAGTAGATGAATGTCATCATATTCCCGCTAAAACATTCCGGGAAGTGATACAACATTTTCATTCGTATTACCTCTATGGATTTACGGCAACTCCGATAAGAAAAAACAAGGATGAGAAGCACATATTTCTCCATATTGGCGATATAATTCATGAGATGATTATCCCGCTGACTTCAAACCAGAATAAGCAACTATCGGTAACCATTCAAAGCACAGCACTATTTGCACCCTTCAATGTTTCAACGGATAAGATTGAAACGCTTATCAATATTCTTATTCATGATACAGCAAGAATTGAAATAATCATAGAAGATATTAAAAGGGAAGTAAGGGCTGGTAGAAAAATACTTGTATTAACGGAACGTAAAGCTCATGTTGATATATTCCATCAATATATGAAAGGTATTTGTGAAACAATTACACTGACAGGAGAAGATAGCGAACAGTCTAAGAAAGCAAAACTGCAATTAATTGACGACAGTGATTTCCAGGTATTGATTGCCACCGGTCAATTTATTGGAGAAGGGACGGATATTGGAATTTTAGACTGCTTGGTTTTGGCTTATCCATTTTCTTTTGAAGGTAAATTGGTTCAATATATCGGACGAGTTCAGAGAAGCCCCGTTGCTCCTGTTATATATGATTACAGGGATTACAGGATTGATTACTTCAACAATCTGTTCAAGCAGCGCAATAAATATTATCGGAAGTTGATAAAGACGGGGCAACTGGCAAATCTCGACGAAATACTATTGGTTTTTCAAGGCGCTGGATTTTATATCAATACCACTGGCATTTTACTATCGATAGATTGTATTGATTTGCCATTGCCAGTTGAAAAATTTAAAGGCGATGTAATCTGGAGAATACGTGTTAATAGTTATAATGAGGAGGAAGGGGAATTATTTGGTGAAATTATCGACTATGATTTTCCGATAAGTGGGGTAACGGACATTAAGCAAGGTTCATTTTATTTTTATGGAATCGAAAGAATAAAATTCAGAAGCCTTGACACAAGTAGTTTCCTAAGATCCGTTATACTAAAACATCAACCTATTATTGAAACTAAAAGAATAGAGGGCGATAAGAAAGAGCGGGTTCCTACAGAGGATGTTGTTTTGAAAACAATGAAAATACCTATTGGGAAAATTAATTTCTTATTTGGAAGTGTCTCATTTCCCATCTTCATTGAGGAACTTAACCAGGAAATCATATTCGAAATCGCTAATCCAGATATACGACCAGAGTTTGCAGCTGTACGTGACTATTTTATGAAGGCGTTGAAAAAGAAATTAATCTCCGCAAATATTACTGTAAAATATACGGCGACCCAGATTCTATCAGCAACGGCTATTTCAGAGGATATTGATAGCATAAACGGTCACATGATTGATAGTGTTCGATTTGAGTTTATAAAGCGGGATATTTTTAAACGTAAGGAACGGTCTGGGGATGATCAATCTATCCATACGATGGAGGATTTATTGAGTTCATATGACGAAGGGAAGAAATTATTTTCATCCGAAGCTGCCTTATTTGATGACATTTTAAACATTAAGAACTCAAAGCATTATTTGCAGCTAAAATATCTTTCTTCTAAGCATGAAGCTTCGGTTTTGAACTGAGATTTGTCTTACAACCATTTTCTTTTTTATTCTTATTGGCGGGTGAAAAAAAATATCACATTATATGGGAAACATTGGATAGCGAAGAGGCAACCTATATATGGTATGCAGATAGAACAAGGCAGTCTTTACGAATTACACTTGGAGAAATTGAAGTTATACTCAGAGACATAAAGAAAAATGGCAGGCAAACATTTTTGGAAAAGCAGTATGCCAATTTTAGCAAGGTCGTTCACGATTATGCGGATGCGAAGAAAGGATTTGTTGCCTGGAAAGGGGCGTTGGAAGAAAAATTGATATAGGAACGTTCTGCTCGTGTCTGAAATTGTCGAATAAAACTATATTAATATCATGGCAATAAAAGATTTTGTTAGAATAATGAACAGGGGCAAAGAGAAATGGAATCTTTGGCGCAAGCAAAACCCTTCCATTGTGCCTGACCTTGGCCAATATGATCTAGCTGAAAGTCATCTTAGTGGTTATGATCTTAGCCGCTGTAATTTACAGGGTGCGCGTCTTCGTTATGCCAGTTTCACTGGCGCTAACCTTCGGGAAGCAAATCTGAAAGAAGCGAATCTTGTAGGAGCGGGCTTTATGCACGCTGATCTAACATGGGCAGATCTGCGAGGTGCCCATTTGCCAAATGCTTTTTTTAATGAAGCCGATCTATCCTGGGCCGATTTTACTGGCGCATATCTCCCTGGAGCAACATTCACCAAAGCAAAAGTAGGTTGGACTGTATTCGGAGGCCTCAACCTGAGCACTGCTGTAGGTTTAAATACAGTTCATCATAATGGCCCTTCAACAATCGGCATAGATACAGTGTATTTATCTGGCGGAAATATTCCTGAAAATTTTCTCCTTGGTGCAGGTGTAAGAAAGGAATTCATGGAACCAATCCGGATGTTAGCCGAGAACCCCATTAAATATTTTTCATGTTTTATTAGTTATGCCAGTGCAGATATAAAATTTGTGAAACGTCTTTACAATGACCTTTTAAATATTGGGAGTCACTTGTTGGTACTCTGACGTAGGCCTTTTAACAGGAGAAGAATATCCTGATAAGATCATGGGCGCCATCCGAGACTCGGACAGGGTAATAGTTGTATTATCAAAAAATTCTTTAAAAAGTGCATGGGTCTCAAGGGAGGTGAAATTAGCTTTGGAAAAGGAACAAAAACTTAATCAACCTGTTATTTACCCAATAAAACTTGATGAAACCATTACCCAATCGAAAATACCTTGGGTGAAAGAGCTTTTTTCGCGAAAGCATTTCTCAAATTTTACAAACTATGCACGCGGTGATAAATATCGGCCTTCATTAATGTTGCTACTTTCATCTCTTGAAATGCCGCGCTAGGAGGTGGATTTAGTTTTGAGAATGATGAAAGTAATCTTCACAATCTGTACAAACAATTACCTGGCCATAGCTTCAGTACTCGGCAAGTTAGCTCCACGATATCAACTCCTTAGGTACCTGTTTAACCAAGCAGTAGAGAAAGTTTGGGGTCCCGTCTTTATAAGGTCCCCGGGGAAAATTGAAAACAGCTTAATAGTGTA
>JBGSYC010000097.1:0-105012 GCA_041751095.1 Flavihumibacter sp.
GGCAAAGCACGCCCGACAATTACTGACATAGAATAGTCTATGTAGGAAATCTTCATCTGTTCCTCAATATTGATCTGGATAATGCGGTTGTTATCCGATGTTTCCTGTGGTATTGTATCTTCTGCCATATTACAAAAAGCTATTTTTTAACCCCGTTTATGGGAGTAGCAAATTTACCTATTTTAATGTGTAAAACCGCAACATTAACAGCCCGGTAAGCAATGTGTTATCCACCTCGTGGGGATAAACACCTGCACTGTTAAATTTGGGGGATATTTGATACCTCTACAAAATTCCGTAAAAGCAATACAATTTTCCACATTTAGTCATTTGGCATAAGAGTTGAAACATTTATTCTTTTCTGATAATCTGCTGGTTGTAATTACCTGAGCCTGTTTTTTCCGTTCCCTGATAAATAGTTGAAGCGGGTAAACGCCCGCCCAACGCAATTTTTAATCCAATTTAAATTGAAGTATGACTAACCAAAGCAATAGTTGTTGAGCATTTCAAACGGTGCTAACCCATTTGCTGAGTTCTTTATTAGCGGTAAAACCAGGGATTTTAGAAAAAAATATTCAATAACCGTTTTTAAGTTTCTGATTCGTGGCCGGTCTGAGAAGATCGGCTTTTTTCATCCCGCATTACCCACTACGCTGATTTTGTTTCTTTTCATTATTGGCCGTTATTCCTACCTTGGGCATAACAAAAAATGAGCAAGCACGTTATAATTTTAGGTGCCGGCAAGTCGGCGACGCACCTCATCGATTATTTAAAGCAGGAATGCGTCGCGAATAACTGGTATTTGACTGTTGCTGATAATGATCTGTTGTTAGCACGGCAAAAAACAGGAATATGTTCTCATGCCAGAGCTGTAAAGCTGGCAGTGGAACAGACCAGCGAGCGTTCAGCGTTGATAAGCACGGGTGACCTGATCATTTCTCTCCTGCCTCCCCATCTTCACTATTTGGTTGCAGTAGATTGCCTCGCGTATAAAAAAAATTTACTTACCGCCTCCTATATCGACGACAACATACGCCAGTTGAGGGCTGAAATTAGCAGCAATAACCTTTTGTTTTTGTGTGAAATGGGTCTTGATCCCGGAATCGATCATATGAGTGCAATGAGGCTGTTTGATGATGTTAAAGCAAAGGGAGGGAGGGTAACCACGTTCAGGTCGCATTGCGGAGGGCTTGTTGCGCCTGAAAGTGATGATAACCCCTGGCACTATAAAATAAGCTGGAACCCGTTAAACATTGTTATGGCAGGAACGGGCGGCGCTGTATATATAGAAAATGGCCAACGGCAGCAAAAAAAATATACAGAACTATTTAGTGAATGTAAGGTTATCGACATCCCCGGATTGGGAAACCTGGCGTATTATCCGAACCGCGATTCATTAGCATACATGCCCGTTTATGGATTGCCCGATGCCACCACCTTTATCCGGACCACTTTGCGGCATCCCCGGTTTTGTACGGCATGGAATGCTATTGTACAGGCAGGATTAGCAGAAAGGGGCATCGCCCCCGGAACTGAAAACATCACTTTCAGGAAGTGGTCTGAAAAAGTCATTCCATTCATAAATGATGAAAATAAAGAACAGCTTGCTTTCCTGGGATTATTTGATGATCAACCGGTGCCGGTTACCGCCCGGAGGTCCGCTGAGGTACTCCAATACCTTCTGGAAAAAAATATGATGATGCGCCCCGGAGACAGGGATATGGTTGTGATGTATCACGAAATAGGATTTGAGCAGCATTCAAAATTGTACCAGGTAAACAGTAAATTGGTCGTCACCGGTGAAAATGATGTGCATACGGCCATGTCAAAAACGGTTGGCCTGCCATTGGGTATTGCTGCAAGCCTGGTTCTTAAAGATAAGATACATGCAAAAGGCCTGCATATCCCGGTGTTGCGTGATATTTATGAACCGATTCTAAGGGAACTGGCAAATGAAGGAATAGTATTTCATGAAACAAACCCTGAAGCAACCGATTACTTGTAAAGGGGTGGTTTGATTGAATAGAATACCAAAGCATGCCTCTCCATACATCCCGATCCTTATTGCCATATCTGCTTACCTGGTGCGTCTGATCATCTTCTTTGAAAGATATTTGACAACCGAACCGGGATCTTCGGTATCAATCTTTAGTTATTAAATCCGGCTAAATATTTCCTGATCAATACCTGAAGGTCTTTCATTCCTTCGGAGGCGGGCTTTTCTATGGCGTGCAGGTTAAACACAGATACTGTTTGAGGTATACGCTTGTCAACGATAAATTTAGGAATAGCCCTGGGTGCATAGCTTAGTAACCCTGCCGCAGGGTAAACCAGTAATGAAGTTCCGACAACGGCAAACAAGTCGGCATTTTCTACAATCTCTATAGCTCTGTCCATCATTGGCACTGGTTCATGAAACCATACAATATGCGGACGCAACTGTGTGCCATCATCTGCCAGGTCTCCCAAATTAATGTGGCCGTGTATGGGATATACCAGGGCGTCGTTTCTTTCACTTCGCATTTTAGTGATCTCGCCGTGCAGGTGGACGACCATAGTTGATCCGGCGCGTTCATGCAGGTCATCGATATTCTGGGTGATAACAACTACGTTAAGGTCTTTTTCGAGTTCCGCAAGTGCAATATGGGCTGCATTCGGTTTGGCTTCCATTATATTCTTCCTGCGCATGTTATAGAACTCGAGAACAAGCTGGGGGTTTTTTTTCCAGGCTGCGGGAGTTGCAACTTCGTTGATATCATACCCTTCCCAAAGCCCGTCGGTGTCGCGAAATGTCTTCAGACCACTCTCTGCGCTGATACCTGCGCCGGTTAAAACCACCAGCGTCTTTTTATGCTGAACCATGATTATCCGGATTTTCTGTTTTGCCTGGCTTCCCAACCAAAGGTGCGATGCTGAATGAAGCCCCACCCTCAAAAGCGTTTACTTCTCCCCTGCCAGCTCCATAACAATTTTCCATTCTTCTTCTTTAACCGATTGAACAGATAATCTTCCGAGTCTGACCAGTTCCATATCTGCCAGCCGTTTGTCGGCCTTGATTGCTTTGAGAGAGACCGGATTTTTTAATGTTCTTACGGGTTCGAGGTTTACAACGATCCAGTTTTCATCATTTGAAGAGGGATCCTGGTAATGTTCTTTGCTCACCTTTGCAATACCAACGATCTCCAATCCTACGTTGCTGTGGTAAAACAGGATCTGGTCGCCCTTTTTCATTTGTTTAAGATTGTTCCGTGCCGCAAAATTGCGCACGCCATCCCACACCGTCTGTTTGTCTTTCTGTAATTGTTCCCATCCGTACGTTGATGGTTCCGATTTAACCAGCCAGTAAGCCATAATGTTTAAATTTAAACGTAAGAAGAAGCACCTCTGTATTGCCTCTAGGCATGCCTGAACAAAACGATCTGATCACCGGCTCTCACCCGCGAGGTTGTATTTTCTTTTCGCGGTCTCAAAATCCAAAGATAACAACGTCACGTATGTGTTTATGTTGGTTTCATGTAAAGAGGCCCGAACCAACGATCATTTCAAAATTAACTTTAAACAAGAAAAAAACGTATGAGATCGCTTAAATTTTGCACATTAATTATTGCTTCAGCATTACTCGTCAACGCCTCTTTTGCACAATCAAAGACTGGAAACGAAGCAACGGTACAGGTTGGCGGTGCAGCAATGTATCCATCAAAAAATATCATTGAAAACGCCGTAAACTCTGCAGACCACACTACCCTTGTTGCGGCGGTAAAAGCAGCCGGTCTGGTAGAAACGTTACAAGGTGCCGGACCCTTCACCGTATTTGCTCCTACAAATGAAGCTTTCAGCATGCTGCCTGCAGGAACGGTGGAAACGCTGCTTAAAGCGGAGAATAAAAGCATGTTAGCGGCTATATTGACCTACCACGTAGTGGCAGGCAAATTAGATGGCAAAGAATTATCAAAGATGATTAAAGAAGGAAATGGAACAGCGGTGTTAAACACAGTTTCGGGTGGTAAACTGATGGTGATGATGAAAGGAAATAAGATTGTCGTTAAAGATGAAAAAGGCGGCATGTCAACGGTAAGCACAAAAGATGTTTATCAAAGCAATGGTGTTATTCACGTGCTTGACCATGTTGTTCTTCCGAAATCTTAAAACTTGGTGTATAGTGGGATTTTCAAAATCAGGCCGGCCCTTTTTATGGCTGGCCCTTTTTTTTGATGTCTGCATGTAATGAATGCGCTGAACCACCGGGCACTTTGTTATTGGATATTCAGACGCCGGAAGGCAAAAATAACCGGCCATGGCAATATGGACATTCCCGGCATTGCGGTAAACACGAATAATCGCTATTGATGTCAACTTTTATGAGTTGGGCGTTACCTTTCCGTCCGTTTGGTAGTTGGATAAACTTTCTTAAATTTGAAAATATGCAAGTACAGGTGGACATAGAATTTGATGAGTTACTAAAAATGGTAAAGGCACTGCCTGCCGGGCAGTTAAATCGGCTTAAAGCGGAAATTGAAAAGGAAGTTAGAGAGGAAAGACCAAAGGCAGATTTAGGAACCTTGCTTTTAAACGGCCCTACTGCGACAAAAAAGCAATTGGAAGTTATTGGGAAGAATAGAAAAGCTATCAACCAATGGCGGACAAAATAATATTGGTTGACACATCTATTCTTATTGATTTTTACCGTAAGACACATAAAGCTAATTCAGTTTGGATTGCGTTGGTAAGACAAGGATATGAATTTTCAATTTCTGTAGTTACAAAATATGAAATTTATTCAGGCGCTACGAAAGGTCAGTTAGCATTTTGGGACAGTGTACTACAAGCGATTACGGTTATTCCTTTTGACGAAGCTGCCGTTAATACGGCCGTTGACATAGATGCGCGCTTAAAGCGAAAAAGAAAACAAATAGATATTGCTGATTTATTTATTGCCGCAACGGCGGTAACGCATCAGTTGTCATTCGCGACTTTGAACCGCAAGCATTTTGAGCGCATTGACGAGCTAACCATCATAGAATAAGGCGAACGTCCAACAGTATGTTTACGAAAGTCAGGCGGAAGAACAGTAATCATCTTTTGTCTTTCATTAGGCCTTACATCTTTAACCCTGGCGGACGGATCACGGAATGCCCAGCCCTCGTAAACACTTGCACGTTTTTACCGGAACTGCTGCATCAGGAACAATGTCGCCTGGGCGTCGTGTTTATAGAAAATATCGGGTGAAAGTTACCACGCTGATGATCTGCGATCGGGGTTATCGGAATCTTAATACATTGTTTACCTTACAGGCATTATCTTTATCCCTTTGGTAATCTGTCAATGCTTCCTTCAATTCGATCGTTTTTGAGGTACTGCTATGAGAAAAATTGTTAAAAAACATCCGTTAGCTATCCGATGGTTTCACTGGATCAATTTCCCGATATTGGCAATAATGATCTGGAGCGGCCTGCTTATTTATTGGGCCAATGGTGTGTACCGCATAGGATTTGGCGATACAACTATTCTGAAGTTTTTCCCTAAGTCATTTTATGAAGCGCTGAACCTGAAGTACCGGCTGGCGGAAGGTATGGCTTTTCATTTTTTATTCATGTGGGTGTTTACCATCAACGGATTTCTATACGTTTTATTCACCATTATATCCGGTCAGTGGAAATACCTGATCCCCGATAAACACTCTTTCCGCGAAGCCTGGCAGGTCATGCTTCACGATCTGGGTATCCGGAAGTCTGCTCCTGTTCCGGTGAAGTATAACGGCGCCCAAAAGATCGCTTACAGCGCAATCATTGTAATGGGCCTGGGATCGGTGCTTACCGGCCTTGCCATTTATAAACCCGTACAGTTAGGCTGGCTATGCAGCATGTTCGGCGGATACGAGTCTTCACGTGTTATTCATTTCATACTTACCATCGGCTTTTGCCTGTTTTTTCTTATTCATATTTTGCAGGTTATCCGCGCGGGGTGGAACAATTTCAGGAGCATCATTACAGGTTTTGAAGTAGTAAAACCTCCCGGGTCGAAAGGTGAAACAAGGATATCCACCAAAAAGCATCCGCTATGAAAAATTTTTTTTCTACCCTATTCAGGGGTAACCATGAACTTTCTGTTGAGCAGGTAATCCGGAAAAAAAATATTACCTCTTTTGCCTTATTTATTCTTTTGTCGATTATTGGCGTCTACGCATTTCTGCACCTTAAAAATCAGCCCCGTGACAATGCCCGCATTGGCGGAATACAGAAGCCGTTCAGAAAAGTTTCCAACTTCAATGAAAATGTTTTCAGTAAAGGTTTCAGTACTGCCAATCTTGCGCGCTCCTATCCAAAATCTGCTGCAGCAAAAAATGTAAGGGTGAATGGAGACATAGGGATGAGTGAAGATTTCGATCCGGAAACATGGAAACTCCGGCTGATCCGGACGAACGGCGATACCCTGTTGCTTGGCATGGATGAAATCAGCAAACTACCCAAAACAGAGGTGATCTTTAATTTTAAATGCATTGAAGGCTGGAGCCAGATAACCCACTGGGGCGGTGTAAAATTCAGTGATCTTGTGGCGGCATACAACCTCAATACAGAGTATTCCAGGAAATACGTAGGCATGGCCACCCCTGACGGGCAGTATTATGTAGGAATCGATATGCCAAGCGCGCTGCATCCGCAGACCCTTCTTTGTTATGAAATGAATGACAAACCGCTACCTTTAAACCAGGGTTACCCGCTTCGGTTGATCATTCCCGTTAAATACGGTATTAAAAGCCTGAAAAGAATAGGCACCCTCTATTTCAGCAATGATCGCCCCCCTGATTACTGGTACGAAAGGGGGTATGATTATTATTCGGGGCTTTGAGCAACGGATCAGTTGATTTCAGTTCGGATTGAGATTGGAGACTTCAGGCGTCAACCGGTATATGCTGTTACAGGTTCCTTTCTCACGCTATTTTCTCAGGACCTTTGACTTAAAAACGCTTTTAGTGATGTCAAGAAATGCCCCTGAGGTATCCTTTAATTCCTGCCACATCGATTTTTCCGGAAAAAAGGCGGAGCCCCACTCCTGCTTCCATTTACCCAAAAAATATTTTAGAATCTCAGGATCGGTTGGTTGTATGATATAGTTGAACCCGTTTTCCCATTCAATCCGGATGGTTATCAGGTTGGGATGTGTACGTTCCATAATTTTAAATCCTATTGAATGCGTTGGAAGATATTGTTGGATTAATTCTCCAAGGTCATACCCGCAACTAAAATTAACCGACGATTTCTCAACCAGGTATAATATGTCGTTGTATTCATGCAGGATCCACTTGTGAGATTCGCGTGGAAATAAGTGTTCACCAAGAAGTGAAGGCGTTTCTATATAGCCCCTTTTGGCAACCCTGAACTGTTCCGATAAGAATTTAGCCGGGTTTTCCACGTGTTCAAGTACCTGGCAGCAGATCACATAATCAAATTCGTGGTTTTTAAAAGGAAGGTCTTCTCCATCGGCATGGAAAAAGGTCTGGTGTTTTAGAATTTTAAGATCACCGCTCCTGTGGTAATTACTATCCTCGAATTTATCTATGATAACATTGGCGCGCGGATGGGGATTATGGCCGCCGCCAACTTCAAGCACCCGGTCAGATCGCCTGATGCCAAGGTCGAAACGGTTTTTTGGATTCCTGATTTTCATTACCGGAGAGATTACCCTTTACCTCAATCGAAACCAACCTGCATTTACGGCATTTTGCAACACCCGATTATTTTGCGAACTTGGCAAATGTATGCCTAAACAGGGAACATGCACAAAAACGAACTGCCATTGCATGCACATCAACAAATCTTAATTAATTGAAATTTTCTTTTAAGCCGTCTTTCTGGATAAGTTCGTTATTCTTTACCCTGCTACAACGATTTTCACTGTTCTTTTTTGGACTTGCAGGATTTTTTATCCTGACCCATTATTCCCTCAGCAGGGAACAGGTAGGCATATATGCTTTGTTTCAGACAATCATCACCATGATTGAATATGTTAAAATGGGGCTTCTTCGCAATGCATTGATAAAATTTGTTCATGACGCCAGGTTTGCAAACAGGTTCCGGGGAGTGCAAAGCGCTTCCCTGCTTATAAATATCCTGTTTTCTGCTGCTGCCGGCGGCTTACTGTTTGTTTCCGGTGGATGGCTCGCCGACCTGCTAAAAACACCACAACTAAGCGGATTGCTTCACCAGGGTATTTTCCTCGTGATTCTTCAGATACCTTTTAATCACTGCGAAATTGTTCAGCAAAGTAAAATGAAGTTTGAAACCACTTTTTATGCATATTTTCTGAGACAGGGATCATTATTCATTTTTATCCTGGGCACAGCGGTGATAAACAAAAGCTTATTATCCGTTCAAAGCCTGGTAACCGCGCAAATTGTATCTATGCTGGTGGCCTCTGTGTACTTTCTGTTTGCAACAAGGAAACTCCTTTACACGGGTCTTCATTATGATAAAGAGATCATTGTCAGGCTGCTTCAGTATGGTAAATTTGTGTTTGGTACTGCTTTGGTCTCGCACCTGTATAAATTCTCTGATCACTTTGTTACAGCATATGCTACAGGCAACCCGGCAAAAGGTAAAGTTTTTGTATCTTATTATAGCGTAACCGGCCGGATTTCCGGTGTGCTGGATGTTCCTTTTATGGCGGTAGCCGATGTATTATTTGCAAAAAATGCACAAGCCATGACAACAGACGGAGCAGGAAAAGTAAAATATTATTTTGAGAAAATGGTGGGAACACTCACTGCGCTGATCATCCCTGCCAGCCTGTTTATATTATTTGTGCCGGGCCTGGTAATCAGAATCGTTGCCGGCGACGATTACCTTGCGGCGGTACCTGTTTTACAGCTTACCATGTTCTTTGCCTTCTTACGGCCGTTCTTTAGTCAATTCGGCTTTACCATGGATTCAATCGGGAAGCCACACGTAAATTTCTGGGCAAACGTTGTTTTTCTTATCTTAAGCCTTGTTTCCACATATCTCTGTATCAGGTGGTTTGGCGGATTGATGGGTGCCGTGTATGCAACAACATTTAACACCATTGCAGGGTGTATTGCTTTTTACTTTCTCCTGCGCAAAAGCCTTAACATCGAACTGAAAAATATCGTCACCTATACCTTTTCCACATACCGGGATTTATTTCATTTACTGGTCAAAAGAAAAACGCGCCATGCATGAGGCTTAAAGATGAAATATTAATGGAGCATTCAAAATTGCAATGCATGAAAATTGCCCGTTGGATCGGAAATTCCCAGCAGCGGTTTGATGAACTTTTTTACCTGTTCCTTAATGATGAATACCCGGCAGTACAGCGGGCAGCCTGGCCCCTCAGCGTTTGTGTAATTGAACATCCGGCTTTGATTAAAAAGCACTTTGGGAAATTGATTGCCAATCTCAGGCGGCCAGGTTTACACAATGCAGTGAAGCGTAATACCATCCGGCTGTTGCAGGGTCTGACGATACCAAAGAAATATCACGGAGAAATAATGGACATGTGCTTCACCTATATTTCTGATCCGGATGAGGCCGCGGCAGTTAAAGCATTTTCCCTTAAAGTGCTGCACGACCTGTCGAAGCTTTACCCTGATATCAAACAGGAACTAAGAACGATCATCGAGGAGCGCTGGGATTACGAAACGGCTGCTTTCAAAAGCAGGGCAAAACGTATTATCGCTGAGGAACACCCTCCCGGGTAACTGGTTTCTTTTGCCTGTGAAATTCCCTGAAGATAAGTCTGAGCGACTGATCATGCGTGAAATAATTGTACATCCAGTTCAAAAAGACAAAAAGCCTGTTCTTTACTCCGAGGATCAGCATAAGGTGGAGAAACATCCATATCAGCCATGCAAAGATGCCACCGAAGTGTAATTTAGGTTTTGGGATATCCACAACTGCCAGGTTCCTGCCAACGGTCGCCATCGAGCCTTTGTCATGATATTCGAATTCAAGAACCTCCTGGGGCGACTTGCGTTCAATCTTTGTAAGGTTCCCGGCAAGAAGCTTTGCCTGCTGCATAGCCACAGGCGCTACCTGCGGATGTCCCTGTGGAAACTTAGGCGTTTCCATATAAGATACGTCGCCAAGAGCGTAGATATTGGCATTATTAAGCACCCGGTTATACCGGTCTACCTTAATCCTGTTTCCCCTTCCAATCAATTCGGGGCTGATACCCGCAGGTACGTTTCCCTTAATACCCGCAGCCCAGACGACCATCGACGATTTCAGGTTCTCCCCGGAATTCAAGGTGACGGTTTCTCCGTCGTAGTCCTTTACAACCGTATTGACCACTACTATAACACCGAGATCTTCAAGGTATTTGCGTGATTGTTCGGATGATTTTTCACTCATTACCCCGAGGGTCTTCGGTCCACCCTCCACCAGATAGATTTTCATTCGTGAAAAATCCAGTTCCGGGTAATCTTTTGGCAAAACATATTTCTTCATTTCAGCTACGGCGCCTGCAAGCTCAACGCCCGTGGGCCCCCCGCCGACGATGACGACGGTAAGCAGGCTGTCGTATTTTTTGTCATTGCACTTGCACAACGCATCTTCAAAATTCTGTAACAACCGGTGTCGGATCTGTAAGGCTTCAGTGGTGGACTTCATGGGAAAGGCGTTTTCCAAGAGCCTGGCATTCCCAAAAAAATTCGTGTCAGCACCGGTGGCAAGCACCAATATGTCGTATTCGAAGTCGCCCACGTCAGTAACAACTTTATTTTCTTCCCCAACCACTTGTTGAACGGTTCCCAGCCTGATATGTACATTTTTGCTTTTCTGAAACACTTTCCGGAGCGGAAAGGAAATATTGCTTGCATCTAATCCGGAAGTGGCTACCTGGTAAAATAAGGGCTGAAACTGGTGATAATTATACTGGTCAATTAACGTGACATCAAAACCAGGTTTATTGTTTAGCCTCCTTGCAAGCTGCAAGCCCGCAAACCCACCGCCGATGATTACAAGTTTCATAAAGAATTTTCTTTTATTACAACAATTTAAACAGGCAATGGTTTACATCTGCAGCAGAGGTTTACAGGATTGCGCCTTAGTAAAGCAATCTTACCTTAATGGTATCTCTAACCTCTTTTAGCAGCTGAAAAGCGTGCTGGGACAATTTCTTATCTACATCCAGTACCACATACCCTATATCCTCATTTGTTTTTAAATATTGTGCCAGAATGTTAATGTTATGGTTAGAAAGTTCTGTATTGATAGCCGAGAGTACACCCGGAACATTGTTATGAATGTGTAAGATTCGATGTGTTCCTTCCTGGGCAGGAAGACTGATAGGCGGAACCGTATGTGAACCGATTGTCATTCCCATTTCAAGGAACTGGTATAGCTTATTGCTGACGTCTTCCCCGATATTGAGCTGGGCTTCTTCCGTAGACCCCCCAATATGGGGCGTCAATATCACATTAGGAAGATTCTGAAGCGGCGTTTCAAACCTTTCCCCGTTTTTTTCGGGTTCCTGCGGGTATACATCTACGGCCGCTCCGGAGATCAGTCCGTCCTCAATGGCTTTCCGCAGGGCATCGAGATCAACTAACTCTCCCCTGGCGTAGTTAATCAAAATGGAGCCTTTTTTAAAGAATTTCAAATTCGTTTTGTTGATAAGGTGTTTAGACTGCGGGGTTTCCGGAACATGAAGGGTAATAATATCTGCCTGGCTGACTACTTCTTTTAAAGATTTTTTTGCAATGGCGTTTCCCAGTGGAAGCTTTGTTACAACGTCGTAATAAATGATCTTCATGCCCAAAGCTTCCGCCAATATGCTTACCTGCGTGCCAATATTTCCATAACCAATGATCCCTAAGGTTTTGCCCCGTAGCTCATAGCTGCCTTTAGCATCTTTCATCCAGATGCCTTCATGGGCAGCTTTATTCTTATCAGGTATTCTTCGGATAAGCATCACTGATAATCCGATAACAAGTTCAGCAACAGATCTGGTGTTGGAGTAAGGCGCATTGAACACAACAACACCCTGCTGCCTTGCGCTTTTGAGGTCTACCTGATTTACGCCAATACAAAAACAACCAATAGCCTGTAATTTTTTCGCCGCGTCAAGAATCTTTTTTGTGATCTGGGTTTTAGAACGAATGCCAAGGAGGTGCACGTCTTTGATCTCTCTGATCAACTCCTCCTCGCTCAACGCGCTTCCAACTCTTTTTACAGATGTGTATCCCGCATTTTTAAAATGTGATGCCGCAGCTTCACTTATATTCTCCAGGAACAAAACATTAACTTTTTCTTTGGGATAGCTCGTAGTCTGATTTTCCATTTTACAACAAAATCTTCTTTTATTTACAGTTCCTGCAAATATGTATTATATATTCGAAACAATAAAAAACAAAAGAAATCGTAATAAACCAGACCTGAAGCAAGGGTCTTAGTTTTTCCTGACTTCAAAATAAATTTTTATCCCTGTGAAAAGTGTTTGCGTGTTCCTGCTTGTACCTCTCTTATTTTGTTTCTGCAATCAGCAGGAAAAAAGAATTGGAGCTCTCCCGGGTAAAAATTTATCTGCAAATGCTGCCGCTATAATGGGTTCATTACCGCCTAAGGAAATGGCGCATTATCAACGTGCATGTCAGCGCTTCTTCGACAGCCTGCTGCCTAAAAACAATTTTAACGGAAGCATCCTGGTAGCAAAAAGAGGCGTAGTGGTGTACGAACAATACCGCGGTTACATTGACCCCGTTGCCAAAAAAGATACCCTTACCCCTTCAAATGCCTTCCACGTTGCATCTGTTTCGAAAACTTTCACGGCAATGGCCATATTAAAGCTTTGGGAAGAAGGAAAACTGAATTTAGACGATGATCTTTCCAAATATTTTGTAGATTTCCCTTACCAGGGCGTTACCATCAAAATGCTGCTGAACCACCGTAGCGGGCTTCCTAATTATGTCCACTATCTTGAACATTATAAGTGGGACAAGAAAAAAATGGTCACGAATGCCGACGTCTTAAGTTCTCTTTACCAGATGCGGCCGCCATTGGAATTTCAGACCGGGAAACACTTTGCGTATTGCAATACTAATTATGCGTTACTTGCGCTGGTCATCGAAACGGTAAGCGGCTTTCCTTATAACACCTACCTGGCCAATACATTCTTCAGGCCATTGCAGATGAATGACACGTATGTATTCACTCCTGCAGATATGGGTCGCGCTCTTCCCTCATTTGAATGGAATAACCGGAAATACCCTTATGAATTTCTGGACGTAGTTTATGGAGATAAAAACATTTACAGCACCGTACGTGATATGCTTAAATGGAACCAGGCGCTTTATCCCGGCAGGTTTTTTTCAAAGCAAACGCTCGATAGTGCTTTTGCCCCATATAGTTTTGAAAAGGAAGGCAGACGCAATTACGGATTCGGCTGGCGGTTAACCCTGCTTGACAATGGAAAAAAGATGATCTATCACAACGGCTGGTGGCACGGTAATAATTCCGTTTTTATCCGCCTTATCGATGAGGAGGCGGTGGTTGTGGTACTAAGCAATAAGTTCAACAAGAGGATATACTCCTCCAAAAACATTTGTGATTTGTTCGGAGATTACATGCAATCTGCCGACTTCGGCAGCGAATAGCCTCCCTGTGCAGCATGCCGGCAAGCCTTAAGAGATTTACCGGGTAAGCTGATTTCATGGGCTTGAATCTCACCTGTTTTCGGCCTCCCTTGTTACAATAACCCGGCTGTACTATTCAATAATTGACTAATTTCCGGGCATGCAAATACTCACTTCAGAGCAAATCCGCCAGTGGGATTTATTCACCATTCAACGCGAACAAATATCTTCGGCAGATCTTATGGAGAGAGCTGCTTCGCGGTGCGTGGAATGGATAGAAGGTGCTGGTTATGAACAATCTTCTTTTGTAGTTTTTTGTGGGAAAGGGAATAATGGCGGAGACGGATTAGCCATGGCAAGGATGCTGAACGACAGCGGACAAGATGTTTCTGTTTACGTGCTGGAATTCAATCAAAAACCGTCTGAAGATTTTGCCGTTAACCTCGACAGGCTTTCGGCAACAGAAGTAACCATAAAGTTTATCAAACAGGACACCCTGCTTCCGGAGATTCCGGCGGGCGCTGTTGTCATTGATGCCCTTTTTGGATCAGGACTCACCCGCCCGGCAGAACCTCCCGCTTCGCTGGTAATTGAGCATATCAACAGTTCAGGGAACGAAGTGATCTCCATTGACATTCCGAGTGGAATGTTCCCCGATACAAGTTCTCCCGGAGGGAATATTGTAAAAGCTTCGCATACCTTAAGTTTTCAATGTTATAAGCTGGCCTTTCTTTTGCCTGAGAATGCAGCTTTTTTTGGGATCATCCATATTCTTGACATTGGTTTATCACCGGAATATCTCAGTACGATTGAACCTGCGGCAATCATTCCCGGAGTTGAAGAGGTATGTGATATTTACAAACCCCGGGACCGGTTCTCTCACAAGGGCAGTTTTGGTCACGTATTATTAATAGCAGGAAGCTTTGGAAAAATGGGCGCTGCCGTATTATCAGCCAGAGCGTGCCTGAGGGCCGGCGCCGGGCTGCTGACCTGTTTTATCCCGGGCTGCGGTTATGAAATCATGCAGGTCTCTGTGCCTGAAGCAATGGCCATAGCAGATACTGAACAGTTACTGATCTCTTCCATCGATGTTGATCTGTCAAAGTACAACGCCATCGTAATAGGCCCGGGCCTGGGAACTGACCAGGCAACTTCAAACGCGCTTGATCATTTTTCTCCCGATATTCCCATAGTAGCAGATGCCGATGCATTGAACATTATATCCGGAAACAATGATCTTTTTCAGAGAATCACACCTTTCTCCATTATTACTCCCCATCCCAAAGAATTCGAGCGGTTGTTCGGCCGTTGTGAAAATGATTTCGAAAAAATTGTACTGGCAAAGAAAAAAGCGAAAGATCTCCGGCTGGTAATCATCCTGAAAGGCCATCATACTCTTATTGCAACGCCTTCGGGTAAAAGTTATTTTAACCTGACGGGTAACCCGGGCATGGCAACTGCCGGAAGCGGCGACGTACTTACAGGCATACTAAGTGCATTGTTGGCGCAGGGGTACAATACCGAACAAGCCGCCGTTCTTGGGGTATATATTCATGGACTGGCGGGTGATATCGCGGCCGCATGCAGGTCACAAGAATCATTGATCGCCTCAGATATCATCGAATGTTTAGGAGAGGCCTTTCTACAGGTGAGCGGCAGCAGGCTATCAAGGTAAATTTATCTTCGTTAAAAGCGGGTATTATCAACCATTTTCCATCAAAACTGCAGAATAAACGCAGTCCCTTTTCCTTCTACCGATTGCACCTGTATATTACCGCGGTGGAGCATCATGATCTGTTTGCATAAGCTAAGCCCTATGCCGCTGCCATTTTTTTTCGTTGTGAAAAAAGGAATGAAAATCTTGTCAACAACTTCGGCCGGCATTCCGGCGCCATTGTCTGCAACTTTTATTGTTACTTTCTTGTTGGTCGCCAGGTATGCATTTAAAACAATCCTCGCTTCACTGGTGTCTTTTACTGCCTCGATTCCATTTACCACCAGGTTAATCAGTACCTGTTCGATGAGGCTTGCGTCAATATCGAGTTGAAGGTGCGTATCCTTCAGAATGATCTCCATGTCGATGTTTTTCTGATCCAGGGTAGGTTGCATCAGTTGCTGAAGGCTTTCGAACAGGTCTCTTACATAAACTTTTTTGAGATTAGGAACCGTGATCTTGTTCAGGTTTCGGTAAGTTTCAGCGAATTTCAACAGGCCCTCACTCCTTCTTTTAATGGTATCGATGCCAAGCTCGAGGTCATCCACGCTGCCTGATTCATTATTCAAAAAATGAACGGATTTCTGTAAACGGTTTTTCAAAGTGTCTGCAAGCGAGGAGATGGGCGCTATCGAGTTCATGATCTCATGGGTCATCACGTTAAGTAATTTCTGCCATGCTTTTGATTCTGTTTCATCCAGCGCTTCGCTAACATTCTGAAAAGCGATGAGCCTGAAAATGACTTTGTCGATCTGGAAGGCAGTTGCGGAAAGCAGTATTCTAAACGATTCCTTTTCAAGGCGGGCCGTTCCGATGGTATTGTCACCCGGCTTTAAATGAATGATCTGTGTATACAATGACTGGTCGCGTTTGGCAAGACTGTGTATCGTTTTAAGGTATGGCAACTGAAGCATCTTTTTTAAAGATTCATTCATCCACACGATAGTTCCGTCGTCTTCCTGGTAAGACAGGATGCCCGTATCAACAAGCTCCAGAATTTTTTGCAGGTACTGGTACTGGGTTTCTTTTTCCCTGCTGATTACCTTGAATGTGCTATTGATCTCGTTGAACCCTTTACGCAAAGGTTTCAGTTCGAGCGGGGCATGCTTTACATCAAAATACCGGGAGAAATCGCGATAATGAACAGCTTCGACAAATTGTTCCAGTTCTTCATGTGCTTTCCGGTGAAAGCGGTAAAATTCCACAACCTGGTAAATGATCACCGGGGCAAGAAAGGTGATATAAGGGAACCAGCCTTTAACCAACATAAACGATGAAGCGCTTAAGGTGCCGAAAAGCAATATCACCCGTACAAGAATTCTCCACTCAAATTGTTTTACAGGCACTGAAAGGGTTTAAGGATGAAAGATCGGGAATGTGACAAGCCCCGTTTGGTTATATATCGTATTTACTCAGGCGGCGGTAAAGTGCGGTACGTGTGAGGCCCAGTTCTTTTGCTGCCTGCGTGATATTACCCTTATGTTTTTCTATTACCCGCAGAATGGTATTCTTTTCTATCGCGCTTAATTTAAATTCAGGCGGTTCGTTGGTGGCTACCATCACAGATTCAAGAGGAGAAAATATGAGGTCGCGCGCCTGCAGAACATTTCCGTCGGCCATAATGATGGCACGTTCGATGGTGTATTGTAATTCACGCACATTGCCCGGGTAGTGATAATTTGATAAAATTTCAATTGCTTTTTCATCAAACTCAAATGCAGGTTTATAATACTTGTTGCTGTAAACGGTACTGAAATGCCGCGCCAGCAAAATGATATCCTTCCCTCTTTTTCTCAATGGAGGAACGTTTATTTCGACCGTATTAATGCGGTATATCAGGTCTTTTCTGAACCTGTTCTCATTAGCCAGTTCGCTTAGGGGGATATTCGTGGCGCATATCAGCCGGATGTCAATCGGAACAGGCTGATTTGTTCCGAGCCGCGTTACCTGGCGGTTTTGAAGAACACTCAGAAGCTTTGCCTGCTGGTGCAACGAAATATTCGCGATCTCATCCAGGAAAAGTGTCCCCTCCCCCGCATCTTCAAACCTGCCCTTACGGTCTTCCCGTGCGTCCGTAAAAGCTCCTTTTTTGTGACCAAACAGTTCGCTTTCGAACAATGACTCTGTGAGCGCGCCTACATCAACTTTTACAAAGGGTTTTACATTTCTTAACGATTGCTGGTGGATGGCTTTTGCGATAAGATCTTTTCCTGTTCCGTTTTCTCCAAGGATCAGGATATTGGCTTCAGTAGGAGCAATCTTGTCGATTTTGTAAAACATCTCCATCATTGTTTCCGACTCACCAATGAGTTCTTTGCCGATGAGGGAGTTTCCCTTGATCGCCGGGCCCGGAACTGCCCTGCCGGCACTTTTCCGGTTAAGGGCGTCCTTTATTGTAGTGATCAGCTTTTCATTATGCCATGGCTTAACTACAAAGTCAGCCGCCCCTTCTTTGAGCGAACGTACGGCAAGTTCAATATCCCCGTATGCGGTAATCATCACTACTGCCGCTTCAGACCTGAATTCCCTTATTTTACGAAGCCAGAACAACCCTTCATTGCCTGTATTGATGGAACTGGTAAAATTCATGTCGAGAAGGATGAGGTCGAATGATTGCTCCGATAAAATCGATCTTATATTTTCAGGATTTTTTTCAGTGACAACTTCCTTAACTTCCGTTTTCAACAGAAGCCTTACGGCCGTAAGTACATCTGTGTCGTCATCAATTACCAGTATACATGAATGTTTTAATAACATAATTCTCTTTTTGATAAATTTCCTGTTCACGTGAAAGGAGGCAATTGCAATCTAATAAGATATTTCTTTTTTCAGGCATAGAATGTCGTGGTGCCTTAGCGCCGAACCCCGGTTCGCCTTCACCGCTAAGTGTTTCAGCAATTGTACCAACTTGTAAAAGCATGGCACTTAAAATTTTAGAGAATCAGGAAGTACTGCATTGTATCAAAACCGGACACGGGTTGTATTATAAGCGACCGGTGTTGAAGGATAAACGTGCTTAATGATTTGAAGATCAGTCTATTTATAAAACTGGCATGTTCTTTCTTGTTTAACTGAAGAAGCATACAGATGGTATGCTTAGAACTGAGAAAAAAAATAAATTTAATTATACAGTGGACAGAGTTATAGCCAAAAAGAAATGGCCGGCGAAACGCATTGCTACTGTGGGCGGGATAGCGGGAATCATTATGCTGATCATGGCAAGCTATTTTTTCACCTCAGGCAAAAGCCGGCTTAACGTTAATACCGAACGCATAACGATAAGTGAAATCAGGAAAGGCGCATTCCAGGAATTTATCCCGGTTAACGGTATTATTATGCCTGTTACAACCATATACCTTGACGCTGTGGAAGGTGGCCGGGTAGAAGAATTATTTGTAGAGGATGGGGCGATGACGGCAAAAGGCCAACCTATCCTCCGCCTTGCAAATACCGACCTGGAGCTGAGCCTTGCGAACCAGGAAACAGCTGTATTCGATGTACTTACCCAGATGCAAAATACCCGCAACAATGCCGAGCAGAATACCATCCGGCAGTTAAACCAGATGGCTGAAGTGGATAACGCGCTAACTGAAGCCGAAAGGGTCTATAGCCTAAATAAACACCTTAACGAACAAAAGGTCATCGGCTCGCAGGAATACAAATCCACCGAAAACCTGTACCATTACCAGGTGCGCAGAAAAAACCTCACGGAAAAAACGCTAAAGCAGGATTCCTTCTCCATGAAACAACAAATCGGCCAGATGGGGGAGTCGTATGAGAGAATGCAGAATGCACTCACGTTAATGCGAAAGAAAGTCGGCGACCTGATTGTCAGGTCGCCCGTGGAAGGGCAGCTAACGTCTCTTGACGCGGAGATCGGGCAGTCGAAAAATAAAGGCGAACGCCTTGGACAGATAGACGTGCTGAGCGGATTTAAGGTGAGGGCTGATATCGATGAGCATTATATCTCCCGGATATTTACCGGCCTCACCGGCGATTTCAGCTTTGCCAATAAAACCTACCAGCTGAAAATCAGGAAAGTGTTTACCCAGGTAACCAACGGGCGTTTCCAGGTAGATATGGAATTTGTAAGTGAAATTCCCAAAGGTATCCGAAGAGGACAAACATTGCAGATCCGGCTTGCTCTTGGTGATGAAACCGAAGCTTTATTATTGCCCAAAGGCGGGTTCTACCAGCAAACGGGTGGAAACTGGATTTTCAAGGTCAGTGAAAACGGAAATATCGCATACCGGACGGATATCCAGTTAGGAAGGCAAAACCCGGAATATTACGAAATTCTCCAGGGACTTCAGCCAGGCGATAAGGTAGTGACTTCGAGCTATGAGAATTACGGAACGATGCAGGAGCTGGTGTTGAAGAAGGAGTAGGTGGCAGCTATCGGCTATCAGCTATCAGCTATCAGCTATCAGCTATCAGCTATCGGCTATCGGCTATCGGCTTTCAGCTATGACTATAGCAGTCAAAGCTTTTGAGAGTAACTGTAGATCATTTTTCTGTTTTGTATTATTTTATCGTTTAATTCCTGAAATAGTGTTCTGGAGATATACTCTAAGTCTTTACTTAATAGAAGTTGATACTGTAATTCCGATGAAGATCCGGCTGCGATCGTAAGAAATCGTTTAAGTTCAGCGTTAGAGTTCCTGCCGCATCCTTCAGCTATGTTTGTTGGAACTGACGCCGCAGCCTTACGCATTTGCGAAACAAGACCAAATAATTCATGGGATGGAAAAGATCGTGTAACAGAATAAATGCCAAGCGTTAATTCATGACTATTTTGCCAGATTGAAAGGTGTTCAAAGTTTCGCATACATTGCTTATAAAAGTAGAATGTTTATCTCAGTGGCACTATGGGGAAACCTCAGTATTTAATGATGAAATCCCCTTATTAAAATTAAAAACTCTGAATTACTGAAAGCTGAAAGCTGAAAGCTGATAGCTGATAGCTGAAAGCTGATAGCTGAAAGCTGATTTCCAAATTAATAACCCAACCATGATCAAAATTTCCGAACTGGAAAAAATCTACCGCACTGAAGATGTTGAGACGATTGCTCTCAACAAATTATCTTTTGAAGTGCAGGAAGGTGAATTTGTGGCCGTGATGGGGCCGTCAGGCTGCGGCAAGTCCACGCTATTGAATATTGTAGGCTTGCTTGACGATCCCGATAGCGGAAGCTTTCTTTTTAACGGCATTGAAGTTGCCCGGTTCAATGAACGAAAACGGGCAGAATTGCGCAAGCGTAACATCGGGTTTGTATTTCAAAGCTTTAACCTGATAGACGAACTGACGGTTTTTGAAAACGTTGAACTGCCCCTCATTTACCTTGGCGTGAAATCTCCCGATAGAAAAACGCGCGTTGAAACAGTGCTCGACAAAATGCAGATCATGCACCGCAGAAACCATTACCCACAGCAGCTTTCGGGCGGGCAGCAGCAACGTGTGGCTGTAGCAAGGGCCGTCGTTAACAATCCCAAACTTATCCTCGCCGACGAACCTACAGGTAACCTCGATTCGTCGAACGGTAATGAAGTGATGCAGTTACTGACAGATCTTAATGAAAAAGGTACGACGATCATTATGGTCACCCACTCAGAACATGATGCCAGGTTCAGCCACCGTATCATACGCATGCTCGACGGGCAGACTGTTTTAGAGAATATTATGGTGTGATGAAGGGAGTTTAACGCATGGCGGTAATATTCAATTGCAGATTTTAGATTGGCAACTGACGATATTTTGCAAAAAGGTATTTACTTAGAAATCGTATATCCATTGATGTTATCTCTGAAATCTGAAATCGCCAGCCCGAAGTCGACTGTGCTTTCCGCATTGATTTTGGGTCAGGCCCCGTAAAAAGCCTCCGGGCAGAATAAAACGGGGTCACTCATAAAAAAAGGAAACAGAAAAAACATAAACGTTTGTCATGCTTGAAATACAACATCTCTCAAAATGGTACAGCGTCAGGGCGAACCGGACTTTTATCTTAAAGGATATCAACCTCAATGTTAATGCCGGAGAATTTCTTTCGATCATGGGCCCTTCGGGTTCTGGCAAATCAACACTTCTGAATATTATCGGCATGCTGGACGATGCTTCTGAAGGAGAGTACAATTTTATGGGAGAAGCAGTTCATAAGTTAAAGGAAAAACAGCGGTCGAATTTATACAAGCAATATATCGGCTTTGTATTCCAGGCGTACCACCTTATTGACGAATTGACGGTATACGAGAATATCGAAACACCACTGATATACCAGGATATTAAATCTTCGGAAAGAAAGGCTATGGTAGCGGATATGCTCGACAGATTTCAGATCGTCGGAAAGAAAGACCTGTTTCCTACCCAGCTTTCCGGAGGGCAGCAGCAGCTTGTTGGTATTGCCCGCGCATTGATCGTAAAGCCTAAGTTATTGCTGGCTGATGAGCCAACGGGGAATCTTAACTCACGGCAGGGCGAGGAGATCATGGAATTGTTCAAAGATCTGAACAAAGACGGAGTGGCCATTATACAGGTGACTCATTCTGAAAAAAACGCGGGTTACGGATCAAGAATAATTCATCTTCTTGATGGAAGAATAGCGGAGCAAATGCCCGCTGCAACTTGATTTGCCCGTGGTACTCCACTTTCAGGCTTTCAATTCACAGCCCATTCCATAAAAGAAAAAGATAAAATTAGTACGGGCCCCTTATGAGAAAAGTATTCATTATACCCCTTCTTCACTTTCTGTCGTTAGCTGCCATTGCACAGGGTGATAAGCTTACGTTACGCCAAAGCGTGGACACAGCCATTGCAAATAACCTTGACGTGAAGCAAAGCGACCTGCAATTGCAAGCCGCGAAAATATACATGAAGCAGGCCCGGACAAACGTATTGCCTGACCTCTTTGGGAACATGGGTCACGGGATAAATCAGGGACGCAGCATTGACCCTTTTACAAACAGTTATATCAACCAGCAGGTGAATTATGCAAATTATAGCCTGGGAACAAGCATGACCTTGTTTAATGGCGGACGTTTACAGAACTCCATCAGACAAAATGCTTTGGGTTACGAAGCCGCAAGGTTTGAGCTTGAGCAGGCAAAGGAAAATCTTACGTTAAACGTTATTCTTGCTTACCTGCAGATACTGAATAATGAAGACCAGGTTGCCCAGGCAAAAAACCAGGCCGATGTAACCCGAAGGCAGGTTCAACGCCTCGAAATCCTTAATAAATCCGGAGCGGTGACGCCTGCCCTGTTCTACGACCTTAAAGGGCAGCTTGCCAATGATGAACTCTCCTATATCAATAATCAGAATACATTAAACGGAGCCCGTCTAACATTGTCGCAGCTCATGAATGTGCCTTTCAATAAAAACGTTCAGCTGGAAAAGCTTACAGCTGATCAGCTCAACACAGGGTATGATAGCACTCCTGACCAGATTTACGAGCAGGCCCTCAATAACCTGGCGATTGTCAAAGCTGCAGAATACCGGCGCCAGAGCGCTGAAAAAGGGGTAAAAGTGGCAAAGGCTGATTTTTTTCCAAGGGTTGCTTTAGGGGGCAACCTCTTTACAAATTATTCCAGCGCAGCGAGAAAGGATGTTTTTACAAGCGCCATCGAATTACCATCGGGAGATTTTGTAGAAGTGGGAGGCACAAAACTTCCGGTAGTAACAACACAAAAAAACTACCTGCCGGAAAAGATCAGGTATGCCGATCAGTTTAATAACAATTACAGTACTTCAGTGAGCATTGCCATCAGGATTCCTATACTAAACACCTTTCGTGCAAAAAACCAGCTCGCCCTGGCCAGAATCGACCTGAAGAATACGCAGTTCATCGCCGAAACACGAAAGGTTCAATTAAAGCAATCTATCGAACAGGCATATTTTAATGTTGTTGCTGCCTACCAGCGTTATACAACATTAGTTCAGCAGGTGGATGATTTTGCTGAATCATTCAGGTCGGCAGAAATCAGATTTAATGTCGGGGCATCTACAGAGGTAGACTATATGATCGCCAAAAACAATCTCGACCGGGCAAACATCAACCTTATTATTGCAAAATACGATTACATTCTCCGGGCTAAAATACTTGATTATTACCAGGGGAAGCTGATCTTCTGATCCTGGGATAATGTCAGAACATCCTGGCGCACCCCCGTGAGTGTTTCGAAAGCTGAACCATCAGTTTCCCGCGATCTCGAAGATTATCATGTATGTGTCCGGTCATACGCGTCAGTACAAGTACTTGTCCATTAATAAGGTTTGGTAAAACAGGTAATTGCTTTAAAGTGCTGAAGTAATGTAGTACTTTTATTACAGAAGCGGTAGTAGTTCAGTTGGTAGAACATCAGCTTCCCAAGCTGAGGGCCGAGGGTTCGAGTCCCTTCTACCGCTCCAGCAACCCTTTAACAAGGCTTTTCCACTGAGGAGTAGACAATCCCAACATTGCGCCGACAGCAACTACTGCATTCCTGATCTTGTCAACAATGCCTTCTGCCTCTGTGTTTGGGAGTTCATTCCTGCCATGAACACTGGCTGTCACTTCATTTCCATCACGTTCTACAGAAAACGAACTGGTAGCAGTATCCTTGAAGAAATGTGCGGTATCCTCGCTCCCTTTCTGTGGATTTTGTGCCGGCCTCACCCTTATGGCGTAGGCCTCTGAATCGCCCACGGGATCACTCCTGTCGTCGATCTCCTCAATTCGTACCCAATCATAACCTTCGCCTTCACTATTATCCGGCGCGGGGATGTTGATCTTAAAGTGATCGCCTTGCTGTAATTTCCTGTTGATTTCATTTCCGTTGCTGTCTGTGAGCATAAACCGGGCTGATGCCGCCCCACAGATCGTGTGCCATGCATTTATATTCTGAAGCCTTTCCTTTGCTAAATTAAAGAGTTGAGCGGCTGTTCGTGAATCATCAGCCGTAACCGTATGACTGGTATCTGTTTTAGCACCCGTTTTTTGTTCAGGGATGGTCTTTTCTATGTCTTTAGCCATAATTTTTTTCTTAACACAAGAAAATCACGTGCCACGGAATGAGGTAAAAGAGGCTGCACAAACGCCAGATTGCTAAAAGACAAAAGGGAATACAGATCGTATCCCCTTTTGTGCTTTGATATCTATTCCCTTTATTTTAACCCATCATTGATTGATTTCGCCGCATCAAGATGCTTGCGTAATACGGGAAGGGTTTTGGAAGCGAATGCCTTAACACCGGCGTCATTGCCTTTATTGGAAGCATTTTCATAATCATTAACATCCTCCTGGTGATCATCTACCATCATGCTCATATAAGCCTTATCAAATTCGGCTCCTGCTTTTTCACGCAACTCAGTTACATGTTTCTGATGGTCATCACCTAACGTAGTTGGCAGCGTTACGTTTTTAGTAGCGGCTAAAGCTTTCAATTCGGTGTTGGCTGCGCCGTGGTCTTTAACAATCATAGCACCAAAATCTTTCACTTTCCTGCTTTGTGCTTTCTGAAGTGCCAATTGCCCTAATTGTACTTCCATCATTCCCCCACTTGCTGCCTTAACCATGAATTCAGAATCATCTTCCATTGTAGATGTAGATGACGACATATTAGCGCTGGAATCACTTCCCGCAGCAGCCCCGCCGCTCATTTTATCTTCGTTGCTCTCGTTAGCGGCTTCTACACTATCTGTTTTACCGCTCTCGCTATTGTTACACGCCTGGAAAGTGCATACAGCTAAAAGCATTGCAAAAAATAAACTGACTTTTTTCATTGTAAAGATTTTTTGATTTATAGTGATATGCATATTCTTCTTAAAAGAATATAACTGACTGATTTACAAATACTGTGCCTGTAAAGCTGTAATGTTTACAACACCTACAGCTTATCACCGTTTAGCAGCGCAGAGCATCAGCATATAAAAGTTTAAGCATCTTTGAACTTTTCCTATGCCTTCAACATGCTGCAATGCTTTCAGCAGACGAGATTTACGTTTCTGTAGAAGATTCTCCCCGCCGGTTTAATATGATCCGTTGTTATCTGATGTTGATGATTAACATGCCGTCTTGCCTCTTTCGCTCCCCGGTGAAGCATCTTATTTTTTCTCTCCGTCCTTCCCCCATGAGATCGTCTGGGCAGGAAAGGCAAGACTTATGCCTTCTCTTTCGAAAGATTCCAGGATCAAAAAATTGATCTCCTGTTGCCTGTCCATATAAAGGTTATAATCAGGGGTAGTTACGAAGTACACAAATTCAAAATTAAAGCTAAACTGCCCAAAGGTTGAAAAATGGCCTCTGTCAAATTCTACTGTTGGCTGGGATTTAATAATGTTTTTTACCAGATCGGGGATCTTCCGGAGAATATTGGCCGGCGTTTCAAAGTGGACTGCAAAGGAAAATACGGCCCGTCTTCTTTCCAGCCGCTTAAAGTTATGCACTCTCGCACTTGTAAGATTGGTATTTGAGAAGATAAGCTGCTCACCACTTAACGCCCGAACCCGTGTCGTTTTTATTCCTACATACTCAATGGTCCCCATTTTATCGTCTACAGTGATAAAGTCGCCGATCTCAAATGGCTTATCAAAAAAGATAACGAAATAACTGAACAGGTCGCCAAGAATGGCCTGGGCCGCCAATGCTATCGCTATACCGCCAACTCCAAGACCCGCAATAACGGTTGTAACATTGTAGCCAAGATTGTCAATCAGGAAAACAAAGCCAAACACCCACAACAAAACATTCAGTACGATGATAATTCCTCTTGCCTGTTTCTTTTTTACATCATTGTTTTCCTGTGTTTGTATGAATCCATATATAAAATACTCCACTACGAATGTAAGAAGCCTTAACACATAAAAAGTCCCGGCCACTAACAGGGCTATTCTGATGACCTGGTTTACTCTGACAGAAAATTGCAGGTATGATAACCCCGTATATACTGCTGCCAGATAAAGAACCGGAAGGAATGACCGTTCTAAAGCGGAAATAAAGAAATCATCTACTTTGTTGTTGGATTTAGTGGCCCAACGACGCAGGCCAAGCAATACACTTCGCCTGAATATTTGCAGTACCAGGATTAAGCCGGCTGCAATGCTTACCGCGATTATCCATTCTCTGATGGTATTTCCCCAGAAGAGTGTATTTAAAATTTTATTCATGGGCCGAATTTTATAACTGCAATGAACACTGAGCAAACATACTAAGTAAATATAATCAGGTAATCATCATAAAGAGAAGCAGCATGGAACTTACCCGATCAAAAATGTAAACATCTTCATGAAAAAAGTTTTTTACAGTTTTGTACGGCCGTTGCAGCAGATCCGTCTACGCATTGAGTCGGGAACCGGTACCTGGTTTTATTGGTTACGGAAAGAACATGTGTAGACCCACCAGGCAGGAGACGGCGGAGACTGGTCTTTTCTCAGGTGAGCTTTTTCATTTTATTTAAGATGGCAAAGGATAAACTTACCCACACAAAACCCAGGCAAAAGGATGCAATGACGTCCGTTGCATAATGTACGTTAAGTACGATCCGGCTTATTCCGATAAGTACGGCATAAAAGATGAGTAAAAGTGATATAAACGCTTTCAATAATGGGGATATTTTTACCTTCCAGATCAGGTATATAAGGGTACAGCTAAAAATAAAGGAAGAGAGCGCATAGCCGCTGGGAAAACTGTAGCTTTTCAGCGATTCAATTAACGGCAGGTCGGGGCGGTGGCGATGAAAAAATTGCTTCAGGATATTCATCAAAGCAGTGCTAGTTAAAGCAATTACCGCGATGTTGATCGCCAGCCTGGTTTTTCCGGAAAAGAGCAGGTAACAGATCAGCGAAGCATAAGCAGGGAAAAGGAATATGAACGAACCCAGATAAGTGAATAATTTCATAAACCTGATCACAGGGGGTGAAGAATGGGCGGAAAGAAACAAGAATATTTTTGTATCAAAAAGGTCTTTCTTCCCGATCACCGCCTCGTGGGCGATATACGTGAAGCCCAGGATAGATAACAAAAATAAACCTGCGACTACCAGAAGTTTCAGAGATATTTCCGGAAGCCGCCTTGCTGCTTCACCCGATGTATGCTCACCTGCCATGTAAACGTAAAATTAATCCAGACCAAATATCCGTGCGTTGGATGAAGATGCGCCTGTATGCTTATCCCCTGGGTTTGAATATCGACCCTCTTCATCCGTGAGTAAAGTCGGGCTTTTGCGCTTTTAATTTGTTGAAAGAAACGGATGTTTTTTCAATCTTTTTTTTGTTGAAAGTGATATATGCTTTACCAACTGCGGATAATCCGTTTATGCCGGCAAGTCCCTGGATAGTCCACTTAAAGTTCTGCTCATCACGCTCATGCCAATTGTCGTTCTTTATCTTTCCGGCATGAAATATATACTCAATGCCCGGCCTGACGACGTAATAACTTTGGGGAATCTCGGTAACATGTTCGGCCCAGTTACCAATCAATTCTGCTTCGTCGCTTATTGAAGGATCTATGACGTAGTAGTCACGGGTATTACCCTCCTGAACAGGCAGCATCGCGGCGACATGATATTGCCAGAAATTTCTCAAAATGCCGCTTCCTTTTTTTAAGAGACGTCCACTGAATACCCACCCTTTACCATTAGGTATTTGCCATGCATCAAGCAGCATGCATATAGCGTTTGCACGGTCTTCGCAGTCGTTATTTGCATCGGCCCATCTGAAAAGTGTACAATTTTTAAAGTAAGTAAAAACGCTTTTCAATTCAATTTTCGAAACTGCCATCCCGGTTTCATTGTATTGAGACAACTGGGGAAGTGGCATCGTTTTTGACTGAACTGACGTCATATTATTTTTAATTTCATATTCCGATATATTAAAAAATACATCCGGAAAGAAGTTTAAATTAACTTGATTTTAGTAGATTTACCATAGCGTTACGTAAAAACCTGTGGAAACGAAAAATTTAGCGATATTTGATTCAGATAGAACCACAGTAGTTGGCGGTGTTACGCTACATTAGTGTAGAATAATCTTAAATATATGATAGTAAAAGCAGAAATTAAAGTTAAGCCTGAACAACTGGAAGACGTAAACGGACTTGTGTCGTACCTGCAATCTTTTGTTGGTAAAATTAACAATGATTATGGCCGGAATTTATCTCTCCATTCCTGGCAGATCGACGAAAAAGAGGGCGATGACGAACGTAATGTTAAAACGGTTGAGCTATCGTTAAAGTAGGACAGTTTTGGTCATTTATTTAAGAGATCCTTATAGCTTATCAGTTTGATCTGCTTCTTTTTGATGGCTTCTTTTACCACTTCCCTCGTCCATAGGTCTGTCACACCCTGCCTGTCAGCAGCCACCCCTTCATAACCGATATGATGAATAGACCTCAGTTCGGGTGAATCCAGTCCGGGATGGTCTACAAAAAGATAAGTCTTACCTTTTTCAAGCTTATCGAGCATATTGATAAAGCTCTGAATTTTTTCACCGGGTGTGGTATGGGGACCAGCATAACCGGTGCCGACGACCCCGGATTCAGCAGGATCGATATCGATATGATATTCTTTCGCAAGTTTTTTTGCAATTAACCTTACCGCATTGGTCATATTCGTACAACCCATATGGCCCGAGATGTGGCTGATGCGTGGTATCTTTTTCAATGCAAATTCTATTTGCGCCCGAAATTCTTTCTCCACATCCTTAAGATCCCACTTGTTTTCCATGATGGCTTTACCGGGGTAATTCTTATTGGGCCACACCATAGGAAAGAAATAACCGTCTTCGTCTTTTAAGCTTGGGCAGTCGGATAGGGGCCGCCACTTTACATTATCCCATTCGCAGGTAAGGGCAAGGTGGAGCCCAACATCAACACCGGGATTCTCCGTTAGCATTTTTACCGCTTCCGGGAACCACGGCGACGGGGCGATTACTTCAATACTCGTCTCAATGCCTTGCGTAAAACATTTTATTAAAGCTTCATTACCGGAATGAGAGTAACCCATGTCATCACCACGCACAATAAGGCGGGCGGCTGTCTGTGCCGACGCATTTGCCATAAACAGCAAGAGGAACGAAATGAATAATCTGGTCATAAATAAATTGAATGAAATTGCCGGTGATTACGGGTAGACTGCATAAATTCCATCTATCAACCTCATCTTTGGACACTCGCCGGATTGCTTTTTTTCTACAAATATAGCGGTGCGCTGCACCTTAATAATCCACGAAACTTGTTTCTACAAATATAAGTCGTGCTGTACCTGTTTATTACGAAGCGCTTTTGTGCAAATACAAAGGGTTCGCATTATTTATTTCTACATTCTTATAATGGTGCAGCGCACCGCAATATTATTCTTTCACAACAAAATTTAATTCTTAGCAAATAAGCCGTTAGAAAAGAAGCTAAAACGAAAAAAAGAGATAAGCTTTTCAGATGAGGCAGGCTTTCATGCAACTGCGCAATATGGCTCTAACTGGGCACCTAAGGGCGAACACCATACCGACACACGATTAAAATATTTAGACATCCTTAAGCAGAAACATTTAGCCTTACGTTATCAAATGATAAAGTCCTTCCAGAAAACCTAAGTACCTTGTTTCAGGCTACAAACCGTTGGTGTAATTAATTTTTTTGTGTGTCTGAATTCACCTAATTTACTGTAAACCTAAAACATAATCTATGAGACCAGCTCTACTCATTCTGGTGTTCGTTGTATCGGGGTTTACAGCGGGCGCGCAACAGTTTACTGTTCTTCCACAAGTCGGCGTTGAAAATTCACGGACAACCCTCCGTTATAATGATCTCCCTTCTTTTTCTCCGGCAGGCTCCCAATTATCTCCAAGGCTTGGATTGCGTATGGATTACCAGTTTAACAAAACTCACGGGCCGTTTTTAGGAGTAGCCACAAGCCGGTCTGTCGTCGCTTATGAATTTTCAGATCCTGAGAATGGCATGAGCAGGTATAAGGCGTCACCGGACAACCAGAGGCTGCATCTTGAAGCCGGCTACCAGGTAAGCACAAAACCTATTTATTTTAAAAAGGCGAAACCGGTTCAGGCATCCCCGGCGTCATCGGTGCGCACCATCACCGTGAGGAAAGGCTGTGGAAGCTATTATACTTATAAAGTTCAGTGCGAAAAACCCTCCGGTAGAACTGCAACTGCTAAGGCTGCCGATAAAGGCTGGTACATGCGTATCATGCCGTCAGTAGGTGCGGCATTTGTCCGCGGGGTAAGTCCCGAGGTCAGCACTCAGACACTAAACAGCCAAACCAATTACAAGTACATGGCGGGTAACTGGAAAACAGCGGTAATCGGAGGTGCAGGTTTTGAGTTCGGCAGTAATGTTGAAAGAAAATTTACGGTAAGCATAAATTATCTCCAGGGCGTAAGTAATCTGGGCTCCAGAAGCATAACCACCGCCTCCGAAGGTAAAACAATGATCACGAATGTAAAATCGGGCGTTTCAGGTTGGAATATCAGTGCCGGAATTCCTATTACCATTAGCAAAAAGAAGCCTGTAGTGATTGAAAGAAAGCAGGAGAATTACAGCAAGCCTGAAAGAAAATGCGGCCAATACCGTTCGCGGTGTGGCAAAGCAATTTAACGCTTACTCACCTGTCTTTTATTATACCCGCTCTTCCGGCGATGTCTCCTCGCAGGGTCAGTTGCAATAATTTGATGCTGCGTGGCTGCACATCGCCGGTTCCGGGCGGCATTCAGGCACGTTATCGATACGCAGGTACCTGCTATATTTCTCTTTCCAGATTGTCGTAATCGATGTGATGGACTTTAACGTGTCAGGTGTGTCTGTCATAGCTGAACCAATTGTGAAGAACCGTCATTAATGAGGTAGTTCTTTTCGTGCCTGCCATTCTTAACTGTCACTGTTAATTTACCAGGAGACTTTCTGGCTACTTCGAGGTCAAATACATGGCCGAAACACCGGACGTTTCTCAGTGCCATATGATTCCACGCAGCCGGCAGGCGCGGCGTGCAGGTAAAGCGGTTAAACCCTGTGGGGAGCATCCCAAATAATCCTTCCGTGTAAATCCGGCAGTATAGCCCGCTTTCGGCGGAGAGGTGGCGCTGGTTGCCTTCGGGGTATGCCTCTACCGGGTAAGGCACGTGTTCGCCAAGTAACCTTCTCCTCGAATAATAACGCAGATAGGTAAGCGCTTTTTCGGTTTCTCCTGCTGCGAATACACCCCGCAAAGCGTATAAAGTAGAGCGGTCCCAAAACGTTTTATCGCCCGATTGCGATGCCAGCCCGTCTGGCGTCCACAGCCCTGGCGAAAACAGGGCGGCTATTGTTCCGTCTCTGCGGTCAAAGATGTTTACCGTCAGCGGTGAACAAATCCAGGCCCTTAGCACGGTGTTTCCTTCGTAGTAGCGGTACGTATTGAATCCCTCTATCGTAGCACCGAAATGATTTTCTATGCTGCTCCGTAAAGCTGACGCCTGGGTCAGGTACTGCTGGGTCTGCCGGGCGGGTTTTCCTAAAAGGGCCCCTAATATGGATGCGGATCGCAAGGCGTCATAATACAATGAACTTGTATGTAAATTGGCTTTGCCCGCAGGAAAGCGCCCTTCCAGTTCATCACTGTCAGAAGTAACCACGCCATTGCCATCTACCCGAAGGCTTAGATATTCCAGACACCATTCTATCAGGGGCCACAAAACTTTCGCCGAATCAGGATTGCCGTAAGCCAGTGCGTAACGACTTGCCCCATATGCTATCATCGCCATGTCTCCCCTGTCTTTTGCGCCATGCCAAATCCCCTCCCCTTCCGCGATAATTGAACTGGGCAGGGGTTTAAAATCCGGGTTCATATAACTGGCAAACCACTGGTAGGCATTCATCGCCGATTTGTTGCCAAGAGAGTCCCCCAAAAAGGCAAAAAAAGGGTTGATGTATTCTGCCTGGTCGTTTGCCCAAATGGCTGCATAATACCGTAGGCCTCCAGGGCCATGCATCAGGCCCCCTTTGGTGAGATAAATACTTTCCGTGGCCCGGATTTTCGCAAAAGCAAAGGCTGTGTTTAATATCGTATCAGGCGTTTCTAACCGAAGTAAAGACAAGATGCCGTCGACTCTTTTCATCCTTTCTTTCTCCTCTGCCAGCACGTCTGCGCTAAGGGCAGGATGAAATTCATTCACTGCCTGGTAGCTGATAAAAAAGTTAACCGAATCGCCGGGGGCAATTGTACGTTGCCCTGCGTTTACGGGCAATATGATAAAACTGTGTTCTCCGTAAACTGAACGGGCAAGAGCCGGGCGTATTTCCTTATACGAGAACTCCATTTCGATTTTTACGGGATCTTTACCGTTATTCCTGAACGATAATTTCTCCATCGCCATTGGTTTATTTACCGATGGAAACAGCGTACGGGTAAGCTTCATGGAATGATCACTTCCAACCTCACTTCTGATCTGCATAATTCCCTTATGGCGAATACTTATTGCGCTTTCAGGAACGCCTTCGGTGTAAAGCCCGTTATAGATGCCCTTTTTAAACAGAGCGTTATCGATAAAGAAACGGGGCAGGTCATCTTCATTCACCGTATACATCATACTGGAATGAGTATTGTTGGGGGCCAGGCGAAAACCAGGGAAAACCATCGTACGCGACAGATACGGTGACTTTGCGGAATCAATCCCATAGTTGATCCACAGGGATACTTGTTGCCCGCTCATTTCAATATTGTCTTCATGTGGCAGGCGGTCGCTTATATTCCATTGTATACTTTCATCGGGGAGAATCGTCCATCTGTCAGTTGCCTGAATAGGGCTACCCTGCTGTGCCTGCAATACTCCGGCGAAAACGGAGGCTATGATCACAGAACATAAAATGGCTGTACTGAGGGTTTTCATAAAATGGTTTTAGACCGTTGCGGGTGCTTACTTTTAAATTCCTAAACTGCTGATCACGTTATTGTTCCCGTTTTCAGGCACCCGGTCAGGCGGATATTCCCGTGGTAAGCATCAGGATTGCCGGCCTTATCAATTTTTGTGCCTGGCAAACAAGGGCTTCCTTTCTGTAAGCTTTTTTGAGCGCAACAATGCTTCAAGATAATAATAATCAGCGTATGTCAACGGAGTGTCTACTTCTGAATTTGCGGGTTTTGACCCGGTGCTGTGAAGCAGGATAAAACCCTTGTTTTCACCTATTGGCGCCCGGTAGTGATCAGTGAGGTTTTTTACGATCTTATCCGCTGTTTTCCGGTACGTGCCAGCTTTACTGTAAGTGCTTAATTCATAAAGCGCAGAAGCCGTGATCGCCGCGGCTGATGCGTCACGTGGTTCATTTGGTATTGCAGGAGCATTAAAATCCCAGTATGGAACAACGTCCTTTGGCATATTGGGATGGCTAAGCATGAACCTGGCGATGTTTTCTGCCTGTTTAAGGTAGGCTTTATTCCCGGTTTGCCGGTAACACATCGTGTAGCCGTATAACGCCCATGCCTGTCCGCGGGACCAGGCTGATTCATCCTGATAACCCTGGTGGGTATTTTTCTTAAGCACCTTTCCGGTAAGCGAATCGTAATCAACAACATGATAAGAACTGTAATCCCGGCGAAAATGGTTTTTCATGGTAGTGTTGGCATGGCTAGCCGCGATGTTGTAAAAAGTAGAATCACCGGTTAATTTTGCGGCCTCGAAAAGCAGTTCAAGGTTAAGCATGTTGTCAACGATTACAGGGTACTGCCATGTGTCGGAATGATGATCCCACGAGCGGATGCAACCGACCTTTGGATTGAACCGCTTTGACAATGTTTTGGCCGATTGGATGATAATGTCGCGGTATGCAGGATCATTCGTGAGGCGGTAGCCTGTGCCGAAACTACAATAGATTTTGAATCCCATGTCATGGGTACCGGCATTCCATTTTTCATTTTCCAGGTTGGCAGTAAACGCCCTTGCTTTTGTCGCCCACTCACTGTTCTCCGTAAACTCGTGCAGGAACCAGAGAACGCCAGGAAAAAAACCACTTGTCCAGTCTTTGGATGATACCAGTTTCAAATTCCCGTTCTCAATCGTTCTTGGCGATACCAACGCGGTATTCCCCGCTTTCGCGTTGTCAACTTCGGTTAGCAACACCTGCGTTTGCCTGGACGCATCGTTAAAGATGGTTGCAACGGGAATGTTCTGCGCATGCAGCGATGCCTGCGCTGTCATTAAATAAAAAGCGATACCAATCGTTTGTTTACATTTCATGATGTCTGTTTTCTTGTGACGGATTTGCCAAAATGTTTAAGCAAGTATCTTAACCGGAAATTTTGGTGTGGAACTACCAGTAAACGCCGGTTAATATTGAAAATAAATCTCAGTAGCCCCGTAGCCGTACGAAGCGTGATATTGATTGACAAAACTCCTTACTTCTTTTTTATGGCGTAAAAGTTCATGTATCTCATCGCGAAGGCGGCCACTACCTAAACCGTGAATAATAATAAGGGATGGCTGGCGGTGCGCTATAGCAAGGTCGTAGTATTTTTCAAACTCCTTTATTTGAATGCTTAATATCTCATAACTGCTGAGGCTTTTCCAGTCGTCAGTTAACTTTTCCATGTGAAGGTCAACAGCGAATTTAGCGGGTTCCAGGTGCTGCCTGGCTTTTGACGCTTCATATATCTTATAGCCGCTTGCGGAAAGCTTCCCGAGATCAATTTTATCTTCAACTATTTTGTCAGGAAAGTCATCAAAGAGCTTAAATGAAAAAGAAGGCTCACCCTTCGTCTTGATTTCTTCAATTTTTGTGAAAATCTGTTTAGGCCGCAATTTCAGGGATGTTTCAAAATAGTCCGCTTTTTTCTTTTCAGGTGTTATCAGCGAAAACTCGCACGCTATTAAAGGACCGTCATTTATCTTTTCAAATGGGATGTCGTGAAGGTAGAAATCCTGGTTATTATATACCTGGTTTTTCAATTCAAATTCGGGTTCGCGCAGATAACTTATTTTGTAATCGAAATTATAGCCGGTAGAGGAGCCATTTACAAGGTGAACCTTCAGCATTTCGACTATTTCGTCACCAAATTCATCAACTCCAAACTTAGGCAGGATGGTCAGCCATATACCGTTTGCTTGTTTTGTTGGGGTTATGTGCTTTTCCCGGGGAACCTGGTCAATGTATGTTTTGGCCTTCTTCTTTTCAGGGAAAAGTTTTTTCTCTGTAAATCTTTTAAAGTAAGGGTACTCCAACTGGTCGTTGTAGGCCGGGAACCTCACTCCTCTTACTTCCACCATTACCATCGTATCATTTATGATTTCTCTGACTTCGGCTTCCTCATTCGAAAGTTTTACAACCACCTTGTCTCCTATTTCAAATTTCATCATGCAAATTTAGTCAGGTTTGATGATAATCTGCCTGCGTAAAAAAGGCCGGGTTTCTTAGTATTAATTTGTAGGGTCTGAGGGCTGCCAAAAGTCATGTGAAATCTGCATCGTCAATTTAAAATCTTAACTCCTGTGTTATTCCTTAATTTGCTGTGTTGCCTTCCATAGAGAAAGTAAATTACCAGGCCTATGGAAAGCCAGATAAGAAAACGCAGCCAGTTGGTATAGCTTTCCTGGGCCATCAGGTAAAAGCAGCTTACCAGCCCCAGAACCGGTATAAGTGAAAAGGCTTTTATATATGAAAGGATTGACACGATAACCGCAAGGGCCCAGAAAAGCAGCATGGGGAATCCCTCTCTTGTAAATATCGAAGAAAAGTGTTCAGGGACGTAGTATACAATGCAGGCAACCGCCGTAACAAACATTGCAGGTACAAGGTATTTGCCGCTGACAAACGGGACTTTAAACTTTGACACCGGTCTTACCGCTCTCTTCTGCAGCACCAGTACGCCGGCGCAAACGAGGACAAAAGCAAATAAAGTCCCTATGCTGGTAAGGGCAAGCACGACATCAAGATTTAAAAAAAGTGCAGGAACAGCTACTAAAAAGCCGGTAAGGATAGTAGAAAATGAGGGCGTTTTATAAACCGGGTGCAGCCTCGAAAATATTTTTGGCAGCAGGCCATCGCGGCTCATGCTCATCCAGATCCTTGGCTGGCCTAACTGAAAAACCAGCATAACGCTGGCGGTTGCTATAATCGCGCTTACGGCTACTATCCCTGAGATCCACTTTAGCCCTCGCGCCTCAAAGATCAATGCCAGCGGGTCTCCCACGTTGAGCCGGGTGTAATGGACCATGCCGGTAAGCACTAAACCAAGCAATACATATAATATGGTGCATATGATCAGCGAGTAGATCATACCCCGGGGAAGGTCACGCTGCGGGTTCTTACATTCTTCAGCCGTTGTTGATATCGCATCAAAACCGATGTATGCGAAGAAAACGGCGGATACACCTTTCATAATCCCGGAGAATCCATTTGGTGTAAAAGGCGACCAGTTAGCGGGATTTACATAATAGGCACCAAGGACGATGACCAGGAAAATAACGGCCAGTTTAATGATCACCATAATGTTACTGGCTGCCCGCGATTCTTTTATCCCGACAAAAACGACGGCGGTAATTAAAACGACGATGAGAAGAGCAGGCAGATCCATGATCAGGGGAAACCCCAATGCATTGGGGGCATTCAGCCATGCGTTGTACCTGGATAAAAGACCTGCGTCGACGTTCTGCAGCAACTGCCCTTCTGATACGGCTGCGGAAACCTGGTTAAACCCTGCATTAGCCGTTGAATAATCCATAGTCAGCCATCCGGGAATATGCAGACCCGCCTTATTCAGTAAACCGGTAAAATAATCGCTCCACGATATAGCCACCGCAATATTCCCTATCGCATATTCCATCAGCAGGTCCCAGCCTATGATCCAGGCAAATATTTCACCAAATGCCACATATGAATAGGTATAGGCACTACCGGACACGGGTACGGTGGACGCAAATTCGGCATAGCATAAAGCTGCAAATCCGCACGCGACAGCCGTAAACATATACAGGAATATTACGCCCGGGCCTCCATCGTAACAGGCTTTTCCTATACTGCTGAATATACCTGCACCGATCACAGCCGCGATACCCATAAGCGTCAGGTCACGCACTCCGAGCACCCTGTTCATATTCGAGTGGCCATCAGCTAAACCGGCTTCAGCATCTGACAGGATTTTATCGATCGATTTCTTCCGGAGTAACGAATTCGACATATATGGTTTTAATGGATTGCAAATTCAGGCGTACGAAGCGGGATCAGTTATAAGCCTAAAGGTTCAGAAAACCAGAAAACTCCTGATGCTTACCTAAGCTGGCAGGATGGTTCTACGCTAATAATCTCTTTGCACAAGGAACAATGCAAGCTCCCGTAACGGAGCCTTCCGGGCTGATACAACGGTGATGTCCTCAAGGTGTTGAAAAGCTGTGTTGATGTACCTGTCTTTCAATTCCATTGCCCACTCGTCAACACCACAATCCCTGAATAATTGTACAACACGTTCTACTTTATCGTGCCTGTTTCCAGACATCAGGAATTGCAGATCTTCAAGCTGGCTATCACTGGCAACCTGCAGCGCCTGGATCATAAGAAACGTTTTCTTGTTAGCCAGAATATCGCCTCCCACCTGCTTGCCGAATTTAACAGGATCACCAAAGGCGTCAAGGTAATCATCCTGCACCTGGAAGCCTATGCCAAGATTTCGCCCCATTTCATACAGGTGCTGCTGATTCCCCCGGCTTGCACCTCCGAGAACAGATCCTAACTGGAGGCTTGCGGCGAGCAATACCGATGTTTTCAATTCAATCATTTTAATATAATCATCGAGGTTAACTTTGTCGCTTTGTTCAAAATCCATGTCGAGTTGCTGGCCTTCGCAAACCTCTCTCGCAGTCCGGTTAAAAAGCTTTAAAATCCTTTGCAGGTACTCCGTTTTGATTTTATTGAGGTATTCGTAAGCTACAACAAGCATAACATCTCCTGAAATCAAAGCGGCAGGTTCCCCAAATTTTGCATGCACGGTCTGTACTCCGCGGCGCAATGGCGCCTTGTCCATAATATCATCATGGATAAGACTGAAATTATGAAATAACTCGATGGCCGTTGCCACATGGTAGACATCGGGGTTAATCACATCAAACAATTCATTTGCCATCAGGCACATTACAGGCCTTATCCGTTTGCCGCCAAGGGAAAGAAAATAGTCAGCCGGATCGTAAAGAGTTGATGGATATAAAGGAAAGTGTTTTACATCGAATTTTTCTTTAAACATGAGGGATAGCTCTTCAAAAGAATGCATACAGGACATTGATTTGCTAAAATACCGCACGCCTGCAGCGCAACGGAATTTTAATTTATTTTGATTGGGGATTTTAGATTTTAAACTTTTTATCGAAATGTATTCCTATCGGGATATCAGCCAAACCGGGGCAGGCAATTTTCCCGGCGTGATCAGGATCAGCCCCGTTCAAAAATTATTTCCTTGATTTTTTTTTCGGAATTGGTTTTTCGTTCTTTGTTTTAACGCTGCCATTCTCCTGTTTTTCCAGGAGCTTTTCTTCTGTCATCACGCTGGTAAGCACCCATTCATAATCAAGCTGCCGCCTGGTAAGATTGGCAGAAATCACTTTGATGCGGATCTTATCACCGATCCTGAACGTACGCCCGCTTCTTCTGCCGGCAAGGCAGTAATCTGTTGCTATGTGCAGGAAGTCGTCGTAATCGTGCAGGCTGTGAATGCTCACCAACCCTTCACATTTGTGCTCAACCGTTTCCACCCAAAAACCGAACGACGAAACGCCGCTGATCACGCCTTCAAATTCATCACCAATGTAATTTTGCATGTATTCAACCTGCTTGTATTTATTGGCCGCCCTTTCTGTTTCCATGGCCGCCCTTTCCCTGTCGCTGCAGTGCTTGCATTTCGCTTCCATTTTCTTGTCGGGAGTGATATTATTATTCAGCACTTCGTCTAACACACGGTGCACCAGGATATCCGGGTAGCGACGGATCGGTGAAGTAAAATGTGTATAATGTTCAAACCCCAGCCCATAATGGCCTATGTTTTCAGAGGTGTATATCGCTTTGGCCATGGTTCTTATCCCGAGCTGTTCAAGAACGTGCTGCTCAGGCTTGCCTTTAACTTCTTCAAGCATCAGGTTAAAGGAAGCTGCTATACCTTCCGGTGTTTTGGTTTCGAACTTATGACCATACTTTTTTGCAAACTCCACAAAGGGCAATAGCTTTTCCTCATCCGGGGTGTCGTGAACCCTGTAAGGCACCGGGACTGCTTTTTTATTCACTTTTACTTTGGCCACGCTTTGAGCCACAACTCTGTTTGCAAGCAGCATAAACTCCTCTATCAGCTGATGCGCCTCCTTGCTTTCTTTGATCATAATGCCAACCGGTTTCCCCAGCGGGTCTAACTTGAAACGAACTTCCGTTGAAGAGAAATTAATTGCTCCCTTTTCAAAGCGCTCCTTTCTGAATCGCTGAGCCAGCTCATTCAGGATAAGTACCTCATCTTTGTGCAAGCCATCCTGCTTTTCAATAATTTCCTGCACTTCTTCATAGGTAAAACGATGGTTGGAATGAATAACGGTTTTCCCAAGCCAGCTATCTTTTATTTCTCCCCGCGGCGTAATCTGGAAAACTGCCGAAAATGTAAACTTGTCTTCGTGCGGCCTGAGTGAACACAATTCATTGGAAATCCTCTCCGGCAACATGGGATTTACCCTGTCTGGCAAGTACACTGACGTTGCCCTCTCATACGCAGCCTTGTCGAGTTCAGTGTCGGGCTGTACATAATAACTGACGTCTGCAATGTGAACGCCAATTTCATAATTACCGTCGGGCATACGCCGAAAAGAGATCGCGTCATCAAAGTCCCGGGCGTCGACAGGATCAATAGTAAAGGTCATCACTGGCCGGAAATCTTTACGATTCCTGGTCTCATCCTGGGGAAGTACGTCGGGTAATCTTTCAGCTTCTTCAATTACATCGTCAGAAAAACGAATAGGGAAACCACTTCCCATAATAAGTTCTTTCATTGCAAGGTCATTCACATCACTTGCATTGATCACCTGCAGCACTTCACCCTCAGGCTTTTTTTTCTTTTGCCATTCAACTATTTTTACCACTACCCTGTCGTTATCTGTCGCTCCGTTTAATTTATCCAGAGGAACATATATATCGGGCATAGACTTGTCTGTATCCGCAATAAAGAAAGCGAAGCTTGCACTTATTTCTATACGTCCCTGGAATTCCATCTGTTTTCTCTGCAGAACTTCGGCTACCTGTCCCTGCATGCGGCCGCTTTTTCCCCCTTCACTTAAAATTTTTACACGCACTTTATCCCCATGCATCGCCGTATTGAAATCATTGGGGCGGATAAGGATATCCGTTTCCAGGTTTTCCACCACCACATATCCCATTCCTGAACGTGTGATATCCAATACACCCTTATAGGTGCCCTCCGCAGACGACTTATCCTTTTTCTTTTTAGTTTCTTTCTTTCCCATGCATCTAATTTAAGAAGATTGTTTAAAGTTATGTATGAACCCTTTAACTTCCTCAGAAAAGCGATCGCCTTCATCAAATAAAAATGCATGCGTAATCGGAATTACGAAGAATGGCAATTCCTTTAGCCTTGTTTCAAATTTTGTCAACCTCACCGCATCTTTTTCCGTTGTCAGAATGATCTTGGCTTCCGATTGAATGCCATCAAATTTGCTGATTATTTCTTTCAGGTCATCTATGGTAAAAACCTGGTGGTCGCCGAAGGTAAGCTGGCAATAAGCTGATGATTTTTCGGACAGAAACTTTTTTAAAGGCCTGGGGTTTGCGATGCCAGTTACCAGAAGTACTTCTGCTTCGGTTTTAATGTCATGCTTTTGCCCGGAGATGATATGGTACGGTACTCCGTACCGGATGGTAGAAAAATAAATCTGCTGGTGAGGCATAGGGTTGATCTCGTTCGCAATATCATTTTTTTCTTCAACGGTTAAATCCTCTTTGCATTTTGTTATTACGATGATGTCTGCGCGCCGGTAGCTTTTTCTTTCATCCCTCAGGTTTCCTGAAGGCAGGTACCAGTCGCGCGTAAAAAGGTTGCTGCATTCAACCAGTAAAATGTTTAGTCCCGCCCTGACGGAGCGGTGCTGGTAAGCGTCATCGAGCACGATGACCTTTGTTTCGGGACGATCATGGAGCAATTGAGGTATTGCCACCAGGCGTTCTTCACCTACTGCCACTGAAACATCCGGAAATTTGAGATGAAAAAGCATAGGCTCGTCGCCAATATCCAAAGCAGTGCTTTTTGCATCAGCGAGAGCATATCCTTTCGTCTTACGTTTGTAGCCCCGGCTTAAAGTTGCCACCCGAACCTCATTTTGAAGCATGGCAACAAGGTATTCAACCATGGGAGACTTGCCGGTTCCACCGACGGAAAGATTTCCTACACAGACAATCGGCAGATTGAAAGAAGCGGATTTAAAAATATTTGCGTCAAACAACCTGTTTCTGCACCATACAACCAGGAAATATATCAGAGAGAAAGGGAACAGCAGTCTACGCAGGGCGACAGGCAGCGGAAGGTTAAAATTCATATGTCTTATTCGTAGTAATGCATATATTTAAAGGTACATCAAAATCATTGATGTCTTCAATCGACTCTACAGGGTCAAAGTGTGAAAACCCGATTCGTAAAACATCATTTCTGCAATGGTGCAGATACCTGTCGTAGAACCCTTTTCCGTATCCTACCCGGTATCCTTTTTTATCGAAAGCCAGTAAGGGTACAAATACAATATCTAATTCGACGGGGTCAAGAGAAATGCACTCCATAGGCTCTGCAATTCCGAACTTGTTTGGTTTGAACACCGTATCCTCCTCCACAGCACAGGCTTTCATCGAATGATCATTCATATCGGTAACGGGGAAAGCGACGCGAAGCCCGGGAATGCGGAACGATAAATATTCTACCATCAGGTGAGTGTTTACTTCGCGCCTTTCCGTAGCAGGCCAGTAACTCATGATTGTTTGTAAAGGGGGAAGCGGCCATTGCTGAAACCTGATCAGCAGGAGATCATCGAGGCGGTTGCTTTGCAGGAGTGTCAACGCGTTTCGTTTCCTTAAAAAAATCTTGCGCAGTTCTTTTTTATTCATGTACCGGTGATTTCAAGCGTTCGGGGTAAGCGCTGTTTTGATCAAAACGGATTGTTGATGTAAACTTTCCCGCGTAATCTCATTCAGTTTCGGGATTTTTCCAATTACCGGGTATCCGCTCCAGCGGGATATCTCATCATGGTATTCCAGGTACTCATCATTAAATATCCAACCTGCCACGTTAAGTTTATTATACCTGCATACTTCAGCGGTTAGCAGAGAATGATTGATGCTGCCCAGGTAATTTCTGCTTACAAGGATGACAATGGCGTTTAATTTTTTGATAAGGTCAATAACAGTGTCGTCATCATTCAGCGGCACAAGGAGGCCGCCGGCGCCTTCAACCACGAGTGTTGTATTGTGCGATTTCAGTTCGTAAAAACGTGCGCTAATCAGGTCAAGGTCAATTCTCAAGCCTGCTTCCCTTGCAGCGATATGCGGAGAAGCAGCCAGCCTGAACTTGTACAATTCATCGTGAACAAGCGCGTGAGAATGAATAAGGGCTTTCACAAGCTCACTATCGGTACCCTCATCGTATCCTGCCTGTACGGGTTTCCAGTAGTCTGCTCCAAGTGCGTTGGCAACAATTACCGACGTGATGGTTTTACCCACATTGGTTCCGATGCCTGTTACAAATACCGGTGTCATTGTTCACTCTTGTTAACAAAAACAGAGAACACCGTAGTTCCATAATTCCGTTTTGTAACAAAGAAAGGGAAACCTTCATAGTTATTGCGCGGAGTGTGCTCGAGGATAAACCAACCTCCCGGATTCAGAAGTTTTTTGTTCATCACCCTGCCGGGAATTTCGTCAATTATTTGCAGCGCGTAGGGAGGCCCTGCAAATACAAAGTCAAATGTTTCCCCGCACTGATCAAGATATTTAAATACATCGAGCCTGATAACTTTAATGTTATGAAGCCCTAAAAGCGCAGCCGTTTTCTTTATAAAATCATACATGGCAACATCTTTTTCTACTATGGTAAGCTCTGCAGCACCCCGCGAGGCGAGCTCATAGCTTATACAACCTGTGCCACCAAAGAGGTCAAGGGTTTTTATTCCTTCCAACGCTATATTACTTTGCATAATATTAAAAAGGCCTTCCCTGGCCATGTCTGTGGTGGGCCTGGTATAAGGCATTTTAGCCGGCGGGTTTATCCTTCTGCCCCCAAGGGTACCTCCTATGATACGCATAGCGCCAGTTTCACCAAAGATGAATAATAATGTACCGGGAATGGCGCAGACGGCAGAAGGAGGGGTAAGCCTTCCGGTAAAGCATCTGTGTCAATCAACAGGAAATATTCTTTGAGCGCAGAATACAACTGACGATCCGGCTCTGTCATACCACTTATTCTTAAGCTGGTGCTTGTCTGGCTGAGATTGAACTGCCGATATATATTCAACAGATGGAATGTTACGTCTTCGACTGTCTTGTAACCGAATGTTTGAATAAAACATAATGCATGGCTGTCGAAAACAGCCGCTATCATTTTATCGGGATAAAAGACAACACACACCCGTGGATCAGGAACATTTTCTTCTTTTGCCATCCCAGCAAGCCATGCAGTGTAAAAGTGACTGAACCTTGCTGCAGGATATTGTTGATGAAGAAAGTCATTTATTCCGCTGGGAAGGCGGTAAACATTATAGCTTTCCCATTCGGAGATTTTGTCGTTCCGTATTATCCCCTGTTCAACGTCTCCATATACCAGTTCAATAATTTCTTTGTTCAGATTTTCATTAAAAGCGTTCTCAGGTACCATGCAGCTTTCCGGAAAATTACAGATGATTGTACATTCTTTACATTTGTTCTTCAACAATAAGTCTTCGTTTACGATCGTGTTATAATATTGAATCGTTTCTGAAAGGGTGCGTGTGGTAAAGTGGTAGTATTTCAATGCAACTACTGAATGTTTATCGTTCAACACCACGTAATAAAAGTGTTGCCGGTTCACCTCAATAACCAGGCGGCATTCGGGCAGTTCTACAGATGACAGATCATCCACAGCAATATTTAAGTCAGGTTTAAGCATTTCATTAAGGCTGCAATAATACTATATTAATTACAAATGTTATTGGCGGAAGAATGCCATCAGAAGCAGCAGCGTCAGAACGATGCAGAGAACCGGTGGAAATGCCCGATCGGAAAATCTGCACCCGCTTTTACTTTCGGCAACCTTCATCGCATACTTTCGTACGTTTGCGCCGATTTTAATCCATTCATATGCGCAGGCCCGCCGACCTTAAGGTTGAAATTTCAAACAGGCAAATCCTTAGAATTGCCCTGCCCATCAGCTTTGCCATTTTTGTCCCGCAAATAAATTTTGTAACCAATAACATTTTCCTGGGTGGTCTTGGAGAACAGTCACTGGCGGCCGCAGGCATCACGGGCGTTTGCTATCTTATTTTCGCAGTGATCGGTTTTGGACTGAACAATGGTTTGCAGGCATTGATCTCCAGGAGAGCCGGTGAAGGAAGGGTTGATGAAATAGGCAGACTGTTCGCCCAGGGTGTTCGCATCTCACTTGTATTTGCCCTGACAGGAATTTTATTGATGTACTTTGTGGCGCCATATATTTTCAGGGCGTCCCTGCAATCAGCAGAGATTGCAGGGCAGGTGACCGAATTCATGAAAATCCGCATATGGGGCCTTCCATTCTTATATATTTACCAGATGCGGAATGCTTTGCTGGTAGGTACAAACCAAAGCAGGTATTTGATAACAGGCGCCCTTGCCGAAACTGTAGCCAACATCCTCTTTGATTACGGGTTTATTTATGGAAAGTTTGGTTTGCCGCAGTTAGGATTCAACGGGGCTGCCTATGCGTCTGTCATTGCGGAATTTACGGGTATGATAGTAATCTTCGGTGTCATTCACTTTAAAGGGATAGGCAGGCGGTTTAATCTTTTCTCTCATTTTACTTCTGATGCTGCGATGATCAGGCTTATCCTTGTTCAGTCTTCGCCTCTCATCTTTCAATATGCGATCAGCCTTGTGAGCTGGCAATTTTTCTATTTCCTTGTGGAGCATCATGGTGCCAGGGCTCTTGCCATTTCAAACACCATGAGGAATATCTTTGGATTATTTGGTGTATTTACGTGGGCATTCGCTTCTACCACAAATTCAATGGTGAGTAACGTTATCGGGCAGGGCATGAAAGACAGGGTGCCGGCGCTTGTAACAAAGATCGCTATCCTGAGCACGGCAACGGGGATTATCTTCTGTGTTTTAGTAAACCTTTTTCCGTATTCAATATTATCCGTTTTCGGCCAAAGCAAGGAATTTATGACGGAAGCCATACCGGTGGCCAGAGTTGTTTCTTCTGCCCTGGTGATTATGTCGTTTTCTCTGGTTTGGCTAAACGCAGTTACCGGAACCGGCAATTCAAAAATAAACCTGGCCATTGAGGCCATAGCGATCATCGCTTATTCGGTGTATGTATATATTGCGTTGGAAGTTTTAAACTTATCGATAATGGTCGGCTGGATGTCGGAGTGGTTATACTGGATAATTTTGTTCGTTTTTTCTTACGTTTATATCCGGAGCGGAAGGTGGAAGAAAAAAGTTATTTAGCACGAACGGCATTTAAACCATCGCGAATGCGGATGCATGTAGATGTCTGATATTGGTTAAAAATGCTAACGGTTTATCAGCCACTGGGTAAATCGTAAAATTTACAAAACCATTATTTAGTATTGTAATCAATTCTGCAATTCTTTCAACATTTCATTTCCTTCTCTTTTGATGCGGGGATCATCGGCATTTTTTACGGGCAGGGTTTGAAGTTTTTGCAACACTTCAATAGCTTTATTTTCCTGTTCATTTTTCCGGTAAGCCTTTGCAATCTCAAGGTAGTTCAGTGCAAATTCAGGACTGATTAAACGGCTTTTTTCGTAATTCCTGATTGATTCAGAGAATGAAGATGGGGGCAAACCTCCAAATAAAAGCCTGGCACCCATCCTTTCAAAGCTGCTTAAGCTACTTACTTCAAAATGCCATTTACCCAACACGTGATAAGCCTTAAAGTTCCGGGGATCATTACGCACGGCATTTTCAGCATATTTTTTTATATCGTTTACAGCTGCAATTTTTTCTCTGCCGCTTAACAAGAGCGCCATTCTGCCCATAGCCATAGACATTACGAAATTTGCTTCGGAGTAATTCGGGTTAACACGAAGTGCGGTTTCAGCGTATTTTTTTCCAGATTTAAAATACTCAAGCCTGGTAGCTTTCGACTTCTGCCTGTTACCGATCAGGCAACTCAATTCGCTAGCCTTACAAAGAGCTGTGAGGTTGTCAGGTTGTATCCTGAGCACTTCGAGGTACTTTTTAAACGCATCTGCCTCTTTATAGGCCGTTTCCAGTGCTTCGGCCTCTTTGATTAACGCTTTTGCGTCCTGGCTGTTTGATGTAACGGATGGAGATAAGGATGCCAGTATGAGCAAGGCTGATATGAAAATCTTATTATTCAAAATATTTGTGTAAAGTTACCCCAACTTTTCCCTGGAAGGCTTTAATAGGAGGATTGAGTTTAAAAATAGAAATTTTAATTTCAGTAATCTGCGAATACTGATGCCTGATCTTAATGATGATGGCCTCTGCAACTTCTTCCAGCAAAGGACTTGAAATGGCCATCCTCTTTTTTACGATTTCAAACAATTCTTCATAATTGATGAGGTTACTGAGGTTACTCAGGTTCCTGAGCCGCTCATCATATACAACGGTCAGATTTACCTCGTAATTGTTTCCTAATTTAGATTCCTCTTCATACACCCCATGAAAAGCGTAAAATAAAAGATCATATAAATGGACACTTAGCATAATTCATTTTTGCATAAGAGGTTTATCGCCGTCAACCTTATGATCATTTAAATCAAACCTTTTTCAGACAGATACCTCTCCGCATCTAACGCTCCCATGCAACCGCTACCGGCGGCCGTTACCGCCTGGCGGTAAACTTTATCCTGCACATCGCCTGTGGCAAAAACGCCTTCGATATTTGTTTTAGAAGTACCCGGAATCGTTTTTATATAACCAGCTTCATCCATATCGATCCAACCGTTAAAGATATCTGAATTCGGATTATGCCCGATTGCAACAAAAAAACCGCTGATCGGAATGGTTTGTCTTTCATTGGTCTTGTTGTTTACAACCCTTACGGAATGCACCTTGTTTTCTCCTAAAATTTCTTCAGCCTCGGTATTAAAATACATGATAATATTTGAGGTCTTCTTTACTCTTTCCTGCATTACCTTAGAGGCCCTCATTTCATCTTTGCGGATAAACATGTGAACGGTTGTACATAATTTACTCAGGTAGAGCGCTTCTTCCGCCGCTGTATCACCCGCACCAACGATAGCCACTTCCTTGCCTCTGAAAAAGAAACCGTCGCAAACAGCGCAGGCACTTACCCCGAATCCGTTTAGCCGCTGTTCACTTTCCAGTCCGAGCCATTTGGCAGAAGCCCCTGTTGCGATGATCACGGCATCGGCTTCAATCAGCTTTTCTTCATCTACCCATACCTTAAACGGACGATCCGAGAAGTCCACTTTGGTAGCAAGACCATAGCGTACATCAGCTCCCATCCGCACTGCCTGTTTTTCAAAATCCACCATCATCTCGGGCCCCTGAACACCATTGGCATATCCCGGATAATTTTCAACTTCTGTTGTGATGGTTAACTGGCCTCCTGGCTGTATGCCCTGGTATACTACAGGCCGGATATTTGCTCTTGACGCATATATCGCAGCGGAATAACCGGCAGGGCCGGAGCCAATGATCAAACAACTTACCTTTTCTGACGAACTATTATCCATACCTGGTTATTATTTAACAAAAACTTTTTACCGCGGAATAACGAGGGATTTATATTGTACTGCATATCCGCCAAAATAGCCCAGCGCTCCGCCTTTGATATTTCCAGCCACCCGCGTAGGGGAGGAAAATGGATTTCCTATGCTGGCGTAACTGAACTCCATTGTTCTCCAGAAATCAAAAGTTTCTTTGTCAATGTTGCAAAATTTCACTGTTACTGAATCTCCCCTGGTAAAAAAAGAATAGTTTTCAAAATCAATCTTTGCATTCCTGTCTATCCCCTGCTCTACCTCGATGTCATATGTGCTGCCATCTATGATCTGGTCGTCAAAAACAGAATTTAGTCCGGGTAAAAATAAACCGTTATTGGTTTTGGTAAAGTACCGGATGTAGTTACCGTAACCTGGGGGATCAGTTACCCTGGTCATTACTATAACCTTTGTCGAGTCCGGATTTCCGGGCGATCTCTTCCACCATAGCGAGTCGAGTTTCTTTGCTAGGGCAGGTATCGTGGTTGATGCTGTATACTCCTTCCCTTCCGATCTTATATTCAATAGATAACGTGTATTTAGTTGTCCGGTGAATAAAGAAGCAGGGTTGGCAGAGTCAACCGAGTAATAGAACAATTCGATTCCTCCGGGCAGTTTGTATGATCTTTCTATAAGCTTGTGGATCTTTGTGCCTTCTGAAATGGTTACCTCGGCATTATGTACGAAAGAATTAAGAAGTATCTGGGGGTTTATTTCGCTGAAAAAGTCAAGACTTTTTGTCAAAATTACCACCGGGGGCTGGCCATTCTCAATAGTAGCCTCTACAACCAATTGAAAAGCAGGAGGATCAAGGCGGAAGGTTATAGATTTTTCACAGCCCAGAACTAAAAAAAGAATGCAAACCCCGACAGCCAGTTTTTTCATTTTCCCAAAATTACTTTATACATATGTACGGTATATTGATTTAACAATAAACATCCACGATAGTTGAAAAATGCAAAGACAATGAGGTGCTAATGAATTGATGGCGTTGTAAGCAGCCACTAAACCGGAGGAACAAAAAAGCCGGTGGATAGAACCACCGGCTTCAGGAAATACTTTATATAATTAACCTAAATAAGCTTTTAATGCATTGCTGTAACGTGCTTTCTGAAGGCGTTTGATAGCCCGTTCCTTTATCTGGCGGATACGCTCTTTCGTAAGATCGTATTTCTGACCAATCTGCTCTATCGTTACCCCATTTTCTCCATCGAGCCCAAAATATGCATTCACAATTTCAGCTTCTCGTGGCGAAAGGGATTTTAATACCCTGCGGATTTCATTGCGCAATGAATCCTGCATCACATCTTCGTCTGTTTCGTCACCACCTTCAAGTAAATCACCCATGGCCACGTCTTCAGCTTCATGCACGGGGGCATCAAGTGAGCTGTGGCGTGTGTTACTTTGAAATATGTTATTGATTTCGGTTTCGCTCATTTCAAGAATCTCCGCCAGTTCCTCTGTGGAAGGCTCTCTCTCATGTTCCTGCTCAAAAGCCATATAAGCCTTATTGGCTTTGTTGTACGTTCCTATTTTATTTTGAGGAAGCCGCACCAGTCTGCCCTGCTCAGCTAAAGCCTGTAAAATTGACTGACGGATCCACCATACAGCATAAGAGATAAATTTAAAACCTTTGGTTTCATCAAAACGTTGAGCTGCTTTGATTAATCCAAGATTTCCTTCATTGATCAGGTCACTTAAAGATAATCCCTGGTGTTGATATTGTTTTGCCACTGATACCACGAAACGGAGATTTGCCTGAACCAGCTTGTCTAACGCCCGCTGGTCTCCCATTTTGATACGCTGTGCTAAAACAGTTTCTTCCTCCGGAGTGATCATTGATATTTTTGATATCTCCTGCAGGTATTTTTCAACCGCCTGGGAGTCGCGGTTGGTAATCTGTGTAGCAATTTTAAGTTGCCTCATGCCTTTCTTTATTTAATTGATAAACACCTGATAGACAACTATTGTTATCCAGATGATGCAAATGAAGAGTTAAATTCTAAATTATTAATGCAAAATTACGGCCGAAATTCGGAAGTTCATAGCGTCTGCACCCAAAAAGGACTTTTTGAGTGTAAAATGTTGATATAATCTATGGCTTTTACTAAAAAACCCCTACCAAAACGGGTATTATATAATTAGTTGTCATTATATCATGGTAGGTTACAACGCTGACCTGGATCATTTATTATACAGGCATGTACAGTTTATTTGACGCCCAGATACTATCTTTTCAATAAAGCCTGTTTTGAATCAAAGCCAGGAACAGGGATTCTTCCGTGGCAATATGTAGAGAAAATTTCTTTCGCTGAGCCGTTCTACCCAACCGATGATTATGGCGCTTCTATAGAATGGCCTGAATATTCCCGTGAATCTTAAGACAGCATCATAAGAGCGTTAGGACTAACAAGCTTAATCGAATTGGGCGTTCAAAACCCTGCCTTAGCCGAAAAATATTATTTAAAAATTTATCCATGTAACTAAATTAATAGTTATAGATTTGAATAACTAAAGTTTTAGTTATGATTAAAACACTTACAAAGGCGGAGGAGCAGGTAATGCAGGTACTTTGGAAAATTCAGCGGGGATATTTAAAGGATATTGTTGAAAACAGTGGAGAGCCGCAACCTCATTCAAACACTGTGGCCACGATCTTAAAAATTCTTGTTGAAAAGGGCTTTGTAGCATATGAGATTCTGGGCCGCAATAACCTGTACAGCTTCAAAATTAGCAAGGAAGATTATGGCAGGAAAAGCATCAATCAACTGGTGAAGGGCTATTTTGAGGGGTCACCGGCAAAGTTGGTTTCTCACTTCGTTGCTGATAACGAATTAAGCATTCAGGAACTGGATGAACTATTGCAAAAGATCAGATCATCCAAAAAAGGTGACAAATGACTATACTCATTTATCTGCTCAAATTGATAGGCTGTTCCGCTCTGTTTTCCGGATATTATTTTTTGCTTCTGCGCAATAAGCAAATGCATCAGTATAACAGGGTTTACATACTTATCAGCATCGTATTATCGATTGTATTGCCTTTCATAAAAATACCTCTGATCATGCCGGCCGCTGATTCGGATCAGGCATTTCTGAGTGCCCTAAACCGGATTGCTTTCACGGGATGGGAAGAAGAAATCATTTTAACGGCACAAAGCGGTCTGCTGGCTTCGTTTGTTACGGCGCAGCACGTTTTTTTATTTATTTACCTTACGGGTTTGCTGATGACGGGCTATCCGTTATTGCGATCGATCATGTATATAAGATGCCTTTCAAATAAGTATGAAAAAAAAGCATACGGCGATATTCAGTTTTATGATACGGCTGAACCCGGGACTCCATTTTCATTTTTAAGTATGGTTTTCTGGAATAAAGATATCCCGGTGGAGAGTGAAAAAGGTGAGCATATGTTAAGGCATGAGGTGTTCCATATCCACCAAAAACACAGCTATGATATTATATTCATGGAGGTGGCTTGTACTATATTATGGTTTAACCCCTTCTGCTATCTCATGAAAAAGGAATTGAAAGTCATTCATGAATTCCTTGCTGATGCATGTGCTGTATTGGGAAAGAATAAGCGTCAATACGCAGAGTTCCTGGTTATGCAGGCTGTCTCTCATAAAAAATTATCCATTTCCAACCAATTTTTTTATAATCAAATAAAAAGGAGGATCGCTATGATTTTACAACAAACCACCCCAGGTTGTGCCTGGTTCAGAAAAACGATGGCTTTGCCGTTTGTACTGCTTATGTTTTGCGCGTGTTCCTTAAAAAGCAAGGACGAATCTATGCTACGTATTCCAAAAAAACAAAGCAAGGACGAAATAAACCGCGTGACAAATGATGAGCCTGCCTTTACCGAAGCAGCTTATCCCGGAGGAGCCGGGGCATGGATGAGATTTCTGAATAAAACTTTCAAATACCCTGAGGAAGCCCTGGATAGGGAAATACAGGGGCCTGTAGTTGTTCAATTTGCTGTTGAGAAGGACGGAAGTATAAGTGATATACATGCCATTAGCGGGCACGATATCCTCAGTAAAGAAGCAGTGAGGCTTTTAAAGGAAAGCGGCAGATGGATGCCTGCCCAGCAGAACGGGCAAATTGTGAGATCTTACAAAAAGCAGCCTGTCACTTTCAGGTTGGAAGTGCAGTAACAAATTTTAGGTTGGCAGGGCGGTATTGAATACATTGATATCGCCATGCCACACCTGCAACGTCTCTAAACGTAACAAATCCAATTTTCTGCCCGGGGCTTTAATGCCAGCTCTTTTTTTTCAGCTTCTTCCACCCTGCCCACCATCCGTGCTTCGATGTTAAAGGAACCTGCAATATCGATAATTGCAGTGGCCGCAGCCTCGTTAGTAAACACTTCGAGGCGATGGCCCATGTTAAATACCTGGTACATCTCCCTGTTATCAGATCCTGAAGATTTTTGAATGATGTTAAAAATTTCCGGGGGCTCAAAGAGACTGTCTTTAACAATCCTGAAATTACCGGGCAGGTATTTAAGGCATTTGGTTTGTCCTCCCCCGCTGCAATGAACAAGCCCGTGAATGTCGTGAAAATGCTCTTCAAGTAATATTTTCATGAGGGGGGCGTAGGTTCTTGTAGAACTTAGCAATAGCTGACCGATCGTTTTCAAACCCTGGCCTGAGACGAACACCTCGTCTGTTAACCGGTGCTCTCCGATATACACAACGTCTGCGTCGAGTGAGGTATCGTATGATTCCCTGAAATCCGCAGCGTAGCTTTTTCCGAGTACGTCGTGCCGCGCACTTGTAAGCCCGTTGCTTCCAATACCACTGTTATACTCCTCTTCAAAGATGGATTTACCATCACTGGCCAAACCAATAATAACGTCACCTGGTTTAATGTGGTCATTTGTCACAATCCTGTTTTTGGGCCATCGGGCGGTCATGGTTCCATTGACGGCAATGGTGCGTACCACATCACCCACGTCCGCAGTTTCTCCTCCCAGGTAGCGGATAGTCACGCCATAGGGTTCCATCTGATCAAAAAATTCCTGTGTTGCATAGATAATCTCTTTGAGTATCTCACCGGGGATTAATCTTTTATTGCGGTCTATCGTAGAAGAAAACAGGATGTTGTCATAAATCCCGACGCATAAAAGGTCATCGAGGTTCATGACAATGGCGTCTTTTGCGATTCCTTTCCAGATGGAAGTGTCGCCGGTTTCCTTCCAGTACAAATAGGCAAGGATACTTTTGGTGCCGGCACCATCCGCATGCATAATATTAATCCAGTCTTTATCGCCAGACAGGTAGTCTTCATATATCCTGCAAAAGGCGTTTGGATAAAGTCCTTTATCCAGGTCTTCAGTAGCTTTGTGAACATCTTCTTTTTGAGCGGATACACCCCGCCGGGAATAGAGCGACATGTGTTGATTTGATTTGGATGAACCTTAAAGGGTCAAAAATACTACTGCAAGCTAACAAATGAGTGATGAGTTTTTAAAGTACTTTTGCTCCGTTTTGCATTGTCTGTTCATTTACAACGGGTGTATGGTTTATTCATCATCGTTTGCGAGGTAGATCCTGAACTGCATTTACAATAAATAATGAAGGTTTATTCCGATATCAATTCCTTACCTGCCTTTGTAAATCCTGTTGTCACCATAGGTACCTTCGATGGAGTTCACCTTGGCCACCGCAAGATCATTGATCAATTGATACAGGAAGCAAAGAAGATCAATGGCGAAACCGTTATCATCACTTTTCATCCGCATCCGAGGAAGATCGTAAGCAGTAACAGGCCAGTCCTTCACCTTATCAATACACCCGGCGAAAAAATAAAGCTGCTAAGCTCTTTGCAGATAGACCACCTCGTTATTATCCCTTTTACAGAAGCTTTTGCGGCACAAACCGCATCAGCATATGTCGAAGAATTTTTAATCAGCCGTTTTCATCCCCATACATTGATCATAGGGTACGATCACCGCTTTGGCAAGGGGCGCAGCGGTGATTTCAAGTTACTGGAAAAATATGCTGCCAAACAGCAGTTCCACCTCATTGAGATACCGCAACACCTGTTGCATGAATCTGCCATCAGTTCAACAAGAATCAGGGAAAACCTATTGAACGGAAATATTAAGGAAGCAAACGAATTGTTGGGATATCCTTATTTCCTGACGGGTACGGTCATCCCCGGAAATAAAATCGGGAGATCAATTGGCTACCCTACTGCCAATCTCGAAGTGAACGACGATGAAAAACTTATTCCTGCCAACGGAGTATATGCCGTCAATGCTATGGTTAAAGATATCCCTGATAATGAACCAGGCCCTGGAAGCACGTCACCTGTGGAGGCAAAAACCGGGGAGCGGATAAAAGGCATGATGAACATCGGGATACGTCCGACTATCAATGGGAACAGCCGTGTTATTGAAGTAAACCTGTTTGATTTTAACGAAGACATTTATGGCAAGTTACTGGAGGTGCACATCACGCGGTACCTGCGCAACGAACAAAAGTTTAACGGCCTTGAAGCTTTGAAGGAGCAACTGGCAATTGACAAAATTCATGCCCGGCAGGCATTATGTTAGCATGTAAAGGGATACGATTCATGAGAATGAGATACATTACATACAACCTCCGATGCATTAAGAAATTACTGATGCATCATAATTTTCGCGGCCATTTCTTTCATCAGTTCCGCATCCGGGGTTCCGGTGTCTTTGATACCAACACTCCTCAGATTATATTCATGCAATAGCAATAATGCTCTTTCAACTCCTTCAAAATTATACTGCTTAACGGCCGTCAGGTAATCTTTCACAAAAAAAGGATTTACGCCGATTGCAATGGCAATGCCTTTTTCATCATTATCCAGTTTACTAAACACCATATATGTTTTACTAAAGAAGTTATAAAGGAAGGGTAAGATCATCTGTATTGGAGCTGCCTTAGGATTGCTCTCGAAATATTGTATAATACGAATAGCCTTTGCGAGATCACGTTTGCCGAAGGCGTCCTGCAATTCAAAAACGTTATATTCTTTGCTGATGCCGATGTATTTTTCGATATCGTCTTCCGTAATGTTTTTGCGGTCTTTGAGATTCAACGCCAGTTTTTCGATTTCGTTATTTATCCGGCTCAGGTCATTACCGATGTGATCTACGAGTAAGATCAGCGCTTTGGGGGAGACGGTGTATCCCTTTGCCGAAATCAACTCGTTTGTCCATTCCGGCAATTGATTTTCATACAATTTTTTTGTGGTGAAAATCACCGCTTTGTCTTTCAGCAATTTTCCAAACCTGGTACGGCCGTCAATTGTTTTTTCTTTATAAGAAATAACAAAAACGGTGGAAGCGAGCGGCTGGGCAATATAGTTTTCCAGCTTTTCAAGGTCTCTCATATGTTGCGCTTCTTTGAGGAGCACCACCTGCTTTTCTGCAAACATCGGGTAACGGCAGCAGGCATTTACAACGTCCGGCCAGTTGGCGTCACGTCCATAAAAAACGGTCAGGTTAAAACCAGCTTCAGCATCGGACAAGATATGATGCTCTGCGTAATCCACGATCTTATCGATGTAATATGCTTCTTCTCCTTCCAGCCAGTAAACCGGTTTATAGGTTTTTTTTTTCCAGTCGTTTAATATTTTTTCTGCTGACATAGTGTTGCCTGAGCTGCAATATTAATTAAAACAACCATTTCACCGGTCACCGGAAAATTATAAGTGTATAGAAATGGAAGAAAGCAGCGCTGTAAACGCCACAACAACAATTATCATCGCTATATTTGCTCCGGTAGGATTGCATAGCCATGTTGCCTGGTCGCGAAGTTTGCAAATCGATCGGGCGAGATGTTGGAAAAAAGCGTAGTGTAAAAGGATAATAATCAGCGCTTTTAGTTACGTCATACCTGTATATATCAAAAAAGTAAAATTACCACACCGCTGACGGATAAGACATTTTTGGCATGATTTTGGAAAATTGCACATTATGCCGCATACGGGTGGCTATACACTTCTTCAATTTTTTTATAATTCTGAAAACAATAAACAATGAGCACAAGTAATTATCCTTCCGCTACACCCACGAGCGAAGAGCCAGCAAAAAAAGATTACAGAGGTCTTATTATTGGACTGTTAGCTATCGGCCTCTTAGGCACCTGGGGCTATTTATTATGGAACAACAATAAGCAGGAACAGGTAATTGAAACCAATCAACAACAGATCGCAAAAGTTACGGACGAAAAAAGCGATCTGCAGAAAAATTTCGATGCCACATTGGTCCGGTTAGATTCCATCAGCGGTAATAACAACGAATTACAGGGAAAGCTAACGTCGAGTAATAGTGAGATCAGCAGATTAAAAGGTGAGATTCGCAGCATTTTAAATAAAAGGAATGCTACTGCTGCTGAACTTGCCAGGGCACAATCTCTTATTAATCAGTTAAATGAAAAGATTGGTAATCTTGAAGAAGAGGTTGCCCAACTGACTCAGGAGAATTTGGCGCTCAACTCGGAAAAGACTGTTTTAACACAGGAGAAGCAACAGTTAAGTACCGACCTTTTAACGACTTCTACTGCAAAGCAGGAATTGGAGAAGAAGGTTGATGTTGCCTCAACCCTGAACGCTTCCAATATATCGATTACACCTATAGATGAGAGAAGAAATGGAAAAGAGAAACAAACATCTAAGGCAAAACGTGTTGACAAGCTGATGATATCTTTTGACGTTGATAACAGGATTGCCCAATCAGGACAAACAGATGTATTCGTTTGTATCACGTCTCCGGACGGAAATCCTGTTTCAGTTCCTGCGTTAGGTTCTGGCACTTTTACCACACGTGAAGAAGGCGATAAAGTATTTACTACGCAGGTTCCGGTAGAAATAGAAGCAGGTAAGCGTAAATCGGTTCAAATCCCATGGAAACAAAACAGTGATTTTCAAAGAGGAAATTACAAGATTGAGATTTTCCATAATGGTTTTAAGATTGGCGAAAGTACAAGAGAACTTAAGAAAGGTGGTCTTTTCGGATAGAGTGATTGGATAAAATGCATAAAAAAGCCGGAAGTTTACTTCCGGCTTTTTTATGCAACCTATAAGGTTGCGAGGGGCTCCTGCGATTAAAGTAAAGCCCTTAGGGTTGCCCGGCCGATATGCACTACCCGGGCTGTACCGGGTTTACGGCCTTCATATTGAATGGTCATCTCAAGATTATTCGACAACCGCTTGGTCAGGTCAAGGTTCCATAAGTAGTTTTTACCTGGAAGTAATCCGTCAAGAATTATATAACTCACCGTTGAATTTGCGTTGGCTACCTGGTTTTTGCGGCTCATGAAATCAATGTCACTAAATGTAATCTTCCCCAGTACAGAACTGCTTTGCAGAATGTTATACTTTATTTCTGTACTTACTGCATGAGAATGGTATACTTCAAGATCGTTTTGCCCGTTTTTCTTGTCAGTATATTTATAACCGGTGATCACCCGGAAATTTCCTCCCCTGGTATAGTTGATCCGCGGCTCAACAGAATATATGTCAATTAAATAATTGCGGTTGCCAAATTTATTGTTTGACGTACTTAACGCGTTGATACCCTTTTTGAATATCAAATCAAAAGATAATGACTTATAAAAATTAAATCTGCCTCTCAACGTCCAGTCTTCAAATTTTCTGCTTTCATATCCGTAGGTAAGCAATGCTTTTCCGTTGTTCCTTGAATTACTTAAATCGAAGCCCCAGCGGGTGCTGAACCGATTGAACGAAAGGGTGTTGATAAATACCGAAGTTAAAGTTATGAGGGATGTATCGTTCAAGGCATTTATGAACGGGTTTAATTGTATCATTCCGGAGGCGGTCTCTTTCTTAAATATCTGCAATGAAGATTGCATGTTTATGCGTGTAAGTAACTTCGATAAGCCCCTCGCCTTATATGCGTCTATGGCCGCACGCGGATTTAAGCTGAAACTGTAATTAAACGTGTTATAATTGGCCTTGATATATTCATTCGAAGGGGTAAATATCCGGATATATTCTGCCTGATCCTGGAATTGCGCAAGTTCAAACTCATTAAGACCTGCTACCCCATTGGTGTCGTAATCTATCCATACATACTGGCCCTGCCCGGCAGGAACCTTGAAAAAGGCGTAATCGCGTTTTTGCTCCTGCCCTGCTCCCACTTCATAAAGAATATTTCCGGTAACCACTCCCTTCCACCCGTTCACCTGGTATTCTGCGCGGCCCAGTAAACTTCTGTCGGGTTTTACATCAGTAAGGTTCTGTTTAAACACATCCAGTTCCCGGTAGGTGACGTTCAACCTGAACTGATGCCTTTCGTTTTTTAGCAGTTCAGTGAAAATATTCAGATTCTGGCTTCGGTCAGCTCTTGAGAGTTGCTTGCCGGATGGATACTTGTCTTTCCTTGTAAAGTAAGTTATCCCCCAGCGGTTTAAGTTTTTTTCGGGCGACTTCAGGTAAATTTTGAGCGTTTCGAATTCAAAACTTGCAAGGGAAACGCTGTCTGTAAGTTTATTATGTATTTCATTGTGTTCCAGGGAATATGAAGCGCCGGCAACATAATTCTTCAATTTAACCAATTGCCGTGCAACGTCTATCGTCGGGCGAAAAAAGTATCCTCTTTCAAGTACGCTGTTCGTTTTGGTGATGATAGCCTGGTTATTAAACTGCCATCCTTGAACCATCTGAGTGTGGAAAAGACTGTTTCGAAACCCTTTAAATTCATTTGCCCGGCCATAGCTCGTAAACTGGTACCGCAACAGGTTTTTACGGCTGTCTGATAACTGAACCCCGGCGTTTACAATTGTTTCATTTGCCGGCGGAACAATATAAGGCAGCCCCCAGTCTCTTGTAAATTCCACGTTACGTAAACGCTCGAGGGGCTTAAATCGCGCGTCTACATATTCAAACGAAGCATCGGTTTGCAACTGGATATTTTTTACCGAATCGCCCAGGCGGTGTAAATTTTTAACCTGCATTCTTGCCGCATAGCCTTTGTCGTTTGCTTTATCTTTAGCAGAGAATGCATTTACATCATAATTGCTGTAGCCGAATTCCGTGATTACGGATGTATTTTTACTTGCGGCGTATTCCATGGAGACACTTGCAACCTGTTGCTTCTTAGGCGTGACAAGGTAAGCCGCCGGAGCAAATCTTCCCTGCCTGGCCTCGTTTTTTGGAGCCACCCACTTATATACTTTTCCATTTGCTCCACTGAATTCCGGAACATAATCGCCATTGCCCTGACCAACATCAATGAATGATAAATTATAACGCGCGCTGTCCGGGTTTATGGAATAAACGAAAACAGTGTCAGTGTGCCCGGAAACAGCATTGGTTGAATCTATTTTTTTATAAAGTATTTTACCATCAGAAAATGAATCCAGGGGCGCAAGCGGGAAAAAGGCCTTGCTTACACTGTCGCCAAGATTATTTAAAAAAACCTTTTGCGGAACATCCAATGTCTGATTGATGGGGGAACTTTTAGCATCCCTGTTATTGAATGCCGAGACACGAACCTTTAAGCGGTTGTTGAAGTTGGTTTCATTGCTCAGGTAAATATTTGTGTTCAGATAATTTCTGTCTGCATATTCGAATTCGATTTGTATCCGGCTGTCTTTTGTGATCATTTGTTTAGGGGTGAAGGTAACCTCAGCGGTATTGTAATTGATCACGTAATCCTGGTCTTCCCCTCTTTGCATTAGTTCGCCATTTATAAACACCCTTTCGGTATTTGCCAGCACAACAAAAAAGAACTCGCTGTTGGCGCCTGTCAGCCGGTATGGCCCCTGGTTGCCTTCCTGGCCCTGGAAAATATTCCTGGTAAATTTCCCTTTGGCGATAGACCCGCTTACCAATGCGGTGTTGGTAATCCCGGGCGCTACACGGGTGGTAGTTTCAAAAGCACCTCCCTGAAGCCTTTTGTAGAAATTCAAAAAGTAGCTGCTGTTCTGCCGGATATCAATATCACCGAGGTTTAATTGCCAGCCGCGTTTTTTAAACTGGAGGAAGATGCGGTCAAATTCGTTTAGCTGTTGGGTTGTTCCATCAGGTTGAATGGGGATATTGTTGTCGGTAATCGCAGCGGCGATCTCTATGCTATCAGCCAGAAAGCCGTTCATCTGCAGGTTGAGGTTAGATGTCACAACAGCGTCCTGGCTGTTGCCAAAGGAAATACCCCTGCCAAAACTTCCGTTGTAGTTTATATTTCCAAAATTAAAAAAGCGCTCCTCCTGCCTGCTCGCAGGATCACGGTATGTAAATGGCTTTGCTAAAAAGTTATTCTGAATGCTGTCAAAGGTCAATCGTTTTGTAACCGAATTTAACTTGTGATTAAACACCCTGTATGTCACCTGTACGCTGTCAATGGGGATTTTTTGCCGCCAGCTAAGTGTGGCACTTACCAGATCTACAGCGTATGCAGAATCTGGTAAGCCAGCCACAACAAGCGTATGAGGAACGATACTTAGTGAATCAAGGGAAATAACAGCCTGACGGGTAGTGATCGTTTTTTTACGCAGATTGGAAACGGGGCTGTTTTTTACCGGCAGCTGTGCCCATGAATAAACGCTTACACTACAAAGCACATATAATAACGCCAGCCTCCGCATTCATCAGGTCAGTTTTATGATAAGCGTCTAAAATTATGATTTATTGTTGGAAGAAGGGAAAGACTGTCTTTTAGTGGTGCGGAAAACTTACGTGGACGCGCTTTTTTACAAGACCATTCACGGGTTGGGAACGCTCGGTGTTATTGTTGCAGATCAGTAACACAGCCGATCCTATCAAAGAGCCTAACGTATTGCCTCTCCGCGTTCTTAGAGTAACGACATCTGAGCACTTTCACAAAACCGTGCCGGCCAAGTGTTACAATATGATCAGGAGAAAGTTTTACTGACTACATACCGGACTGATAATCAAATCTCGTATGATGGCAATCTCACATTGTTATACAGGTCACTTCAATACATATCTTCTCTCATTTGCTTCACCCTTGAATCAGCAAGGTATTCGTCAAAAGTCATCAGCCGGTCGATTATCCCTTTTGGCGTAAGTTCGATAACACGGTTTGCAACTGTTTGCATGAATGTATGATCGTGGGAGGTAAGCATTACAATACCCTTGAAATTGATCATACTTTCGTTGAACGACTGAATGCTTTCGAGATCAAGATGATTGGTGGGTTCGTTGAGGATAACGCAATTGGGGTTTTGCAGCATCATCCTGCTTATCATACATCTTACCTTTTCACCCCCGCTCAGCACGCCAACCCGCTTTAGGGTTTCATCACCGCTAAACAGCATTTTTCCCAAAAAGCCACGGAGGAAGGGTTCATCCACATCCGTTACTGTCGGTGGCACGTATTGCCGTAACCAGTCCATCAGGTTTATATTCGGATCGGGAAAGAATTCACTATTGTCATTCGGCAAATAAGCTTTCGTAATGGTTGTTCCCCATTCATATTTACCCTGGTCTGCTTTTGCCTCACCGTTGATAACTTCGAAAAAGGTGGTAAGGGCAAAATGATCTCTGGAGAAAAACGCGATCTTATCGCCTTTGTTAATAGAAAAGTTTACATCTTTAAACAGAATCCTTCCGTCAACCGCTTTTTGCAGCTTTTCAACATTTAATATCTGATTACCTGCTTCCCTGTCCTGTTTGAAGATTATGCCGGGATATTTCCGGTTTGATGGGCGGATGTCCTCGATCACCAATTTTTCCAACGCTTTTTTACGGGCGGTGGCCTGCTTTGATTTGGAAGCGTTTGCGCTAAAACGGGCGATGAATTCAAGCAAGTCTTTTCTTTTATCCTCCGTTTTCTTATTCTTATCGGTCATCTGGCGGGCAGCAAGCTGGCTGCTTTCATACCAAAACGTATAGTTACCCGTATAGATTCGTACTTTTTGCCTGTCTACATCAGCAACATGCGTACAAACTGCGTCGAGAAAGTGACGGTCGTGAGAAACTACGATCACAATATTTTCGAATCCTGCTAAAAAGTCCTCCAGCCAATTGATGGTTTCCACGTCGAGGTCATTGGTAGGCTCATCCAAAATGAGCACATCAGGATTTCCAAACAGGGCCTGGGCGAGCAGCACGCGTACTTTCATCGGTCCGTTCAGGTCTTTTAAAGGTGTCTGATGCAATTGTTCTTCCACACCAAGTTCACTTAGCAAAGTGGCAGCGTCACTTTCAGCTGTATAGCCGTCCATTTCGCCGAATTCGGATTCCAGTTCACCGGCCCGCATACCGTCTTCCTCGGTAAAATCAGCGAGGGCATAGATCGAATCCCTTTCTTTCATGACTTCCCATAACTTCCCATGGCCCATCATAACGGTATCAAGAACAGAAAATTCATCAAATTCGAAGTGGTTCTGACTTAAAACGGCCATGCGTTCTCCCGGGGTAATATCTACAGATCCCCTGTTTGGTTCAATTTCACCCGAGATGATCTTCAGCAGGGTGGATTTTCCGGCGCCATTTGCACCGATCACTCCGTAACAATTTCCTTTAGTGAAACTCAGGTTCACTTCATCAAATAATACACGTTTGCCAAATGACAGGGTAACGTTATTCACTGAAACCATACAACACCATTTTAGATTTTTACCGGTAAGATTGTACAACCTTACTGTTTGTTTTTTTGAAGCCGCAAAGGTAGGAAATTCGAACCTGAAAATTTAAGGTTAACAGTTTACTATTTTTGTATCAACGAATTGCGGGGATTTGCCTCCGGAGACTACCTGCGAATAAGGCTGGCTCCGATGAGGCGACATATTACAATGTTCTTCTACAAACAGGTAGCCGTTGGGCTCCGGAAGGTTGCGATGATGATAATTCAATCCAAATAAGTTGCATTGTAAATAATATCGACATATTTTGTACGTCTAAATTGCTCATTATGAAAATCAGCGTGCATATCCATCTCGTTGTGGCTGTACTTCTAATGTCATCGCTTTCCTGTACCAGGGAAAAATGTATAGATGAAAACCCCCAACACCCCTCGAAGGGTAATTTAATCAGGATACAGCAGGGCACTGGCGCCAATACAAAGAATGATACTGTTAAACTGATTACTTATGATCATCTGCATCGCATATCCACCGTAGCAGACAGTATCCATAAGTATACTATGTTTGCGTATTATGATGTTTCCGGCCGTATTTCGGCGATAATCGAAAAATCTGGTTCTGCAGCCTCAGACTCAGCGCGTATGTATTACGACGGTGCCGGCTTGTTAACACGATATGATTTTACAAACGCAGGCCAAAAGAACAGGTATATCCTGGAATACCAAAATGGTGTTGTAGCAAAGAAAACCTATTACTCAGATCATGGTTCAGGAGGGCCCTTGAATTTAAGCCGCTACTCTGTTTACCAGGTTACAGCCGGAAATATCACTGGTATAAAGGAGTACAGCCAGGCAGACCAATTGATAAGTGAGACAAAGCTTACTTACGGCGCGGCGTTGAATCCCTTTAAAGATATCTCCTTATTCAATTTTGCAAACAAGCTCGGAACAGCGGATATCATTAATTTTGAAACGTATTTTTCCAAAAATATACTTACCGGGTATCAGATTAACTCATTAGCTGCGGAAACGGTTATGATAGAGAATGTCTTTAACGGCATGCAAAAACCGGTTAAGATTGTCAGCAAAATTGACTTCCTGAACCATAAATTTGACTATATATTTACGCGTTATTTTTCTTATAATTAATTGGAAAAGATTTATTCAGGCTTTACGTATACCCTGACAGACCTGGTAACGATCGCGAACCATCAGGTTCTTTCAAGGGTAAGGAGGAATGCGTATTCAAGTGCGATTTCTTTAAGGTATTCAAATCTTCCTGATGCGCCCCCGTGTCCGGCCGTCATATTTATATGGAACAGGAGAACGTTCTGGTCAGCTTTATTTTCCCGTATTTTAGCTACCCATTTAGCGGGCTCAAAATATTGAACCTGGCTGTCGTGCAAGCCGGTAGTCACTAACATATTCGGGTAATGTGTACCAACATTATCATAAGGTGAATAAGACTTCAGGTATTCGTAAACGTCCTTATTTTTTGGGTTTCCCCATTCGTCAAACTCGTTTGTAGTTAACGGGATGCTTTCATCGAGCATCGTAGTAACCACGTCAACAAAAGGTACAGACGCGATAACGCCGTTCCAAAGGTCAGGGCGCATAGTAGCCACTGCGCCGATTAACAGCCCCCCGGCACTTCCCCCCATTGCATATAAGTGTTTCGGGGATGTATATTTTTCGCGCAAAAGGTGTTCGGCGCAATCGATGAAATCCGAGAATGTATTTCTTTTCTTCATTAATTTACCTTCTTCGTACCACGCACGACCCAATTCCTGTCCGCCACGGATATGCGCTATCGCAAAGGCAAACCCCCTGTTTAACAAACTTAACCTGGCTGAAGAAAAGGAAGCGTCGACGCTTAAACCATACGCGCCATACCCATATAACAACAGCGGTGCATTACCATCTTTTGCGCCGGCATTTTTATAAACAATGGAAAGGGGAATCTTAGCGCCATCTTTCGCTGTAGCATATATCCTTTCCGTCCGGTATTGTTCTGCTTCGTATCCTCCCTGAACTTCCTGTTGTTTCATCAACTTTTTTTCCCGGCTTTTCAGGTCATACTCAAATGTGGACATCGGGGTGGTAAGCGATGTGTAATTATACCGGAGACTGGAAGTGTGATATTCAGGATTCCCTCCCGTAAACGCAGCATAAGATGGTTCCCCGAAATCAAGGTAGTGTTCTTCAGCGTGCGCATTCCGAATACGTACATGTACAAGTCCCGACCGGCGCTCTGTAATCACAAGATAATCTTTGAATGGTTCCGCGCTTTGCACCAGTACATCATCGCGGTGCGGGATCAGTTCTTTCCAGTTTTCCCGATTAGTTTCCTGTAAGGCTGTTTCCATCACACGAAAATTTTTTGCTTCCCAATTTGTGACGATGATAAACCGATCATTCCAATGGTCAACTTTGTACAGAACATCACTGATCCGCTCCTGGAATTTTCTGAAATGGCCGTCAGGCTGGTCAGCATCAAGAAACAAAACCTCTGATGATAACGTGGCGGATGAAGTAATTACAATGTAACATCCTGATCTTGTTTTGCCAACGCCAATGTAATTTGATTTATCGTTCTCGTGGTATACCACCTGATCGTTTGCCGGCGTATCTCCCAGAGTATGTTTCCTGATATTTTCCGATAAAAGCGTAAGCTGATTCTTTTCAGTATAAAACAACGTTTTATTATCGCTGGCCCACACCGCATGGCCACTCGTAGGATAAAGCAAATCCCTGAGCGTGTCACCAGTCCTGAGATCTTTGATATATATCGTGTACTGCCGCCTTCCTACCCTGTCCTCACCATAAGCAAGGAAATGATTATCCGGGCTTACGCTGAAACCGCTGACAGCAAAGTATGCATAACCAACAGCCATTTCGTTTACGTCGAGCAGCAGTTCTTCCGGGGCATTAAGGGTTTCTTTTTTACGGCAATACTTGTAGTATTGCTTACCTTCTTCAAATCTTGTATAATAGTAATAGCCTTTTTTGTAAACCGGCACTGATTCATCCGTTTCCTTTATTCTCCCTTTCATTTCTATAAACAATTCGTCCTGCAGATTTTTCGCTCCTGCCATCATCGTTTCGAGGTAAAAATTTTCGGCTTGCAGGTATTCCAGCGTTTCGGGGTTCTCCTTGTCTTTTAACCAATAATAATCATCGATCCTGGTATCGTCATGGATCTTCAACTCTGTCGGTATCTTCCGGGGAGCAGGGGGAATATCATTTTCGGGCCATTGATGAGAGATGCCCTCCGGGCTTTTCGTTTCTTCACCAGGTAGTTTGTCAACGCACATCGTAATTGCAATAAATTGATTGTAAAAAGAGATAGCGGTCAGTTGACTGTGTAGATGAATGTACGGGTTTCCTATCCTGCTTCCGTCAACAGTTCAGTTATGTTTAAGGGCTCAGTAACCATTTTTATGCTTCCCTGTTCATCAAACGGCCATAACTCCCGGGGACGGTCCCAATATAATTCGACTCCGTTCCCGTCCGGATCATCCAGGTAAATAGCCTCTGATACTCCGTGGTCGGCGACGCCGGTAAGTGGATAATCAGCATCAAGAAGCCTTTTAAGCGCAACGGCCAGGTCTTTTCTTGTATGGAACAGAATAGCGGTATGGAACAGGCCACACGTATTTCCTGGGGCCGGCGGTGCATTTTTAGTGTACCAGGTATTTAAACCGATGTGATGGTGATATCCGCCGGCTGAGATAAAGGCGGCACCGGCGCCGTACCGCTGGGTTATTTCAAAGCCCAACAGGTCACAGTAAAATCTGCACGCCCGGTCAAGGTCAGACACTTTGAGGTGTACATGCCCGATACGGGTCTGGGAAGGTATTTTGTAGGTATTCATACAATTGAATAACAACTCGTCTTTTGTACAGCAAGGCTGGCAACCAGCAAGCAGGGCGGCCGGGTACTAACGTTGTCCAGATCAATTCCCAAAAGCAAATTCAAAAACGGCATTATTGTTCAACGGTCAAACCGGCGGCGAGGTATTCGTAATTCATCCTGGCGATATTGTTGATGGAAATTTCTTTAGGGCAAACGGCTTCACATGCGCCAATGTTTGTACACGATCCAAAACCTTCTTTGTCCATCTGAGCAACCATATTCAATACCCGCGTTTTTCGTTCAGGCGCTCCCTGTGGCAATAAAGCCAGGTGAGAAACTTTAGATGACATGAACAGCATGGCCGAACTGTTTTTGCACGCGGCTACACACGCTCCACATGAGATACATGCGGCATTGGCAAAGGCGAGGTCAGCCTTTTCCTTTTCTACGAATACCGCATTTGCATCTACTGCGTTACCGGTGTTTACCGATATATAGCCACCGGCCTGTATGATACGGTCAAAAGCGCTACGGTCAACCATCAGGTCTTTTATTACCGGAAAGGCCTTTGCACGCCACGGCTCAACAACAATGGAATCATTATCTTTAAAAGCTCTCATGTGTAGCTGGCAGGTGGCAGTTCCAGCCCATGGGCCGTGGGGTACACCGTTAATATGCATGGCGCATGAGCCGCATATGCCTTCCCTGCAGTCATGATCAAACGCAACCGGATCTTTGCCTTCATTGATCAGTCGTTCGTTCAACACATCAAACAATTCGAGAAACGACATTTCAGAAGAAATATTCTCTACCTGGAAAGTCTCAAATCCCCCTGCTGCCTTGTTGCTTTTTTGACGCCATACTTTCAGGTTGAGGCGCATATTGTAGTGTTCCATAGCTTATACCGATTATTTTTCTTATGCATTTCAGTTCTGGTGTCAGGTGAATGCCGTTAGCATTCTGAACCCTTATGGTTGTCTTGTTCACCGGGAACTCAACACCGATTACATAATGGTTTCATCCGTTACTTGTAGCTTCGCTGGCTTGGTTTGGCAACTTCAAAATTCAGGTTTTCCTTGTGTAATTGCCAAACGCTTTCGCCTTTAAGTTCCCAGGCGGCTACGTACGCGAAATTTTCATCATCCCGTTTTGCTTCACCTTCCTCCGTTTGCATCTCTTCACGGAAATGGCCACCGCAACTTTCTTTCCTGTTCATGGCATCTATACACATCAGTTCGCCAAGTTCGATAAAGTCGGCAACGCGGTTTGCCTTATCAAGTTCAGGGTTCATCTCCAGGATGTCTCCGGGTATTCGCACATTGTTCCAGAACTCCTCTTTTAGTTTCCTGATGTCCGTTATTGCTTCTTTTAAGCCAGCTTCATTTCTTGCCATTCCGCATTTATCCCACATGATCTTTCCAAGCCTCTTGTGAAAACTTTCTACGCTGGCAGAACCTTTGATGCTAATTAACTTATTGATCCGCGCGCTCACCTCATTTTCAGTTTGCTCAAAGGCCGGGTGGGTGATGGGCAAAGCAGGGTTACGGATCTCATCTGACAGGTAATTGCCGATCGTGTAAGGAATAACGAAGTATCCATCCGCGAGGCCCTGCATCAGCGCGGAAGCTCCCAAACGGTTAGCACCATGGTCACTGAAGTTTGCTTCTCCTAAACAGTATAAGCCGGGGATTGTAGTCATCAGTTCGTAATCCACCCACAATCCACCCATCGTATAATGCACGGCAGGATAAATCCGCATGGGCATTTCGTATGGGTTTTCACCAGTTATCTTTTCATACATGTCAAACAGGTTGCCGTATTTTTCTTTAACCACTTCCTTACCCAATGCACGTATCCGTTCTTCTCCCGCATTACTCTGCCCTTGTTTACTGGCCTCCCCTTGTCCATAGCGTTCAATTGCAAATTTGTAGTCAAGGTAAACGGCCATCTTTGAACCCCCTACGCCATAACCTGCATCACATCTTTCCTTGGCGGCCCGGCTGGCAACATCGCGGGGCACAAGGTTTCCAAAAGCGGGGTATCGCCTTTCGAGGTAATAATCACGTTCTTCCTCGGGGATATCCACAGGTTTCCGCATATCATTTTTTTGCCGGGGTACCCATATCCTTCCATCATTCCTTAATGACTCAGACATCAAGGTCAGCTTGCTTTGATGGTCGCCACTAACGGGGATACACGTGGGATGTATTTGCGTAAAGCACGGGTTGGCAAAAAAAGCTCCTTTTTTATGGGCTTTCCAGGCAGCCGTAACATTAGACGCCATTGCATTCGTACTCAGGTAAAACACGTTGCCGTAACCACCACTGCAGATCAATACCGCGTGGCCGAAATAACGCTCCAGTTTTCCTGTGATCAGGTTGCGGCATATGATCCCCCTGGCTTTACCATCTACCATTACCACATCGAGCATTTCATGGCGGGTATACATTTTTACATTCCCAAGTGCCACTTGTCTTTCCAACGCCTGGTACGCTCCTATCAGTAATTGCTGACCTGTTTGCCCGGCAGCATAAAATGTCCGCTGCACCTGGGTTCCGCCAAATGAACGATTGCTTAACAGCCCTCCGTATTCGCGGGCAAAAGGAACTCCCTGCGCAACACACTGGTCGATGATATTTACGCTAACCTCTGCCAGGCGATGAACATTGCTTTCCCTGGCCCGGTAATCTCCTCCTTTAACGGTATCATAAAACAGCCTGAAAGTGGAATCGCCATCATTCTGGTAATTTTTAGAGGCATTAATGCCACCCTGGGCAGCGATGCTGTGAGCCCGTCGCGGCGAATCATGAAAGCTGAACGCTTTAACTTTATATCCCAATTCACCTAAAGCAGCGGCAGCTGAGGCGCCGGCTAAACCGGTACCTACGATCACTATTTCAAGATTTCTTTTGTTTGACGGATTTACAAGCTTCACATGCCCTTTATAGTCATTCCATTTGTTCTCAAGATTTCCGGGCGGTGTTTTTGAATCTAGCATATCGATAGTAGTTTCCTGATTTCGGATCTGTGTTATTGTTGAACTTGATTGAAGTGATTTACCTGCTGTGCGTTTGTAATTCCGTTGGTTCAGCACGGTTAAACTGTTTAGCGTTTTAAGCTATTCAACCACGCGTCAGTCAACCCAACCAAAATACATAGACACCGGCATCATCGCAAACGCAAGGGAAACAATAACGGCAAAACCTATTCCCAGGCCTTTAAGCATTTTCAAATACCGGTTATTATATATTCCTATTGTTCTGAATGCGCTATGGAAGCCATGCATGAGGTGGTAAGCCAAAGAGATGCATCCCAGTACATACACAATTACAACTATAGGATTTTGAAAAACATTGAGCATTTCTGCATATAAATTATGGTATTCCTTTCCGTTATATTGAACTTCAGATAAGGGCTGTACGCTTGCTATTCCGCCAAGGCGCGATGGCGCCCAGAAATGATAAACATGCATGACCAGGAAAAGGAGCAGTAAAGTTCCAAGCAACCCCATTTTCCGCGTGTACCATTTACTCCCTTTATTACCCAGGTTAATTTCATAACCCCGGCCCCTCCTGCTGAGATTTTTTGCTTCAAGTACATATCCCTGTACGATGTGAATGATCAACATCAAAAACAATCCCACTTCCATGATCCTGACAACTATCGTAGTGCCCATGAAATGGGCAGACTTATTAAACATTTCCCCGTTATCGTTAGCCCATATACACGCATTAAGCCCCACATGAACAACAAGGAATGATATGAGAAATAAACCTGTTAAGCTCATTATTAATTTTTTGCCAACTGAAGAAGTAAAAAATTGGGACCATTTCATTTCGAAAGGTTTGATTTTGAGATGAGCGCCATTAGCGATGTAATTACCTTGTATAACTTCAAATTTCATTCATAACGTTCTTGCGTGCAAAACGTTAGCATAAAAGCGAATCGTACAAAAATAACACAGGATTGCTTTAAAAGTTTTTTTAAGCAAAGTTTTTTAGGCAAAGTTTTTTAAGAGGGAAGAATAGAATTAATGCGGAATGAAAAGGAAATGCCGCGAAGAGCCGGGACTGGTAACCGGGTGCCGTGCGTTTTTCCAAGTACAAAAAGGCCGTAATCCGCGGCAAATAACACCCGTTTTTCTCTCCTGCTTTCACCACTTTTTCCCTGCCTCTCACTTACTTTAATATGGTCTTTATCTGTCAGAATTCTGTTTTCTCTCCATTTTCTCTAAGTTTTTTCTCTTAGCTTAGCCTTTTAAACTAATTGAGATGAAACACGAAGAGGACTTTGACGCAAATCTTGCAGGTGAAGATGGCCTGGTTGAAGAATCAAAAACCAGTTGGTTTAAACGGATCAAAAAAGGAATCACAACAACCACTTCAGAAAAAAAAGAAACGCCTGAAGGCTTATGGACAAAATGCCCTGAGTGTAATTATATCTGTACAGTTACTGATTTACGCGAGCAGTTGTTTGTGTGCGCCAAATGCAACTATCACCACCGGATTGGAAGCGAGGAATATTTTGATATACTATTCGATGGGGATTATGATGTAATGTTTGAAAACATACGGTCGCACGATTTTTTACATTTCACCGATCTTAAGTCTTACCAGAAGCGCCTTGAGGAGACCTGGAAAAAAACCAGCATCACCGATTCCATACGCATTGCCAGAGGAGAATTGAATGGCCATTCCCTGGTGATCGGCTGTATGGATTTTGAGTTTATCGGCGGCTCGCTGGGAAGCGTGATGGGTGAACGTATATCAAGGGCAATTGATTACTGCCTTCAGCATGATACCCCTCTGATGATTATTTGTAAAAGCGGCGGCGCCCGTATGATGGAAAGTGCGTTCTCATTGATGCAGCTCGCCAAAGTTTCCGGTAAGCTGTCGCAGCTTACCGATGCCCGCATTTTATACATTTCACTTCTGACTGATCCCTCATTCGGCGGAATATCGGCCTCCTTCGGTATGCTCGGCGACCTGAACATTGCGGAGCCGGGGGCTTTAATCGGCTTTGCAGGACCCCGCGTAATTAAGGAAACGATCAAGCGAAACCTTCCTGAAGGATTTCAAAGGAGTGAATTTCTGCTGGAGCACGGGTTTCTTGATTTTATTATAGACCGTAAGGAAATGAAAGAAAAATTATCAAAAGTTCTCTTCCTGATAAAAAATTGAATTTCCTTAACTCCGTTGTACAATAACAGGGATATGTTTAACCATTTTCATTGAATGAGCAACACAATGATTGAGATACGCAACAGATCAGCTTTTCACGAGTTTTATATTGAAGACACACTGGTGGCCGGAATGGTGCTGGTAGGAACGGAAGTAAAGGCATTGCGAGCCGGCAAGGCGAGCTTCAACGACAGTTATTGTATATTTCACCAGGGTGAACTATTTATCAAAAGCCTCCACATTTCCGAATATTCATTTGGCACTACCCAGAAACATGAACCGCTTCAGGAACGCAAATTGTTGCTTACGAAGCGCGAGCTAAAGAAGCTCGAAGCAAAAATGACTGAAAAGGGATATTCCATTGTTCCGTTAAAGATTTTTTTTACGGAAAAGAATATTGCCAAGGTAGAGATCGGTTTGGGCAAAGGAAAGAAGCTTCACGATAAAAGGGAATCCATAAAAAAGCGCGACACAGAAAGGGAAATGAAGCGCTACCTGAATTAAAATCATACATCACTTCCGGGATTCGATAAAACACAATACCGGCGGGTATTAACATGTAATGATGTTTCTGCGGTTCAGGTGTTCCGCCGGACGACATTGCCGGTCAGTATCGCCACGAAAGCTTACGTACGCTTTTTACCTTTCGGAGCCTTGTGCGTCGCTGTTGCCCGACCAAAACAGTCAGGAGTCATAATCGGGATGCAATGAACCGAACGCTGGTCACTATGTAAAGTTGCGTTAAATTTGATTCCGCAAATCTTTCATTCCGGCAAATTCTGATCTATTTTCTGCTATCTTCATGCCATGAGACTTATTCTATTCTTATCAATATATCTATTCCTTTCTTTATCAACTTATTCACAAACGTTGACTGGAAGCTGGTATGGGCGGGCTGACGCGATATTGAATGGAAACCATAATAACTATCTTACAGAAATGATCATTAAACAAAAAGGGGATGAAGTGGTAGGGATTTTCGGGTATTACTTCCGGGATGGGTACAAGAGCATTTACATACGTGGAAAGTACAATAAAAAAACGAGACAATTCGTGGTGCGAAGTATTCCACTGACATATTTCAGGGCAGCTTCTGTCGATGGTGTTGATTGCATGATGGACTTTTACGGCACGATCATAATCTCCAGAACATCCACCACTATCAAAGGATTATTCGCAACAAATCCGCAATATTCTTACACCTGCCCGGAAGTTAAAGTGGGTTATGTGCTTGATGCCGGAGAAAAGATGCAGGATAGCATAATCCAGAACCGCGTTGCCCGTAAGTTGTGGCAACCACAACAGCAGGACGTAGTAGTAAACAACGGCGTTTTACCCTCCGGCACAGTTGCGGGTGACGACAGCGTTAAAATTACGCAAGCTGAGCTGCAGAACCTCGTGCAGTCTTTTGAGAAGCGGGAAACCGTACTTGCCCGCGAACTGGAAATTGATTCTGATTCGGTGCGTATCAGTTTTTACGACAACGGTGAGATAGACGGTGACAGCATTAGTGTGTTTTTAAACAAGGTCCCTCTCCTCACCGGGCAAAGCCTTACTGCACAGGCATTAAACATTTATCTGAGCCTTGATAGTACCAAAGGTGTTACTGAGATATCCATGTTTGCTGAAAACCTGGGAAAATATCCGCCGAATACCGCCCTGATGGTTATTAACGACGGGGAGCACCGCTATGAGGTTTATCTTTCAAGCAGCCTTACGCAAAATTCACAGGTGAGATTAAAGCGAAAAAAGAAATAGGATGTAGTCGGCTATCGGCTATCAGCTATCAGCAGTCAGCTATCGGCTATCAGCTATCAGCAGTCAGCTATCAGCTGTCGGCTATCAGCTGTCGGCTATCAGCAGTCAGCTATCAGCAGTCGGCTATCAGATGTCAGAAAAAACATATTCGCAATTGTCTTCTGATAGCTCACAGCTGATAGCTGACACCTTGTTTAAAAAAGCTCCGCCTGCGTGGTTTCGTTTTCGTCTGCCTGTTCCCACTCTATTTCAGTACTTTTCGTATAATCAACCAGCTTGCTTCCGACAGCTTTCCATCCCATAACTTCCACCAGCCTGCCTACATTTATTTTCTGTTCCTTCATTTGCGCTCCTCTCCCATTCCTTACCACGATAATCGGACTCTCATCCGTTGTCACCGCTTCGAGATAATTATTTTCGCCTTCCCTGATAAAGAAAAATTTGTTCTGCAGCGTAGTTGTTTCAATCCTGAAACGTTTAATATTAAACTGTAGCTTATCATGATCATAATAAACGGCGGTAACAACTTTCTGCGAATCAAATTTCTCAACGAGCAGGATATTGTCTGCTTCAAACCGCTGTGTCAATTCCTGGTCAGTGATCTCATAATTACCATCGCTGTATATCACCAGTATCTTATCATCACCCTCGAACATTCCGAGGTAATCACCTCTTTCTTCCGTATTTAACCTGCCAAACTGGTCATCAAACCAAAGCTTTCTCCCACTTAAAGTAGAACGGCCTGCTTCCCTGAACTTCACCGTCTTTACCGGGTACTTCGTCACCTGGTTACCGAGGCTGCCCCTGCCTTTGATATCGATATCTTCGAAAGAAAAATCGAACTCTTTGATTCGTGCGGAACAGCCCGGGCTGAGTATGATCTTCACAACCTCCGCCTCTCCGTTTTTATTGACGCTTAAGTAATGAACACGGCTTTTGTCCTCAGCCCTCGTAAGATCGTATTCCTTGTCCCGTGTAATGCCGGTGACATTAAATCGCTTTGCATAGCTGATGCCGGTTTTTCCATCCAGGTAGATCATGTTGTAGGTTGTGCGCTCATCGTTTTTCTGAAAAACTGCTACGTGAATGATGTCTTTGCCGATGAAAGCCTTCTCAGCCACTTTAACCACTTTCATCTTTCCGGCCTTTGTAAAGGCAATGATGTCGTCAAGGTTTGAACAGTCATCCACATATTCATCCTTTTTGAGGCCGGTACCAATGAAACCATCAGCCTTGTTTACGTAAACTTTTACATTTGCGATGGCCACGTCCTTAGCCTGGATCGTGTCGAACAACCTGATCACCGTTTTCCTTTCCCGGCCCCTGCCGTATTTTTTCAGCAGGTTTTCGTAGTAAGCCACTGCAAAATCCACCAGGTGCGCAAGATCGTATTTAACCTGGTTAATACCGGCTTCAAGGCCTTTTATCTGCAGGTTCAATTCATCAATATCGAGTTTATATATACGGCGGACAGGCTTCTCCGTTAGCCTGACGATGTCTTCTCTTAAGATGTCTCTCTTTAATGATTTTTTGAAGGGGCCAAAAGCCTTATCTATTGCTTCCAGCACCTTCTCCCATGTTTCATGTTTTTTCTCTAATTCTTTATATATCTTTTCTTCAAAAAATATTTTCTCGAGGGAGGTGAAATGAAGTTTCTCCTGCAGCTCCCCGAGCTTTATTTCAAGTTCTTTCCTGAGTAAATCTTTGGTATTGTCAGCGGAGACCAGGAGCAGTTCGTAAACGCCCATAAAACGGGGCTTGTCGCCAACGATAACACAGGTATTTGGCGAGATGCTCACCTCACAATCAGTAAAGGCGTACAAGGCATCAATTGTAATATCGGGGGAGATGCCGGGAGCCAGGTCTATTTGTATTTCAACCTCCGCCGCGGTGTTATCAGTTACTTTCTTTATCCGGATCTTGCCCTGGTCGTTTGCCTTTATTATTGAGTCGATAAGCTGCGTTGTAGTAACGCCGTAAGGCACATCTTTAATCACCAGCGTTTTCTTATCCGATTCTTCAATATGCACCCGTACTTTTACTTTTCCACCCCGTTTCCCCTCGTTGTAATTGGTTACATCCATCATGCCGCCCGTCTGGAAGTCGGGATAAAATTCAATTTTTTTCCCCCGCAGGTATTTGATGGAGGCTTCTATTAGCTCGCAAAAGTTATGTGGAAGGATCTTTGTTGCAAGGCCGACTGCTATCCCTTCAGCGCCCTGCGCAAGCAATAAGGGAAACTTCATCGGCAAAGTGACGGGTTCATTCTTTCTACCATCGTAGCTCAGCGCCCATTCCGTTGTTTTGTCGTTGAAGGCGACATCCAGCGCAAACTTCGAAAGCCTCGCTTCTATGTATCTTGAGGCTGCGGCCTCATCTCCCGTTCTTACATCACCCCAGTTTCCCTGCGTGTCTATGAGAAGTTCTTTTTGCCCAAGGTTCACCAGCGCATCGCCGATGCTTACATCACCATGGGGATGGTATTGCATAGACTGCCCTATGATGTTTGCGACTTTATTAAATCTTCCGTCGTCCATTTCTTTCATGGCGTGGAGAATACGCCGCTGAACGGGTTTCAATCCGTCTTCAAGTGCAGGCACAGCCCGTTCGAGGATTACGTATGACGCATACTCCAGGAACCAGGTTTTATATTGGCCCGACACGCCGGTTTCATTATCGGTGAGATGCTGTGGTGTGTTGTTTTCTGTGCTCATAGATACTGTACCGGATTTGTGCTGCCTGCGCGCCGGTTAGCTGATTTGAGTTAAACTCCGTTGGGTGCTTCACTGCTCATATAATTCTAAAGGCTGCCCGTCGGGGTCATAGAAAAATGCAAATCTTTTCATTGTTATTTCATCCACCCTTATGTCCTGCACCGCCACTCCCTTCGTGCGTAACGAAGCTACCGCCTCATCTATATCCTGTACGGCAAATGCAAGGTGGCGTAGTCCCCTGGCTTCAGGGAAAGACGATCTTTCCCTGAAGTCAGGAAACGAAAATAATTCGAGTTGATATCTGCCGTTAATGGAAAGGTCGAGCTTGAAAGAATTTCTTTCCTGCCTGAATGTTTCACCTATGATCTCAAATCCCAGCACCTGGGTGTAAAAACTTTTGCTTGCCTGATAATCACCGGTTATGATCGCAACATGGTGAATGCCTTCAATTTGCATTTGTGTAATTTACGTGATTCGGTTTTTATAAAAAAGATCAACAGATCCGATTATAATGAATAAGCCTGATATCCGTAACTTACACCCACCGCCACCCTTTCCGCGAGGCGATGTTCCAGGATTGGCCCCGGGTAAAGCTTTCAGCATGATCGTAACTTTTCCGGACAACAATACAAAATGATATTTCCGGTCTGGATCACTGAAGTTTTCTGCCAGGTATTGTCCGCCCGTTCTGATATAAGATCATTTCCTCGATTTTGCCATCCTGGGCTTTTTGGAATTTTATCTGTGCGTCAACTACTTTCAAAAAGAAAAAATCTTCCTTTTCAGGATAAAGGTCAAATGCAGGCTGACCTGTTGCCTGGGCCTTCAGGCCTCCATTAGAGAAAGTAATGGCAATTTTAAATGCCGGAGACAGCTCATATTCACCAACGTATTGCTTCAACACTGAATCCGGCAAGGCAATTTGTACCCTGGCTGAGGGCAGTTCATATTTTTCGTTTAGCATTATGGCAGCCAATCCTTTTGTTATTGCATTGAGATAAGGTGTGTTTTTGTTGCTGAGGATAATGATGGCGATATCTTCCTCGGGGATCCGGAACAGATTTGAGTTAAATCCATGTATTCCGCCGCCGTGGGAAACGACAGTTCTGTTATATAACGAATCTATCTGCCACCCATATCCATATTTGTTCCTGAAGGGCGTACTGGCTATTTTCCAGGAGTCCCGGCTGAGGATCTTATTGGCGCTTACAGCCCTTTCCCATTTGTACAGATTGTCGATGGTGGAATACAATGCACCCGCAGAAAAAGACACAGACGAATCGACGGTAGGCGCCCGCACTTTATTTTGATCATCAAATATGCTGTATCCGGTTGCCTTGTACTCGCTTTGCAAATGGGTAAAATCGAAACCCGAGTTATTCATTTGTAGTGGCTCCAGGATCATCTCCCTTACCACGCGCTCATAAGGCTTCCTTGTAATATTTTCTATCAAATATCCCAACAACATATAGCCCGAGTTGCTGTAGTTCCAACTGGTGCCGGGTTCAAAATCCAAGGGTTTGCTGCTGAACAAGGCCATCATAACTTCACGGGTATGGGGCTTCGTTATTTCATTGGCCATGAACGAGGCATCATTGGTATAGTTATATATGCCCGAGGTATGGTTTAGCAAATTTTCGATAGTAATCTTATCTGCATGGGGAAGTCCGGTAAAGTACTTACTGAGTTTGTCCTTTACAGATAATTTCTTTTGTTCCTGAAGCCTGAGGATGACAGCAGACGTAAACTGTTTGGTTACGGATCCTATCTGGAAAATCGTATTCGCATCATTATGAGCCGCGATGCTGTCGTTCCTGAAACCGTATCCGTTTCTGAGTAGAACTTTTCCTTTCTGCGCCACAAGGGCTGAACCCATAAATTTATATTGCTTCGCGTAAGCGTCAAGAAATTCTTCCAGCTTTGCAGGAATATTCTGTGCAGGTGTTTTTATGCTTTGAACAGCCAATACAATTACAATAAGAACAATTTTCATCATCTCTATATGAGGTTTTATCATTAAAGTGCTTTTCGTTTTACTTCGAAATCTTTTATATTCCTGATCTCTCCCCGCGCATCTATATGCTGCGCAGCTATCATTTTCTTTAGCCGCCACAGCAGGAAAGCATCGCCCGTTAAATGGCTTGATTTGCTAAAGTACTGCTGAAAGAGTTTACTTACTTTTAACCATTCATCCCCGATAAACTTCAAAAGCTCGCTGTCATAAAATTCATAATCATATTGCACCAGCTTCTTGCCTCCGTCCAGAATGCGTACCCCTCTATTCTCATCGCATAATCTTTTCCATTCATCGCTGTCGGCTTCAAACTCAGGTATACTTATTGTTCTTGCCAGTTTCTTTGCCTTCAGGAATTCTTTTGGCGGTATGCCGGACAATTGCACAGGGTAAAATACCTGGCCTTTATCATTTAGGAAAGGAAGATTATGGAGATAAAGAATGCAAATACTCCCATGGAAACTTTGTAGCTGGCTAACCAGCCAGTAGTAGCCGCATACGTCATGCTTATTCTGAGCCGCCCATATCCATACTATCTCATGCGGGTCTTTAAGTTTTAAAGTTAGCTCCTGAACCGTGTTTTCATCGTTTATACGGCCGGTATCAACAAGGCCGTCGTAATCGCCTCCTTCCAGAACTTCCCTCCACCATTGCTTCCGTGCTTCTATTCCTTCCCTGGTATAAATGTCTTTTAACGGACCAACGGCAAAGTCGTCTTTCACCTGGATGATTTCTCCCCGGAGTGTTTCATCCATATCAAGGCTTTTTTGCAGCACTTCAATGTCTGCTTCATTAAAAACGATGTGAATCATTGGTGAATGTAATTACGCGTTTTTCGTGCTAAACGTTAAAATATATGCCGGCCGGAATTTATTCGTTTGGGTTTAGCCCTGCCACGTCATTAACAAGGTCAATCTCGACTTTAAGATTTCCAATAATAAAATCCTGCCGCTGCTGGGTATTCTTTCCCATATAATACTCCAGTAGCTGCTGAATATGTGTATCCGGCATCATCATCACGGGTTGCTTGCGCATCACCGGGCCGATAAACCTGCCGAATTCATCAGGGCTGATTTCGCCCAGACCTTTAAAACGGGTGGTTTCTGGTTTATTGCCAAGTTTATTTGTAGCCTGTTGTTTTTCTTTTTCGTCGTAGCAATATATCGTTTCCTGCTTGTTCCGTACCCGGAACAACGGGGTTTCCAGCACATACACATGGCCGTTTTTGACAAGGTCGGGAAAAAACTGGAGAAAAAAGGTCATCATTAGTAACCTGATATGCATTCCGTCTACATCGGCGTCTGTAGCGATGATGATGTTGTTGTAGCGAAGGCCCTCATATCCTTCTTCAATATTTAACGCATGCTGAAGAAGGTTGAACTCTTCGTTTTCGTAAACAATTTTTTTCGTGAGACTGAAACAATTCAGGGGCTTTCCACGCAGGCTGAATACCGCCTGCGTTTCCACGTTCCTTGCTTTTGTAATGGAGCCGCTTGCTGAATCGCCTTCGGTAATAAAGATGGTGCTTTCCTTTTGCTTTTCTACGATCTTGTCTTTGTCTTTACCAGTGGGTTCGTCATTAAGATGGTACCTGCAGTCGCGCAATTTCTTATTGTGAAGACTGGCTTTTTTCGCTCTTTCATTGGCCAGCTTTTTAATGCCTGCCAGTTCTTTACGCTCTCTTTCGCTCTGTTCTATCCGGCGCTTCAGTGCATCGGCGGTTGAGGGGTTGCGATGCAGGTAATTGTTTAGTTCTTTAGCCAGGAAATCGCCGATAAAATTTTTCACGGAGGGCCCGCCTTCATATACCACCTGAGAACCCAGTTTGGTTTTGGTCTGGCTTTCAAAAACCGGCTCCTGTACGCGTATAGATATCGCGGAGCAAATGCTGGCCCTTATATCCCCGGCGTCGTAATCTTTTTTAAAGAAATCCCGGACAGTTTTTACAAAAGCTTCCCGGAAAGCAATAAGGTGCGTTCCTCCCTGGGTGGTATACTGGCCATTTACAAAACTGTAATATTCCTCTCCGTATTGGTGTTCGTGGGTGATGGCCACTTCAATGTCTTCTCCTGTTAGATGTATTACCGGGTACCGGATCTCATCTTCATTTGTTTTGCGCTGCAGCAGGTCGAGCAAACCGTTTTTGCTTACATATCTTTTCCCGTTGAGGTTGATAACGAGGCCTGCATTGAGGTAGCAGTAATTCCATAACTGGCTGTCGAGGTATTCATTGATATAATGAAAATTTTTGAAAACGGAGTCGTCTGGTATAAAAGTTACCATAGTACCGTTTTCTTCGCTGCTCTTTATTTCCTTATGATCACGCATCAAAACTCCTTTCTCGAATTCTGCCGTTTTTTCCCTGCCTTCCCGAAAAGCTGTTACCTTAAAGTAATTACTAAGGGCATTAACAGCCTTCGTACCTACCCCATTAAGACCCACACTCTTTTGAAAAGCTTTGCTGTCATATTTTGCCCCTGTATTGATCTTGCTTACCACGTCCACTACTTTTCCAAGCGGAATGCCGCGTCCATAATCGCGAACCGTAACGGTTGTGCCCTTGATGGTGATATCTATATGCCGGCCGTAGCCCATTGTGTGTTCATCAACGCAGTTGTCGAGCACTTCCTTCAACATTACGTAAATACCGTCGTCAGGGCTGCTTCCGTCGCCCAGCTTGCCGATATACATTCCGGGCCGCAGGCGGATGTGTTCACGCCAGTCGAGGCTACGGATGCTTTCTTCGGTATAATCGAATAAATTCTTTTCTGACATAGCTGTCTGCACCAGGATTAGCCTGATTAACTGATAGGCCTGATCATCTGGTTTTGTTTTTTACCCGCTGCATAGGCCAAAGCTAAAAGTTTTAGTAATTAAATGCATGCAAATATATATAAACCTGTCAATAGATGCTACACCAGACTTATGCACCTGTGTGCATAATTATTTTTGCTATGCGGACAAAATTTGATTTAACTATGTTTCCGGATACACCGGATATTTATTTCACTACATGACTTACCTGATGCCGCCTAAAAGGTGTTTCGCGCGTCTGGTTATGGTTACGTTTCAATTAACCTGTTAAAACATCATTATGAAAAACAAATTCTTCTTTTTTTCTTTGCTGGCTGTATGCATTAGCCTTGCAGTTTCGAGTTGCGTTTCCAAGAGGAAGTACATGGAATCGCAGGCTGCTTTGCAAAATGCCCGCACCGACAGTAGCCGGCTTGCCAGCGACAAGGCTAAACTGGAGCGGACTATTTCGGAGCTTACACAAAGCAGTGCAGCCTTACAGCAGAACCTCAACAATATGAAACAGCAACTGGACATTAGTTCCAGAGATGCAGCCGGAAAGATCGCCTCCCAGCAATCCCTTTTGAATAAAAGCAAGGAAGAGCTTGCCGACCAACAAAAGAAACTGGAGAATTTACAGGGTTTGCTGGAACAACAGAAAAAGAATGCCGATGCCCTGCGGCAAAAAATGGCGGACGCACTGGTGAAGTTTAATTCCAATGAACTTACCGTAACTGTAAAGAACGGCAAAGTTTATGTGAGTCTGCAGGAAAGTCTTCTTTTCCCGTCGGGAAGTGCGGTGGTAAACCCGAAAGGCAAAGAAGCGCTGGGCAAACTTGCTGAAGTGCTCAATTCCAATCCTGACATCAATGTAAATATCGAGGGCCATACGGATTCCATCCCTATTCGAACCCGTTTTGAAGACAATTGGGCATTAAGCACGGCACGGGCAACGTCTATTGTACGAATACTTACAAAAGATTACAAGGTAGACCCGGTGAGGGTGATGGCATCGGGGCACAGCCAGTTCGATCCGCTCGAGGCAAACTCCACCCCGGAGGGCCGCGCAAGAAATCGCCGGACGGAAATTATCCTTACGCCGAAGCTGGATGAGCTGTATAACCTGATCAATGGTTAAGCCCCACAGGTTTGCGCATTGGTTGCCGACTGAGGGGGGCTGGAGCATATGGATTTAAATATTTCCCGGTTTGCCCATTGCCCGCAAAATTTTTGTACCTTATTGTCTTAATATCCCCGTTATGAAAAAGCTCCTGGTATTTTTATTATTGATCGTTGTTTTTGCCGTTGCATTTGCCAGTCTGAACAGGAGTGGAAAGAAGGAAAGGGAGGTAAAAAAGACTCCAAAAACGCAAAAGGAATGTCCTTACCGAAGCAGTTGCATGAACAGCATTTGACAAAAGCCCGGAAGAAACTCCGGGCTTTTTGATACTTTTTATTAAGTGGCGGTCGCAAATTCTGATAAAATGGCTCAAGGGAAATCTTAACAATAATTTGCCCGCGGGTATTTACGGGTATGGTATAATTTTTCTTTGTTTTACATGAGATGATCAATTCGAAGCATTACACAACAACTGAAAATGTGCTGTTGGAGATAGCGGGTATTGTTACTATAGTTCCGTTAGCTCCGTTCCTTAACCGTTTCATTCCCCCGCTAATGGTCGGCGAATGGAATTTGGATCTTTTTGTGTCAATACTGGCTGCCTTTGTACTGGTAAGGCTTGTACTTAAAATATTTAAGCCCCTGATCATCCCGGCCCTGCTTCTTGTGCTGGTATTTTTCTTCTACAATTCCTTTTCAAGGAAATATTCATTTCCCGACGTGGTTCAGGATTACCGGAGTGTGGTGTTGAACAACTGGGGCACAAAAGACACGAAACAGAACGATCTTTTAAACATTAACCCCGGATATTTTACTTCGTACAGGGATAAAACGGTGCGCGGCATCAGGGCAAAGGTCAATTACGAAGACTCGCTGGTAAGAAATTTCTCTGTGATGCATTCATTAACGTACTTCAATGAGTATTTCAATAAGTACGGGCCTCTGGTGAGGCACCTTTCACTTTTTAAATATATCAATTCTAATTTCAGGTATGTATCTGATAACAAGAGAGATGAATATTTTGCATCGCCCCAGGAAACTATTTTAAATGGATTGGGAGGTGATTGCGACGACCATAGTATACTGATGTTTTCCTGCCTGCAATCTATCGGTGCGCGTTGCAGGATTGTTTTGGTGGAGGGTCATGCGTACCCTGAATTGTATTGCGGTGATAAAAAGGAATTCGAGGTGATTCAGCAGGCCATTCTTCATTTGTTCAATGATGTAAAGATCAGGGAATTCTATTATCATGAAAATGACGGGCATTACTGGCTTAACCTCGACTACACGGCCCGCCGCCCGGGCGGGCGGTATCTTAACGACCAGGTATATTCTCTGATCGAATTGTAAAGGAGGAATGAACGGGTGATAATATTATCCTCGTCAACTAATTTACGGTCGGGCAGGTCATTAATCATTTCATTTTTCATATGGATCGAATATGATGAATAAATTTCCGGACCGGTGTTTGATAAAACGGCTTTGAAACATCGGGCTACGCTATAATCAATAAATAAATTCAAACGACCATGAAAAAAATTACGGGGTTCATATGGATTGCATTATGCATGGCGAATACGGGTGTAACGTTTGCACAAGCCATCAGGCAGCCGGGCCGGCAATTACACCAGTCAACCTATAAAAATCCTTTGCCGGTTGCGTTTGGTGATCCTTATGTGTTGCATGTAAAGGGCGATAAGTATTACATGTTTGGCACGGGCGGTGGTGCTAAAAACGGGTTCTCTGCATATTCGTCTTCCGATCTTGTTAACTGGAAAAACGAAGGACAAGTGTATTTCGGCAACAACAAAAATGGATGGGGCAATGGTGCTTACTGGGCGCCGGAAGTGTATGAAGTGAAGGGCAAATATTACATGTTTTACAGTTCGCAATGGAGTTATAATCCAACAAATGAACTGGAAAATTTTCGCATTGGGGTAGCCGTGGCGAACAGGCCAACAGGCCCGTATGTTGACATAAGTAACAAACCTGTTTTCGATCCGGGTTATCCGATCATCGATGCGAATGTGATGTTTGATGAAGATGGAAAATTGTATCTCTATTACTCCCGGTGTTGTTATAAGCACGCTGTAGAAAGTGAAGTAGCAAATTGGGCAAAGGAGAAAGGCTGGTTTAACGAGATCGAGGAAAGCTGGGTTTACGGTGTAGCGCTAAAGCCCGACTTTAGCGGTGTGATTGGTGAGCCTGTGTTGTTGTTGCGTCCGCCGGTAAGCATGAGTGATAAACAAGCTGAATGGGAAAGCCGTTCCGTAACATCCCGGGAAGTTAATCGCCGCTGGACGGAAGGGTCGGTTGCATTCAAAAAAGGAGATACTTATTACATGATGTATTCAGCAAACTTTTTTGGCGGCAAAAATTACGCAGTCGGTTATGCTACATCCAAAAGCCCGTTGGGCCCTTTTGCAAAAGCTGTCAACAACCCGGTGTTGCAAAAGAATGTTGAGCAGGGCGGTACGGTTACAGGTACGGGCCATAACAGTATAACGTACTCACCGGATGGTAAAGAGATGTTTTGCGTCTATCATGGTCGCACGTCTTCTACTGGCGATAAACGTGTGGTATTTATAGACAGGATGGAAATTTTAGAAGATGGGCAGTTGACGGTTGCAGGACCTACAACCGGGCCGCAGGCCTTACCTTCCGGTATAACGAAAAAGAAGTGATTTGAATTGCTGATCTTAATTGAAGTTTCAGACACTGGCTTTTTGAGGATTTATCTGGGTTTTCCCGCTTACGTTTGTCGCCATTCACGAATGCCGGTGATGGCGGAGAGCATCAGATGGAGCGGTTCCAGCCTTTATGATTTAGTTTTATGAACTGACACGATCAATGTTTCATATGCTTCATATACCAGCTACTCAGCTTCGCTGTTAGTTGCACGGTCATTTTCTTTTCTTCGCCGGCCCTGTCTATTGTTTCCCTGTGGTCTGCCTCAAGATTATACAGTTGCTTGTTCGAGCCATCGGGCTCCATCAATAATTTCCATTTGCCGGAGCGGATTGCCAGTGTTGGCGAATATTCTCCTTTTTACCGGGCAGCGGATTATTGTTGTAGCACCAGTAGATAACCCGGGTTGTGTTTTTATTTTTCCCCGGTAAAACCGCGCTTGCATCAACTCCATCTGAAATGTAATCAGCAGAAGTTTTTGTTTGGGTTAAATCTGCCACCGTGGGTACAAGGTCAACCACACTCATCACGTTATTCGTATTCACTTTTCCGGCAGGAATTTTGCCAGGCCACACGGCAATAAAAGGTTCCCGGATTCCCCCTTCATACAAGCTCCATTTGGGCTTAGGTAAATGCTATTGCGAACAAAAGCATTTACAATTTCATCAGGTTTAATCTTCTTTTGAATTTAGGTTTCCCGCTATCCGCATCCATTTCTATTACAATGCCTTTATCGCTCTGATGTTCTCCTGCACATGCACTTGCCGATATCCCCGTCTATTCAAATCATCGGAAAATTGCAAAAGTTTTTGCGGATTGTTAAAGGAAGGAAGGTAACGAACCACTGCTACCTTCCCGCCCATGTTATCTTTCAACCATCATTTCCGCTTCCCGGGGTTGTTTAATGGTTATTGTATCCTCATAAAAACTTACATCTCCTGATGCTACATCATACTTACCCCCACCAATACCCACTTTGCCTTCTTCGACCAGTTCCCTGATGACCGAACTTCTGTTCAAAATCTCTTTTACGTTTCTATATACATTTATCCTGGAAACATTCTCAACAAATTCAGGGTTAGCCGACGTCCTGTTTTCTTTAGTAATCCTTTCTTCCATTATGGCCGGCTCTATTTTACCAAGGAGTTGTGACAGGTGACCCAGTTGTTCGTGGTCGCACGCCCCCTTGACAGCACCGCATTTGGTGTGGCCTAAAACCAGGATAAATTTTGACCCGGCCAACTTGCAGGCAAATTCCATGCTGGCCAGAATATCGTCATTGATTACGTTCCCTGCTATCCGTATACTAAAAATGTCTCCCAGGCCCTGGTCGAAGACCAATTCGGCAGATGTACGGCTGTCTATGCAACTAAGTATAACGGCAAAAGGCCATTGCCCTTCGCGCGTTTCATTTACCTGTTCTAAAAGATTCCGGTTTACCTTTAGGTTTCGCACGAAGCGTTTATTGCCCTCTTTTAGTATTTCAAGAGCCTGCGTTGGAGTTATTTTTTCCTGTAACTCTTTTGTAAGTGTCCTCATTGTAGAACTTTTGATGGTGAATGATTGTTTGTTGTTTCTTCTTTTTGAATGAGTTGTTTTTCTTCCACGGGATATTGAACAGGGCTTTCAGATAAAACGTGATGTGTATTGTCGATGTTGTATTTTTCTTTGAAGCCCGTCAGGATACACGTGATATTTTTCTCCGGAGCTTTAATGTTTTTAAATTCCCTTATCAACTCCAGCACATCAAAGTGAATATATTGTGTTTTAGTAGCGTCTATATGAACGGTGCAATTTTCAGGAAGTTTGTCCAATGTTAGCCTGATGCTTGCTTTGTTTAAAAATGAAACCTCTTCTGACAGGTAAATTTTTATAAGCTCGCCTGCATGGTGCTTTTCTTTATGGAAGAAGTAAGGGTTTTTCATGTTGCCATAAAGGATTGCTAACATGCTTGTTAATAGTCCTAAGCCAACGCCTCTCAACAGGTCAGTAAACACAATAGCAATAACGGTAACCAGGAAAGGTATCCATTCGTACTTTCCATTTGCAAACATTTCTTTGAAGATGGATATCCGCGCAAGCTTATAGCCAGTAAGCAATAAAATACCTGCCAGTGCACCTAAAGGGATCAGGTTTAAAATTCCGGGGATGAAAGCTGTGCAAATCAGAATTAATGAGCCATGGATGATTGTTGACGCCTTTGTTCTGGCCCCGGCATTTATATTGGCAGTTGAACGTACTATTACGCTGGTTATGGGCAAGCCACCGATCAATCCTGAAATTATATTGCCTATACCCTGCGCCTTTAATTCACGATTTTGGTCTGTGACCCTGCGGTGAGGATCCATTTTGTCTACAGCTTCAATACATAATAAGGTTTCAATAGAAGCCACAGCAGCTAAGGTAACCGCTGTTATAATGACTTCCTTATTCCACATAGCTGTAAAGTCAGGCAAAGTAAATAATTGAATAAGTTCTTTCAAATTATTTGCAACAGGCACCTGTACCAGATGTTCCTTTCTTACGGCAAGGTGAGGGAAAAAGGCAGCAAAAGCAAAGTTGAGCAGAATACCTGCAACTACAGCGGCTAAAGCCCCGGGAACTATTTTCAAACGTTTTAACAGCGGCTTTTCCCAAAGGATAAGTATGCCTAAAGAAACCAGTGTAATAACCGTTACGCCGACGTGAATATTTTGCAGTGGCTGCAGTAAGGCTGTAAGGGTATTATTGCCATCTGATTGCTCAAAAGCTATTAAACCTTCAGCTTCAGAATCATATCCAATAGCATGTGGTAATTGCTTTAAGATAATAATGATGCCGATGGCCGTGAGCATTCCTTTAATTACGCTGCCCGGAAAGTAATTGGCAATGCTGCCTGCCCTTAAAAAACCCATCAGCAGTTGAAACGCACCGGCTAAAACTACAGCCGATAAAAAAGTCTCAAACGTGCCGAGTTTTGTTATCCCAGCCAATACAATAGCTGTTAAACCCGCTGCAGGTCCGCTTACGCTCAACTGTGAATTGCTTAATGCACCTATCACAATCCCGCCAACGATACCTGCAATTAAGCCACTAAAGAAGGGCGCGCCGGAAGCCAGTGCTATCCCTAAACACAACGGTACGGCAACTAAAAAAACAACTATGGCTGCCGGCAGATCATGCCTGAGATTTGAAAATTTTGAATTTTTCATAATTCAGCTCTTTTAGGCCTGGTAATGAATTAAATTCAGTTGAATAATCGACTTAAGAATATGATAAAGAAAGCGGATGGAAGTTAAGTAAAGTCAGGAGGAGGTGTATTTGGCTTATCGGTAAAGCTATCATACGGCTTTTGATCACCGGAGGAAGATAATATTGCCGTTACAATGAACAGTGAATATTGTACAACGCTGGTATGATAAATGTCTTCATTATATCGTTTGCCGTTTTTAGTGTCGTCATGCTCACTTTTGCTTTCTTCTTCCTGCGCAGCGGGTTGGGTAATGGGGAATTTGTAAGCCAAATTGCCACAATCAGCAATAAGCCTGAGCCCGGTTATCATGATCAGTATAGCGAACAGAAACTTTGTCATAAGCTTTGCCTGTTTACAGACATTACGTAGACCCTTATTATTATTTCCGTAACATTATAATGTTACGGCAAATTTACAAATTTCTTCCTTAACGCAAACAAAGTGGATACCAAACTGACCCGACTGAAATGATGACAGCAATTTTTGCCAAATTTTCAAGAATCACTTCCCGCAATGTATACTTTACAAGGTGTTTTCTGCTCCTTCCTGTAACAAAATGATGATTAATCCATGTTAACGAAAGCTGCGTAGTTCGCAAATTGTTGTGGTGTTTTATTTATGCCCTATAGTTGATTAAATTCGTTCAGAACATGTGATAATCACAACCTAAAGCGTCCTTTCAGATAAGATCACGGGTAAAATCATTGTAGATTTATTTAGTGGTTCAGAGTGGTTGGGTACCCAACCTTATAGGTAAAGGAAGCTGTGGAAGAAATGAATTGATTAAGGCCGGCAAAATAAAAGCCCGTAACGCAGAAGACCTGTTTAATGAACTATAAGGTCAAAGCTATTCCTAAGTTTGAACGGGAACTAAAGCGATTGGCCAAAAAGTACCCTTCGCTTAAAAATGAATATCCGGAACTCGTACGAAGCCTCCAACACCAACATACATCAATTTCCGTCTTCAGCCATTTTAGGCTTAACCGCCTGCTTAGCCTGTCTGATCCTGTAATTAAGCGTCAGGTTTATCTGACGCCTTCTCATCTGGAAATCTCCGTCCGTATAAAAATTGATACCCCTGGTGATCGTCCGGGTGCGGCGGGTATTGAATACATCGAGCACATTAAGGTTCAACGTGCCCTTTCCGCTGAAAACATCTTTGCTCAAAGATACATCGGCATAGTATAAAGCCTTACGCCTGCCCTGCGCTGTTTTTTGCGGAGCCTCATAATTGGTTCTCAATTGCACATCGAAATTTTGCGGAAACATAAAGCGTGAAGTCTGCCTGCCAAACCAGCTGTAGGTAGTTGCTTTATAATCGACGCGTATGTTACTTCCATCTATATCGGCAAAAAAGAAATTAAAATTAAGATCAAGCTTCCACCATTTAAAAGGTGAGTACCCGCTGGTGAACTCGGTGCCAAAAGAGTTTTCGGATAACAGGTTTTCCGTGCGGGTGACCGAATTCCCTTCCTCATCCACAGACCTTATCCGGTCTATTTTTCCTTTCGTCCGACGATAGTAAACCGAAGATGTAAACGAGCCCTTATTAAAAGATTTGATATGGCCCACCTCAAATACATTACTGAATTCAGGCTCAAGGTCAGGATTGCCGCTGAAAAAGTTACGGCTGTCTGAAAAAGTAACAAAAGGGCTCAGGTCGTTATAAAAAGGCCTTCTTACCCTCCGGCTATAACTTAGCTGCATGGCATTTTCCTGAGGCAGGTCAACGGTGAAATGTGCACTCGGAAAAAGGCTCACATAATTGCGGGGATTTACCTGAAAGGTTTCCTTCAGGGTTGTTTTTACGTCCGTCCACTCCGCCCGCAATCCTGCCTGGTAGGCTATTTTCTTATTCTTATTGCCTATGATGCCATAAGCTGCATGAATATTCTCATCGTATAAAAAAATATTATCCAGGCCGGGCAACGGAACAAAGTTTCCCGAAGCAGATTGCTGGCTTACCACATAATCATTTACCATATTACGGAAACTGGTTCTAACACCAGTTTCGAATTTCCCTTCCTGACCAAGAGGCTTTACATAATCAAGCTGAAAGAGCCACTGCTTTTCAAACTCATCATTTTGTGAATTCTGAATGATGGCTTTGGAGGCGTCTTCTGTTTTGTCCGGACGAAATGTATTTTGGGTGAATAGCTGATAGGAGTTTTCCCAGTAATCGATATATTTAATCTCACCAACAAGCTCATGACCCTTCCTGGCAAACGATTTCTTATAGCTTAGTGAGTATTCGGAATTGGGCTCCGTTTCGTCTTCATCCTGGCGGCGCATGGTAACTCCGGTTGCATTTGATGCGTTGAAAAGGTAATCTTCATAACGAATATCCGTAATCCTGTTTGCCTGACTGCGTCGGTAAAGGTAAGAAGCAGTAAGGATGCTCTTTTCTGTAAAATAATAATCCAGGCCTCCCCGGATATTGTTATTTAACCCTGTGATAAGGCCTGTATTGTTTTGCCGTAAAATTAAAGTTGTATCGGAGCTAAACACTTCCTGGTACAAAGAACCTCTGCCAGGTTGCTTCCGGTATGCTATTCCATAATTAATAAAGAAGTTGAGATTTTTGTGGCGATAATTGAAATTCGCCGCACCTCCTACATTGGTTGGGTAACCCGTTACTAATTCAACAGACCCGTTAAAGCCCTGTTTCTGGTCTTTCTTTAGTATGATATTGATGATGCCGGCCATACCTTCGGCTTCGTAGCGCGCGGACGGATTTGTGATGATTTCCACCCTGTCAACCATGCTGGCCTGCAGCTGCTGCAAGCCGCTTCCGCCTTTGATGCTCACAAGCCCTGAAGGTTTGCCGTCGATTAAAATGCGCACATTGTCACTGCCTCTCAGTTTCACATTTCCTTCGGGATCTACTGATACGGAAGGAATGTTGGTTAAAATATCCGACGCAGAACCGCCTGCATTTGCAAGGTCTTTTCCCACATTAAATATCTTTTTATCTAACGCCAATTGCATCGAGCTCTTTTCTGCCTGCACGATTACTTCCTCCAGTGCTTTTGAGGAAAGCGCCAATTTGATCAGGCCAAGATCCCGCGACGGAGTTTCTTTTGAAAGCACGAAGCCACTGCTTTTATAAGGCCTGTATCCCATGAATTCTATTTCCGCGTAATATGCGCCAAAAGGGAGCACAATTGAAAATTCACCTGATGCGGCAGCTAAATTTCCATTCACCAGTTTATTGTCGAGGCTGTTAAAAACGCGGATACTTGCCGATCCCAATGCAGCAGAAGACAGAGAATCCATCACTTTTCCTTTTACCATTGGTTTTCCGGCAGATTGGGCAAAGGCTCCACCCAGAAATACCAGCAAAATGATTAACAGGAGTAAAGACTTATTCGGTGATTGTACCCTGTAATTAACTTTCATCATTAACGAACTTATTATTTACCTGCCCGCCAGGTTTGCAGCAGTAACAAGTTCAGTGGGAAAATTCTCTATTTTATTACGGCTAGCTAAATAAACGTGAAATTACCGGAGGCGTCCACAGCCAAGTCTGACGAAAGCATGCGCAGCAGATTATCTGGAATACTGTAACATCCATTCATATGCGTTCAGGCCGTCCTCTTTATATAACGGGTTTAGTGCTGATGACCAGGCATCATGGCTACGCGCATTAAAAATCGTCAGCTTTGGACGTACAACCGGGTTGAAACCATTAATGAGAGAAATAAATTTTTCTGCCCCGGCAACATTAATCTGCGGATCTTCTTTATTGTGAAATGCCCATACCGGGACTTTTCCTTCTGCAATGTTTTTGCAGACCTCCGGGTCATTTTCTGCCCCGGAGATCGGAATAATGGCCGCAAATTCAGACGGATAGGTCCCTGCCAGACGCGAGGAAATGAACCCCCCCATGCTCAGTCCGGCGAGATAGATACGGGTCGGATCCACCCGGTAATTTTTTTTTGCGTACAGCAGAAATTCTTCCACTTCTTCTAAAGACGGATATCTGTTAAACTGGGGGCTTAAAATAATAAACGAAAAGTGCTGCCCTTTCACGGTAAACCGGGGAGGGAACTTTTTCTCTGATAAAAGCCGTGGAATTCCATCATTCAATAACAAGGGAAGATCGCTGCCACCATTCCCTATCTGGCCGGCACCGTGTAAGCTGACCAGTAGGGGGTACGTCTTGCCTGACTGGTTGTAGTGCTGAGGAAGCGCAGCGAACATACCACTAACCACATCATTTATCTGTACTGATATGGCTTTTTGAACCGGCGGCGCTGTTTCTACAGGTTCATTCGTTGTGCCGTGCGTTAAGGTCGTAGGGGAATCCTTTCCACAGTGGGTGAGTAATATGACGCATGTCAGTAAGGAAAAAAGACGCTTGATCATAATATTCTTCATTTCGTTAAACAGGTGCTCTTACAACATGGCAGCAAATTGAAAACCTTCTTAATACAATAATTGAGCCTGTTAAATGTGTTTGCCAAATTTACTGTTTTGGCGTGTTAATATTTGCAGGCTACGGGGTCACCGGCCTGCTAACCGGGCAGGTATAGGGCGAAACATAGCGCAGGTGAGCATAAACAGCCATTTGCCGTCTGGCAACCCCATAATCTTCACTTCCGATACCCGATACCCCATACCTCATACCTCATACCTCATACCTCATACCTCATACCTCATACCTCATACCCAACGAGTTTCTAATAGTAATTTAATCTCTTTAAGTCGGTTGATGTTTTAACTTTAGAAACCGGATTCCTGGACTGCAGAGTGTAAGATAGGGTGGAATGAACGGCTAAGATCGTAGAAGCGCTCCGATAATGAGGCAAAGTCTATAAATGGCATTCAGGTTTGCAAAATATTGTATAAATGCCCAATATCCCAGATATGCAAGAAAGAAAATTACTAATCGTAGAGGACGAACCGAAAATTGCTGATACCTTAAAGTTAGGTCTGACTGAAAACGGATTTTATGTTGAAGTAGCATACGATGGAAGTATTGGATTTAAATTATTTGAATCACATCCATATAACCTTATCATTCTTGATGTTAACCTCCCGGGTATTAACGGCTATGATTTTTGTAAAATGGTACGTGCAAAGAATCCTGAAATCCCCATCATTATGTTAACCGCGCTAAGCGGTTTAAACGATAAGATCGACGGGTATGATGCGGGTGCAGATGATTATATCATTAAGCCGTTCGAATTCAGGGAATTGCTCATGAAGATAAGAGTGCTGCTGAAACGTACCATGAATCAGAGCCTTCCTGTTGGGACGACCCTGCATGCCGGCGACCTGGAAATGAACCTTGACAGTAAAGAAGTAAAGCGTGGAACAACAGCTATCAGCTTAACGGCTAAGGAATTCCAGTTGCTTGAGTATTTACTGCGCAATAAAAACAGGGTGGTTTCGCGAACCGATATAGCGATCAACGTCTGGGATATTGATTTTGATACCAATACGAATGTTATTGATGTTTACATTAATTATATTCGCAACAAGGTTGATAAACCGTTTGAGAAAAAACTTATACAAACTCATGTAGGGATGGGGTATATCATAAAAGAAAGATAATGCCGGTCAGGATCCGTATAACGCTGCTTTTTACTGCTTTGGTTTTTGTGATTTTGGGACTGGTATGTGTGTCAGCTTATTACTTTTTCAATAATTCGCGAATCAATGCGAATAAAACAAGACTTACAAACCGGGCGATCACAGTGGGAAGATTACTTAGCCGCTCGGAGGTATTCCCGAACAAATTGATACAAAGGATCGACTCTGCAACTTCCATGGCTTATCTTAATAAAGTAATGCAGGCTTACAATGATAAGAACGAAAAAATATATCAATATACCAGTCTTACCGGAGATTCAATTTATATTGATGAGGAATTATTAAACAGATCAAGGCAGGAAGGCAATATCTACTTTACGAAAGGCATGAAAGAGGGTGTGGCGTACCATTATGCTGATAATGCCGTAAGCTTAGTTTTGATTGCTGCCGGCGAAGACGTGGAAGGCCGGCAGAATCTAAACAGGTTACTTAACATTCTGCTGCTAAGCTTTTCGGGTGGATTGGTCATAGCCTTTATGGGTGGTTATTTCTTTTCAAAGGGGTTACTCCGGCCTGTTATAAAAATCGCCGATGAAGTCAATGACATATCTGCGCAAAATTTTTCACGCCGCATCCATACTGGCCGTGTCAAAGACGAATGGTACTATTTATCTGATACGGTAAACTCATTATTAAACCGCCTGCAGGAAAGCTTTGATCTGCAGAAGCGTTTTATCGCCCATGCTTCACATGAATTATCAACGCCATTAACGTCAATATCCAGCCAGATAGAAGTGTCTCTTCAGCGGGGAAGGGCGGCAGAGGAATACCGTTTGGTAATGAAATCTATACACCAGGACGTGTTGCACATGAGCAAACTGACACAGACCCTTTTGGAATTTGCAAAAGCTTCCGGGTCTCCGGGGGGATTGGAAATTGCATTGCTGAGGATTGACGAAGTATTGTTTCACCTGCCGTCTGCCGTGTCAAAAATAAATAAGTCTTATTCAGTATCTTTTGAATTTGAAGAATTGCCCGAAGAGCAAAATAAATTACTCGTCTTTGGTAACCAGGAGCTGTTATTTACCGCAATAAAAAATATCGTTATCAATGGTTGCAAATATTCGAAAGACAAGAACGTGGTGGTGAAGCTGAGGATAGTGGATGAAGTGATAATCATCACCGTCCGTGATAAAGGAATAGGAATACCTGAGTCTGAGCTAACACATATCTTTCAGCCGTTTTACAGGGTTAATGACGACAGGATCAGGGAAGGCTTCGGCCTTGGATTATCACTTGCGTCGCGGATTATTAAACTCCATAAAGGACAAATAAAAGCGTCTTCAGTATTAGGGAAGGGAAGCCTTTTTATTATTCATCTACCGGTTGCTAAAATCTCTAAGGTTGAAAGTAACGCCCCTCGCCAGTTTTAATTTATGGCCCATCCTCGTGTTTATAGCAAAACATGCCCCAACGGTTCTGCTCCATTAGAACCAGGTGAAGTTTACGTGGCTCCTATGGAGCCGAAGAATTAATTACCAGCATTGCTATAAACACAAGGCTCCCGGCGGAGCCGGCCTTTTGTCGAGGAAGTCATTGCATAGTGATTGTCAACCTGATTACCTTATTGAAATAAATGCCGGCGGAGCTAAAATAAGGCAATCAGGTTGGATTGATTTGGCAGGAACATTTTGTCTACCAAGGTTTGAAAATTTGCAATTCCCTCCCGGCCTTATGCTGCAAAAAGGTTCCGTGCTAACGAACAGAACAATCTCTATTTTTTCCTTTTCTTTTTCGCGGGTGATTTGCGTTTGGATGAGGTAGCCGATGTACTTGCTTCAGGTTTTGTCAGTATACTGATGTACTGTTTCGCACTTTCATTATCAGGATCGAGTTTTAATATGTTTTGTAGATAGGTAACGGCAGAATCCTTATCTTTTGCCACGTTGGCGTAGTAGCTTGCCAGGTAGCCATGAGCCTGGATGAGGGTTGACTTGTAGTCCTCCCTTTCGCCTGCTGCCCGGGCAAATGCAATCAGGTTTTTATAAGGTTCAATGGCAGTACCTTTTTCCATGCTGGTATCCTGGGCTCCGGATGCTCTTGCACACCACAGATAACCAAAAATCTCATCAGGGTATTTGCTGGCGTATAAATCGCAGAATATACTGTCGGCAGACGAAAAGTTGCCGGCCTGGTAATGTGCATATCCCCAATCATACAAGTCCCTGTTTGAAGGATCTTTTGTGTGCTGATAAATTTTGCCTAACCAGTTCGCCTGCTCGTTGTAATTGGCTGCTTTTGCGGCTAAGGCAGCTGCATCTGACATGATTTTCAACTTGCCTTCCGCCGAGGTATCTAACTGGATAGCCTTTTCAAAGCTTGTAGCAGCTTCCTGCTCGTTCCCGGGGAATTTGCTTAAAAGCTTACCGCGGAACACAAAGTCCTGCGGAACGAAATTCTCCGTTTTCTGTTTTGCAAAATATTGGTCTAAATAGCTCTTTGCGCTTACTGAATCCTTTAATTCATCATAGCTGTAGGCAATAAGTTTGTAGAAACGCGGATCAGCCTTCTCCCCGTATTGGGTGATTTTTGCTTTGGCGGAGTCGATTGCCGTCTGGTAATCCCGTGAAGCATAAATAATGCTTGTTCTGTCGTATTCACTTGAAGGACTTTTATCAGAAACAGCGAGGTACTTGTTAAAATAGTCGCGCGCTTTATTGATATCCCGTTCAAACCAGTAAAAGAACAGCTCGTAAAAAGCCGGTGCGTATTGAGGATCAATCCGGATTGCTTCTTCAAAAGCAGGAAGGAAGAATTCCGGGTTATTCTGTGTAAGGTAAACCTTGCCTATATTGTACCGGGCTTCAGCTAAATTTGGATCCATAGACAGCGCCTGTTTAAATGCAGTCACAGCACCACCCCCGTTGATCAATTTGCGGTTGGCCTGACCTATAAGCAGGTATGTTTCTGCATTCTTAAGATCTTTTCTCCTGCGTTTAGGAATATTGTTTAATTTTTCAATGGCATAATTTGCATCTCCATAAAGGGCATCCACATTAGCCCTGGCTACGGCATGAATTACCTCAACATCTCTTCCTTTGGTTAAGCTGATCGCGTTTTCAAAACGTTGACGTGCATCACTAAGTTTGTTTTCCATTAATTCAATGTGACCCATGCCGGCGAGGATCAAAGGTGGGTTACCATTTGAAGCAAGCGCTTTTTGATAAAGCGCTTTTGCAGCTAACGAGTCACCGTCCTGAATGAGTGTCTGGCCCAGCCAGTACACCGCTTCTATATTGTTTGGATTGGACGCCAGTACCTTTTCGAACTGATCTTTTGCACTCTGGTACCTTTGATAGTAAAGGTGCTTTTTACCCTGGTCGACATTCTGGGCGCGCAAATAACCACTTGCACAAATCGCCAACAAACATAGTAGTGCTATTTTTCTCATAATTTATGATTAATGTTAAGTGAATAAGAATAATTAAGAATAATTATAACCATCCTGCTCAGGAATTAGGTCCTTATAAGCTGTTATTCAAGGTAGGCTTGCAGCTATATAACGGCATTAGAGTTACATTAGAAAAGTATTAGAATCCTATGCGCCCGGAAGTTTCTCCGCCGTGAACCTGAACGCGGATTATTCAGGGGCAATAAACTCTTGTCTTCAAATACCATTTCATCATCTGCGAAGAACCTATCTTCAGCTAATGGTTTCTTCTGAAAAGTTTTACTGTACGGAGTATGTGAAACGCATCAGAAACCGGGATAAAGGTATAAATAATTTTACAGCCGGATGGCATCGAAACCCCTGATTTAGTTTTCTGAATTTTGCAATATGAACATCTATAACCTGGATCCGCTGAAACCTAAACTGGTTTTGCTGGATGTTTATCAAACCCTTCTGGACATGTCGGAAGTTGAAAGAAGAGTTAATGCGCTGATGTCTGACAAGAGAGGGTATAATGCCTGGTTTGAGCTGTTGATGCAGTATGGATTCGTGGAGGACTGCACTGTACCGTTTAGGGATTTTCAATCGATTGCCACTGAAACCATGCAGATGGCAGGAAAGTCCATGGGAAAAACAATAGACAGTATTGCGATCGATCCTATACTTGAAATGCTCAGGCACCTGCCTGTGCATGATGGCGTTCCCGAGGGATTATCAGCCTTGTACGCCAAAGGGTTCCGTACTGCCGCATTAACCAATTCGCCTCAGGAAATTGTGCTGAGCAGGATGGAACGTACCGGTCTTATTTCTTATTTCGAACAGGTGCTTAGCGCAGAAAGCTTCGAAAAGTACAAGCCATGCGTAGAGGTTTACCATTGGGCGGCAGATGAGGTCAAAGTAAATACTTCAGATATTCTGCTGGTATCCTCACATTGGTGGGACATTGGAGGTGGAGCTAAGGCCGGAATGAAAACTGCTTATCTGGAAAATAACAAACAATTGCAACCGCCTGCCGGTGTTAAGCCAAACATCACCTTCCGTAATCTTGTTGCCCTTGCGAACCAGTTAGCATCAGCAGCTACAGGCAAAGATGTATAATGATCCTTCGAAGGCTGCCGTGACGTGATGGGGTTGCAGAAGTTGACGCGGGTTCATAATAAACGAAGATACCGGACGCATCAGCTTATTGCTTCCACGCAAAGTAATGGTAACGTATTTACCTGATCCCTAAATCAAGTTGGATCTGTTCCAATGTTCTTCCTTTTGTTTCCGGTATTGCTCTCCATATAAATATCAATGCAAGAACCATCATCCCGCAGTAAAAAACAAAGGAGTAAAATCCGCCGTTGGAGCTCCCTTCCACGATAACAGGGAAGGTCCACGAGATAATGGCGGCCATTATCCAATGGGTAAAGCTTCCTAATGAACCGCCTTGAGAACGTACTGAATTTGGAAAGATTTCTGATATAAAAACCCATATCACCGCACCTTGTGAAAAGGCGAAAAATGCAATGTATCCAAGCAGGTAGATCAATACATTTCTACCCATAGTTCCTCCCGGACTAAATGCGTGTGCAGTAAGGCCCAGGAAAAGAATCAGCCCGAAAGTGCCAATGATTAACAATGTTTTCCGGCCGAATTTATCAATTACGGTCATGGCAAGTAAAGTAAACAGCAGGTTGGCGCCACCGATGTAAACGGGCTGAAGGTAGGCCTCCGCCTTGCTGAAGCCCGCCATTTCAAAAATGCGCGGTGCATAATAAAGAATGGCATTTATACCGGATAGCTGGTTAAACATCGCCAGAAGCACTGCATACATAATCGGTTTATTATACCTGCCATTAAAAAGGCTTTCTTTTGTGCCCTTTCTGGCTAATTCATGCTCCTCCCGGATCAGGGCGGTTGCATCCTGTTCACCTGTTCTTGCAAACACCTTTCTTGCTTCCTCATCACGGTTATTTAAAACCAGCCAGCGCGGGCTTTCCGGAATACCACGCAGCAGGATTACAAACAACAAAGCCGGAACAACCATAATGCCTAACATCCAGCGCCATCCTTCATCCCCCATATCTAAAAACAGAAAGTTGGTCAGGTACGCAATAAATATTCCTCCCACAATCATCAGTTGAAAGGAACCGGCAAGCCTGCCACGCTGGTGAGCGGGAGCTATTTCCGAAATGTACATAGGCCCTACAACCGATGATGCTCCTACGGCTATGCCACCGATAAACCGGAACAGGACAAACAGTATCCAAATAGAAGTAGCAGCACAGCCAACAGCGGAAACAAGGTATAAAAGAGCAATGACCACCAGCACTTTTTTTCTGCCATACTTTTGTGCCGGTAGTCCGGCGATCAAAGAGCCCAAAACAGTACCAATCAAACTCGATGCAACCGTAAACCCCTGCCAGAAAGGTGTTAACTGCCATAATTGTTGAATGATCCTTTCAGCGCCGGAGATCACGGCTGTTTCAAATCCGAATAGAAAGCCACCTAAGGCTGCGATAAGTGATACACGGACAGCGTAACCGGAAGTAGGTTTATTGATGGTTTGTCCGGGAGTTTCAGCTGAAATGTGCATAATAGTATTGTTATTGTTTGTGGTGTTGATTCCTGCTGCAGGTAATTCTCAAAGCCTTTACATAGAATGCCTACGTTGTTTAACAAGTGTCATAACACCGATGAGTACCCTGCTTTGAACTGGCTTGTATTTATATTACCGGTTCGAAGATAATGAAGTTGCCGTATTAGAAATGACCCGGAGGGAATTATCAGTTGGTTGGAAACCACGGGTGCACTTCGCGGGCCTGAACGCATCAGCGGTGATGTATCCATGTCATAGCAATTTATGAGAGGAGGGGATTTTATTAAATCAGTTGCAGGTACTCATACAAATATAGTGAACAGGAAAATGTATCAGGATGGATAAAGGTTCAGGGGGACTTCTTTAGGTTATCGTTTCAAAGTGCAGGCTTCCACTATCCCGCAAGAACATGATTTCATCCATTTCGGGGTATGTGTTGGCAATGTAAACTTAAATACGTGTTTGTATCTGGCTGTGCCAGGGCTGCCACAAGATAACCTGTTGAGCCGGGTTGTGCCAAATTCGTCAGATAAATTGAATACAGCGGCGGGATGTTGTGCGGCTCATAAGGTATGCTCCCTGCGCGTGGCGAACCTTATAGGTTTAGTGGTTTAAGGAGGAAGTTGCCGGAGTTCGAACCTAGAAGGTTTATGTTAACAAATGATTTCATTCAAAAACAGCGACCGTCTGCGTTACCTGTCTGCTTTTATCAGCTGTACAACTTTTGACGGCACACCGTTTATGTGCAGGGCAGCCATGTAAACTCCCGGTAACAATCTTTCTTTGCTTAGGTTAACCCTCACAGTTGTATTGCCGGAAGACATCTTACCTGCATGATAAAGGTGTACCAGTCTTCCCTTCATATCATATAATCCAACGTTGATTTCATTAGTACCTGCACTGTTGTTGAAATCAATACTAAAAGTTTCGATGAAAGGATTGGGATAAATCTTCCTTATCACGGTATTATCCGTAACGGCCTTAACGGCAGACTTCTTGTTAACGCTGGTAGTTACAAAAGTATTTGCCTGTGAATCAGTGGCACCAGGGCCTTGGGTAAAGGCACTGTGGGGAATTCGCTCTCTCCCGAAACCTGGCCTTGTCCAGTAAACCTCCATCAATTCTCCACCATCCTTTTCAAAGAAGGTGATTGCTATAGGATATGAACCAGCAGAGGCATTGACGCTTCCGGTAGCGGAACGTTCTGCATGCAGGCCGTCATTATTCACCAGTGGGGTTGCCGATGGAGCGTAAAATGAATTGAAGTAAAGTTTGCTGCCATCATCGGACACAGTCTCGAATGTATATTCGCCTGCGGCCGGCAGCGTGATGTAACCCTCCCATACAAACGCGTAATGATCATTGGTCAGTCTCTCCGAAAGGCTCACATTAGGTGTTGAACCTCTTTTAACGGGGTGCAGCATATTGAAGTCGGGTAATTCATTCCAGGTGCCCTGATAGTGGCGATAATGAAGACCGCTGACAGGGTTTGGCGCAATACGTCTGAAGGCGCTGCCTGGGATAATCTGCCTTTGTATGTGTCCGGGTCTGGACCAGTAAACCTGCATTTTTTCATCCCCGTCCTTCTCAAAAAATGTGATTGATATCCGGTGCAAACCGGCTGTTGAAATATATACGGTTCCGGTTGCCGACCGCTCTGCATGCAGGCCATCGTTGATTACCAGCGCCGTAGCCCCAGGTGAATAAAATGAATCGAAGTAAAGCTTGCTGCCATCATCGGATACCGTCTCGAATATGTATTCGCCTGCTTCAGGGATATCGATATAACCTTCCCATAAAAACGCGAAATTTTCGTTTCTCCCCGGCGTCCTCATCCCGAGGTCTACATTTGTGGTGATCCCGGTTTTGACTGGTGTAAGGGAAGTGAAATCAGGAAGCGCATCCCACGTGCCTTCATAATATTTATAATCAAGCCCGTTTGCTGCAGGTGGCACCGGATGGTTATCCGCAAATGCACTGTCTGGTACGCGCTGCCGTTCAAAACCAGGGCCGCTCCAGTAAAGTTCCATCATCTCACCGGCTTCTTTTTCAAAGAAGGATAACGCAATGGGGTACAAGCCGGCTTCGGTAATGTTAACCGTTCCTGTAGCCGACCTGTTATAATGCAGGCCATCGTTATCTACGAGCGCTTCCGCATGATGATCATAAAAGGTATTGAAGTACAATTTACTTCCATCATCTGAAATGATTTCAAATGTATATGCGCCGGGTGACGGCATATTGATGTGCCCTTCCCACACAAATCCAAAATGATCATTTACACCTGCCGGCCTTACATTGATGTCAACGTTGACAGCGTAACCTGTTTGAAGAGGGGTTAATTTTGTGAAGTCCGGAAGAACCGACCAAACGCCCTCGTAAAATTTATATTGCAAATTCAAGCCAGCTGATTTAGTGGTCACGTTTAGGGGTTCACTAAAAGCAGAAGTATTGCCCGAGGCATCACGTGCTTTAACGCTAAAAGAATATGTTGTACCGGGAACAAGACCGCTGACGGTTGTGTCTGAGTTGATGGTTGTAAATTGAAATATGCCATTTTTGTATACATCATAGCTCACCGCGACAGGGTCACCAACTGAATTATCCCAGTCCAGATTAACGTAGGTACTGCCGGTGTAAACGGCGTACAAATTTTTTGGGATTGCCGGAAAAAATATATCTGTTGCCTCTATTAATGATCCATACGGAGTATTCCCTCTGGTCGCACTGAAGTCCAGGAGTTTTGCGTAAGCAGATGTTGTGGGTGAATATGAAAAAAGCACACCACCAGACTCACCGCCGCCGGCAGTTGTCATTCCATAAAACTTTCCATCAGAAACTTTCGTAAGGCTGCCTCTTGGATTCGCTCCATTTGTTTGATCAAAATCAAAAAGTTTCGTATACTCCGACGACACAGGAGAAAATCTGAAGATCACCCCTTTGCCGTTGATTCCACCATCTCTCGTCATTCCATAAAGTTCTCCGTCAGCATCCCTGGAAAGGTCACCAAATGGTAAGATTCCGCCAGGGCTGTTAAGGTCATATAACTTTGAAAAAGTGGAGGTAAGGGTAGAAAATGAAAAGATAACCCCTCCGTTATTACTCCCACCTGAGGAAGTCATTGCGTATAAATTGCCATTTGATCCCTCAACAAAACTGCCGAAAGGCATGTTGCCATCTGCGCTTGTAAAATCATAGCGTTTGGTGAAACTGCCGTTTGCCGGAGAGTAGGAAAAGATCACCCCTCCCCCGTTACTTCCACCGGCGCTTGTCATACCATATAAATTTCCATCGGAAGCTTTAAGCAGGCTTCCTCTTGGATTTGCACCATTGGTGTTATCGAAGTCATACAACTTTGTAAAAGCAGATGTCGCAAATGAATAGGAAAATAATACGCCGTTGTCGTGGCTTCCACCGCGACTTGTCATGCCAAACAGTAATCCGTTTGAAGCTTCGACCAGGCTACCTGTTGGAGCTCCACCGGTGTTGGTAAGATCAAAATCATGCAACACGGCGTAATTTTGAGGAGACTGATTTTCAGATGTTGTCCGCAGATAAGAAAAAATGACACCATAGCTCCTGAGTCCACCAATCTCCGTCATTCCATATAATTTTCCATCGGAAGCCTGCAATAGTGAGCCTGACGGACGTATTCCCTGCGCCACACTTGGACGGCCGGTGCACCCGCCGCAAAAATTATTCTCCACCTTATAGGTAGAGGTAGAAAGTGAATAGGAAAATAAAGCTCCATTGCTGTAAAAGAACGGTGCAGTACCGGCTCCCTGCTGGGTAAGTCCATATAAGGTCTGTGCGTTATGGCTAAGAGAAAAGCATATCAGGATCAGAATGCTAACCAATAATTTTTTCATGTGCAGAAAGTGTATGGGTTAATTAATGAGAGAGTCGATTATATTGGTGTTTAACTGGTACGAATAAATGATGCCTCCGGAGGCGAATCGCCGTGTCGGGCGTCAGAGGGCGGTCGGCGTCAGACGGTTGTCATCATTCGGAGTAAACGTTAAAAAGATTCCTTAACCGTCGGACGTCAGGACACGCTCCCGTCAAACGTCAAATCGCTCAACCTTCAGACGCTACTGTACTCAACCGTGAGAGGTCATGCAATCAAGTCGGCTGACGCCGTTTCATCCAAAACAACTGAGATATTATGACAGAAATGATCTATTGATTCGAGGGATCGGAAACCAGCGCTTCTTTAAAGTGTTCAGTTATGTGACAATGATATAAATTAAAGTTAAACAAAAAAATTTTATCGTGTTATTTATATTTAACCAAATAGAAAACCTGGTAAATGTTGATAAGATTATTGGGAGTGCATTTTTATGAAGAGGACAACAATTACATCGCTTATTCAAGACCGTTATAAACCTCGTCAGAAATATTTTTCGATCTTCTGAAGTTCCGTCTGAATTTCCAGCTGCTTATTTTCACCGGCGAGAAGAAATGAATTTTTGGTAAGATTAAGCTTGTCTTTTGTTTCCGTCATTTCCTGTGAAAGCTGGCTGATCTCCTTTTTCAATGAATTGATCTTTTCAGACAGGGCGCGCAGTTCCTCTGCTTTCTTTTCAATAAGCTGTTCCCTTTGTTTTACTTCTTTCTGGTACTTCTGCATGTGCGCCCCTTGAAAAGCATTCAGGTCGCGCCCGATGATATTGTGATATTCGTGCGCGGTGGAAATGAGCTTTTCTTTAGTAAGGCCTGTTCTTTTCAATACATTAAATGCCGTACGGTACTTTGTCTCATCATCAGTAATGTTATCGATATCCATTTTACTATCTGTGAATTCTTTAAAGTCCGTGCCCTGGAACAAGGGATTTTTTGCATTTGCATCGTCTATCAGCTTTTCAAAGTATTGCTGATGTTCGGGGAGGGGCGTACTAAGGCCACCAGGAGTGTGAACTGTTTTAGCCGCAGGGGATAATCCGATATTGCTTTCCGTTATGAGCGGATGTTCTGCATTTTCAACCACAGGTTCCCGGGTCACCGGTATGGCAGGTTTAACATTTTCCTTCACCGGCTCAGTTTTTTTATCATCTTCAAATTCCACAAATGGACTCAGTATCTGCTTAAGTAAACTCATAACATGTAAATTATATTTAACCAGGGTAGCTGGTGCAAAGTTAGCAACCCATAGCATACAAACTGATGTTGGATAGAATTTTATGCCACGCCGGCAACTGATAGAAACGAAACTGTTGCTGTCAGGCGTTTTGATTATTTGCCATTGTGACGATTGCAACACGGCCGCCTTCTTCATCGGAAAGCAACAACTTTTTACCGTCGGTGATGTCGACC
>JBGSYC010000098.1:0-5152 GCA_041751095.1 Flavihumibacter sp.
ATAACTATTGAGAAAATTACATGAAGGGGAGGAGTTTTAATCAACTTAGTGCAATTTTTTCTATTTTTGCCATCTTTTAGAGGGCTGCAAAGCTCTTGGGCCTATAGCTCAGCCGGTTAGAGCACCTGACTCATAATCAGGGGGTCCACAGTTCAAATCTGTGTGGGCCCACAGAGAATCAAGCAGTTATGAAATTAAAATTCGTAGCTGCTTTTTTATTTGATACATGATTTGATACATGTTTTTTGAGGAAATTTTATAAAAATTATTTCTACTCCTTATTGTTTAAAAAGCCCGGAAGAATGAGTAAAAAGCTAAAAGTCGGCTTTGCTACAAAACTGTTGTCGAATCATTATTATTTAAACGAGGTACAGGTTGAAGGAAAGACCACCAGCAAGTTCAATTTCAAAATAGGGTCAAATGATCAATATGCTGCGCAGATCATAAGAACAGGGAATTGCATCACCCTGCTGAGTAATCATATCACCCTGACTGACGATTCTTTCTGGAACACCAACTACTTCGAAGACCTAACGAGGTATGTTTTCTGGACCTTTAATAAAAGCTTTCTGATGAAGCTCACCGAAAAGATATAGACCTTGAAGCTTCCTGTTTTAAAACGTTGCGCAGAATTGCTGAAGGAAAGTTTTACACCGCATACTGAACAGTTGGATGACCATCCTGATGAAGAATTGAAATGGTGTTACGTCAAAAATGAAAATCTTAAGAAGGATCCTAAGTTCAGCCAGATGTACCTGCTGGATGAGCAGAACAGAACGGCAATACTATATGCGGTTGAAAAAAGAATAGCTGAGTTTCCGATGCCTTTGCTTCAACCTCCATTAGTGGAAGAACCTGCATTATCGGAAGATGAAACGCAACCGGCTGCCAAAACGATTCTCTTTTTAGAAGTCCTAAAACCAATAATGGCAGCCCGGAAGAAACTTTACAGTTCATCAGGCAAAAAACAGAAGAAGCCGGTTTCGAGTTTAACATCTTCTCCCCGGTACCAAGGCTTGATAACGGTAAGAACCCTTATGGCTTGAACGGCTGCATGGCAGCCATGATCGACCACTTTTACCAGCTTAATTATTTTAAGAAGGAATACACACTGGAGCAGATCTTCAAAGCATACCTGCAGTATTCCGGAAATTCCATCGGGAAACTGAGACTTTTTTATCTGAATTTAGGAATGACAATAGCTTTAACAAATATACAGAGAAGCTTAAGTTATTGAAAATTAGTAAGTTACACTAGTAATCTAATTAGGGAGCTTGATACATTAAGGCCAACTTTTCTTAAAAATTATCGTAAATAATAAGGCATACACGTAAAATGTAGTAATTGGTACAATGAATAAAATTAGAGTTTGATTAGTAAATGAGGGTAAAGTTATTATCTTTGTTATAACAGTACTCACCACGCTACCCATTTGAACAGCGTCCCAGGGTGAGTCTTTTGCTTTTATCGACTTCCCCCGCCAAAATATAATATTCCTGCAGCACTTGCTTACTTTTGAAAGATATGTTTTCAAAAATACCAACAACATTCAAGGAACAAATTAAACAACTTCAAGCCAGAGGTCTAAAAATTGTAGACGATGACAATGCTATTCATTTCTTGTCGAATATTAGCTATTATAGATTAGCGGGATATTGGTGGCCAATGCAGTCGAACAAAGAAACCCACATTTTTAAGCCTAATAGCACGTTTAGAGATGTAATTTCCCTATATAATTTTGACAGAGAATTGCGAATACTTTTATTCGATGTTATCGAAAGGATTGAAATAAGCCTGCGGACAAAAATGATTTATGAGTTGTCACATGAGTATGATGCATGGTGGTTCCAAAATACGGACATCTTTATTAACACAATGGAATTAATAAAGACTTTATCCGCTCTCGAAGAAGAAATAGAACGGTCAAAAGATACCTTTATAAAAGAGCATCGAAAAAAGTATAAAGATGACTTGCGTTTTCCACCATGCTGGAAAACGTTGGAAATAACCAGTTTCGGAAGTTTATCGAAGTTATATGGAAATCTTAAGCCGAATGTCAAGTCTAAAGATGCAATAGCATTCCAATTCAAAACCGTTAACCACACCTTTTTACCAAGCTGGCTCCAATCTATCGCGCAAATAAGAAACTATTGCGCGCATCATAGTAGATTATGGAATAGAAATCTGCCAGGTCGACCTAAATTATTGCCAAATCCCCCAGCAAAGTGGATCAAAAATGTACCTGCAGAGAAAGAGTACCATATGTTATACATTCATCTGTGTTGTATGAAGTATCTTCTTAATGTTGTTAATCCTGAAAATAGCTTTACACAGAAGCTATCAGATTTATTTGCAAAACATCCAGCTGTAGATCAGAATGCTCTTGGTATGAAACCTGAATGGCATAAAGAAGAGTTGTGGCTTATTCAATAATATAAATAGTTAGAGCTTTACAGTAGCAAGAAATCCTTAGATGGGAAATGGTTGTATTGCTATGTGATCGACTTGCGGTATCAGTTTTCCCCTAAAAAGGGCCCCCTTGAATAAATTCAAGGCTTACCTGCAGTAACTAGGCAATACTATCGGAAAACTAAAGACTTTCATCACCGAATTCATGAATAAAAACAGTTTTATCAAAAATTCAGAGAAACTCAAGGCATTGAAAATAAAGAAGCTGTCATAACCATTTAGGAATTTCCCTAACGCGCCTAATTTTACTCCCTAATCTGCCTGAATAAAAATCACATCCGCCAGAATTTGCATGCAGTTAATCACAATTAAATATAACTGTAATGCAAACCATCAATCCATTCGAACTCATTCTTTCCAGGCTTGACCAGTTACAATCAACTGTCAATACCCTGACGGAGAACAACCAGAAACGAGCCACCACAGATCTCATTAATCCGGAAAGGCTGCTGGATCTGACTGAAGCCGCCCAGGTCGTGCGCAAGCCGGTAGGCACCGTTCGTTATTATATTCATCACCGGAATCTTCCTGCCATGAAGGTGGGCAAAAGTTACCTGATCAAATTACAAGCACTTTTAGATTGGGTCAATGAATTTACTAAGAAGGAACCAGTTAAGGATGTCTCTGATCCTAATGCTCGAGAACAGAAAAAGATACCGGAGGTCTTAACCCACATTGCAGGATTTTAGCCATTAACCGTTAATACCCCGCATCCTGAATATCTTTCTCCGGAAATTTTCCTGGGGTGCCTTAATATCCTGCGGCAAACTACATCACATCAGGTGACGTTTCTTTGAGCCAGCGGAGCAGCACAGGCAGGCGTCCGTTGACCCCGTTAACATTATACTGTAGGTGGCTATTTTCATTATCAGATAATCAGGTTTTAGTGGGTATGAAAGCTGTAAAATACTTTCGGAAGATCCACATTGGAATTGGAGTAGCGTATGTTCCAAAACACTTATAACGAAACAACAGGGAGGACAACTGCTGGTAAATGTATAGTACAGAGTTTTTCAAAACCATTTCATGATCTCATCCGCAATGATTTCATGCCCTTTTCTATTAGGGTGATTTACCCATGACATGACCTCGGCTATCTTGCCGCTGTTATTAATGTTGCGGAAAAGAATAAAGGGGTCTGCAAGGCCTGTATGATATTTTCCCGCTAATTGCCTGATCTGGGCGGCATGCTGTTCCAGTTCATTGCCTTCCGCATTTATGTTTACGCGTTGATCCGGAGAAGGAGTTAGCAGGATAACTTTTATGTGTTGCTGAATAGCATCCTGTATCATTTTCTCCCATGCCTCTTTAGATCTTACAAGGCCGGCGGAGCGGTCGTTTAAAGCATAATCAATCAGGATAACATCCGGCTTTTTACGCAATACGTCTTCCTCAAATCTTATTTGTCCCTTTATTGCATTTTCGCCGCCAACAGCGGTAACGATAACGTTGACCGGCGAATATGGATAGCGCGCTTTAAGCTTTTCCAGTACCAGGTGAGGATAAGATTCAAGGGTGTGCACTCTATGATCAGCCCAGTAGCCAGCCGGTACGGAATGCCCGTGAAATACGATGTTCACCGTTCTGTTGTTTGGCCATACAGCCTGTAGTTCCTTTTTTATTGCGGCCAGATAAGTTGCCGTATCCGGTAAACCTGTCTGGCTGAATCCTGTTATGATCACAGCAACGGAGAATGTTACGAGCAACATTATTTTTTTCATCTTATAACCGTTTATAGCACATCTTTCAATACGTTTTCACCCGCTGAATGCTCACCGGCCCCAGCAGTCCCGAACGCACTAAGGGTGACTTAGCCCAGGGAACACCGGTAGCGCTTACCGGTAAATTGGTACTAGTAAATTTTTCACCGGAGACAGCGTCGCCGATTACCCGGTTGGCCCAGGCGTTAGCCACTTCAATCCTGAGTTCATTGTCGCCGTTTTTAATTGCTCCGGTTACATCAAAACGAAAAGGCATGGCCCAGGTAATTCCCAGTGAACGGCCATTAAGCCATACTTCAGCAATGGTAGAGATATCCCCCAGGTCAAGGAATATGCTTTCATTTTTTGATCCGGGATTACCTGCGTAGCGGAATGTTTTACGGTAAGTTGCGGTCCCTGAAAAATATTTAATGCCAGGTACTTCCGATTCACTCCATGAAATCAATTTAGGAAAAAGGGCTGAATCCGGCGCTCCCCAGTTTGCGGGGAAGCTGATCTTCCAGGGGCCTTCTATGGGTTGCATAATGTTCGCATTTTCGACCTTACGGTTACCCCCCGCCGAAAATAATTCAACGTTGTCATTTTGCAAAAACTGTATGCCATTGGCAACATGGCGGATCATGGGAGGGTTTGAATTGATTGTAGTCAGATCCGTATAATGGAAGGCCGGCTGCTGTTTTTTAAACACGATGATGTAAGACTGAAAAGGCGCAAATGTAACCGGGATCAGAATTTGAAATGAATCCTGGCGATAGACCGTAACAGGAAACATTTCTCTGGTAACCGGATCCCATATTTCCGGCGATCTTTCTTTCTGCCGGAAAGAACAACGCCGGGATATCCATTGTTTGGTGGTATTTCTAACAAAGTAAAAATCCAGATCACCACTTTTTTGATGAATGTAATCTAATACGTTTGTGTTATTACCCGGGTACTCGAAATCTGCCTTGACCTGTAATGCA
>JBGSYC010000099.1:0-9242 GCA_041751095.1 Flavihumibacter sp.
TCTGGGTTGCCATAACTGCCCATGTGAGCAGCACTCTGATCATCAGATATCACAAAAACAATGTTTGGTTTTTGCGCCAGCGCCGGGTTTACGGTAATATAAAATAGTAATCCTGATATAAGGATGTGACGGCATCTTAGGGTTAAAAGCTGAGGCAGCAATTTTAGTTTCTTGGCAATCATCCATTATAATTTTACAATGTAAAATATCATTTTACTATAGTGTGAATGTAAACGAGTTTACTCTTTCTGCCAAAAATTTTTTTTACGAAAACGTTAGCTGCGCAGGTATATAACCCGTCAACAGCCATTAGAAGAAAAAGGAGAAAATGCGCATGAACAATCAACAGTGGGTTTCCAATTTTGCAACAGAATAAAAAAATTATAGCTTCTAAGTTTACCATTTTCTGATAGAAGTTCTACTTTGCCTAATAAAACAACCTTTTGTATGATTCAGGTTATACACCGGGCTATTGATATATTAGAGTATGTATCCAAAGACCCTGAAACGCCAAAACCTCTGAGCGATATTGCTTCTGCGCTTGACTTGAATGCCGGCACCTGCGCCAACATTATTAAAACGCTGGTTAACCGTAAATACTTAGACAAGGCCGATAAACAAAAAGGATATTCATTAGGCTCCATGGCATATACATTAACTGGACATGACGGATATAAAAAGAATCTTATTAAAGCAGCAAAGGATGAACTGGAAGCCCTGGCAAAAAAATTAAATGAAAATGCATTACTCGCTGTTTTAAATGGAAACCTGCGTATTGCAATTTTGAGAGCTAATGGCACAAACGATATTCAGGCTACTACTCCTGCAGAAAAGTCAGCCTATGAAACTACTTCCGGACGCTTATTAATTTCAATGCTGCCTGACGATGAATTGCAGAAATATATTAAGAAGTACGGATTACCAAAAGAAAATGTTTGGAAAGAAGCAGCAAACCCAAAAGCCTTTGATAAACAAATAAAAAATATAAGATCGGAACAACACACTATTCAAATTACACATGGCCAAATTGTAGGATTGGCCGTCCCCGTTATGCAAGGCCAAAAAGTAATTGCCAGTATTGGTGTCTACATACCGCAATTTCGTTTCAAAGGAATTCTCAAAGAGAATACAATTAGAATAATGAAAGAGTTTGCTTCACGCATTTCAAAAAAATTAGATTAATAGCCAATAAGCCGAAGTCCAGAAGCGCTCCTGTTTTATTGAATATATTTTCAATCAGAGTTTACAATCATTAATTGCCAGGTTTTTTAGAGCATCGTAGAGCACTTCGGCAGGATGTATGGCGATTCTTCCTGTACCATCTTTTATCTGGAGCCCGGCGCAGCAATCAATACCTCTTTGTTTACTTTTCTTATTGATGGAAACAACACAAGCTCTCCTATCTGCATAGACAGTTCATAATGTTTCTGCTCATAACCAAAGGAGCCGACCATACCGCAGCAACCTGATGGTACTTGATGCACTCCAAAATTTCGGGAAGCGAAAGGCTTTTAAAGTATTAGAGACAGATGAAAGCGCTTTTTGGTGGCAATGGCCATGTACGTAAATAATTGTTGAATCAGTTGGTGGATGCAGCTCCCCAACATTATATTCGTACATGCCTGCGCATCTAATAAAGAATTTGCCTCTGTAGCGTCGAGTAGTTTTAATCTTTATCATCCATCCTTCTGTAAAAGAAACTGTATTCACCAGTGAAGCATTGTCTTTTAAAGCAGAATTAACCTCTATAAACTTCTCCGCTTACGGGCATGAAAAAATCGGAAGTGGTTTTTACTGCCTCAACAGAACCAAACACTTCATCTTTTTTAAACTGCTTGCCTATTGATGGAAGGTCAACTATCCACAGGCTACCCAAATCCTGGATTGGTTTCATGCAATTGAACACCTTTGTGAGTTTGCGAAAGAATAATTGCTGTATCAAAGTAATACAGAAGAAGTAATCAATAACATTATTGCATTACCTGCAAAGAAACCAAGCATAAAAAACGCTAAAAAGAAATTGCTGCAATATTATCAGAGTAATAAAGACCGGATGGACTACAAAAAATATCGAAGTATGGGTGCCGGATTGATTGGTTCGGGCGCCATAGAATCAGCCCACAGAACAGTGATACAAAAAAGAATGAAACTATCTGGTCAACGATGGACAAGAAACGAGCACAAAATATGTTAACACTTCGATGCGTCAGAATGAGTGAAAATTGGAATAAAGTAATAAACCTTATCTGTAATCAGATAAAAGCGCCTTGAACGACATCTTGATATGCACCCTCTATTTTTTATCCATACGGTTCGATGTACTGTATGGATGCAGCAAAAAAGACGTTGATCATCAACGTCTTTTTTGGGGTGCGGACCGGACGGGTCCCGAACCTCTTTCAGAAACTGTTAATTATCAATACGTTAAATCAATTCAGCTTTTGCTACTCCTTAAATTACTCACGGTTTACCGTCTTCCTTGAGTAATGCAAAATCGTTCCAACAAAAATACTAAAAATTCTATTCTAAAACATTACTTTTGTCCTAAAATAAAACATTAGTCCTATTTTAAGACAATGGTTGCTGAAAACATTAAAAAGCTTAGGCTGAATTTAGGAAAATCACAGTCCCAAATGGCAACTGAAATGGGATTGAGCAGATCTACTTTGGCAGGTTATGAAGCCGGATCTAATGAGCCTAATATTGAAAGGTTGATGAATTTAGCGTCCTATTTTAAAGTTTCAATTGATGAATTGATTTACAATGGGGCCAAAAAAACTTTTGGGAATAAGGAGGCGCTTAAAATATTAACCATTTCTATTGACAAACATAATAAGGAGAACATTGAACTTATACCAGCTAAAGCAAGAGCTGGTTATTTGAATGGGTACAAAGACCCAGAGTATATAAAACAATTACCCAAATTTAATCTCCCTAATTTACCTGACGGTACATATAGAGCTTTTGAAATCTCAGGCGATTCAATGCCTCCAATAAATGAAGGTTCAATCGTTTTGGGAAGGTATATAAAGGAATTTTCTGAATTAAAAGATAATCACCGTTATATACTTGTTACAAAAGATGACGGAATAGTTTTCAAGCGAATAGTAAAATCAAATAATGACACATTTCTTCTATATTCTGATAATCCAGCTTACTCACCCTACGCTATTAATTTTGATAAAATAATAGAGATGTGGACATTTCATGCATTTATCGGCTTCCCGAAAAATGAAAGCGAAATTAATATAGCAGATATAGTCATCAGGCTTAATAATATAGATAACAAGCTTAACAAATTGTTGAAATAAAACATAAAGCATTTAGTCCAAATTATTAAATTTAGAAGTTTTGAGAAAACCCCAAAATATAGAGGACGTTCTTCAGGTTCTTGATTTCTCTGATACATCAGTTCCTGTATTGAAGCCTGACAAAAATTTAAATTCCCTGAAAAGCCGTTCAGTAAGACAGGCTCAGGAATTTGGGGTAGATAAAATTCATTTTTCCGGTCAATTTCCTACTATATATTTCAAAACTGTTAAGCATTTTGATCAATCAACTTTAAAATCAATATGCGAAATTCATAAAAAAACATGGAATGAAAGAAAGGTACCTTTTCTTTTCATAAGCAGCCCTGTTGAACTTAGAATTTATAATTGTTTTATTGAACCCATTGATCCCGAAAGGAATTTGGATAAGATTGCTCAATTAGAATTGTTTACCTATAATACTCTGATAACTGCTGAAGCTAAACTCGAAGAGTTGGTTCGGGTATTTAGCCGTTCATCTATTGATTCAGGATTATTCTGGAAAGAAAAAAAATACGCTGAAAAGCTCGATGCTAACAGGCGCGTGGATAAAGCATTAATGAAAAATTTAGCTTCAGTAAGAAGAGAATTAATAGAGAATGGTTTAGATATAGATATAGTACATGATTTGCTGCTTCGCTCTCTTTTTATTTTATACCTTGAAGATAGAGGAGGAACTACCTCACAGTTTTATGAAAAATATCTTAAAGGGGCTAAATCTTACTTTGATATATTGGAGGATACTCAATCTACATATAATTTATATGATAAGCTTCAGCGTTCTTTTAACGGAAATCTTTCACCTGTAAGCCAAAAGGAGAGGCAAGTTGTAACTGATAAACATCTTAAACTTATTAAAGGATGTTTTTGGAGTGATTTAAGAAGCAATACCGGACAGACTTATCTGTTCAATTGGAAAGTTTTTGATTTTAGTGCAATAAGAATTGAACTCATTAGCGAAATATATGAGGAGTTTATGTCATTGGAACAAGGCGAGGATAAAACAAAAAATGATGGTGCATATTATACACCGCATTCATTAGTTGATTTTATACTAAACGAAAAGCTTCCCTGGGCAGACAAAAGCAACCATAACTACGATTTAAAAATGCTTGACCTTACATGCGGATCAGGTATTTTTCTTGTGGAATCTTTTAAACGTCTTGTTAGTAGATGGAAATTTACACATAAGAATGAGGAAATAAATTTCGATACATTAAAAAAAATACTCGTTAATTCCATTTATGGAATTGAAATTAACGCCGATGCTATTAAAGTCGCTGCTTTCAGCTTGTATTTAGCTTTGCTGGATTATCTTAATCCACGTACCCTATGGCAGGATAAAAAGTTTCCTTATTTAATATTTGATCCTGAAAATGATGATAAGAGCAAACAAGGGAAGAACTTGTTTAGAATGAGTAGTTTGGAAAAAGAAGGACTATTCAATAATATTAATTACGATTTGATTGTTGGGAACCCTCCGTTTAAGCGCGGAGACCTACCCACTCAGGATAGGAAATATTTACAAAAACTTGATTTTGCGCAAGAGTATGTGTTAGCATTTTTGCATCGAGCCACTGAACTTTGTCCTAATGGGCAAATTGCTTTGGTAGCCGCCAGCAAAATTTTATTCAACACTACAAGCGGATATAGAAATTTTCGCAATTTTCTTTTTAATAAGAGCTATGTAGAAGCCGTTTACAATTTTTCTGCTTTAAGAAAAACAAAAAGAGAATATGGAGGTAATCTGTTTGCTTCTGCAGTTGGGCCTGCATGTGTTTTATTTTATCAAGCAAAAAAACCTGCAATACCCAGCAAAAAACTTCTTTACTGTTCTCCAAAAACTTTCTTAAAAAATAGGCTTGTAGATGGAGTGGCGATTGATGTTTTTGACGTGAAATATATTCCAAGAGAAGAATCCTCAGATGCCAATTCAAAAATATGGAAAGTTGCTATGTGGGGTACAGAAAGAGACTTTGCACTTATCAAAAGACTAAGTGATTTTACATCTTTAGACACAGAATTGAAAAAGAAAAAGAACGAAGGGTGGAATATGGGAGTAGGTTTACAAACCTCAAATCCTAATGATAAGCCTGATGATGACATTTGTAAAATACCCCATATTGATGCTGAAGTAATTGAAAGATATTATTCCAGAAAGGAAAATACGATTTCAATTGACACTAAAATGTTCAGAAGGTTAGGTTGTAAAGAAGCATATTTCGCTCCACACATTTTAATTAAAGAAGGACAATCAAATAAACGGTTCTGCGCCTCCTTTTTAAACTATGATTGTAGTTTTACAAGCACTGTTTTCGGCATCAGCAGCAAAGATAGCAACACTCTAAAAGCAATAACAGCATATTTAAATTCTTCTTTTTCTTCTTACTTTCTTTTTCTTATTGCCTCATCATGGGGGGTAGAGAGGGAGCGTGTAAAACCGAATGAAATATTCTTATTGCCTGCTCTTCCTTTTTTTGCTGAAAAAGAGCACATTTTAGCTCTCTCCAAGAAAGTGGACGAAATTACTCACCTTAAAAAGAAAGAAGTATTAAGTGCGGATAGCCAGGTTTTGGCTGTCGAACAAGAAATTGACGAGATAATATTTAAGTGTCTGAACTTAAATGCAAAAGATAAAATCCTTATAAAAGATTCTTTGGAATATGTCATTGATTTATTCCAGGAAGGAGAAAACTCATCTGCTTATAAAAGAGTAGCTATAAGCGATATTGAGAAATATGCAAAACAACTATGTACTGAATTAAATGATGTTTTACAATACGCTTCAGATAATACAATTGTTTCTGCAAAGGTCTATGAAACAGCATTCAATTCACCCTTAACCTTAGTTTCAATAACGTTTTCTAAAAAACTAAAAAATACCCTGGTTGAAAAGGTTTCTAATTCAAACAAACTTACTAATCTCTTAAAACAAATAGATGACTATTCCTTTGAAAAGCATTCTGAAAGCATATATTTTAGAAAGGTCATCAAATATTTTGACAACGACACTATCTACCTTATTAAGCCAAATGAAAAGCGATTCTGGTCCCGTTCAACCGCTATGAATGATGCAGACGAAATTATGTTTGATGTTATTAACACTCAAACTAATGTCTGAATATGAATAAAGGGAAGCTGAATATTGGCATTATTGGGGATGTGCGGCAAGCGTTTGAAATGAAATGTATTCATATTCTCATTGATGGTTATCGGGAAATGCATAAGCAAAAAAGCTATGATCCTTCTTGGGAAGAAGAAAGAATAACAGCGGAATTAATCAGGTATATTAAAGCAACTTCCGCTGTACAGGAATGGAGAATTCACGTTGTGCCTGAACCACGTATCTATTCTGATGAAGTATATAATAATACTATTACTCCAAAGGAAGCACCGCGAATTGATATGCAATTTTTAAATTGGAGTTCCTCTGATGAACTTATCTATCATATTGAGGCGAAAAACCTGGCTGAAAGCGATTGGCAAAAACCTGACGGCTCTCATGTCAATGCTTCTTATTTAACTAACCGATATATTGATACTGGGATTGGCAATTTTATTAATGATAGATATAAACAAGGCTGTATTGCCGGATATGTTTTACAAGGTTCTGTACCGAAAGTAATTTCCCGAATTAACAAATGCATTACAGTTACTAAAAAACGTCCATTAGAAACAATATCAATTGGCAAACCAATAAATAACTATAGTTTTTGTTATACTTCAAATCATATAAAACAAGTGGGAACTTCGTTTCATACATACCATATTTTATTAGAACTTCAGTAGAAATATCATAAATCAGGAAATTTGTATAAACATTTCATGAGCAAACAGGATTATTAAGACTAAATCAGCGAGTAAGAGAACCTGGTTTTTTAGACATTTACTGAAGCTTCCGAATCACCATATGGCTCAATCCCGGGTCACTTAATACCCGTTCCATTTCCGATTGAATTATATCCTGAATATCTTGTTTTATTTGCAGGTAGTTCCGCTGTACCATAGCATTATCCAGCTTGCGGATAACAGGGATTTCCTTATAATTTTCCTGTTCCTGCTTTAGTGCATCATGGTCATTTAATATCTCGCAATGAAAGTTTTTAAGTTCAATTTTATTGTCGGGATCATCAGCTACCATACCCACAAATTCACCCGAAGAAAGGGCTGAAATTTTCGAAGGCGGTACTGCTGATTCCAATTGTTTGGAACGACTAATTGAAGTATCTGAGCGGTTTATAGATAGGCTTTCCCGATCCTGCATAATCTTTCCAAAGCGTTCACTTAGTTGCTTTGCAGTATCGCCAGTTACCTGTCCGCTCACGATATTGCCGGTGATATTCATAATTACATCTGCCTGTTCTTTACCATAATCTTTACGAAGCTGACTAAAGTCCTGAACACCTAAACAGGTAGCTACTTTATTGCTTCGTGCTGTAGCAATGAGACTGTCCATTTTATTCAGATAAATGGTCGGAAACTCATCAAAAACAAGACTACTTTTTTGTTTTCCTTTTTTGTTCACAAGCTTTACTAAACGTGTTACATAAAGAGACAAAACTGCTCCATAAATTTGTATTTTTTGCGGATTATTTCCCATGCAAACAATCTTTGGCCTATCAGGATTATTAATGTCCAACATAAAATCATTACCTGATAAACCTATTGGCGAACATTCCGGCAGAAACGCTTCAGGAGCATTCTTGAAGTAAGCACACCAAATAAATAAAGATTAGCATCCGGTATTGCCCGGGCTAAATCACTTGCAATAACATCTTTAGATAAAAAGCCAATTGGTATATAGCTTCTGTTCTCCGATGATACACCAGGCACTAACAAATAATTTGAGTTTGGCTGACGAATTTCTCCAAAGAGCATAGGAAAGTCCGCCAACTTACGAGTAGTGGGTCTTGTACTTTTCAATCTATATTCTTTTACTTCTTGCACTCTTTGTATTACCCCTTTCAATTTTGAATATTCATTTGGTGGCACATCTTTTAACCAAATGCACCATCTATTTATTTTATTAATAAATTCTTGCGATCCTAAAAAAGGTCTTATAAATCTTTTTGCTTCTGGCTCGTTAGGAATTAATTTATCTTTCTCATTGTCATTAAGCAATAACCTACCACCATCATTAGCCATGCTTCCATAAGTAATTGGAGGAACTCGGGATATAGGTTGTTTCCTGGATGAAATAAAATTGTCTTTTGCTTCAACCAGATATGGATTTATGTTCTTCGCCTTTACTTCATGTGGTTCTGCCTTAATATTCTCGTACTCGTAAATTACTTTATCAGTTACATCAAAATTTGCAAAGCCAATTACAACAACGTGCACTGCTGCATTACCTCTTGCTTCATTGCTCCAGCTAAAAGTTTTATGCGTAAAATGAATTTTTATTTTATACTTATTGAATAGCTCATTCCATAGAACTCCAACCTGCTCACCTTGTGCACTAGAGTTAGTGGATACGAAAGCAGTTTTTGTTAGCTGCTCATTGTTTTGTTGTACAAGAGTGCGACGCAACGGCTGCTCAATCGAAGTATCTTCAGCTTGCTCAATAAAATTATACTCCTTCATGTAGTGCGCTGCTTTGATATACCATGCCGTTACATAATCTAATACACCTGCACCATTTACCCCATTAAAGATTACATCCATATCTGCCTTTTGTGCAGCATTCATCAAACTCTTTCCAACAAATGGCGGATTGCCAAAAATGAAAGTAAACTTCTGCACACCTTTCTCCCAGGGCAATGGCTCAATCATGCTTTGCCAATCAACGTGCAAAGCATTGCCATGTTTTATTGTTGCACTTTTAACCAACGGAATTCTATTAAAATACTTTCCAAAACCTAAGCTTGCCAATCCATTCATTTGATGATCCATCAGCCACATAGCAACCTGTGCAATCTGGCTTGGGAACTCTTC
>JBGSYC010000100.1:0-7593 GCA_041751095.1 Flavihumibacter sp.
TACAGCAAAGATGGCTGTCATGAACAGTGTTATCCAGATTAGTTTTTTTGCTAAGGAACCTAACTTCTTATCTAAAACAGTGGTGGTTTCCCTGGCGCTTTCTACCAACGAAGTAATGGTGCCCAGTTGTGTATTTTTAGCAATACCCGTTATAACCGCTCTGCCATTTCCATTCATCACCGAAGCTCCTTTAAATACCATGTTGTGCTGATCGGCAAGTACCGTTTCTTTAGCAAGCTTTTCTATTTCTTTTAATGATGGCAGAGACTCTCCGGTTAGCGATGATTCATCACATTGCAATTGATTTATTTCTACCAGCCGTGCATCTCCCGGAATTACATCACCAGCTTCCAGTAGTATCACGTCTCCGGGCGTTAACTCTTCAGAAGGTATTTTCTGCTCCTTCCCATCCCTGATAACTTTGGACAATATCACATCCATTTCTCTTAAAGCTTTCATGGAACTACGAGCCTGAAGTTCCATGAAAAATCCAATGAGGGCATTTACAATTATGACTATCCCAATAGCACCTGCTTCAATATAATCTTTAAGATATAGCGTCACTGCCGCTGCCGCTAAGAGCAAATAAACAATCGGGCTTTTAAATTGCATTACTAATATCAACCAAATGCTCTTTTGTTTTTTTGCTTCATAAATATTAGCACCAAATTCTTTAATCCGAAGGTCGGCATCAGACATGCTAAGGCCTTTTTCTACATTAGTTTGTAAGCTTGATATGGTTTCATCTACCGATAAAGTATAAACATCTTCGAGTGGGTATTTGATTTTCATATTTTGTTTATTTGTGGGGCCATCATTTGACAGGGATTTTTTATGTACCCGGCAGCACTGCTACTATGATTCACTGTTGCGTCGCACTCTTCAGGGCTTTGTCCTTTCCTGGGCTTATACAGTAAGCATTACTAAATAATGCTCCCTAGAATAATTCGGCTAATAATTTGTTCTATTTCCACTTCAATTTTCAGGCATGCAATACCGGTGCATTTCACTGTAGATTGTATTCGCTGTGGTATTTTCCAAGGCGGGCTGCAGAATCACATTTAGCCCGATGATACAATGCCTTTTGGGCTTCCAGTTTATTGTTTTCATCTCCATGCCAAATACTCATCGCAGGTTGCTGAATGGCCCTCGCAAACGAAAATGACAAAGGCCAGGGTAATTCTGTACCGTGCCTCACATGAATAGCATTTAAATGAGCAGTTGCCAATTCACCAGATTGTCCACCGGATAAAAAAGCAATTCCTCCAACAGCAGCAGGCACTGATTGAAGCAGGCATTGTACCGTAGCATCTGCAACTTCATCTACAGTTGCCTGCTCTGGACATTGTAATCCCGGCATTATCATGTTTGGCTTCAATATCATTCCTTCTAACTTAACACGATGTTGATAAAGCTGATTAAAAACTATTCTTAATACTTTTTCTGTAACGTCAAAACATGCTTGCAAAGCATGGTTTCCTTTCATTAATACTTCCGGTTCAACAACCGGTACCATTCCTGCTTCCTGGCATAGCGCTGCATATCGGGCCAGTGCATTTGCATTTGCCTCTATACAGGCATCTGTAGGAATGGCTTCGCCAATGGCAATGACTGCACGCCACTTAGCAAAGCGGGCTCCCATTGCATAATATTCATTCAGCCGTTCCCGTAAGCCATCCAAACCTTCAGTTATTTTTTCTCCGGGAAAACCTGCCATAGTTTTGGCCCCGGTATCAACTTTAATACCTGGTATAATGCCGTCATTTATGATGGTGCTGATGATAAGGGTACCATCTTTTCTTTTTTGATGTATCGTCTCATCATACAAAATCGCTCCACTGATATATTTGCCTAAACCAGATGTTGTAGCAATCAGTTCACGCCAGTCACGCCTTGCCTCTTCAGTTTGAGGGATGCTAACTGCAGCAAAACGTTTATTGCATGTACCGTTGCTTTCATCCATTGCCAGCAAGCCCTTACTGCCTGAAAGCAGTGTATGTACAGTATCAACCAATATTTGTTTGTTCATTTTATTTTTTTTAAAACATCTCCGCTTTATTGTACTCTACTTTTTTTATTTTAAATTTTGCATAATTAAAATCGCCAATTTCCAATCTCCATAATACCTCAAAGGCTGTTGGTATTTTTACATTGCTTAGTTCTTTGTAGTCCGCACATTTGATTACCCAGGTTGCCAATGTTGTTTTATCTATATACCGTTGGGTTTCCATGTGAATTATTTCTCCCAACTCATTGAACCTGATAGTGAAGAATAATGAAAGCCCATTGTAGTTAAATGTTAACGTGGCTGAATTTGAATCAATCGGAAGCCATTGCAGTCTTTCATTGGGCAACAAATTTGTTGGGTACAAGATACTTTCACCAAGCCACCGCAGCAGTTCGCCTTGATTGTATTCTTTCCCTTTTGCATCTGCCACTTTAAACAAAGAAAAAAGTAAAACAACGAGCCTGCCTTTATCTGCTATATACATGTCGCGAGCCACAAACATAGAAGTGGTTCCTTTCCAGATAAAACCAGGCTTTTCAGTAGTGGCGTATTGCTCTCCTTTTATATCAATCCAATTTTTGTCAAATCCAGTTTTAAACTTTCCATCATGGGTAATTCTTGCATAACTGATATAGGGCTGCCCGTCTTTTAACGCATATTTAAAATAGCGTTCCACAGGTTCGGGCAAATAATATAATTGTTGTTCATGAAACGTTTTGCCAGAGATGCTTTTTGATTGCGCAAAAAGTTCTTTAACTTCTTTATGAAATTGAATTGACAGATTTAATTTACCAAACATAAGTATTACAATTGCCAACCCGATAATAACTGATGTGGTGATCATGATTTTACGGTGTTTCATTTCTATATTGTTTTCTAACCTGCGGTAGCAAGGCAACTAGAATTAGAGGAATAGATAATAACATATAAAAAGTTTGCAGCCAGCCTACTCCCTGTACATAGATCGTTTCCACCTGTATCCAGACGATAAGGGCAAAAGCAACATAAATACTATACGACCATGACCAGTGCATGTCTTTGAATAAATTGAGATGCCCCGCAAGTGGCGAAGCTGGCTTTTTAAGCAATGCAAATATCAGTATTGGTACAAGACCTAAAATGACAAACAAGATCATTCCTGGAATTAAAAAACTATCGAATGGAGAATTTTGTAATATGGATAATGGTAAACCACCGCTTAATTTTCCCGAAGGTGAGATGATAAGTAAACCGCCGCCGCCAAGGGCACTGACTCCAAGGAAGCCTAATAAGAACAAATGAATATTTCGTGCCATTTTCGATATGTTTTATCCATTATTCAGTGTGTTCTAAAATAAATTAAGTAGGTATGCCAGCTATGAAAAATCAGAAATATAATCACGACTAAAAAATACAACCAGCCTCTGTACGGGATATTAAAAAACAATGAATTTCCGATAAAGCCGATACCAACTAACCAAAACAATGGCGTGTAGGCAGGAGCCAATAAACCTAATACACTATTGCTCCATGTTGTGCCTGGAAAATTCATTAAGCTAATCCATGCGGCGAAATATAAGAAGACGCCAGCAACATATAATAGTAAACCGTTCTTTTGCTTGCTGGTTCTAATTTTGAGTGGCATCAGGCAAATGAAAACAAACATTAATATCCTTGAAATATTTTCTCCATAGATTATAAAAGATGGAATATCCTTCCAGAAAGTTTCAGGTTGAAAAGCCTTGGGCAACCTCTTTGTAAAAACATAATCCCATAATAAAACAGGAATAGTTAACAAGAAACAATTGAAAAAATATGTTTTCAACTTTTTAAAAATCATGATTTCTCACTTAAGAATCATTTCTTTCTTTATTAATATTATTTTGTCTATTCATCAAATAACCGCCAAAACCTGTCAGCCAAAGCATAATTGGATAAGCGACCCATCTTTCTGTACCACCAATGCCAATAACAGAAATTAAAGTAGCCGATGCAAACACAGCCACAAACCAGGTAAGCAGAGCAACTGAACCAAACAAAATTGAGATGTATTTAAAAGGCATTGTAACAATTTTAAAAGAAGTAATTGCACAGAATCCTCCTGATAGAAAAGTGAGCATAGCAGCCATACCATGATAGGGTCTGATATTTCCAGGGAAAACACCTACACCAACTAATCCCAAACCAAACAATATAACAGGGATACTGAACAGTAATTTTTTAAAATATTGATGCTGATAAAATGATGCTGCTAAAACCAGCAAACCTGCTACCAGCATGATGCTATTAAATATAGTTGCAGAGGGTTCAAAGCTTACACTATTAGGTTGCCTTGTGGCACCAAGGTCACTGATTTCATTTTTAAAAGTTGTATACCCCGATGGATAAAATGCCTCTGATGTGATTATACCCATTAAAACTATTGCGCCGGCAGCAAAATAAAGTAAGCCTGAAAGCCTTAATCTGTTCATTGGGTTCTTTTTAAATGTTTTAGTTACTGGTTATCCATTTGGTCTGAATACCAAATGAATTTGTGCAGTTGTCATAATATTCCAATTTATCTTAAACTCAATTAATGCTTTTCCACTTCCAGTTCAAAATTTCTGGCAAGTCTTTGCCATGGTGGTGCACATAATGCTTATGCTCAATCAACTTGTCTTGTAATTGTTGTTTAAGGTAGGCACCTTTGCTGCCTAATTGCGGCAAGCGGTCTATTACATCAATCACCAAATGAAAGCGGTCAATATCGTTTTGTACCCGCAGATCAAAAGGAGTTGTTATCGTTCCTTCTTCTTTATAACCTCTTACGTGCAGGTTTCTATTTTCTCTGCGATAGGTGAGGCGATGCACCAGCCAGGGATAACCATGAAAATTAAAAATGATGTGTTTGTCTTTTGTGAATATCGAATTGTAATCTGCTTCGTTCAGTCCATGTGGATGCTCGGATGCTGACTGCAGTTTCATCAGGTCAACAACATTTACTACGCGTATTTTAACTTCAGGAAGATGTTCACGTAAAATTGACACCGCAGCCAGTAATTCAAGCGTAGGCGTATCGCCACAGCAAGCCATCACTACATCAGGTTCTGAACCCTGGTCATTAGATGCCCATTGCCAGATGCCGATCCCTTCTGTGCAATGGATTAAAGCTGCCTCCATGTTAAGCCATTGTGGTAGCGGATGTTTACCTGCAACAACAACGTTTACATAATGACGGCTGCGTAAGCAATGATCAAAAACAGATAGGAGACAGTTGGCATCCGGCGGAAGATACACTCTTACAACATCTGCTTTTTTATTGATAACATGATCCAAAAAGCCGGGGTCCTGGTGTGTAAAACCATTATGATCCTGCTGCCATACATGCGACGCTAATAAATAATTAAGTGATGCAATATTTCTGCGCCACGGCAACTCTGACGTAACCTTTAACCATTTTGCATGTTGGCTAAACATGGAATCAACAATGCGTATAAACGCTTCATAACTATTGAACATGCCGTGCCTTCCGGTAAGCAAATACCCTTCAAGCCAGCCCTGGCATTGATGTTCACTTAGCATGGAATCGAGTACCTCACCTTGCGGCGCAAGAAATTCATCATTACTTTCTTCCCTTACTTCCCATTGCCGGTCGGTGACTTCAAAAATAGAACCTAATAAATTTGAAACGGTTTCATCGGGACCAAAAACCCGAAAATTATGTTGGCGCTGATTGAGCTTAACAACATCACGAAGAAATTTACCGAGCACCATTGTATCCTGCCCCATTACTGCCCCGGGAGCTGTAATGGCAAGCGCATGATCGCGGAAGTCGGGCATTATCAGGTTATGCAAAAGTGCTCCTCCATTTGTGTGGGGATTGGAGCCCATCCTGCGATTACCTGTTGGCGCCAGTTCAGCGAGCTCAGGCAACAATGTTCCTTTTTCATCAAAAAGTTCTTCTGGCTTATAGCTTCGCATCCAATGCTCAAGTTGCTCAACATGTTCGGGGTGTTTTTCGTCTATCAATATAGGCACCTGGTGCGACCGGAATGTTCCTTCATTGGGCAAGCCATCCACTTCTTTCGGTCCTGTCCAACCTTTAGGTGATTTTAAAATAATCATCGGCCAACGTGGACGTGTCAAATCATTATTATCATGTGCGTTTCTTTTTATCCGGTGTATTTCTTCTATAACTTTTTCCATGGCGGATGCCATGAGCTGATGCATTGTTTCGGGATCATCGCCTTCTACAAAATAGGGTGCCCATCCGCATCCCCTGTAGAATTGTTCCAACTCTTCATGCTCAATGCGAGCCAGTAAAGTTGGATTGCTAATTTTGTAACCATTCAAATGCAGGATAGGCAAAACAGCTCCATCAGAAATAGGATTGAGAAATTTATTAGAATGCCAAGCCGTTGCCAGCGGACCTGTTTCTGCTTCACCATCACCAACAACACAAGCGACTATTAAACCGGGATTATCGAAGGCTGCACCAAAGGCATGACTTAATGAATAACCTAACTCTCCGCCTTCGTGAATTGAGCCGGGTGTAGTTGGCGCAACATGACTGGAAATGCCACCGGGAAAGGAAAATTGTGTAAATAATTTTTTTAATCCTGCTTCGTCTTGTGTAATGTTTGGATATACTTCGCTCAATGTACCTTCAAGGTAAACATTGCCAACAATTGCAGGACCACCATGACCCGGACCGGAGATATAAAACATATCGAGGTCGTACTTTTTAATAATACGGTTTAGATGGACATAGATAAAGTTTTGCCCCGGTGTAGTTCCCCAATGGCCTACCACCAGTGGTTTTACATGTTCCAGTTTCAGCGGCTCTTTCAACAGCGGGTTATCATATAAATATATCTGACCGACAGAAAGATAGTTGGCAGCCTGCCAGTATGCATTTATTTTGCGTAGCAATTCCGGTGACAGCGTTGCTTCTTCGGTTTCTAATATTTGATGTTCCATAATACTTGTTTTAATTGTTTTTTGAGTGATTTATATAAGTTGCAATGTTGCCCGCACTATGCTGAATAGAATTAGCAACCGTACAAGTGTGCGATGCAACGATGCTTAATACATATTTATCAGCCGGGGTCATAAAAGTGCATTTTTAAAATACTGCATGTCATGAATTATTTCACCTTCAACATACTTGCATTGATGGCAACAACAACAGTACTAACAGCCATCAAAGCCGCACCTGCTGCCGGGCTTAATAATATACCAAAATGATATAACACCCCTGCTGCAAGCGGTAGTGCCACTACATTATAACCGGTTGCCCATATTAAATTCTGTATCATTTTTCGATGCGTTGCTTTGCCAAACAAAATCAAATTCACAATGTCTTTTGGATTGCTGTTAACCAAAACAATTCCTGCAGTTTCTGCTGCAATATCGCTACCGCTGCCCACTGCGATGCCTATGTCTGCCTGAGCCAGTGCTGGTGCATCATTTACACCATCGCCTGTCATGGCAACGAACTCACCTTTACTTTGCAGCTCTTTTATTTTTTCTAACTTTTTTTCGGGTAAAACTTCGGCAAAAAAACTATCCATGCCCAACGTTTCACTTACGGCTTTTGCCACCCTGCTATTATCCCCCGTAAGTAA
>JBGSYC010000101.1:0-2790 GCA_041751095.1 Flavihumibacter sp.
ATTCTGGAGTTCTGAAATGTTAATTGTAAATACAACCAAAGCAGATCAGGGGGTAGGCATCTGTTTGATTTTTTTGTTATCGGCTATAGAACATCTGTTTAGCATTCTTGCGTCGCACACTTGTACATTATTTTTCTATTCAGCTATAACCGAAGCATGGAAAACCTTGCGACATTTATAAAACAGGTTGAGGCAACAGACCTTTTAACGTGCTATGTTTTTCTTTTTTTTGACAAAGAAGGAAGAATAGTACTCAAATCCTCAAATCCTCAAATCCTCAGGTCCTCTGCCATGGAAATAAAAGCTCAATATAAAATTTCTCAAAAACAAATAAGCAATGAAAGCAGCCCTGTTCAACCGCTATGGTTCAACTGATGTATTGGAAGTAAAAGAGATAGAAAAACCGGTTCCCCAGCGTAATGAAGTTTTGATAAGAGTTGCAGCATGCAGTATCAATCCAAGAGATATTGCCATCCGAAACGGAGATTTAAAATTCCTTACAGGCAATAAGTTTCCCAAACTAACCGCTGCAGATTTTTCAGGAAAAGTAGAAGCAATTGGCCAAGACGTAAAAAAGTTTAATACTGGCACTGATGTATTTGGCTATATACAAAGCGTGAAGAAAGGATGTGCTGCTGAGTACATCGCTGTTCCTGAAAAATGGATTGCTAAAAAAGGTTACGCCTTGCAGCATACAGTAGCGGCGGCAATACCCTGCACATATATGACTGCCCTCCAGGGTTTACGAAACAAAGCTAACATTAAAGAAGGTGACGAGGTGCTGATATACGGCGCATCGGGCGGCGTAGGCACTGCTGCCATCCAGTTGGCAAAGTATTACAAGGCTAATGTAACAGCAGTGTGCAGTTCTGCCAATGTTGCGTTTTGCAGGCAACAGGGTGCAGACCAGGTATGGTGTTACGATGAACATAACATTTTTCAACGTAGGGCTCAGTTCGAAATTTTTTTCCAGGTTTATTCTAAGGACGGACTTATGTATAAGCAGGGAAAACATCTTTTAAAAAGAAGAGGAACTTATATCACCCTGATTCCATCACCACAGGTTTTTGTAAGGTCTGTCTTAAACAAGTTAACAGGCGAGCCTGCCTTAAAACCCGTACTTGTAAAAGCTGACAGAAATGACCTTGAGTTTTTAGCTTACCTCGCAAAGCAGAAAGTGCTTCAACCACAGGTTACATCACTTTTTGAGCTGGATGAAATCAAAGAAGCGCACAGCCTCATTGAAACAAACCATGCCCGAGGTAAGGTGGTGGTGACGATGTGAGACGGGGAGACAACGAAAAGTAAACCAAGCGCACATATAAGGAACTGTAATGCTATAACATTCAAACAATAAACACATGAATACCGTAATGTTAATCACCATTTCCATTCTAATTAGTTTCGGGCTACCTGTTGTATTGGGAGCAAACTACAAATATTATAAGCAGGACTGGTACAGGCAACTGAAAAGACCACGCATTGCCTTACCCGATGTTGTTTTCAACGTTATTTTTCCTGTTTTCTATCTTTTGGAAGCAACCGGAATTTATGTAATCCTGAGTAGCCCCGGCGTAAATTCCGTTAATTTGTATGCAGTATTATTTCTTGGTTCTGCTGTTCTAAGTGGGATATGGTCAAGATTATTTTTTATTTACAAACGCTGCGATTTATCACTTTGGGCATTTTTTTTAGAGCTCCCGTTTACCTGGATTTTCGTGTATCTACTTCTGCAGGAAGGCCATTCTGCCTGGGCTTTTTTCTTGCCCCGGCTTGTCTGGGGGCTTTATGCAATAGTGGTGAATGTTCAGTTTTACCGGCTGAACACAGCCTTTTGGAATGCGCTAAAAAATAAAATGAGCATTCGAAATGAATTGTAAATATCTTTTTCTAAATAAGGCTTCTTTAATCCTTTAAATTGCCTGCAGCAGTCTTTTTATCGTGAATCGCCGCAAATAGATTACCCTTCTTTTCAAGCCGTTTTAAGATCGTCAGACAGGTCTTACAGATAATTTTTTCGCAGATATGGAACGAATGTTCCGTTTTCGTATCTTTGCAGCGTGTAAATATGCTTAGCAAAGGTTTATTATTATGGCAAGAACGAAAGAATTTGACGAAAAAGCAGTTTTGAACAAAGCCGTTGATTTGTTTTGGACAAAGGGGTACCACGCAACCTCTGCCCGGGATTTGGTAGAAGGCTTAGGCATAAGCCGCTCCAGCTTATACGACACTTACGGGGATAAGCATTCGCTTTTTGTACAAGCCTTAAAGAAATATCGGGAAGAAAAAATCGACGAGGTGATTGAAATGCTTCATAAAACGGACGATGCGGAAGAATACATAAAGTATCTTTTTAATGCTATTAAAAGCCAGGCTGTACAGGATACATGTGCCAAAGGCTGTTTTATGGTAAATTCCACTGTTGAACTGGCGCCTGTGGATAAAGAAATTTCCGGAATTGTCAATTCGATCCTGCAGGACTTTGAAGATGCATTATGTAAAGCCGTAAAAAAAGGTCAGGATGCTGGTGTATTTACTTCCAGATATGCCGCCCGCTCTCTGGCAAGATTTCTTTCCAATTCTATAAACGGGTTGCGTGTCACTGTTAAATCTAACGCAGGCAAAAAGGTTTTTGACGATATTGTTACCATTTCCTTATCCGTTTTAAAACAATAATTCAGGAGCTGATGATGAGTTGCAACTGAAAATAATTAAAGCAGGATATCTTCCTCCTGACTTTCGTAAGTCATAACCTGTTTTCCATAGAACCCTTGGTAGCCTTGTGGCTAC
>JBGSYC010000102.1:0-13279 GCA_041751095.1 Flavihumibacter sp.
GTTCTCAAGGGGAATGAAAAGATCTCAACAAGTCAGGCAACTCGCTATTATATTACATCATCGTAATCGTCTCAACAATAAAACCGATCCTAAGCGAAAAATTATTCCTACTAATGTAAAAATATATTCTTGTTTCTCCAAATTTTTACAAACATTGTTACAAAGGCATATGAAAATACTTCAAACAACAAATTGCCTTCCTGATCATGATTACTGCCATATCTGTCTTACTCATGTCTACTTCCCAGCCTCGCTTATCGCCTTTGCTATCGGGTATTCTGCATTTTGTATGTTGCCTTTTCAATTGCTTTTTCGTGAGTCCATAAAGCTTCTGTTCATTTTGCCTTTCTCCCGGAGTAAAGAGAAATCCAATGGCAAATACTTTTGCTATCATAAAAAATAGCAACAGTAAGCGCAATCCCAACGTGTAGCCGGTGTCCACATGATCCCAGAGTTTTCCTGCAAACTCTATAGCTTTGCCGGTTTTACGCGAAAGCGAATCATCTATAATCAAACAACGTTTACCTTCCTCTATTTCTTCACCTTTCTTTTCTACAATCACTATAAATCACTTTACAAACCTCATCAGCAACCTGCGCCAAGAAATAACTTCCAAATATCATATACCCTTTTAATTCAAAGAACGAAAGTAACTGGTAAGATTACCCGCGATTCTAGTTGAACAGGAAAAAATACCTTTTTTTAGTTTTTCGACTGATTTTATATTTTCAGAATGCAGCCTGGAGAGTTTTGTTTGGCAACCATAAGTACAATGTTTTTCAGTTACTTATGAGCACTTCATACTCCTTTTTATCAGAATTTTCCCAATTATTGGTATTTAATTCAGCGAAACTTAAGTTAAAAAAGCAAAAAAGAAAATATAAGTTTTTAGGGATAGCTGTGGGGTAAATGACACGTACAAACCCTGATTTACCGCGGGAAACGATTATCTGACTGAATGTGAACTGGCAACATTCCCGGTTTATTTATCCGTACACCCCGAAGGGCCCGGGCGAAGTAAATCCTCATCCTTTCATTTTTGCAACCTGTATATTTGAACTTGTAATGCATTTATAAAGTTTTACTTACCTTTGCAAACTCTTTAAAAGAGAGTCATGGATAGCAAGAGGGAATTTGAGATACCGTTTGTAGGATTAAAACCGGGTATTCATCATTATGAGTACCTGATAACTGATACATTTTTTGAAGCATACCAGCCGCAGGACTTTAATCATTGTAATGCACATGTAAAGCTTACCCTGGATAAAAAGCCTGGGTTTTTGTTAATGAAGTTCGAGGTTGGCGGTACCAGTGAAGTGGCATGTGACCGTTGCGGCAACAATCTGCCTATTGAACTTTGGGATGAATTTAATATCGTTGTAAAACTTGTTGACGACCCTGATGCAATGAACGCTCAGGAAGAAGACCCCGACGTTCATTATCTTTCGAGGGGTGAAAGCCACCTGCATCTTTCGGATTGGATTTACGAGTTTGTCAATCTCAGTATCCCAATGCAGAAGATGTGTAAGATCGAAGATATCGGTGGCCCGTATTGTAATAAAGAAGCGCTGGATGTATTGAAGAAAATGGATTCAGAGGCCCAGCCAACAGGCAATACCATATGGAAGGGACTGGAAAAATTTAAAGACCTTGATAGCTGATGTAAATTGGCAAATAATAATAAATAAAATGTTGAGCTATGCCGAATCCGAAACGCAGACATTCGCAACAACGGAGTAAAAAGAGACGAACACATTACAAGGCTAAAAGTGCTACGCTAAGTAAAGATCCTGTCACAGGGGAATTACATGTGCGTCACCGGGCACACGTAAGCGAAGGTAAATTGTATTATAAAGGGAAGTTAGTGGCTGAGAAACCACCCATCAGGTTATAACGTCTTTCCCTGATTATTCTGCGTTCCGGGTATCCTCTTATCACCCGTGATGTCGTATCTTTTTACCCTCACTTCCGGAAGAAATTATGAATATCGGGATAGATATGATGGGTGGTGATTATGCTCCTGGTGAAGTTATAAAGGGCATTGAGTTGTTTATAGCCCAAAATGACTCACCTGTAAAGATGTTTCTTTTTGGAGATGGCCATGTAATTGAACCCTTGCTCAATACCGCCGGAATTCCCGGCCATACGTATCAGGTAGTACATGCATCGGAAGTAATTGAAATGTATGAACAACCAACGCGGGCGCTCAGAGACAAGCCGCAGTCTTCGATAGCATTAGGGTTTTCATATCTAACCGGCGGCAGGATCAACGCATTTATCAGTGCCGGCAATACAGGGGCTATGATGGTTGGCACCCTTTTCAGCATTAAAGTTATCGAGGGCGTTTTACGCCCTACTATCTCTACAATTGTTCCAAAAGACAATGGCCGTTTTGGTTTATTACTGGATGTTGGACTGAACTCAGATTGCAAGCCCGAACACCTCAACCAGTTTGCCGTACTCGGCTCCCTTTACGCAAAACACATCCTTGGCATCCCGGATCCAAAGGTCGCTCTCATTAACATCGGTGAGGAAGAGGGTAAGGGAAATCTCCTGGCACAGGCCTCTTATCCCTTACTGAGAGATAATCATCAGATCAATTTCATCGGTAACATAGAAGGACGGGATGTTTTGTTTGACAAGGCCGACGTTATGGTTTGCGAAGGATTCACCGGTAACATCATATTGAAGCTGGCAGAATCTTTATTTAAGATTACACAGCAAAAACAGATCGATCACGAGTATTTCAAGCTGTTTAACTTTGAAAATTACGGTGGCACCCCCGTATTAGGCGTATCGAAGCCGGTGATCATCGGCCATGGGATCTCTCGTGCACTCGCCTTCATGAATATGATCCTGCTTGCAGTAAAAATCAGTAATAGTGACCTCCTGCAAAAAATGAAAGCGTCTTTTACAAGTGATTAAATATCCGGGGGTGTTTTCTGCTGCCGATGAATGTATTCATTAATTATATCCGCGAATTTTTTAAATCAGTTCACATCGGCTTATTCCTTTTTTGTCTGAGCTATACCGCCATTATCGTCTTCCTGAATTACCGGTTCGGAATCGAGCCGAAAATTGTTTACAACATCTCTAACCGCCTCTACCGCTTCACTGCCGTGTACCTGATATACCTGGCTGCTTTTGCCGTTCCATACCTAATGGTGGCGTTTACTAAAGCAAGGCAGGTGACCGAATGGAAGTTTTTATTGGCGATGGTTCTTGCAGCCCCGGCTATTTTTGCACTCAAGGTATCATCAGGAGGTTTTGCCATGCTGATACAGGATTATACCGGGGGCATTTGGGGAAAATTTGCCGGCATAATCGTAAACTGGCCTTACAGGCTGTTAGTGGTATTGCTGCCCCTTCTTTTTATTTGGTGGAGAGGAAAATATGAGCATCCTTTTTTCGGAGTAACAATGGGTAATTTTGACTGGAAGCCCTACCTGTTTATGCTTGTTCTCATGATACCATTAATCATGTGGGCTTCAACCCAGTCCGACTTCCTTCATACTTATCCGAAATTGAAGCAGATCTCCTTTATTGAAAACCATACGAAGAACCTCTGGTTCTACAGGTTGCTGTTTGAGTTGTCGTACGGAATCGATTTTGTTACCATAGAGCTCTTTTTCAGAGGTTTCCTGGTGCTCGCATTTGTGCGTTTTGCAGGTCAGGACGCGATTTTACCCATGGCGGTATTCTATTGCAGCATACATTTCGGGAAACCGCTTGCTGAATGCATTTCTTCTTTCTTCGGGGGACTACTTCTCGGGATCATCGTATACCATACAAAATCCATTGCAGGCGGTTTATTTATCCATGTGGGACTGGCATGGCTGATGGAGATTGGCGCAATGACAGGTCATTTCCTGAAAAACAAAGCCTGACGTAGCCGTTGATCGGTATTTTACCAATATGCATCGGTAACCGGAAGAGGAAAACTACAAACTCGTAAGCCGGATTCTGTTTCTAAACTATCATTTATCTGGGATGCTGATTGCTCAGCACCTCATTCTGCCTACCCTTTCCGGCATCTTCGTTGAGTGAACGTTGATTGTGGACGAGCAGCCCACAGTTAGCATCAATGTCAATGCTAACGAACCGGAATATACATGGCATTTCAGCATGCAAGGTTTACCCTCCCGGCGTGTTGCCGCGCCAGGACGTAGGCTCTTACCCTACGTTTTCACCCTTGTTCCCTGAGAGGAACGGTTATTTTCTGTGGCACTGTCTGTCGCCCGGCAATCACCGGGCGCCCGGCTCTTAACCGGTGCACCGCTCTCTGCTGTCCGGACTTTCCTAACCGTATTTATGGCTCGATAGTTCGGTTTGTAGTTTCCTTCCGGTGATCATTTTCCTGCACGAAGTTAATCTTATTTGTTTCAAAGGCTAACATGCGTTCACCTTTTAAGACTGCTTTGTGCCAGACAACAGGGAGCCGGTACTTTTCTAATACTATTCATACTTGAATAAGTTTCAATTCCTCTTCTTCAGGTACCATCGTCACATTTTGATAAGCGGGCAGGATAATATGAAACGACGCCCCTTCATTTTCTTTCGACCTGACATATATCTTACCTCCATGCTTTTGAACAATTTTACGGCATAAGGCCAGCCCTATACCAGAACCCGAATAGGCCTGCCTGCTGTTGAGCCGCTGGAAAATGATAAATATCTTTTCGGCATATTCCGGGTTAAAGCCAATTCCATTGTCGCGGATAACAATTTCGTAGTAACTGATCTCTTCGTCAAGATTATGAAAGTTAACCTCCCTGCCGGTAAGGCGCGAAAAAGTAATAGACACTTCCGGGGGAGTGTTTTCCCTGGAAAATTTAAGCGCGTTATTAATAAGATTATACAACAGCTGGCTCATTTGCAGGGGAATCGCCTCAACTACGGGTAACAGATCATTCTTGATGGTTGCTTTCTTTTCCTGGATAATCAGTTCAAAATCGTTTAACACTTCCTTCAAAATGACATTAAGATCGGTTTTTACAAAGGATTTGTGCTGATGGGAGATATCAGTCATGTTCAGCAGATCCCGGATCAGGGTACTCATGCGGTCTGCAGAACTGATTACTTTAACCATGTAACTTTTGGCGATGGATTCAGCCGGTTCATTAAAACGATCAAGTATGATGCTGGTAAATGTTTTTATCTTACGAAGCGGCTCCTGGAGGTCATGGCTGGCGACATAGGCAAATTGTTCCAGTTCGCTATTGGCATGTTCCAGCAGGTGTACTTTTCTTTGTAATTCTTCATGATAACTCTTTAGTGCCGTGATGTCGTAAAAAGTAGCCGTGAAACCATCTTCCAGTTTCGCCAGCATGACGGAGTACCACCGGAGGTTATTCCCGATCTGGTAAGAAACCTCAAATTCATCTTTTTTCCCGGTTTGTGATACCCTCCTGTAGTTCTCCATCCGCTTACTTTCCATTGCCGAAGGAAAAACCTCAAGAAGTGTCTTTCCCACAAGGTCAGTGGATTCAACGCCGATCTGTTTCTGAAAAGATTCATTTGCAAAAATGATCCTAAAATCCACGATCTGATTATCCTCCCTGATGGCCTCGTAAGTAACAATACCGTTTCGGGACGTATTAAGAACAGATTCGAGAAATGATTCAACAGTCTGCCTCCTCCGCAAATGGTTAATATTTGAGTATGACATGGCCAGAATAATCAAAAACGATACGCAGATAAAAATCACCGTAAAGATATCAGTCCTGGCAACTGAATTCTCAAATACGGACCTCCTGTCTTCGAGGAGTTTCCTTTCTTCATCAATACCCGTATCGATCAGACGCTGCGTTTTAAGAATTTCAGCAAAGTAAGAGGGTTGGTTTCCTCTAATAATCGAATCCGGAAGATCAAGGGTGAGCATCCATTGCAACTGGCCGCGTATGATAAAAGCCAGAGAATCCACAATCGCCTGCTGACTCTTATTGTCGCTGGTCAGGGCACGAAGCCGGTTGATATTAACAGGAATAGAATTGATGTCATTTTTGAATAACTCGAGTAGAGCAGTCCGGTGCTTATTTCCCGATTCGGTCGGCAACATTTGCGCGGTTTTAAGGCTGCTGGATAGTTGCTCAAATAAGGAGATAACCCGATAGGAATGATTAACCCATTTTGTATACTCGTTCGTTCTATTGAAACTGCGTTGATAAAGATAAAAGGCTACCAGAAAGATAAGAAATACGGTTCCGAAAATATAGTAACTTTTCCTGATCATAGATATTGGACGTGGCTCAATTAATACAAATACCGTTATACCTGAGGCAAAAAAGAAGCATCCGTTCAGTACTCAATAACTCAGGTACACTAAAGCAACTTGAATATATGCCGAATATTGTGTGTTTCGGCATATAAACGGAGATTTCCGGGTTGAACCGCAGTATTGTTTACATTTTGTGGATATTACTCTTCAGTAGCTTACACAATGACATGCGGCAGGAGGGATTGCATATGATTCCGGTTTAATCCCCATCTGTGAATGCAACCCGAAATCAAAGAAATTTATCGCCTTCGTCATGTTCATTTCCGGTATCCGAAGCAGGAGCGTCTATCAGGAAAATCCCCAGATTCTTTCGCAGATGTTTTTGAATTTCATCTCCAATTACCTGGTAAAGCATTGTCAGCTTATCATTGCCATCTACCCACACCATATTCTCAGCTTCCGGACTGTTCGCAGGTTTTTCTTTAAGGTAAAACGGGTCGAATCCGGCGGGTTTTGTGATGTTGACGTCAAAGAAATTTTCACATGAAGCGGTTGATTTTGCATAAGTTACTATTGCTTCATGCGTTACGCCATCTTTGTTAAACGTAATTTCGAATGGATCCGTGAGTGGAGTGTATGACATGCTATTTTTTATAATGAAGTATACAAACAAAACTCCCCGTTGCCTACGCGTGCAGGAGTTTGCCCTGATATTTTTACTTATAATTGCCTGATCTTTATGTTCCTGAACCAGGCTTCGCTGCCATGATCCTGTAAAGCAATATGTCCTTTTTCCGTCATGCCATAATCAGGGGTGTCTTTCCATTTTCCCAGGGCTTTTTCCTGTTTCCACTTATCAGACCCTATCGAGTATTCCACAACTTTTTTACCATTCAGCCAGTGTTGCACCTGCCCTTTATTTACTACAATACGGGTGTTGTTCCACTCCCCGACGGGATGGGGTGCTGCTTCCGGTGCAGGATTCATAGCGTAATTAGCTCCTGTTTTCTGCCAGTCTTCAAGTTTGCCGGGATATCCTTTGTCATCTATGATCTGGTATTCAGGGCCACTCATATAAGATGCCTTGTTTTTTTCGTTCAAAAGGTAAATGATGCCGCTGTTGCCCTGGGGTGAAATGATCCAGTCGACAGACAATTCAAAATTTTGAAACTGATCATTCGTTATCAGGTCTGCCCGAAGGTCAGACTTATCAGAGGCACTTCCCTTACAATGCAGTACGCCGTTCTGAACAGACCAGGAATCAGATTCCCTGTTCTGGTAAGTACGCCAACCGTTAAGCGAGATGCCGTCGAACAAAAGCTTCCAACCGGAAGACACTTCATCCGCAGCAAGCGTGTTCTGTATGGTGTCCGTCATAGCAGATGTATTTTGAGGTTTTGCAGGATCATCAGCCATCAACGAGGTCTCTGCTGTTTTTGAAGGCTCAGGTGATGTGCCACAGCCGATAAATGACGTTGCCAACAATGTCAGCAACGATAAGTTACGTTTGATCATTATTATTGATTTACTTATTTATAATTTTCAAATTTACCGGATCCCACTGCATGATGCGATTATTGAAATAACTGTCATTACACAACAATGCCGGAGCCGCTGCACGGTAACCGAAGTGTGCATCCTCGTTTACATTTTTACTGTTTCGTATGGCATTGATGAAGTTATAGTGATGGTCGAAATGAGCGCCTTTATAGCCTTTCTCCGCTTCGTATTCCAGTTTCTCAGGTGGCAACATGTCTTTGCGCTCATAAACGTACGGATTACCGGTTTCCTTCTTCGTTTGCAATAAAGGGTCGTCTGTTGCAGCATATGCTTTATTCCGGTAAAGCGTTACCTTATCCCATTCGACGGTCATCGAGCCTTCGCTGCCTACCATGCGCAGGTAATTAGTCCCCCCGGTTCCATCAACAAAATTAACCCTGAGTGATAAATTAAAAGGTGGGTGATCTTTTGTCTGGGAGTAATCAAACATTCCCAGCATTACATCCGGTACTTCCCGGCCGTCTTTCCAATACCTAAGCCCACCTGTTGCTAATATCTTCTCAGGGCCTACGGCGTTGGTAACAAAATGCAGACTGGAAAAAAGATGAACAAACAGGTCGCCGGAAACACCTGTGCCATAATCGCGGTAATTACGCCAGCGAAAAAAACGCAATGGGTCATACGCTCTCTTGGTAACGTTACTTACGAACTTTTCCCAGTCAACCGTTTGAGGTGAAGCGTCTGCAGGAACAGGGTATTGCCATGCCCCGAACGGAGACATCCTTGCCCAGAATCCTTCTGCATAATTCAACTGCCCGATAGCACCTTCTTTCAGCAATTGCTTTGCTTTTTCGTTGCCGAGCGAGCTCACTCCCTGGCTACCCACTTCATATACTACCTTGTTCTTGTTTTGTGCAGCTATTATCGCAGGGCCTTCACTGATATCATGAACCATCGGCTTTTCGCAGTATACCGATTTGCCCTTATTCATGGCAGCAACAGAAATGTCCTTGTGCCAGTGGTCGGGAGTTGCGATAATGACCGCATCAATATCTTTTCTTTCAAGAATTTCCCTGTAGTCCCTGGTTGTAAACTGAACGGTATTCCACCTTTTCCTGGCTTCTTCAATCCGCCCATCATACAAGTCGCATGCAGCAATAAGTTTTACCCCGGGAACCGTGATAGCTGTAGTGGCATCGGCTACACCCATACCCCCTGAACCAATAAGCGCTATCTGAACCTGGTCATTTGGACCGTAACTCTCATTGGCCCGCGAGAGCGACATAAGATTACGTTTGCGGTCTGCCGCTGTGATAATGCCGGGAAATAAGGACGCGCCTGCCACTCCTTTTACCACCTTTGTTAAGAACGATCTCCTGGAATTTCCATTAGAAGTAGACATATTAAACTGTAATTATACGTGTTGTTAATTTTGCAACGTGAATCGTACATTCAAATATCAAATGTGAGATGTAAATGCAGGCAGGAAGCGGCTTACCGTCTCCTGTGTTCAGATTTGTACATCCTTTAAATGAACGGCCAATGATTAAACACAGTACCCGCATTGCTGCCATTCATTCACACCTGTCTTTTACCATCACGTTCTCCTTTCTTATTTCACCAGTTTCAAAACAGCACATACCGGTAAATGATCAGAGGCATATCTTTCATCGATAACCTTATGCGTGATTACGGTAAATGCCGATTTTGGCATAAAGCTAATGAAATCGATTGTTTTAGCAGGATTTTCTACCGGAATGGTGAACCCGCAATTTCCAGTACAGCTTCGTGTAAAATGATCATCCAGTATCCGGATCGTAGTAGAAGAGGGATCAGCATTCAGGTCTCCTGCAAGAATAACCGGTAATACTTCCTGCTTTAATATTTCTGCAATCTTTTGCATTTGCATAACGCGGTTTGTGTCTTTACGCTGAGCATCGAGGTGAGTACATGCAAAAACAATTTTTTTAGTACCGGGAAGCGTAATGACCGCGGTAGCCAATATCCTGGGTTCCCCGTTTGTGCCGGATGCTGTGGGTAAAGGGTAGCGTTTCAATGATTCCATAGGATACCTTGACAATATAGCCACCCCATACGCACCGCCTCCATAATCGATGGCTTTGGCGAAGTAAGCTTTCATTCCGGTTTTAGCAGCCAGCTCATCTGCCTGGTGAAGGCTTTTTCCGGACCGTTCCGTATACACGTCAATCTCCTGCAAGGCAACAAGATCAGGTTGCTGAAGATTGATAACCCTTGCGATGGCTTCTATGTCAATAAAATCGGGCCGCGAAGGCGGGTTGGCATGATGAATATTGTAACAAAGAACTTTCAAAACCGGTGCTGGCAGCGTATCCCCGGCATCCAGCCCGGACGCCAGTCCTGGCTTTTTTCCGCATCCTGCGAGGTATAACAGGCTTAATATGATTACCCTAAAATATTTCATAAGTGTTATTTACCAGCCCCGATCCTGACCGGAGTTAACGGATGCTGCTATTCATTTTGCACATCTGTCATGTGCAAATATTCAGCTAAAATAAGGGATACGGATAAGCTGACTCATAAAATTTCGCCTGCGCGTTTTGCAATGAACATTTACCCGGCAGAGAATTTTCTTGAGAGATGTTGATCAGGCCATTGATCCTTACTGAAGCAGGCCGCCCGACGTTCAGATGGTCTGCTTTCCGCACGATACCCTTTGATTTTATTTTTTACGGCTCATTGTCAACTTTATTCAATTCATGCTTCTTCATATTGCATTCAGTGGTACCGGAATGTAGATTCGCCACCGAAAAAACAACATCATGAAACAAAAAGTCGTCCTGATCTGCCTGGTCGTACTATCGGTGTCGCCACTCATATCTTTTGCGCAGTTCGGAAATATCATGAATAAGGTGAAAACCAAAGTAGAGCAAAGGATAGACAGGAAAATAGACAAATCAATTGATCAAACCCTGGACAAAGCAGAAGGAGGAGCTTCTAATGTTCCCCCGGCGCCTGCAGCAAAACCATCTCCGTCCGGGAGCGAAACAGTAGCTGCCCCAAAAACCAGTCAGCCCGAGAATAAAGAAAAAGAGCCACAGGAAACTATCTTAACAAGCTATTCAAAATACGACTTCATCCCCGGTGAACAAATCCTGTATACAGAAGATTTTGACCAGGATCAAATCGGCGAACTACCCCTTAACTGGAATACTGGGGGGAAGGCCGAACTGGTGTCGCTGAATACAATGCCCGGTAAATGGCTGCGCCTGTATCAGAACGCACTGTACCTTACTTCCAATAAAAACGAATTCACCACAAACTTTACGGTTGAATTTGACCTGGTGCTTCAACTTAAAAACCTGGGGTATACCTACCCATATGTATCATGTGGCTTATTTTCAGGCAATGGAAAAGCACCGAATGACAACCTATTTTTAAATGACTACCACAAGTTCCAGTCTGCCGAAATTTTGTCAGACCATCTTCCGGCGGACAAAGTGGCCTAAACCTGGTAAGCCATCTCGATGGTAAAGGACACTTTTCTTCTGACCATCAGCGCTTTTCAAACCTTGAAAGCAAATTTTCAACCAACGGTATTCTTTTCGATTTCCAGAGTGCTGTAATAAAGCCTGAATCTTATGGGGTAATTAGAGACATAGCCGGTGTATTGAAAGAAAACAGCACGGTAAAAATTAGAGTTATTGGCCATACAAGCAACGATGGCGATGATGCGGCAAACCTTGAACTTTCGAAGAAAAGGGCGGCCGCTGTAAAAGAAGTTCTGGTTAAAGATTTCAGCATTGATGCCTCAGGGCTGGAAACAGACGGAAAAGGGGAAACTCAACCTGTAGCAGATAATAAGACCAAAGAAGGAAAGGTGATGAACAGGAGAGTGGAATTTTTGAAGTTATAAACGGCCATCCGGCCGGCAGTCTTCTCAACGTTTAACTCCCGTATAAAAAGTATTCGACCCGCAACGAGCATGGAAACCTATGCCTGGCAATTAACCCCTGTTTTCACCACACTGACCCGGGGCCCCTGTTGCCGGTGGCCCTCAATATCAACCCTAACCTTCCTGTACACCTGATACAGGGGCATGAATTAACTGTATGAAATATCTCACAAGCATCGCAATGATCGCAGTGTTAACGGACTTCAAGCCTCCGGCAGGTAATACTCTTCTGTCTGGGGATCAAAACCGTATACGCCATGAAAATGACAGCATAAGCCCTTCAAATGAAAATGACAGCATAAGCCCTTCAAAATTTTTGCTCAAGTCAGGAACGACTGCCGCCAGTGAGTATACACCTGGAACCATGAGGCCGTTTTCAGGGATCCTGACAAGCTTACCGGTGGAAGAAATGTTCAAAGCAACTGCGGCCTCGCATGCAACAGCCGGTTACACGAAGAAAGGACGGCCTGTTGATGTGTATTATTTTCCCGGACAAAGCGACAAAAGAGCCCTGGTGATCGGTGGTGTGCACGGCTCTGAGCTTTCAGCGGTTGACGTGGCCAACGCACTGTTGGCTCAGTTGCAAAACGAAACCGCATACTATTCGGTTGTGGTTGTTCCATGCCTCTTCCCCGGTAATGCCGCTTTGGCAAAAAATAATCCGGCGCTCATCGGAAGTGTCAATAATATTGGGCGATACACTTCTGATGTTTCGGTTGACCCAAACCGGCAGATGCCGGCTCCCGGACAACCATTCAACATAAATAAACCCGTTGATTACCTCGGAAGAAAGATCGAGATGGAAAATAAAATTCTGCTTGGTCTTATTCATCAGTTCAGGCCTACGCGTATCGTAAACATCCATGCAATAAGAGATGAAAAAGCGCTGGTGTTTACGCCGACCCGCGCACCGATCACATTGGTTATGCGCTGGGTTTTCAGCAGGACAGCACTCTCGCTATTGACATGGCAAACCATATTTACATAAATGGAGGAGCTGTGCCGGGCAATCAGTTACATTCGAACCCCACGGCTCTTTACCGCAATGATCCTCCAGCAGCCCCGCCCGCGAATGGCAGAAAAGAAACCTGCATGGTTCAAAGCTGTCGTGTAACAGGGGGGAAGGTGTATCGATGGGAACCTGGGCGTCTACGGCCGTTTATGATCCGGTTGATCAGCCAAACAACCGGCAGGCTATACGGTTGATAACAATGGAGTTCCCCGGTAGCAAAAGATGGTCTGATTATCCTGATAGCATACAACAACAAAAGTGTAAAAAACTCGTTCAATTATATGCTTTGGCTATCAGGAAAGTGTTTCTTGCCAATCATACTTCCGAAGGTGAAAATGTTGAAAAAAGTGTGTCTGATGAAATGATCACAATCAACCGTGAATGAACATTTTTACCCTGCAATAATTATATTTGCCCTGAATCCGGTGCCTGGTGATTGAACAGTCCCTTGCCGGTAAAATGATTTAATAATTTATCATCATCATCCGTATGAAACAAATAATGCGTAGTTCAAAATCGCTCTGGAAATTAGAGGTGCTCTTCATGTACTACTTTCCATTTATTCCGGTGCCGTGTTCTGCCCGGCAACAAAATATAAATGCTATATTGTAAGTAC
>JBGSYC010000103.1:0-47832 GCA_041751095.1 Flavihumibacter sp.
ATGAAGCTGGCGAAGAGAATTACCAACCGGACGCAGATCATTGCTTTCAGGAATTCATATCATGGTTCTACGCAGGGGGCTTTGAGCATGATGGGCGATGAATACTGGCGTAACGCATTCCGCCCTTTGTTGCCAGACACGTTGCATCTCGAGTTTAATTCATTTGCTTCGTTAGACCTGATCACCCGTAAAACGGCCTGTGTATTTACTGAAACCATTCAGGCTGAAGCGGGCATAATCATCCCTTCAAAAGAATGGATGACGGCGTTGCGTAAAAAATGCGATCAGGAATCTGTATTGCTCGTATACGATGAGATACAGACGGGTTTTGGCCGAACAGGTTCCTTGTGGGCTTTTGAGCAATTTACAGTAGTACCGGATATTCTGTTGCTGGGAAAAGCTCTTGGTGGAGGTATGCCTCTGGGCGCTTTTATTTCCCGTTATGACATGATGCAAACGCTCACAAACAACCCCGTACTTGGCCATATCACTACTTTTGGAGGACACCCGGTTTCCTGTGCCGCCGGACTTGCCTCGTTTAAGGTATTGCTTGAAGAAGGGATGATAAGTGCCGTAAAACGGAAAGAGAGCCTGTTAAGGTCGCGCCTTGTTCACCCATTGATAAAGGCTGTTCATTCGGCAGGATTATTAATGGCAATCGAGTTCGATAGCTTTGAGATAAATAAACGGACGATAGACAGGTGCCTGGCGTCAGGCCTCCTTACAGACTGGTTTTTATTTGAAACCAGATTTATGCGTATCGCCCCACCGCTGAATATTTCAGACACAGACATAGAAAAAGCATGCAGCATCATTTTGGAGAGTTGCGAAGATTAAGTGGGAAACGCGCTTCTCATATTTTGGTAAAAACAAACGCCGCCAGTAAAGCGCCAATAGCAGGACCGGCGACTGGCACCCACGCATAGTTCCAGTCGCTGTTGCGTTTATGTTCAATAGGCAGGATGGCATGCATAATCCTGGGGCCAAGGTCACGCGCCGGATTGATGGCGTATCCTGTTGGTCCGCCCATAGACATTCCGATTCCGAGAACAACGAGTGCAACAGGAAGGGCATCCAACGCTCCCAGGCTGTTTGCCGGTGCGGCAATATGAAGTACGGCGAAGATGAGAATAAAAGTGCCGATTATTTCGGTGAAAAGATTACCTGGTATGTTGCGGATAGCGGGCCCGGTACAGAAGGCTGCTAATTTCGCTTCGGGGTCGTTTGTGCCTTTGAAGTGGTCCCTGTAGGTAAGCCAGACCAGTCCTGCTCCCGCCATCGCTCCCAAGAGCTGAGCAATTAAATATACCGGAACCAGGTGCCATGAAAGTTTTCCAACAAAAGCAAACGCGAGGGTAACTGCCGGATTGAGGTGCGCGTTGCTGTATGGTGCAGCTATAAAAACAGCAATGTATACAGCCATAGCCCAACCGAAAGTGATCACTATCCATCCACTGTTATGACCGGTGGTTTTGTCTAAAACAACGTTTGCCACTACGCCGTTACCAAGGATGATCAATATGGCCGTGCCTAAAATTTCTCCGAAGAATGGGCTCATCTGTAGAATTTACGATGTGGAATAGATTTCATAACTCACTGGCAGATAGTTTGCTGCTATGGCATTGAAGGCGCTGACCTGTTCCTGTTGCCACTGTAAATCCTTGCCCATTGCGTTTGCCATCAGCGCTGAAACCATTTCAGCAGATTCCATTGCCGCCTTAGCGTCGAGCAGTAATGCCCTTGTTCGCCTGGAAAGTGCATCTTCAACGGTCATGCACATCTCATGCTGAACTGCCCACACAACCTGTGCTTTTACGTAGGGCAATCGGGGGTGAATTTTTTCGCCGAGGGCATTGCTATCAGAAATCAGCTGACGAATACCCTTTTCATCTGCTCCGTAATAATACAACTCTTCCTGATCATCAACAGTATCTTTCCAGCCATGAATCTTTAAAGTTTCGGTGATGCATGCCTTATCATTCAGGCCGGCGGAAGATATGGCAATGTTCACTACATCTTCTGCCATTTTCCGGTAAGTTGTCCACTTGCCTCCTGTTATTGTTACCAGGGCCGATTGACTAACCTTTATAAGATGCTCCCTGGAGAGGGTTGCAGTGGTCTTTGCACTTCCTTTGACAAGCGGCCGTAATCCGGCAAATACCGACCGGATGTCTTTCAATTGAGGGTTGTTGGACAAATACTTTCCGATCTGGCGAAGGATAAAATTTATTTCTTTCTGTAAGGCAACGGGTTCAAGGGCAGCAGAGTCAACAGGTGTATCTGTTGTTCCCACTAATGTTTTGTTATGCCAGGGAACGGCGAATAACACCCTTCCATCATCAGTATCAGGAACGAGAATGGCAGCCTCTCCGGGAAGAAATTCCTTATCCAGCACCACATGGATTCCCTGGCTGAGCGTAATGATAGGTTCTTCCCTTTCATCGTTCATTTTCAAAACAGCATCTGTAAAAATGCCCGTTGCGTTGATGACACTCCTGGTTTTTATTTCGTGAATTTTTCCAGTTAGGCAATCCTTTAGTCGAAGGCCACATATTTTCCCATTTTGTTTAAGGAAGGCGGTTGCCTTCATATAATTGATCATTGAAGCACCTTGCGCTGCCGCGGTTTGAGCCAGGTTAATCGCTAAGCGGGCATCGTCAAACTGACCGTCGTGATAAAGTACGCCGCCCCTCAGCCCTTCGGGGTCGAGGGTAGGGGCAAGTTCGAGTGTTTCTTCTTTGGAAAGGAATTCGGAAGAGCCTAATCCCAGCTTTCCTGCCATCCAATCATAAACTTTTAATCCCATGCCGTAGAACGGGCCTTCCCACCATTTGTAATTCGGCAGAATAAAGGTCTGATCTTTTACCAGGTGCGGGGCATTTTTTCGCAACAGCCCTCTTTCACGCAAAGCTTCCATTACCAATTTGATATTACCCTGTTGCAAGTAGCGCACGCCACCATGTATCAGCTTTGTTGACCTTGATGAAGTGCCTTTTGCGAAATCATGCTGATCCACAAGTAAGGTTTTAAATCCCCTGGAGGCTGCATCTACGGCCGTTCCGAGGCCGGTTGCGCCTCCTCCGATAATACAAATATCCCACTCGCCGGTATATGATTCCATGGTCCTTATCATGTGTTCTCTGTTCATATATTCCTACGCCTTATAGATTTAGTGGTTCAGAGTGGTTGGGTACCCAACCTTATAGGTTGTCGTCAGCCCAGCAAATGCTTGCAGAAACGGCTCTTTGCCAGCCCTTTGTCAAAGAAGCTACGGCTGTAGCCGGCATTACAGGAGTAAATTTCTGATCGAGTTGCCATTGCTGCTGTATCTCCTGTTTATCAGACCAATACCCGACGGCAAGACCCGCCAGGTAAGCGGCGCCAAGAGCCGTCGTTTCATACACTTTCGGCCGGATGACCGGAACCTGTAAAATATCACTTTGAAATTGCATCAGGAAATTATTAACAGTAGCCCCTCCATCCACCCGTAGCTCTTTGATGGTGATACCAGCATCGGCTTCCATGGCCTTAAGTACGTCAGTGGTCTGGTAGGCAATGCTCTCCAGCGCCGCCCGGGCAATATGAGCGTTAGACGTTCCGCGCGTAAGGCCGAACAATGTTCCCCGCGCATACTGGTTCCAGTGAGGAGCGCCCAATCCCGCGAACGCAGGAACCATGTATACCCCATCAGTATCAGTAACCTGCGCTGCCAATGCTTCTATTTCCCCGGAAGACCTGATGATCTGTAATCCGTCCCTTAACCACTGAACAATCGCGCCAGCGATGAATATGCTCCCTTCAAGTGCATACTCCGTTCTGTTGTTGATCTTCCACGCCACGGTAGTGAGTAAGTTGTTAGTTGAATGTACGGCTTTGCTACCTGTATGCATCAGCATAAAGCAGCCTGTACCATAAGTATTTTTTACCATCCCCGGCTGAATGCACATCTGCCCGAACAGGGCAGCCTGCTGGTCTCCGGCGATACCGGCAATAGGTATATTTGAACTTCTTACCAGCCCTTCCGTAACTCCGTAAATTTTGCTCGAGGGCATAATATCCGGTAAAACGGAAGCAGGGATATCAAATATCCGAAGCAGTTCTTCGTCCCATTCGCACGAGTGAAGATTCATAAGCATCGTCCTGGATGCATTTGTTACATCGGTGATGTGTAACCGCCCGTTAGAAAGCTTCCATGTCAGCCAGGTATCTACCGTTCCGAAGGCCAGCTCTCCGCGTGCTGCTTTTGCCCTTGCACCGGGAATATTGTCAAGTATCCACTTTAGTTTGGTAGCGGAGAAATAAGCATCTATCACCAAACCCGTTTTCTGCTGAATTTTTTCACTTAATCCTTCATTTTTCAGCTGGTCGCAAAAGGAAGCTGTTCTTCTGTCCTGCCAGACAATTGCATTGTACACCGGTTTGGAGGTAGACCGCTCCCATACAAGTGTGGTCTCCCTTTGATTAGTGATGCCTATCGCAGCAACCTGCGCCAGGCGAATGCTGCTTTTTGCAAGCACTTCGGCCGATACGCTATATTGCGACGACCATATATCGTCCGGGTCATGTTCCACCCATCCCGGTTGCGGATAAATCTGATCGAATTCTTTTTGTGCAATGCTGATAATATTTCCGCCCCTGTCGAATAATATAGCACGGGAGCTTGTAGTACCCTGATCTAATGCAAGTATAAATTTATTAGGCATAATACGGTTGTGGCGTTAAGATAAGGAGATTAGGCCGGAGTGAAAAGTTTAAGAAGTGGCATTTCAATAACGCATAGCGCACCGGATAATCGAAAACAGCCCTGTCGTTTTAGTTACAAAACCAGCCGGAAGCTGCCAAAGATGCCAAACCTTTTCACCTGTTCTTTTGGCAGTGGCCGTGGTGACAGGCGCCACATAAAATCTACCCTGAACAATTTAAGAATGTTATCCACCCCGGTGCCCACTTCGAGGTAAGTACGGCCGTTTAAAGATTCAAATGTATATGAAGACCCCGGAGGCATATTCAAACGGCTATTGGCTTCGCTGAGTGTTCCCCACAAAGCCCTTGCGCTGTAAAACTGGCGTAACTTTAATTTTTTTATGAGGGGAATATACCGGAAAATCCCACTGCCGATGTTATGCTGGAAGATAGCTCCGGCGTATTGGTCATGCAGGAATTCATACCTGTTCATAAGGTTGAAAGCATACTTGTTGTAATAGTGAATTTCATTTCCCGGGGGAATGTCAAGCAACATGTACGGCAGGGTTCCGTATGTTCTCCCGCCGAACACGCTATAGTATATGGTTCCAAAGGGTGCAATTTTTTCATAGTCGGCAATACTTGCTGAAACTTTGGTATAGCTGTAGCTGCTCTTGAATACGCCAGAAATGCCTCTGGATAGCCTGGCTTCTATTGTGGGATAATCGCTGCCGAGGCTAACGCGGTTAAAAGTTCCTTCAATAAATTTTTCAAGATATGAATACCGCAACCGGAGCGATAATTCAGCAGTCGAAAGAGGCGTTCCGCCGTTAATGTTTGTAAAAAGCGATTTCGGCGGAAGATTTAAAAGTGGATTGAATGACCGGTGAATAGTGGCCAGTGATGCGGAGAAGCCTGACTTCCAGCCGCGAAAAACTTCCGCTTTCTTTTCATCGATCATCATAAATTTAATAGGCACACCGGTTTTACGGATAGCCAACGCAAAAATATTGTCCTGGCTTATTTCATCATAATATTGCTGTCCATAGTCGATATCTCTCATGTACGACAAAGCAAGGTGTGTCCTTGGGTCTTTCGAAAAAAGATACAGCCCATCCATCTTATATTTATACTTCTGATCCAGGAAGCCATACGCAAGATAGCCATGTAAAAATATTTTGCTGCTGAAAGATGAAGTGGTGTTTACATTAAAGCGCAGGCGGGTGCCCTCCAGCCTGTTGTAGGTGACCCAGTAAAACCACGGCCCTATCTCGAAATTCCCGATCTCTCTTTTTCCTTGCGTAAGAAAGTATATCCATGTAGAATATTTTTTAAAAGCAGGCATTTGCTGCATTGTATCCAGCATGGTGTAGATGCCACGCTCACCTTTTGATAAAGCTTCATGCCGTGAAGAATCCCAATAACCTGCGGTCTTTTCGGTAGCCATTACCGCAACCAGTATCTCTTCCTGTAATTTATTTTTGTTGATCTCGTTCTCCACCCGGTTGTCGTTGTAGATTATGTTCTTATATGTAGTGGTTTTGCGGCCAATAACGCCTGCTCCCTTGCTGCCAGCCGGGGACACATTAACAACGAATTTATCCATGTAAATAAACCAAGAGGTATCCGCAAGCATCCGGTATTCCTGTATCAGGCTCAGTTTATCAATAAAATTGATATTGGCTTCTTTTGAAAGGTATAAGGTTATTTTTTGAATGGCGAAGGTAGTGTCGTGCACCCAGCAGTCACCTGTAAACGTGTTTCCGCCGCTGTGTTTTGGATAAAATATGAGGTGAAAAAGGCGTTGCTGATTTACATATTGCGTATCTACAACCCTGTACCGGTAGTAGTTATCGCCGTTATCACTGATCGGGCTGACAAATAACTTGTCGAACACAGGAATAAAGTCATTGTAAATGTTCACCACCTGTTCTGTGCCGCCGAGCAACCGGCTGATGCTCTCGTTTTTTAAGCCAACCGTTTTGCTGCCTTTGATGATCTCCCTGGTACCACGGGGGTTTTTTCTGAAGTAATAATCTGACACTGTTTCCGTAAGGTAAACTGGCAGAAAGGCCGGGCCTTCGGACGTGTCTATGTTCTGTTCGATAAGATTTTTAAAGGGCTTTAACAAACTTCGGTTTTTAAGCTTGTCGAAATTCAACTGATTGAGATCAACTTCAAGTTTGTTATACAGCTCATAAGAAAAGTTTGAAAAGCGGAACCGGTCGTTGGATGGTTTCCTTTTTACAATCTTTCTCCACAATAACAATCCCCGGTCCACTTTTCTTCTAACGATCACTTCTGCAATGTATTTCCCCCTTTCCAGTTGTATAACAAGGGCAAGGGTATCGCGGCCGGCACGTTGAAGCACTACCGGGTCGATGGCTATTTTGACATCGTTATACCCCACATTGGTTACACTAAGTGTGTCGAATGGCCACTCTGTAAAATGAAACCTGAAGTTGCCTGCTGAATCGCTTAGTTTACCTGTGCGGGATGTGAGAAACTGGATGGAGGCAAACGGTATCCGCTCGTCATTCTGGGCATCTTTTATAAATCCCTGAATAACCTTTTGTTGTGCCAATAGCGGATGTAAGGCAAGGAATGTAACCAAACACAAAAATGTTCTTTTACCATAAGTTTTCGCCCCGCTCATACCCAAAATTAGTACTTGCAGGGCAAAGCGCCTTTACACCGCAGGCCAAAATACATTTGATAACATTTAATGATGAAAAAAATATATACTTTGCAGTCCAAAGTACTTTCAGTGGAATTGTTACTCCGCTGCTACAGCCTTTAAAAGATATTGAATATATGATGGCAGAAGTAGTCGTTTTCTCAGCTTACCGGTTGAGCAGCGTTCCGGCAGGTACCTTGCGGCACGGGGAGCATAGCTGCCGGAAAAGGAATCTAAAAAATTAAAAGGATGTCGGACTTATCCGTTGTGGTATAACAATTTAATAAAAGAATAAAGTGAATCAACTTCCAGTAAAAAAGTTTTCAACCAGCGAAAGACTAAGAAGTTTTGTTTTTGCTTTTGCCGGGATCAGGTATTTTTTCCGGCGCGAGCATAATGCATGGATTCATGGGGTAGCAGCAGTGCTCGTACTGCTAACTGCATTTTTAATGCATGTTCCGCCCTGGGAAATGATCGCGCTTCTTTTTTGCATCGCCCTGGTATTGATCTCTGAAATTTTCAATACCACTATTGAAAGAACAATGGATCATCTTTCGCCTGCCCGGCATCCCGAAGTAAAGGTGATCAAAGACCTTGCGGCAGCCTCAGTGCTCATTGCCGCGTTTATTTCCCTGGTAACAGGATTAATCATTTTTATACCTAAATTTTTATGAACAGAATTTTTTCTTTGCCGGCCTGGTTTATCAGGTTTTATGCTGTGAAATCGGAGATCGACCGTCTTTTGTTTTTATCCGTTGCCTTTGGTTCATGCATGCTCGGCGCAAGGATATTATATACAGGCCGTATAACCTATATCTTCCTTTTGTGGAATCTGTTCCTGGCTTTCATACCGTACGTGATTACCAGATGGATGGTTGATACCTCCGCTATCAGGAATAACCTATGGAAATTTGTCCCGGCCTTTGTAGTTTGGCTGCTTTTTATCCCCAATTCATTTTACATCATCACTGACCTTTTTCACCTCCGGGAGTACCCCCAGGCACCTCTCTGGTACGACCTGCTCCTGATCTTGTCTTTTGCATGGAATGGATTGCTAATGGGAATTTTGTCGGTCCGGCAAATGGAAAAGTCATTGCCAAAAATACTCAGACCCGGGAATGAACTGATGTTTATATATCCCATCATGTGGCTGAATGCGCTTGGCGTTTACATTGGGAGATATTTGCGATTCAACAGCTGGGATATTATAACCAATCCATTCGGATTAATGCTGGACATTATTGATCTTCTGATACATCCCTTTTTGTATAAGAATGCATGGGGAATGGTATTTTGCTTTTCCCTTTTTATGACCTTGTTATACCTTACCATAAAAAAGATCAGCAAACTTATCTGGTGACCGGGGCTATTCTAACAGATGGTGAAGAAGATCCTGGTATAAAATAACGGCCGGTCACTTTGGCCGGCCCTTAAAGTGCGGGTATGATTAACATAATAAACAAGATTTGAGCCGGGGCAATTCAATTCACCTGAGATATCATTTACAATCCATTGTTGTTTCCTTTATTGCTACTGACTAAAAGTCCATGCCCAGGGCAAAATGCAACAGCGGTTTACCCCTGAAAAAGCCATTCATTTCCCAGCCTGAGTCCAATCTTATGAAGTAACCTAATAGCGTGCTGCGTACGCCAAAACCATAACCTCCCACAAAGGGTCCAATTCCGCCGGCTTTAATTTTAATCGAAACCGGGCTGCCCGGGTAAACCACCTGTGGACGTTCAATTTTGCTATATGCGCCATTCCACGCGGTGCCCAGGTCAAAAAACTGGATAACCTGGAAATTACGAAGGAAGGCATTATTGATCGGCCGGTTTAAAAGAGTAGAAAATAGGGGCAACCTGAACTCGCTGTTTAAAATCATTGAATTATTGCCATTGGCCACGTTTTGAGTAAATCCGCGCATATTAACAGCAAGGGACTGGAATGCATAATCAGGGTCCTGCGGCCTGGGGGACTGGCTATATTTAGGAAATAATCCACCGTCTACACCTCCGAGGTAATAAATGATCTTCTGGTTACCCCAGGAAAAATCGCCTGCTGCCCTTCCCGCCCAAATAAAGTTCCGGTAGATGGGATAATAGTAACGTCCATCAAAGCCGAAATTGAAGCTGTTCCGTCCATCCTGTGTACCCAGCTTGCTGATCTGTGAATTGTAATCAACAAAGAATTTATAGCGCAAACCATTCATGATATTGGTTGCTTTCATGATGGAATTATCATATACATATTCAAGGCGCATGAGGCCGTAGGAGCGCTTATTATCAGCAGCTTTAAGGGAGTTATCGTCTACCGCTTTTATAACAATCTTATCAGTTCTTACTCCTAAGGAGATGCGAACACTTTTCACCCTGTCGAAAGGGTATTTGATGATTCCCTGGAACAAATTGGTAAAAAGCTTTGCGGGGTAACCGTCTGTTCCAGTGCTGCCCACATCAGTTCTGCGATAGTAAATGGCAGAATAATCTAACCTGCGTTTCAGGTAATCAAAACGGCCAAGATATTCAGATCCTGAATTTAACAGTGACTGCGTCCCCGGTATGAATATATTGGGCGTGCCAACATTTACCGGGAAGCCCTGTCCTGCCGTATTCAGGAGAGGAGAGCGGAACATGCCTGTAAACCTGAAATCCTCCAGCATATCGAAAATAGAAACAGAAACAAGGCCATTGAAGGCGCCATTATTCAGGTTAACCGGCAGGCTCCCGGTGTATGGCTGGTAACGGGTGATCAGCACATCATTGTTAAACAGTGAACCGGTAACCTGGTCGATAGCGAATTTCAGTTTATAATCAAAACGCTTTGATTTCTCCAGCACCGACAGCTCGCGATCCTCGCTTACGCCCTGGAACTGTCTTCCCAGGGTGGCGGAATCAGGCTTTTCACTGCCGAATTCAGACTCAAAAAGATCCTTACTTTTAAGGGTTGAATCACTTTCAGGCCTGAAGATCAACGCTTCCCCGCTGGCGATTCTCGCAGCTTCAATTGTTTTTCTGCGGAAATCGGTTGGCCTCGCGTTAACATTCCTCCGTCTCAGGGAATTTTCATCCACTTTGAGCTTATAAAGGAACTTTAAATCACCCTCCTGTCTGACTTCGCTAACCTGCCCCACATCTCCCCCGACTTTCGTTTCTATTAAACTGCTTTGATAATTTGTTATGGGGAATACGTATGCTGAGTCATTGGTAAGGGAGACTGTAAATATCGAATCTGGTTCGCTTCGGTTATACGCCCGAAGCAGGGAATCAAGGTCTTTTTCTTCCGGGTTACGAAGAATATCTTCGCCTACTTTGTAAATCGTATCAACACCCGCCCTTTCCGTTTGAAAAAACCCGGCATACCGGTTACCTACTCCATTTTCATCACTTACAAAAGTAAAATGTGAGATATTGTATTGCGTTGGAAACCGTGCATTTCCGAATTTTAGATTCGTAAGTTGTGATATCTGCTTGAACTCACTTCTGTTATAATTATCTACCAGGAAGACATTAAAACGGTTATCAGACGGCAACATCGTATCTGCCGTAATTGCCGTTTCGGAAGGACGATTGGAGGCATAAATAATTCCTGTTTTGTTTGGAAAGGCGACAAACGACGCATCGAGGTCGTCGTAAACGTCATTTGTTACCTGTTCGATGGTTTGTTTGTCGATCTTATACACAAAAATATCCGATTGCCCGTTCCTCACCGCGCTCAGCAAAAGAGTATTCCCATCAAGCATAAATTTGAAGTCCTGTATCAGATCAAATTCGGGAAGATCCTGCTTGATTGTTTTATATCTCGTTAAAAGGTCATAAACAAACAGTTTTATCTTGCCCTCCGCCCAGTAAACAACTGCAAGCCGGTTGCCCTTTCCATCCCACGCAAGCTGAGGGTAGTTTGGATTGGGTGTATTGTCCTGATTCCTGACACCGGTTTTCAACAAAACTTTTCTATCTACATAGTTTTCGTAAAGCACCACTCTTTCGATGCCCCTTTTAAATTCCACTACTGCATAGGTCTGGCTCCGCGGCGCCGGGTTTGGAGTAAACCTGAAAAAGTCCCGGTAATTGCTTACCTCTTCCACTACTGACATGGAGCCTTTTGGCGAATTACGCCTTGCACGGATGTCCTTGTAATATTTTTGTTCCTGAAACTCCATGAACTCGCGGAGAAGATCTTTGAATTTCTTTTTGGCAATGCGTTGGGAAGCGCCATTCAGGTTACGGTAAACCCGGGCCAGGTATAAGAAATAGGTGACATTTTCTCTTTTATATGTTTCACCTATGTAATACCAGAAAGAGTGGCCTGCGAGCATGGGTTTATCAAAAGCGAAGTGGTAGAAGTTCTTGTAACTGCCGGAAAGCATGGCCGATTTAAGCTGGTCGTCCAGCTGTGTATTCCAATATTCCCCGGCATAAGAAATATACCCGTCTGTGAGCCATTTGGGAAGGTCAAGCAGGGCCTGGTTTGCTGCGAACTCTCCGAGGTCGTCTCCAAAAAGAAGATTATCAACCAATATTCTGGCAATTCCTTCCCGTATCTGGCGGCGAAGGTCGTTATGGTTGCCGTTATAATAAACGATTACCTTATTATTGACCAGCTTTGTATTACCGCCGATGGTTTGCCAGTCGTTGTTCAGTCCGATATTTGATTGCTGCAGTTCATTGAAATGATTGTATACGATAATATTTGCCCTTCGCTGTAAGCCATACTCCGTAAAAACTTCGAGACTTGGGAGTTCCTTTTCCGCCACCTGTGCCACATATTTTGCGAGAGGCTCACCGTTCTGGCTATAATAACTGTTGAAATTTTCAGTCTGTAAATATGCCCATTTGAATTTCTTAAATTGCACCCGGTTTTTGCCAAACTCAACATTGTTAACCTGCCCGTTTACCGCACCAGCAAAAATAAATAGAATGAGGAAGTTTATGATGAAAGAAAGTCTGCTGTAGTTATTTGTCTTCAAAGAATACTTCTGAACTTGCATATCCGTTTTTAATTGTGTATAAAATTATGTTTTTACCGCTAATCGGTGAAATTCGTTTAAATAATAAGACTATGTTAACCGTTAAATCTTTTGAGTTCAGTCCTGTCCGGGAAAACACCTACTTATTGTTTAATGAATACAACGATTGCTGCATAATTGATCCCGGCTGTTATTACAGCAATGAAAGAAAAGAACTCAAAGACTTTATTGTTGATTATAAGCTCACCCCTAAATATTTGTTAAACACTCATTGTCATCTTGACCATGTGTTTGGCAATAAGTTCGTGTATGATACTTATGCTACCGTCCTCCATATACATCAACGCGAAAAAGCCGTTTTAGATTATGCGCCTGTTTCAGCAAACATGTTTAATCTTCCCTTTGAAAATTATTCAAAAAAGCTGATCTTTCTTAACGAAGGGGATATTATCCGGCTGGGAAGTGATGAACTAAGGGTGTTGTTTACACCCGGGCATTCTCCGGGTCATGTGTGCTTTTATTGTAAAGCGCAAAGCTTTATTATTGGTGGAGATGTGCTTTTTAAGTTAAGTATTGGCCGGACTGACCTGCCGGGAGGCGATTACCAGACACTGATCAGCAGCATACGCAATAAACTGTTTATTTTACCGGATGATGTGACCGTTTATCCGGGTCACGGCGAGCCAACAACCACCGGGTTTGAAAAAAAGCACAATCCTTTTCTGGCACCTCTCCGCTCCTGATGTCTTTTCCTCCTTTTAAACAGACACTGCACGGGAAAGATTTAATTGGGAGTGCCATGTAGCTTACCGGCGTTTAGCTACGGCAAGGTGCCGACTGGTATGTACTACAAATACTTCCCTACTACCGGGAGTTTCCGGAATTCCTTTCTTTCGATCCTGGCGATCAACAGAACGAAGGCGCCAAGGAATACCAGGCCCGAAACGTAATGAAGCCAGGTAACCGTGGGCGCAAGTTCGATTATTCCCTGCTGAAACAGGAAAAGGATTACGGTTATAACGAGGTAGGTAATCAGCTTTTTCTTGGCATAAGGGATCCGGTAATACTTCTGACCAAGCATATAACTGGTTACCATCATAAATCCGTAGCAGCAAAACGTAGCCCATGCTGCCCCTGTGTAGCCCCAGATGGGTATCCACCAGATATTTAGCAATATGGTAATTACAGCTCCTGCTATGGTAATGTAGGCGCCAAACATGTTCCTGTTGGTGAGTTTATACCAAACAGACAGGTTGTAATAAATTCCAAGGAATACGCTGCCCATTGCGAGGACCGGCACAATATGAATGCCTTCTGAATATTCCCTGAACTTTGATGCGATCAAAAGTTTCCATACATCAAGAAAGAGCGCAACGATTAAAAACATGATGCAGCAGGCCATCACAAAGAACTTCATCACTCTTGCGTAGGTTCGTCTTGCGTCTTCCATCTTCGACTGGCTAAAAAAGAATGGCTCAGCTGCCAGCCTGAATACCTGGATAAAAATGGTAATTAGCACGGCGAGTTTATAGTTGGCGCCAAAAATTCCAAGCTCACGTTTTTCAAGCACCGGGCTAACATGTAAGATCTTCCGGTAAACAAGCCTGCTTAGCATCTCATTGATCATTCCCCCCAGTCCTACAATGATCAATGGATAAGAGTATATCATTACTTCCTTCCATAAAGACCTGTCAAACAAAAACCGGAAGCTTGCAAATTCCTTCCACAAAAAAACAAGGGTAAATGCACTCGCCAAAAGATTCGCTATGATAAAATACCCGACTCCGATGTGGGGATCGTAAAAAAACAAAAAAGGATTTCGGGGTTCTTCCTTGTATAACGTTTTGCAAATAAAAAGAAAGAAAACAACAAAGGCAATATTGATTAGAATGTTGGCCACTTTGATAAAGGCATACTTTTGAGGCCTTCCTTCCAACCTTAATTTAGCAAACGGCAAAACTGATAATGTGTCGAAGAAAAGGATCCAGATCATCCACGTTACATATTCCGGATGGTCTGTTAACTCGATAAAAGATGTAATTGAATCCCTGCAAAAAAAAAGTATTACCGTTAGCAAAACCGTGCTGCAGATAATAGACACGGTTAATGTATTATAGAGCGTTGTTTTTTCTTTGTTCTGGGCAAAACGGAAAAAACTCGTTTCCAGTCCGTAAGTAAATAATATGTTAAGAAAAGGGATCACAGCATACACCTGGGTGAGGTCGCTGGTATTTACTGCATTAAAAAGGCGGAAGCCAAGCAAATTCAAACCATAGCTAAGGAATCTGCTGACGATTGTGGGAATGCCATACCATAGGGTTTCCCCTGCCAGTTTTTTAATGCTGCTCAAATAAATTTTTGCGCAAATTTAATGGTATTTATCCTGCACCGTTTCTTTTTTGCGGCGAGCAGATATGCAGGGCGGATGTACAAAATTTTGTCAGGCATCTTTCCCTCTATTTGCGGAATTGATAATACACCCAAACAAACAGGCGGAGTGTTATAGAATGTCGGATTCCTTAATGAGTCCGTGCTTCAATGCATATACCACTACACCGGCAGTATTTTTGGCATTTATTTTCTCAAGAATCCTTGTGCGGTATCCTTCTACAGTCCTTTTGCTCAGGTAAAGCTTATTTCCTATTTCCTGCGCTGTACATTGCAGGCAGATGAGTTTAATGATTTCTTTTTCGCGGTCGGTAAACACCAGGGTTTCTCTTTTCCGGTAAGGATTAAACTGGCTTTTAACGATCATTGAAGCAAGCTTTGCAGACGTATGCCTGCAGTAAAATACCCTGTCTTCATAAACATTTTCGATGGCTTCAAGTATCTCCTGTTTATCCGCATTTTTAAGCAGGTAACCCTTTGCTCCTGCTTCAAGCATTTCCACGATCAGGTTTTCTTCATCGAACATCGACAGCGCGATAATCTTTAAGTCGGGAAACTTCTGCAGCAATTGCCTGGTTGCCTCTATGCCGTCCATACCCGGCATTTTAATATCTGTCATTACTACGTCCGGATGTGTTTCACCCGCAAGTGACAGTAGTTCTTTACCGTTTTCCGCCTGACCCACCAGATTGATATCTTCGTACCTCGATAGCATTAAGGCAAGTCCATCCCTGAAAATTTCGTGATCGTCGGCAATAAGAAGCCTGATATTGTATTTCATGGAATGATATATGGATTTAAATATATGTCAAGTTAAAGGGATTTTGATAAAATAATTTGTTCCCTCACCAGGTTTGGACTCGAGTGAGAAGGTGCCGTTGAGTATCTCACAGCGGCTTTCGAGGCTTTTAAGTCCAAGGCCATTGAATTTGTTTTTACCCGGGTCGGTATCAAACCCTTTGCCGTCATCTTTAGTGAGCAAAAGCAGATGACCGTTTTCTTCGCTAAGCCCCACCTGAAGGTTTTGCGCATGAGCATGTTTGATGGTATTGTGCAGGATTTCCTGGATCATCCTGAAGATGTGTATTTCTTTTTCTTTTGGCACTAAGAAATCTTTCACAATAAAAAGCTGGATGTTTACCATGTTCTTATGCCTGATCTGCGAGATAAATTCTTTTACGGCTTCGGCGAGCCCGCGGCGTTCAAGTGTATTTGGCAGCAGGTTGTATGATATCTGTCGCATACTGCCGATGATCTCGTCCAGGTATTTGCCGGTTTTGCTAATCACTTCCTGGTCATGGGGATCCTGTATGTCTATACTATTGATGTTAAGTTTAACAGCAGACAATAACGGGCCAAGGCTGTCATGTAGGTCAGTTGCGATTCGTTTCCGTTCGATCTCCTGCATGGTAATTTCAGCAAAAATCCTTTCTTTTTGCAGTTTGATATAATGCCGGTGATACCTGATAAGAGATATGATAAAGTAAGCCAGGATGATGCATACCAAAACTACAATCAGCAACACGGCCTTAAAGAATTCTTTCTCTTGCGGACTCATACTATTGGTTTCTCATGAAAGATAAGATTTGAGCGGGAATGTTTCACCTGCGGTTGTGTTACATTTTATCTTTAAACATGTTACCTGTATTTGTTTCTTCCGGGATATAGTACATTCCAAAAGCATAAATGATATTGGTAATCAGGTTGGCATAAACACTAATGGCAAACACAGCATTGATGAAGTTTTTACTAAAATCATACCCGAAATAGTTAAACGTCTGCGTGATGATGCTAAATGTAAAATATATAATGATGCCGATGCAGATGATAAATCTTGCATTGTCGTAGAGCGATAGTGTACCCAGAATCATCGCCCGGTTTATTTCCCTGATGCTTAAGATCACCAGCATGAATGAATATGCGATCAGGAAAATGCGGTTGATGTTACTGATGTCCGATATTATAAAGTTCTCGACAGTCCAGCAGGCAAAAAGGATCGACAGCAGGAGGAAAAAGTTTTTTTTCTCTTTAAGGAAGCCCCATCTGTGAAATTGCACCACCAGCACAATACATTCCAGTAGTGAAAAAATATTCAGAAGTACCAGGTTCGTATGGTAGATACGGATAAGAAAGTAACTCATCATTTCAGTAAGAAATGAAATGACGATATATAAGACAAAGGGCTGGTAAGTATGCCTGATTTGTTTATACCTTACCAGCCCGATCACTAACGGAAATACGACCGACATGCCAAAGAGGAAATTATACTTGCCATCCATAGCTATATTCTAATTATCGTGCATTAATGGACTTTCGTCAGGGCATGCATCGGGGCACTCCTGGCTGCGTTCCATCGCATCTCCATCCGCACCAAAAGCCTGGGCTGACTGGTTCCTTTTTGAAGTAGTCGTAGTGTCTGATTTGGGAGCAAGGATTTTGGTGATAATATCTCTTTGCCTTGTCGCCGGAACAATTACCAACTTCACCGTACCGTTTGAATCCTGGCCGTAATATATCCGTATGCCTCCACTGGAATCAACCTGGTTTAACAAAGCTGCTATGGCATCGCGGTTGAAATACTCGGAAGTTAACATCCTGAAGGTGTTTTTATTCAGGAAGGTATCAAGCCTCGTCCTGCTGTCTTTGTATCTCCTGGTGAATTTGATCGCTTCGTCAAGAGAAATCAGATGTTCTGTTGCTCTTGCAGAATCAAATTTTATTGAATTATTCCCAGTGTTATTATTATCCCTTTGATTCTTACAACCTGCAATGGTTACAACTAAAAAAAACGTAACTGTAAAGATGTACAGTGAAAATTTACTGAATTTCATAATAATTGTTTGTGGGTTTTAGTATGCAAAATACAATACATACTTTCACTTACGTCAGGTATTAATTCTCTTCCTGCTAAGTAGAAGTACGTATTCAGATCAGGTAGTGATCCCCTTCCTTCCTTATCGGGCTTGCGTAAACTTTGCAATGTTTAACCCCTAAACCTCGAACCATGAAAGAAGCATTCAGCAACCAGGAGGTAAACCTTGAAACACCCCTTAGAGATGGTGGCGCAACAGCCTCTGAAATTAGCCAGGCTATGGAAAGTTCATTTGAATATACCGGCGAAGCCGCGTTAACGGTGATAGGTTCTGTAAGTGGTAAAAGATACCGCTTTGGTAAACCAGGCGCCCGCTTGTTAATTGATTTACCGGATGCATACGATATGAAACGTCTCCCTGTATTAAGAAAGCTGAATTAATTCACATCATTGCGGCCTGGCGAAGCGCTTGTCGTTAATAAATGTGGAATCGGTAAGCGTTGAGAGAAATGTTTTCAGATAGTATCTTTCTTCTGAAGTGAGCGGTATTTTATTTTTTAAAAGGGGATCAAGGGTAGCGCTATTCTGCACCCGGGTGGCATAATGATCCAACACATCGTCGATGCTGTAAAACCTTCCATCATGTCCGTACGGAAAAGTCAGCAGTACATTGCGGAGACCTGGTACCTTAAATTTTAAAGAGTCCTCTTTTTTACCGGTAATTTGCATTCTACCCAAATCTTTTAATGAAGAATTGATGGGCATGCCATTGTTACGGTAACTAAGGTCGGTGAACAGTGGCTCCTGGTGGCAGCTTGCACATTTGGCGCGGAACAGGGTATAGCCTGATTGCTCACCAGGGGTAAAAGTGTTTTCGCCTCTTTTTACCTTGTCGTATTTTGAATTAGCTGAAACAAGTGATCCTACAAACTGCGTCAGGGCTTTCAGCATTTTCTGGCTGTTGATATCATCACTGCCAAAAGCAGCACTGAACATCTGTTTGTATTTACTCTCCCTTTTTAATTTACTTAAAACATTATTGATGTCTTCTGCCATTTCATTCGGAGCAGTAATGTGAGGCAACGGATGCAACTCCATTTGAGTAACGCCTCCATCCCAATGAAGTTCATTGTGCCATACAAGATTGAAGAGCCCCGGCGCATTGCGTATGGTGAACTGATTGTTAAAACCATGGCTTAGGTCGTGATCAAAGGTTGAAAACGCAGCAAATTGCTGGTGACAGGACGAGCAGGGAAAATTGCCATCTTTCGACAGGATGCCATCATAAAATAAAGTTCTGCCCAATTCAAAACCTTCCATGGTCAAGGGATTTCCTTCAAACTTGTATACGGGTTCAGGAAAACCGGGCGGCTTAGCAAAATCCAATGCTGTTGTGCCACTATCCATGCTATTGCGATCCCTGGAGCAGCCATTTATGCCTACACCTGTTCCGATAAAAACTATAACAAATAATATAGTGAGAGATTTTTTCATCAGAGTTGCTAATTTACGTTTCCTGCTTATTTAAGTATGCATCTACGTTAACCTCTCGTACTTCCTTCATCAAACAATCCTTACCTTTTTACGGGTCTCTTTAACTGCCGACTCCTTCTTTTTTGTTTCTATCCTTTTCTCTTTGGACTGCCTTGATGGCTTTGTGGGCACCCTTTTCTTTTCTTTTTTTAAAGCCGTGGCAATAAGCCCATTTAGTTTCCTCAACACTTCCTTTTTATTGGCCAGTTGTGTGCGGTGAACCTGGCTTTTTACCTGGAGATATCCTTCTGAGTTGATTTTGCCGGCCAGCTTTTTTACAACACGATCCCTCTGTTCTTCGCTTAGCAGGGTTGAATCGGCAACATGAAAATAACCTTCCACCATGGTTTCTACCTTGTTCACGTTCTGGCCGCCTTTTCCCCCGCTACGGGCCGTTTTGAACTTTATTTCTGAAGAAACGTCGATCATAATTGTGTATCCGTAAATTTACACAGAATAATCTGCATTAATGAGGGCAGTCATACAAAGGGTTAAAGACGCAAGTGTGAGTATCGGTGAAAAGGAAAAAGCCCGCATTGGAACAGGACTGGTAGTGTTTTTGGGAATTGAAGAGGCAGATACTATCGACGACGTAAGATGGCTCAGCAGCAAGATTGTTCAATTGCGAATTTTTGATGATGCCAACGGTGTTATGAATGTTTCGGTAAGGGACATGGGCGGCGATATTCTGCTGATAAGCCAGTTTACCCTTTATGCATCTACCAAAAAAGGAAACCGGCCTTCATATATCCGTGCTGCCAGCCCGGGTTATGCAATCCCTTTATATGAACAGATGATCGCAGCAGTAACATCAGCTTTGGGAAAAAATATCGGAACCGGTGAATTCCAGGCTGATATGCAGGTTTCTTTATTGAATGATGGCCCCGTGACGATCGTCATCGACAGCCGGAGCAAGGAGTAACCAATTGAAAAGAGATAACATGCCGGGAAGAGTGACAGCGCTTTACCGGACTTTTACGCGAAAATACATTTCCGGCCTCCGCATCTTCAATAATACCGTTAATTTACGTCTGCGGGTGAAAAGCAGAAATGCCGGGCATCGCCCCTCATCCGCAGCAACGGCCATGCGGTTTAGCGTTTTTAAATGCTGAAATGATAAATTCCAGGTAAATGACCATAGAACAGGCACAACAAGCGGTTGACGAATGGATCAAAACGGTTGGCGTCAGATATTTTAATGAATTGACCAACCTTGGTATGCTGATGGAGGAAGTGGGAGAGTTATCCCGGATAATTGTTCGCAAATACGGTGAGCAGTCATTTAAAGAGTCTGATCAAAACAAAGAGCTTTCTGATGAAATGGCCGATGTACTATGGGTGTTGATATGCCTGGCAAATCAAACAGGCGTTAACCTGACTGACGCATTGATGAAAAATCTGGAAAAGAAAAGCTACCGCGATGCTGAAAGGCATAAAAACAACCGGAAATTAACCTAGCAACGGAAATTAAATGAGCCTGCCCATGTCTGTATGTCTGCTGCTGCATATTGAGCAGCTTCTCTGCATTTTTTTACAAAAGTATTGGGCGTAAGAAATTTTGAAAGCACAATTAAACGGGTGCATTTCAAAGTGTCGCCGTTGGTAAGGCGCCACCGTTGTTGCTTAATATTGTTCAATTCTATCCTTAAAGATGGTACTAACCTATTATCCTATTTTAGCTTCGTCATCATTTATTTCAATAAGGTATTGACTTAATTGGCTCCATTGGGGCCTCGTAAACTTCACGTGGCTCCTATGGAGCCGAACCCTGTGAGCATGTTTTGCTATAAACACGAGGCCCACTCCAACAATGATTTCGGTCCTGGTATTACTTTGTAAGCGTCATTAATTTGATAGAGCTTTAGCTAGAAGAAATCTTATTTTGGTTCTGCCATCAATTACTTTCAATAATAAGGTAGACTTTATGAGGACAATCATTGCTACTAAGGTTTGAGATGATCTCTCTATCGAGTTTGATATGCAATCATCATAGCCGCCGGCGTTTGGAAGCCAGAACAGCAACATTTTGTTAATAATTCACCATCATCAACAGATAACGCCTTGCTGCTTCAACCTTAGTAGAGAATGTTCTTGCCAAATCGATCCAACCTTATTATTTTAGCTCCGCCGTCATTTGATTTTACGGTAATAAGGTAGAGTATGCATGATTACCAATGCCAGGTGAGGCGACAATTGAAATGCACCCCAATTTATTACCCGGTAAGTAAAGCCACTTATTTTGCATTCCATGTCAGGAAGTAAATCTCCATGCATTGCCGGAAGGTTGGTACAGTACTAAATGGAGATAACGAGTGATAAATCAAAAAACAGTACTTAGTTCAGTATATGCCCCCCGACTTCCTTACTTTTGCGGGTTATTATGGCAAATGACACAACCCGGTTCCAGGCAATTATAGCACATTGCAAGGAGTATGGCTTTATTTTTCCATCCAGTGAAATTTACGACGGACTTAGCGCGGTATACGATTACGGCCAACACGGCAGTGAGTTAAAGAAGAACATCCGTGATTACTGGTGGAAGACAATGACCCAGATGAATGACAATATCGTTGGAATCGATGCTGCGATATTCATGCATCCGACCACGTGGAAGGCAAGTGGCCACGTAGATAATTTCAGCGATCCGATGATTGACAATAAAGACAGCAATAAGAGGTACCGGGTAGATCATCTGATTGAGGCCCGGGCGGATGAACTGGAAAGCGAGGGTAAAGCCCCGGAGGCGCAAACCCTTCTGGCGGAGATGGACAGGTTGCTGGCTTTAAGCGACTATGATGGATTAAAACAACTCATTGAGGACAACAACATAAAATGTTCCGTTAGCGGCACAGTAAACTGGACGGAGGTTCGCCAGTTCAACCTGATGTTCTCGACCCGGATAGGTAATGTCAGCGGTGAAGAGGAGTCCAATGAAATATACCTGAGGCCGGAAACGGCGCAGGGCATTTTTGTCAATTTTCTTAATGTGCAGAAATCGGGACGGCTAAAAATTCCTTTTGGTATCGCGCAGGTAGGTAAGGCATTCCGTAATGAAATCGTCGCGCGGCAGTTTATCTTTCGTATGAGGGAATTCGAACAAATGGAGATGCAGTTTTTTATTCGTCCTGGTACCCAAAAGGAGTGGTATGACTTTTGGAAAGAAGAAAGAATGAGGTGGCACCGGAGCCTTGGCATACCTGCAGAGAAGTACCGTTTTCATGATCATATCAAACTGGCGCATTACGCAGACGCAGCCTGTGACATTGAATACGATTTTCCGATCGGATTTAAGGAAGTGGAGGGAATTCATTCCAGGACGGATTTCGACCTGAAAAGCCACCAGGAATTCAGTAAAAAGAAGATGCAATATTTCGACAACGAGATAAATCAGCATTATATTCCCTATGTTATTGAAACCTCTATCGGACTGGACAGGACAGTAATGATGATCTTAAGTGAAGCGTACCAGGAGGAGGATTTAAGCTCTGGCGACAAAGCAGACAGCCGGGTGGTATTACGGTTCCCGGCAATGCTTGCTCCGGTTAAATTAGCAGTATTCCCCTTGGTGAAAAAAGATGGCCTGCCGGATATTGCCAAAGAGATCATGAACCAGTGCAAGTCGTCATTGCGGTGTTTCTACGAAGAAAAGGATGCCATCGGAAAACGTTACCGCCGGATGGATGCGATAGGTACGCCGTTTTGTGTAACGGTTGACCATCAGACAAAGGAAGACAACACCGTTACGCTTAGGCGTCGCGATACCATGCAACAGGAAAGGATACCTATTGCTGAAATTAAAACCACGGTTCTCAACGAGATCAGTTAAATTTTCGTACCCGGGTTTATTCACTTAAGACATTTAGCTCCGAAAGTGCGGAATAAGTGGATCGAATCAAAGAGAAAACAAAAAACATGCTTGCTATTGAAACGGTTTTCGACGTGATCTGGCTTCCGCTGATTATTGTCTTTGCGGCATTTATCGGCTTTACCCTGAGGAACCAGCAGATCAAAAAATATAAAAAGCGAATACTTTCTCTTGAGAATGAGATGCTGAATAACCATGCAGAAATATTAAGGCTTCAACAGGAACTTGTATTATTGGAGAAGAGCCGCCCTGCCACCAAATCCCTCGTCGTAAATATGAAAGAAACGCTCCCGGATGAAAAGGAGGAAAATCCCGATGCTGCATCCCGAAAAAAAGCTAATCCTTAATCTTATCCCGATGCGAGCGCTGGTGGATATCCTGTTTTACCAGGCTGATCCCTGGATCATCTACCCATATAATTCGAGGTGGATACTTTTTTTGTCATAGCCCAAGGCAAGAATACGCTGCCTGGCTTCATCGATCATATTTTTCCATCCGCATAAATAAAAAAGGGCGGGACTTGGTTGCGGTTCGGCGCCGGGCGCAGGCGCCAGCATTTTATTTTTGCAAATCTCTTCATAAGCTGCATGGACATAGCCGGTACGGTAATCGCCGGGCTCTTCCCGCGAGAATGTAGGAATATAATGAAACGAACTGACATCTTTCTCCAGTTGTTTCAATTCGTTTCCGTAAAGACAATCGCTGAATTTCCTGCATCCGAATATAAGGTAGATATCCTTGTGATCAATCTGATTGTTGAGTATGTGGTGGGCCATAGAACGGAAGGGCGCAACGCCCGTGCCTGTGCAAACGAGGAAGACATCCTTGTCTAATATCGAAGGTAAAACAAAAACACCCTGCGGGCCGCGCAACCTTAACGCCGAGCCCAGGCTAACTTCATTGAAAAGGTAAGTGGTACCCAGCCCGCCTTCAAGCAGAACAATCACCAGCTCAAAAACGTTTGTGCCGTCTGGCCATGAAGCAATTGAATAGCTACGCCAGCGCTTATTGGGTTTTTCGTGTATAGGCAAATCAAGGGTTACAAACTGCCCTGGCACAAAATCGAAACTGTCAAGTTCCGGAACCTCGATCCAAAACCTTTTGGTGCTTTGTGTTTCGTCTTCAATTCGTATAACGGTACCGGTGCGCCAGGGTTGCAGCATACGATTAATTATTCAGCTCTTAAAAAATAGTAAGTTAACAAAAAAGTTTTACCGCGGAAATTACCTTCCTTTTAGCGCGCTACGGGCAATGTACCGCTTCCTACAGAAGTGTGCACTTAATACAATGCATCCCTTTTCACCTCCCTGATATCGGAAGCAGTGAGGTGCTTCTTTCTTTTCCTGTAATGCAATTCCATTACAAGTGATTTAGACGCATACCTCGCAGGCACGGTTCCTCCGGATGAAGCAGGATCAAGGGCTGTAAAGTCCACCCGGTATACCTTGTTTTTTGTGGCAGGTACCAGTATCGTGGAATTCTCCTGTACGGCTACAGACCCACTGCCTTTTGGCTGGCCTAACATAACGGGTGCAGTTACCTCTGTTAAATGCCCGTTAAAAGGAACTCCGCCAATCCATATCTTATTCAGCGTTATGCCGGGCCTTTTGGTTTCAATAAAAATGAGGTAATTGCCGCTGGCAGCATTCTTTTTCGCCTCTTCCCTGCTGGTGACTCCTTTTGACACAGGCTGAAAAAATGCATACACTTTCCTGGCGGGAAAACAGAGCTGTCCAAAACTCTTTTGCCCCGCGAGAACAAAAAATGAGAGCATGAAAAAGATAAGTTTTCTGACGTTCATGGTTAAGCGAAAAATGAGTTAAAAAATGAATACCGGCTTATTACTGATAAACCGGTATCTGATTCATAAACCAGGAGGTTAATTTTTACTGAACCTTATGATATGCTGGTATTTCCTGTTACTGCTTGTAATCGAAAGTGTATAGATACCGGCAGGCAAATGGCCCGTCCTTAAAACACCATCGCTGTAAGCCATATTTCTTTCATAGATCAACTGCCCGTTTGAACTTAGTATTTTACAGTTGATCTCTGTAATGCCCAGTATCTGGCCGGTTCTGAAGTAAATATCTCCACTGGTAATTGTAGGGAAGACAATTTTTATAAACTTGTTATCATTGCGGATAACGTCGTTTATTCCGGTGGCAACGTTATCTCCCCGTATCGTTACTGCATTGCCTATCCTGGCCATAAAGGCGCCATTGCCATGGGTGCCGACAACGAGGGTATTATCGATTTGCCGGTTTACCAGAGAACGGACGATGGCCGTTTTAAGCATGCCGCTTCCCTCATTTACCCAGGCGGTATTGTTGCCATTTATAGCCGTAGCGCTGTATAAGCCGATGGTTGTTCCCACATAGTATTCAACACCTGTTGTTTTCACAACAATCGCACAGCTTTGCGAAGACACAGGGTTTAATGCCGCGTCTACAACCTGCCAGGCAGGGGTGGCAGCCGTGGCATTTCCTGACCAGAACACATTGCGGACAACATTGGTCGTTCCGTTGTCATAACTCGAAACCACAACAAGTACGGTATCAGGATTTCTTGGGTTAACGCTTATCCCCGATACATAACTCCCTGCCGTCATTGTTGACGGGGTGATATTTGCCGGTGCTGTTGCCCCCGGCGCGGTATTAGGATTGTTCAGCCGGAACACTTTTCCGTCTTCTGTACCCAAAAACAGATACTTATTGCCGTTAATTTTTTTTGACACTGCGAGGGCCGAAATGTCAGCGTTTGAGGTAACAGCTGAGGCGACGCTTGTGAATTCCGTCCATCGCGAGGAGTCAACCGTTGATGCACTGGTTGTTCTAAACAGCCGGTTATGGTTATTATAGTATAAGTGTTCGGTAGAATCGGGATCATTGATAAATAAGGTAAGATATTGCCCGTTGTTTGCAAGTCCTACCGGAGTGATGGACGATTCTGTAGGCGGGGTTGGAAGGTCAAGGGTGTTGTTGGTGGGATTATACTGCCAGGTCAGGCTCAATCTTTCTATCAAGCCCTGTACGCCGGAATAATACCAGTATTGTCTCCAGGTATTGCCTGTTTTAGCAAACCCCGTAAAGGCAGAAGATGCACCATCGCCAGTGGGGATGTCAAAATGATTTCTGGATGTACCTGGATTGATGTTGTAAAGTGTTCCATTGTCCTGCGTCCCCCCGATGATCCATGAATCGTCTATATCGGGAATAATATTGATGAAATGGTACTGCACCGTCTGCAAACCACGATTCAGGCCTTCCCACCTGACCGTATCTGCCATCACGTCAGTGGTTGTTCTATGTATTCCGCCGTCACTGGCGGTATACATTACGTTAGTGGCAGGGAAATAAATGTTTTGGACGTCAGGGTGGTGATTGGGATATACGTTCGATGAACGGATAAATCCTCTGCCATATCCACCTACGCGCCGGAATTTTCGCGCCGGATCGGTCTGGGTCAGGTCTACCCTTGTAAGCAGGGTGCCCCCGATAAAAAGAATGTTTTCGTTATCAGGCTTTGCCCGGATCGACATGGCGAAGCCGTTAAAATACGTTGAATAAGGGTTCAGGTTGGCGATATTGCCGAGGGACTCGTTAGGAACAAACTCACTGAGGTTTCTCCATGTATACGCTGCGGGATTACCCGTAGAAACATCGCACTGAAAGAGGTCCGCTTCAGGAAGCGGGTTGCTTCCGCTTGCGTCTTTATCGTTCTTATAAAAGGCATATAGCTTGTTTCCCCGGGACAAATCCAGCACGATACGGCCCCATTTGCGGTAGGCAAGCCATCCTGGAATAGAGTCGGCCTGCCCGCCGGCACCGCCCGCTATCCGTCTCCACGAAGACGCATCGCCCGTAGAAGATTCCCAAACTCCTGCAAGTGCCCGGTCGGGATTTTCACCGCTGAAGGCTGCATATATCTTTGAGCCGTCAGGTTTCATCAGAACTTCAGTTAACCCGCCAATGCCGGTTGCAGGCGTTGAGCCTGAGAGAACGGTTTCCCAGGTCTGGCCGCCATTTCTCGAACGCATAATGCTGCGGTGTACCGCGGCGTAAACATGGCCGTTCGAGGGGTGAACCGCCAACCGGTGAACAAGGTCAAAAGAACCGTTAAAGGCGTTAGGGTCGGCATCAGCAGTAGAAGTTAACTTCGTCCATGACACGCCGTTATCCGTACTTTTAAATATGCCATGGCCATAGGGCCCACCCGGAAAATCGCCGTATATCGAGGTGTTCTGGGAACTTAATACATTATAAACTTCCCCCGTACCACAATACCAGGTATTAGGCGTTGCGGGATCCTGCACGATATCTGTAACACTCCTGATGTCATTTTCAGGCGAAACGAAAGACCACGTCAGACCTCCGTCGATGCTTCTGAAAATCCCACCTGTAACGCCTCCCGTAAGCATGATTGCATTGTTGCGCCTGTCAAAAGCAAGCGTTCTGCTCCTGCCGGCAACATTCTCCGGGCCTACAGATACATATGCATTCTGATTGGAAACATTTTCAATGCTCATCACCCGGGAGGATAAATTATCAAAAATCCGGTTCTTTGAGGGGATTGACCTGGCAACCTGCCTTTCTATATCATAAATGTTTTTAGGGATAGTACCGGTAGTGGGATTGCGCAGCATCTTAAACTCATGCAGCAAACGCTCCTGTGTATAAGCGTTCTCTTCTTCCTCATTTTCCTGTTCTTCCCTATCACCCGTTTTTACAGGGGTAACCCCGGAAATTTGCAATTTTCCGGAAGGCTCCTGAGTACTTTTCTTTAAAAAAAATACACCGATGAGTGGAATAAATATTAGAAATCGCATTGAATCAGAAAAATGTTTCATGGGGGACATTATGATGGCAATTTAAGAAAAAAACACCAGCAAGCAGCTACTTTCTCTCCGGTATAATATATATTTGCCGCTGAATGAATTATGAGGTTTTATCCGGTTTGTACGTGCATTCTCCCCGCCTTTTTCAATTGGCGGACAAGCTCACTTTGTCCCGGCCGCAAAAAATATTCGTTAAGGGGCTACACGGCAGCTCTTCGCAATTTATCATTAACGGCATTTTTTCACATCCATTGTGTTCACAGCTTAACCACCTGGTGATTTTGAACGACGCAGAGGAGGCGGCTTATTTTCATAACACGCTCGAAAACCTGACCCGGGCGCTGGATCTGTTTTATTTTCCTTATTCATTTAAAAACCGGAAAAATTTCCGCCTGCTTAACAGCAGTCATGTGATGCTGCGTACAGAAGCACTGATGAAACTCAGTGCGGGGGGAAACAAAAAGATCACCGTCACCTACCCTGAAGCGCTTTCTGAGAAGGTGGTTTTGCCCCAACTGCTTAGCGACAGAATTATACATGTTAAAACCGGAGATACCATCGACCTTGACGGGTTAATGGCCAAACTTATCAGCTATGATTTCGAAAGAACGGATTTTGTATATCAGCCGGGTCAATTCGCGGTTAGAGGCGGCATTCTGGACATTTATTCTTTTGGAAACGAAAAACCCTACCGGATTGAATTGTTTGGAAATGAAGTTGACTCCCTGAGAATATTTGATCCTGAAACACAGCTTAGCGAAAGGAAATTGTTACAGGTAAATGTTATTCCGAACGTAGAGACACAATTCGAAAAAGCCGCTAAAGTATCGCTGCCTGAATTTCTGCCCGAAAATACCGTATACTGGATACAGGACTGGGATGTGGTAAAAGAAAAGCTTGAGTGCCAGGCGGACGACCTCCGGGCATTCCTGGCGCTTGAAGCCGTCAGCACCCGAACCCAGGGAGATATAGAAGAAGACAAGCTGGAAAAGTCGGAAGTAGATGAAGCGGATTTTGTGAGTTCCGCCTTTATCGCGGACGTGATGCGGCAAAGGCACATCGTTGAATTCGGCTATGCTTCTTTTTTTACCGGCCCGTTGCAGGAGCAGCCGGGGAACCCGGTAGCAGGCGCCGCAATTCCTGAAGACGGGGAATGTTCAGTGATAGAATTTCATACAAAGGAACAACCTGCCTTTAACAGGCAGTTCGACCTGCTGATCAAAGACCTGAAAACATGGGAATCGAAGAAGTACCAGACCTTTCTTTTTGCCGATAATCCAAAGCAATTAGAAAGATTACACAGCATCTTTACCGATCTGAAAGCAGAAATTCCGTTCACCCCTATTCCCGCCTCCATTCATGAAGGTTTTATCGACGATGATCTGAAGCTGGTTTGCTATACCGACCACCAGATTTTTCAGCGATATCACAAATACAGGATTAAACAGGCATATAATAAGAACAAGGCCATTACGCTCAGAACCCTCCGCGATTTGCAGCCGGGAGACTATGTAACCCATATTGATCATGGTTTAGGCGTGTACAGTGGTTTGCAGAAGATTGAAGTGAATGGCCGGTTGCAGGAGGCAGTCAGGATAATTTACCGGGATAACGATATATTGTATGTAAACATCAATTCACTTCACAAGATATCCAAGTTTACAGGAAAGGAAGGAACCGTTCCTAAAATAAACAAGATCGGCAGCGACGTATGGCAGAAGATAAAAGATAAAACAAAAACGAAAGTAAAGGAAATAGCTTTCGACCTGATCAGGCTTTATGCCCAGCGCAAAGCACAGCATGGCTTTGCCCATTCACCTGACAATTATATGCAAACCGAACTGGAAGCTTCCTTTATATATGAAGACACTCCCGACCAGAGCAAGGCAACGGCTGACGTAAAAAAAGATATGGAATTGCCGGCACCGATGGATCGCCTGGTGTGCGGAGATGTCGGGTTCGGGAAAACTGAAGTGGCCATACGGGCATCCTTCAAAAGCTGCTGCGACGGCAAACAGGCAGCAATACTGGTCCCCACCACCATCCTGGCTTTTCAGCATTTCAAAACGTTTAGCGACCGGCTAAAGGATTTCCCGGTGACAGTAGACTATGTAAACCGTTTTAAATCGGCAAAAGATAAAAAGGAAACGCTTAAAAGACTGGAAGAAGGCAAGATCGATATTATTATAGGAACGCATTCCCTGCTGGGCAAAGAGGTGAAATTTAAAGATCTTGGGCTCATGGTTATTGATGAAGAGCAGAAATTCGGTGTTGCAGCAAAAGAAAAATTAAAGACTATCCGTTCAAACGTAGACTGCCTGACCCTGACGGCAACGCCTATTCCGCGGACTTTACAATTTTCGCTGATGGGAGCAAGAGACCTGAGCATCATCAATACTCCGCCACCTAACCGTCAGCCGATACAAACTGAAGTGCAGGTGTTTAACGAAGACATCATCCGCGATGCTATTTATTATGAAACCGAACGGGGGGGCCAGGTATTCTTTATTCATAACCGCGTTCTTGGATTGGCCGAGATGGCGGGTATCATCCAGGGACTATGCCCCGATCTGAGTATCGGATTTGCCCATGGCCAGCTTGAAGGACATGAACTTGAGGAACGTATCCTCGATTTCATTGACAGGAAATACGATGTTCTGGTGTGTACCAATATTGTTGAAAGCGGCGTGGATATTCCCAATGTAAATACCATTATTGTCAATAATGCCCATCAATTCGGGTTAAGTGACCTTCACCAGTTGCGCGGACGCGTGGGCCGCAGCAACAAAAAAGCATTTTGTTATTTGCTGGCGCCGCCGCTGAGCACCCTGCCGAACGACTCAAGAAAAAGATTGCAAACCCTTGAGCAGCACAGTGAATTAGGCAGCGGTTTCCAGATTGCCATGAGAGACCTCGACATCAGGGGAGCGGGAAATATGCTCGGGGGCGAACAAAGTGGATTTATGGCGGAGATCGGTTTCGAAATGTACCAGAAAATACTTGACGAAGCTATAAAAGAGCTCAAGCGCACGGAATTCCGGAGTTTATTCAGCGAAGAAATCCGGAAGGAAGAGGATTTTGTACAGGATTGTACCATTGATACTGACCTGGAGATACTGATCCCCGACAAATATGTTGAGAGCATTACCGAAAGATTATCCCTGTACACCAGGTTAGATAACTGCGATACAGAAGAAGACCTCCAGGTTTTTCACAGGGAAATGCTTGATCGTTTTGGGCCCGTACCTCCGCAGGTAGAAGACTTGTTCATCACCGTACGGTGCCGCAAGCTGGCCGTAGCGCTTGGTTTTGAAAGAATGGTATTGAAAGACGATACGCTCCGTTGCTATTTTATAAACAGGCCCGACTCGCCATATTTTGAATCTGAAATTTTCCATTCGTTGTTAAAATACATACAGACGAAAACAAATAACGCCCGGCTGAAGCAGACAGGCAAAAACTTCCTCCTGATTGTTGAAACCATGAAAACGATGGAAAACTTACATGGGTTCCTTCAACGCATGCATAAATCCATAATGGAAGAAAAGGTCTTTGCAGATTAAAGGCCGGTGTGTAACCGAGGCAATTGCTTATGCAGGTTTTCTTCTTATATGGATTATGAGATATCTTGATTTTGTATTACTTTCATTTAAATTATCTGATATGGAACAACACACAAATCCAGGTTATGTCGGTAATCAACCGCATGATTCTTACTCTCCTACAGGTGATGAACGGGTAATGGCTATTCTTTCCCATATTCTTGCACTTGTAGCGCCTATCCTCGCTCCTTTACTCATATATCTGTTCAAGAAGGACGAATCAAAGTATGTTGCAGCTCATGCAATTGAATCGTTGAATTTCCAGATCACCATGGTTATTATCGGCATCGCTTGTTTTTTTCTGATCTTCATAGTGGTGGGTGCTTTCCTTTTGCCCCTCGTGGGAATTGTTTCTTTTGTCCTGGTAATTATTGCAACGATCAAAGCAAGCGATAACAAACTTTATCGTTATCCGATAAACTTCAGATTAATTAAATTAGGTGTTTAGATGCCACTGTTGCAGATACTGTCTTTACCTGTGCAGGCGCTGGCTTTAAACTGGATGTTACATTTGATACTGCAATTCCGGTGTCAGTACAGGTTTTTCTCCATAATATAATGTGGGATCGATAATTCTTTGAACTCTTCGCCGATGACCTTATACCCCAGTCTTTCGTAAAAGCCCAGGGCGGTTTTCCTTGCATGCATGGTAATTTTTTTAAAGCCCCTGTCGCGGGCGATATTTTCTGCGAATACCATCATCGCACGGCCGATCCCTTTTCCCTGCAGGGTATTTAAAACAGCCATCTGGCGGAGCCGGCAGTTTTTATTTCCTTCGTTTACCAGCATACAGCAGCCTAACATTTTATCTTCTTCAAAAGCACCGATCAGGATCTCATTTTTTTCTTTTTCCGTTTCTTCCTGTTCAATTTTCAAGCCGAGGGGTTTGCGCAAAATTTCATTCCGCAAATGCAGCATTTGCTGATATTCCTGGGATCCATGATCAATTAATTTTAAAGCCATGCAATCGGGTTTTTCAATTTTATCTGAAATGAATTTACAAAATACCGTTTATTATTAATGTTATCAAAAGGAAATAAGTAAGCACAGCTTTGGATGAAACTGGCATCCTGCCCGTACTTTTTTCACAACAGATATCGCATGAAAGCGGCTGCTTTAAGACTGCTCATGGTGATCGAAATGTATAAGATTTGATTGATCAGGGCTAATGATAACGCCTGAAAAACACTTGTTTGCAGTAATGGCATATCTTTAAAATAAAAACATGTTCCTGATTGCTTTTAGTTCAAAGTTTATATTTTTGCTGCCGTAACTAAACTTTACCAAAATGTCAGACATCGCAACAAGAGTTAAAAAGATCATTGTTGACAAGTTAGGAGTGGACGAAGCCGAAGTAACCAGTGAAGCGTCTTTCACGAACGATCTGGGTGCCGATTCTTTAGACACCGTTGAATTAATAATGGAATTCGAGAAAGAATTTAATATTTCCATTCCCGACGAGCAAGCTGAAACGATAACTACTGTTGGTCAGGCTACTGCTTATTTAGAAGAACATGCTAAGTGACGGTTACACCGTGGAAGCAATATCTTTCAATCCGCCTTTCGAAAGCATTTAAGCATAGAAGGCGGATTTATCACTTATTAAATTGCCTTTATTCAAATGGAATTAAAAAGGGTTGTAGTAACAGGCATCGGTGCTTTGACCCCGTTGGGCAATAACCTTGAAGAGTTCTGGCACGGATTGATCAATGGTGTGTCAGGGTGCGATAATATCCGGTTGTTTGACGCCAGCAAATTTAAAACCCGGTTTGCATGTGAGTTAAAAAACTTTGACGCCGCCGATTTTATGGATCGCAAGGAAGCCAGGAAAATTGACCGTTTTTCCCAAACCGCTTTGGTCGCAAGTGACCAGGCCGTTGCCGATGCAGGGATCAGTAAGGAAACGGTAAATCCTGACAGGGTGGGAGTGATCTTCGCCAGCGGGATAGGCGGTTTGATAACCTTTCAGGAGGAAGTAATAAACTTCGCTAAAGGTGACGGAACGCCGCGTTTCAATCCATTCTTCATTCCTAAAATGATCCTGGATATTGCCTCCGGCCAAATATCCATGAGGCATGGGTTTCGCGGCCCCAACTATGCCGTGGTAAGTGCCTGTGCCTCTTCCACAAACGGGATCATCGATGCATTCAATACCCTCAGGCTCGGAAAGGCGGACATCATTTTATCCGGAGGAAGTGAAAGTGTGATCAGTGAAGCAGGCGTTGGAGGCTTTAATGCAATGAAGGCCCTGAGCGAACGTAACGATGATCCAAAAACAGCCAGCCGGCCGTATGATAAGGACCGGGACGGCTTTGTTATTGGCGAAGGCGCCGGAGTGCTTGTGCTCGAAGAGCTGGAACATGCGAAGGCAAGGGGAGCCAAAATCTATTGTGAAATTGCAGGGGGCGGGGCCACGGCTGATGCTCACCATATTACAGCTCCCCATCCTGACGGACTGGGAGCAAGGAATGTGATGTTGGCAGCTCTTGACGATGCCGGGCTTATGCCGGAGGACATCGACTATATCAATACCCATGGAACATCCACTCCTTTAGGCGATGGGGCGGAAGTTAAAGCAATATCAGTCGTTTTCGGTGAGCACGCCTATAAGCTGAATATCAGTTCCACCAAGTCAATGACCGGCCATTGCCTGGGTGCTGCCGGTGTTATTGAAGCTATTGCCTGTATAATGGCAGTCAATACCGGAATCATCCCCCCTACGATCAATCATTTTACGGATGATCCCCTTCTCGACAATCAGTTGAATTTCACTTTTAATACCATGCAGCAACGGCCCGTCCGGGCAGCATTAAGCAATACCTTTGGCTTTGGGGGCCATAACGCGGCAGTTATCGTAAAAAGGTACGAAACGAACTAATGCCGGAATTTGCCTTTAGACGCAAGAAATTTATGCTTTTGAAAATCCGCTTTCGGCAAAAAAAACGTAGCTTTCAATGTGCTCTTTTTTAAAAGATTTTTTAAGCCTTCGTTAACAGTTCCTTCTTATAAGAAACAACTGCGCAACGTACTGGGATTTACGCCGGGCGCAGTTTCTTTATACCAGACAGCCCTCACGCACCGCTCCGTCCGTGATGCCGCAGCATACAATAATGAAAGGCTTGAATATCTCGGTGACGCCATTCTGAGTGGAATCGTTGCCGATTTTCTTTTTAAGAAATATCCCTATAAAGAGGAAGGCTTTCTTACCGAAATGAGAAGTAAGATGGTCAATCGTATTACCCTGAATGATATCGCTGTTAAAATGGGGATGAGAAAGATCACCAATTACAACAAATTCGACGGCTCTTTAAAAATGAGCCAGATCTTTGGCAATACACTGGAAGCTGTAGTAGGTGCTATTTATCTCGACAAAGGATATATAAAAACAAGGAAGTGGGTACTGGAACGCATCATCCTTCCTTATCTTTTCATGGAAGACCTGGAAAACCTTGAGATCAACCATAAAAATAAGCTATACGGATGGGCAAACAAAAAAGGGAAAAATCTTGAATTCGAAACGCTTAACGAACGCATGGAGAACGGCAGGCGTCTTTTTACTGTTGGGGCAATGATAAACGGTGAACTGATAGCACAGGGAAAAGCCTATAATAAAAAGGATGCAAGCCAGATTGCGGCTCAGATTGCCGTGGATAAGTTAGGATTGGGAAAGGAAGCTGATGTTGTGAACGAATAATCTCTCTACCGTGGAGGTATTTCCACAATCTGGAAAATTGATCAGGTTTGCGGAAATGAGTATATTTCTGCGCGTGTTCCCATTTAGAAACAGTACATCTGATTTTCAATGCGTTATCCCAGTTCCGGAACTTTTTACCGTCCATATCGTTCTTTTTTCAATGACGCCCGGCGGTGATACAAAAAAGGTACACATATTGTTTAAATAATAATGTAGTCTTCATAGGATAAACGAAATTAGCCCCGGGTAGAATTACCCGGGGCATTTTATTTAAGGGGTAGGAGAGGTATGGGGTATGAGGTGAGAGATTGTTATACCGGAAGTAATTATGCAGCTAGGGAGAGTCAGGGATTTACACTTGCTGCCTTTTCGGGGGTGCACTTACCTATAAGGTGATCTCCTGACATAATTCAACAAGTACACCGTTTGTGTTTTTTGGGTGAAGGAAACAAACCAGTTTATTATCTGCTCCTTTTTTTGGCAGCTCATTTATGATAACAAACCCTTCCTTCCTGAGCCTTTCCATTTCCGCGGTAATGTCGTCTACTTCAAAGGCAATGTGATGTATGCCTTCGCCTTTCTTCTCAATGAACCTGGATATGATCCCGTCTTCGTGCGTACTTTCCAACAGTTCGATCTTTGCGGAACCTTTATTGAAAAAGGCTGTTGTCACCCGTTCACTTTCTACTTCTTCAGTTTTATAGCAGTAGCAATCAAGCAGTTTTTCAAATAAGGGTATGGAAACCGTCAGGTTTTTTATGGCTATTCCGATGTGTTCAACTCTTAACATAATCAATTTTTTTTAAAGATATTGTATATGGCGATCCATGTTTGAGATGTAGAAATGTCAAAAATATATTGAACATGCATCCTTCAGTTAAAGTTAAATTTGGAGACGCCATAGCCGATTGCTTACTTTAGAAAAAAGATAATAAGTGGGAGGAGGTCTTATTTGTCAACCAATTAAACTAAATTTGCGTTATAGAAACAAATCTGAAATTATGTTGAAATTTCCCATATATCTTGATAATAATGCTACAACCCCCTGTGACCCCCGGGTAGTAGAGACGATGTTACCTTACTTCACTGAGAACTTTGGCAATGCCGCCAGCCGTAATCACCCTTTTGGATGGGTTGCGGAAGAGGCTGTTGATTATGCCCGGGAACAGGTAGCCCGCCTTATTGGAGCTGATCCAAAGGAAATAATTTTCACCTCCGGTGCTACCGAGGGTGATAACCTGGGGATAAAAGGTGTATTCGACATGTATGCCAGCAAGGGAAACCACATTATAACTGCTAATATTGAGCACAAAGCCGTGCTGGATACCTGTAAGCATATAGAAAAGGCAGGTGGCGAAGTTACTTACCTCCACGTGAAGGAAGATGGAAGAATTGACCTGAATGAACTTGAAGCCGCCATACGGCCGACTACCATTCTTATTTCCATCATGTATGCAAATAACGAAGTAGGAACCATCCAACCTGTACGCGAGATCAGTGCGATTGCCCGTAAACGCGGCATATTGTTTTTTACCGATGCGACGCAGGCAGTAGGGAAGATCCCCGTTAATGTTAATACCGACGGAATAGACCTGCTGACTTTTACCGGGCATAAAATCTATGGCCCTAAGGGTGTTGGCGCCCTGTACGTTCGCCGCAAAAACCCCAGGGTTAAAGTTACGGCCCAGATGGATGGCGGTGGCCATGAAAGAGGTATGAGAAGCGGCACGCTTAACGTTCCGGGAATTGTTGGATTTGGAAAAGCCTGTGAACTATGTATGAACGAGATGGAGGCGGAAGCAGCACGCCTGAGTGCGTTAAGGGATAAACTTGAAAATGCCTTGTTAAACCTTGAAGAGGCTTATGTGAACGGTAGCCGGGAGCATCGCCTGCCGCACGTCTCCAACATATCTTTCAAATATGTGGAAGGTGAGGGTTTGATGATGGGTTTCAATAAGAGCATCGCCGTGTCGTCAGGCTCTGCCTGTACTTCGGCTTCGCTTGAGCCTTCGTACGTGCTGAAGGCTTTAGGTTTAGGTGATGATCTTGCGCATTCCTCGCTTCGTTTTGGCTTAGGACGGTTTACAACGGAAGAACAGATTGATTTTACCATTCAACAGGTTTCTTCAACAGTATTGAAGCTGAGGGAAATGAGCCCGTTGTGGGAAATGTATAAAGAAGGGATAGATATGAACAGCATTGAATGGGCTGCACATTAATGGTGTTTGAATTTGTGTTGGCACCGGCAAAGCAGTAAAATTTTTAATATTGGTTTCATTTTAAAATCTAAATATATGGCTTACTCAGAAAAAGTTATCGACCACTATCAGAATCCAAAAAATGTAGGAACGCTCGATAAAAGTAAATCAAACGTCGGTACGGGTCTTGTTGGAGCACCTGAATGCGGTGACGTTATGCGCTTGCAAATTGAAGTAGATGAATCGGGCGTGATCCGGGATGCTAAATTTAAAACCTTCGGCTGCGGCTCTGCTATTGCATCCTCTTCTTTGGCCACAGAATGGCTGAAGGGCAAATCTGTTGACGATGCTTTGAAAATCGACAATATGGATATTGTGGAAGAGCTAAATCTTCCACCGGTGAAAATTCACTGTTCCGTTCTTGCTGAAGATGCGATAAAAGCAGCTATAAATGATTACCGGGTAAAAAATGGATTGGAGCTGATCAGTTTTGAAGCAAGCGTAGTCCATTAATTTGTAAATGAAACCGTGTGAATTGAGCGGGGTTATTTCGTTTTGATTTACACATTTTCAATTTCTGAAATCAGATATATGATTTACGTAAGTGATAAGGCGAAGGAAAAAGTGGAGCACCTGATGAAGGATGCTTCAGTGGGAGAGAAAGACTTTTTTCTGCGTGTGTCCGTCGTCGGAGGGGGATGTTCAGGGTTGAGTTACAAGCTTGACTTTGATAACGAACAAAAACCAATGGACCAGGTGTTCGAAGATAACGGGCTAAAGGTGGTCACAGACCTTAAGAGCTTTCTTTACCTCGTTAATACCACGCTTGATTTTAGTGACGGGTTGAACGGGAAAGGATTTTATTTCAGCAACCCGAACGCAAGCCGGAGTTGTGGCTGTGGTGAAAGCTTTGCAGTATAGATTCCTGTTACACTACTTCAATTGACCTTTTGGCCTTCGGCTGAAAGGTTTTTTGTTTATGGCTTTCGAAGAAAAGAAATTCGGGAATGGAAAAAAAGAAGATCCCATCTCTGGTTTGACGGGATCTTTATGCAATTAATTTTGGATGACGGCTGTTCCTGTAGTTAGCCGGAATCAGGCTTACCTGTCTACAGGCAGTAAATTGCATGGAAATGCTGCTTTATAAAGTTATTTTATGAAATCATTTTACACATCTGTTTGTAATATTCATTTGTAAATTCATTTGGCGGGTTTTAAGATGTTTTAGAAAATACTATGTTGTCCATTTGTAAAAAGGAGTTCAGGCAGTTTTTTGGCAGCTTAACCGGCCTTGTGGCCATATGCGTATTCCTGGTGTTAAATGGATTGATGTTATTCGTTTTCCCTGACACGGGCATTTTTGAATTTGGATATGCCTCCTTAGATCGATTCTTTGACCTTGCTCCATGGATATTACTGCTGCTTATTCCTGCGGTTACCATGAGAAGTTTTTCTGATGAATTCAGGACTGGCACGTATGAGATACTCCAGACCAGGCCGCTGTCGCACTGGCAGATTGTGATAGGAAAGTATACAGGAATATTGCTGGTTATCGTAATAGCGCTGATCCCTACATTGATTTACCTGGTTTCAATTCAGGCGTTAACGGAAACCGGGGGCATTGATACAGGCGCTGCGATCGGTTCCTACTTTGGCCTGTTGTTTTTAGCTGCGGTTTTTGCGGCCGTAGGAACCTGCTGCAGCAGCTTTACAACCAATGCAGTAGTGGCCTTTATGATCAGTGCCTTTCTTTGTTTCCTCCTGTACAGTGGCTTTAACGCCATCAGCAGAATGACGTCTTTTACCTCCGGGGCTGATTTTTATATTGAAATGATTGGCATTGATTTTCACTACAGAAGCGTAAGCCGTGGAGTTGTCGACACCCGGGATCTGATCTATTTTTTAACCGTCATCGCGTTTTTTTTGTTTTTGACGTACCGGAATCTTGTACGTCGCTGATCAATTGCTTTATGAAACATCTTGTACATTCTCCATCTGGCTTGTTTATAGTTTTAGGTTTGCTGGCCCTGGTAAATATAGTTGCTTCGGTATTCCATTACAGGGTCGACCTTACGGAAGAAAAGAGATACACCTTATCAGGTTCAACAAAGCAAATGCTCCGGGGGCTTGATGCCCCTGTGAATATTACCCTTTTCCTGGCGGGGGAAATGCCTGCGGGTTTCAAAAAGCTGGCCAACAGCGCTTCAGAACTGATTCAGGAGTTTAACGATGTTTCCAGTAACCAAATTTTTTTTAAAGCCGAAAAGCCCGGAGAAGGCCTGCCGGACACCTTGCTCAACGCCTTCGTTGATTCTTTACATCGCATGGGCTTAAACCCGATGAACGTTAAGGCACAGACAAGGGAAGGAGAAGGACAGGAAGAGAGGTATATTTATCCCGGGGCGCTCATCTCGTATAAAGGAAATGTAACAGCCGTTGATTTCCTGCAGGGCCAAAGTGCCGTAAACGGGATAAACAGCTTAAATAATGCTGAGGCATTACTGGAATATAAACTGGCCGGCGGTATCAATAATGTCATCCGTGATACGGTTCCCCTTATCGGCTACCTGGCAGGGAATGGCCAGTCGCTTTCTTACAACGTCTTTGATCTGAACAACACACTGAAAAACAGTTTTAATTTCCGCATTCTCCCCATCGATGCCGTGGCATCAATTCCACCGGTTTTCAGCGCCATACTGATTGTAAAGCCTACCATCCGGTTTACCGACGACCAGAAATTAAAAATCGACCAGTACATCATGAATGGAGGGAAAGTTATATGGATGATTGATCACCTCTATGCGGAGTTTGACAGCCTTCAGCGGGCGCAAAATGAATTTATTGCCTTCGACCGGGATCTGAACCTCCAGGACCAATTGTTCAAATACGGTGTACGCATCAACACGGATCTTGTACAGTCGCTGAATTGTGATGTGGTTCCTTCGGTGATCGGAAGCATGGGTGGCAAACCCCAGATAGAACTGGTTCAATGGCCCTATTTTCCATTGTTAAGTAACACAACCGGCCATCCCGTTGCCAAAAACCTCGACTATATTGTGGCACAGTTTCCCAGTTCCATCGATACGGTAAAAGCCCCGGGCATTAAAAAAACCGCCCTGCTTGCTACTTCTTCGGAGTCAAGGATCATTTCGAGCCCGGCCAGGGTATCGTGGCAATCGGTGCAGAATGAGGAAGACATTAAATCGTTTACGAAATCCGATATACCCGTGGCTGTTTTGCTCGAAGGAAAGTTTTCTTCCCTGTTTACCAACATGATTTCAGCCGCGCAAAGAGATTCACTTGCCGCACGTAAGCAGCCCTTTATTGCAGGAAGCACCAGTGATAATAAGATGATTGTAATTTCAGACGGAGACATTGCCATGAATGCGGTAACGCAAAAAGAAGGGCCTCTGCCGATGGGAAAAAATATGTATACCGGTTACCAGTATGCCAACAAGGAATTTATTTTTAATTGTATCGAATACCTTACCGATAATTCGGGGATACTGCAATCACGGAGCAAAGATTTTACCCTTCGCCTGCTGGACAAGAAAAAGGTAGACGAGCAGAAAACGATGTGGCAGGTCATCAATATCATCGTGCCGGTATCTGTAATCGTACTATTTGGCGTTGTTTACCAGGTGATAAGGAAGAGGAAGTACCAGGAAGCCAGGTAGCAGATATTTATCACCGCGGTTTAGGTTTATTTACAGGGTTGCAGGGATCGCGTGAATCGTTCAAATGTAACGCCGTGAATATCAATCCTTCTTATATTTGTTAATAATAACAGCGCGAATGACATCTGAGCAGCTAACCTATCTTGTTTTCGGATTGGCATTATTAGTGGCTTTGATTTTAGACCTGGGTCTGCTCAGCAAAAAATCAACAACCATCTCTCTAAAAAAGGCTTTATGGCAAACCCTTTTCTGGGTTTTGCTTGCTTTTGGATTTTTTGTATTTCTGTGGTTTGAGGATGGCCATGTGATTGCCGTCGAATACCTGAGCGCCTACCTGATGGAGTGGTCTTTAAGTATCGATAATATCTTTGTATTCATCCTCATCTTTGCTTTTTTCGGGATTAAAGAAAGGTACTATGCACGTGCGCTGCTAATCGGTATTATGATGGCCATTGTGTTAAGAATCATTTTCATTTACCTGGGCAGTCAGCTGATTGAAAGGTTTCACTGGCTACTGTATGTATTTGGAGTTATCCTGCTTTATACCGGCGTAAAAATGTTCACTGCAAAAGCGGATGAGCATACGGATCTGGCTAAGAATAAGGTTTATAAATTGTTGTTGCGGTTTGTGCCGATCACTACAGAAGAGAGCGGTGGTAAGTTTACCATACGTAAAGACGGCAAACGATATTATACCAATATGTTTGTGGTGATCATCATGCTGGCCTCTACAGACATTGTATTTGCACTGGATTCAATTCCCGCCGTATTTGCTATTTCCCAGAGGCCCCTGGTGATATATACGTCTAACATTTTTGCTGTCCTGGGCCTGAGGTCGCTTTTTTTTCTGCTAAAGGGAGCTGTTAATAAATTCGGGTACCTGCAACAGGGTATTGCAGTTATACTCATTTTTATAGGACTGAAAATGCTTGCGGAAATAGTTCATATTGTCGTACCTGTTTATATTTCTTTACTCGTAATACTGGTCTGCATCATTGCCTCCATCGTTTATTCCGTAAATAAAGCGAAAGAAATCTCAGAGGGAAGGAATCATATCGGTGATGTATAAAGCATAAACTTTGAAATACAGCTTAGAAGAGATAGCAGGCATTATCAAAGGTGAAATTCTGTCGAACCATGGAGATCAATGGATAGAACATTTACTGCTCGATAGCCGGAAACTTAATTTCCCGTTAACTTCCCTGTTCATCGCTTTAACGGGAAGCCGCCGCAATGGACATCTATTTATCCGGGAGGTATATGACAAGGGAATCTTCAATTTTGTCATAACCGAAAACATCGCGATAAAAGATTACCCGTCTGGTAATTTTATTATGGTAAAAGATGCCATGCAGGCCCTGCATGCCCTGGCCATACATCATCGTAAAAAGTTTAAGATTCCCGTGATCGGTATTACGGGCAGTAATGGAAAAACAATCGTCAAAGAGTGGCTGAATCAACTGCTTGAAGGAACGTATAACATTGTAAGGAGCCCCAAAAGCTATAATTCGCAGATCGGCGTGCCGTTAAGCGTCTGGCAAATGAATGAATCCAACCAGCTTGGAATTTTTGAAGCCGGCATTTCCGAGAGCGGAGAAATGGACAAGCTTGAAAAGATCATTCAGCCTTCACTGGGTGTGTTTACAAATATCGGGGAAGCGCATAGTGAAGGTTTTTTAAATGTCCGGCAAAAGGTGAATGAAAAACTCCAGCTTTTTAAAAATGTTGACACGCTTATTTATTGTAAAGATTACCCCTCCATCAATGAAGGCATTGCATCCTACATCAGGCAGCTCCGGGAGGGCACCACCGCCTCAAAGATCAATTACTTCGGCTGGAGCGCAAAAACAGACGCAATGTTGCGTGTTACTTCTATTGTAAAGAATACTGACAGCACAACGATTTCAGCGGTATACATGGAGCAGCCAATCAGCATTCGCATACTTTTGACCGATGACGCTTCCATTGAAAACGCAATTACCTGCTGGGCGGTGTTGTGTCACCTCGGGATAAAGCAGGAGTATGCTGAGCAGCGCTTTTTGCAGCTTTCCCATATTGCCATGCGTTTGGAACTAAAGAAGGGTATAAACAACTGTTCGATCATCAACGACAGTTATAGTGCCGACCTCAGTTCGTTAAAGATTGCTTTAGATTATCTATCGCACCAACATCAGCATGGCAGGAGAACAGTTATTCTCTCGGATATCCTGCAAAGCGGAAAAACGGAGAAGGACCTTTATATGGAAGTGGCTGATTTGTTGAAAGGAAGAAACATTAACCGGTTAATCGGCATAGGAAAGCAGATATCGAGGCATCACCAGGTGTTTGAAACGGTGCCAGGAATGCAATTGAATTTTTACCCTGATGTTGATTCTTTTCTCGGTCATTTTTACCAGCTGTCTTTCAGTCATGAAACGATACTTCTTAAAGGAGCACGGGTGTTTGCTTTTGAGCACGTTGGCCGTTTGCTCGAGCAGAAAGTGCACCAGACTGTTTTGGAGATCAGCCAAAGCGCTTTACTGCATAACCTGAGGGTGTACCAGAATTTGCTTCGTCCGGCCACAAAGCTGATGGCTATGGTAAAGGCTTTTTCTTATGGAAGCGGCAGTTACGAAATCGCAAATATGCTCCAGTTTCACAAAGTGGACTACTTGGCGGTGGCCTATGCCGATGAAGGCATTGACCTGCGGAAGGCTGGTATCACGCTGCCGGTGATGGTGATGAATCCTGAAGAAAGTACGTTTGATGCCCTGGTTCTTTTTAATCTCGAGCCCGACATTTATTCGTTAAACCTGCTGAAAGATTTTGATACTTTTTTAAAGAAGAAAGGGGTGACGCATTTTCCTGTCCATATCGAGCTGGAAACGGGAATGAACCGGTTAGGATTTGCCCGGCAGGAAATTCCGGGCTTGATCCGCTTGCTTTTAGCAAGTTCGTTCGACGTTAAAAGTGTCTTCAGTCACCTGGTTTCAAGTGAGGACCCAATGCACGATGAATTTACGCAGCACCAGGCGAAATCTTTTTTGCTGGCCTGTACTGAAATACAAACTGCAACCGGGTATTCATTTATCCGGCATATAGCAAATTCATCCGCCGTTTCAAGGCACCCCGATCTGCAACTGGATATGGTCCGGCTGGGAATAGGACTTTACGGAATCAATAATGCTGCAAATAGTTCTCTTGATCTGAAAGACGTTTCCAGCCTGAAAACAACCATTGCACAGATAAAAAAAATAAACAAGGGGGAGACAGTTGGCTATGGAAGGAAAGGTGTGGCAAATGAGGATTCCCTGGTAGCCACGGTAAGGATAGGATATGCTGACGGCTATCCAAGGCGCCTCGGCAATGGGAAAGGGAAGATGTTGGTTAAAGGACAATACGCTCCTGTGATCGGCAATGTATGTATGGACATGACAATGATCAATATTACGGGCATTGAGGGAGTGCAGGAAGGCGATGATGTAATTGTTTTTGGAGCGCGCCTTCCGGTGCAGCAGCTCGCAGAATGGGCAGAAACTATTCCATATGAGATACTGACCGGCATATCGCAGCGCGTCAAGAGGGTATATTTTGAAGAATCCTGAGTAGTGGGTAGTGGGTAGTGAGTAGTGAGTAGTGTACTTAGCTGAAAGCCGGAGGCTGATTGCTGATTGCTGATTGCTGATTGCTGATTGCTGATTGCTGATTGCTGATTGCTGATTGCTGATGGCCGATGGCTCATAGCGCCGACAGCCGAACTTTTAACGCCTCATACGATTGCCGCATCTGCCATTACATTATATTTGCCTTCAAAATTTTATAGTGAAGGGCCGAACTATCTTCTTGCTGATTTTAATTATCCTCGTAGCAGACCAGGCTTTCAAAATTTGGGTTAAAACCAATATGCCTTTGAGCTACAGCTGGGATCAATATCATTCTATGGTATCACCTTACGACCGCGGAATCCGTCCCCTTGGCTGGAGCAGGGATTGGTTCCAGATATATTTCGTAGAAAATGAAGGGATGGCATGGGGATGGAAGTTCGGCGGCGAATGGGGCAAAATGGCTCTCACTCTTTTTCGCCTTTTTGCCGTGATCTTTGGTGTGTTCTATATCAGGAGCATTATCCGTAAAAGGTACCACCCGGGGTTCATTTTATGCGCCGGGCTGATTTTTGCCGGCGCTCTCGGCAATTTGATAGACAGCATGTTTTATGGGCTCATTTTCGAAGAAAGCACGTTTACTTCAGTAGCCAGGATCTTTCCGCTAAAAGGTTATGCCGGCTTTTTACACGGCAAAGTAGTTGATATGTTGTACTTTCCGATCATCCAGTCTCATTATCCCACCTGGGTTCCCATTATTGGCGGTAAGGAATTTGAATTTTTCAGTCCTGTGTTCAATATTGCTGATGCGTCTATTTCTACCGGGGTTATTGCCATTTTACTCTTTCAGAAACGGTTTTTTAAAAATCACCCACCTTCTACCGGCCACCCGGTTGTAGAAACAAATTCAAAGGTGAATGATAACATACAGGTGCTTTGATTTCATGCTTATCTTTATACATAATTTGACACTATGAAACATGTATCTAAAATAGTTGTGCTGCTTTTTTCTCTCGCCGTATTGGTCTCATGCAGTAAAGAGTACAGTATTGAAACAAACGGGAAAACGGACAGCAGCTCAAATTGCAAATTGCAAAAACTTATTGAAACCGATCCAGTTGGCGGTGATGCGGAATATGCTTTTATCAGCGCCTATGATGCAGCTAACAAGGTTTCCAATATTCAACTGGTTGACAGCAGTACAAATTCGGTGGATTTTTCGTTTCCTGTCAGTTATCCTTCCGGCCGGGTGCAGGTAGATGCAGATCAGTACTTTGTAACCGGGTCTAATGGCAAGATCACCGAATTTCATGGTTATGAATACCCTGATGATAAAACAAGTGAAAGGTTGATCGCCCGGTACACATATAACGCCTCAGGCCTGTTGACAAAGAGAACAGCGGAATATGATTCGCTGAAGGGTGTTACGGCCTTTCAGATCGTTTACTCATATACCGGAAACAATGTTACCAAGGCTGAAATCAGCTTAAACTTTGGCCCGGCGCTGGCTAAAGTTGGAGAAATCCTTTATGAATATGACGTGTCGAAACCGGTGAAAAGCTTTATTTCCCTGCATTCGGTGGCAAGCGAACTATTCCTTTTCCAGACGGCTGTAAACGCGGGATTATCTTCTGTAAACGCGCTCACGAAAGCTACCGTGAAAATACTGAACGTCTCTAACGGCAACCTCGACAGCTTCGTGACCAATTTTGTCAACTATAAGATCAATTCAAAAAATTACGTTACAAGCTTTGATGTAACCGGGGATGATTTTGACGTGGCTGGCCTGTCTTCAGGAAAGAGGTATGTTCTGAATTATCACTGCTTCTAACACCCCATCTCCCATACGTTTTTATTTGGCAGCAAATCATTCAGTGGGGAACGTAGCCTCATGGGGGCCACGTGTTTATATCAAAACCTGCTCCAACGGTTCGGCACCATAGAGCCCCGGGAGGGATTACGCGGCTCCTATGGAGCCGAAGATTTAATTAAGAGCATTGCTAAAAACACGAGGCTCCTACCGGAGCCAACTCTTCTGCCCGCCAAGAAAAGATATAATTCAGGAATGGCCCCGTCGATGGCGCCTCACCAACGGCGACAATTGAAATGCACCTTCACTATCGTTCAATCGCTGAATTGACGTAAATTCGCTATCGGGAAAGTTCAGCATTACATCAACAAAGCCAAAAATGGATTACCGCATAGAGAAAGACACCATGGGTGAAGTTCAGGTGCCCGTTGACGCCTTATACGGCGCTCAGACGCAGCGCAGCATCGACAACTTCAAAATTGCACAGGACATTAACAAAATGCCGAAAGAAATTATCCGCGCTTTTGCTTACCTGAAAAAAGCTGCTGCTATCACCAACTTTGAAGCGGGGATCCTTGATAAACAAAAATGTGAGCTGATCGGGCAGGTATGTGATGAGATACTTGAAGGTAAACTGGATGATTATTTTCCTCTCGTTGTATGGCAGACGGGAAGCGGAACCCAAAGCAACATGAATGTCAATGAAGTCATCGCATACCGCGGGCATGTATTAAAAGGGGGGCAGCTTTCCGATAAGGATAAATTTCTTCACCCTAACGATGACGTTAATAAGTCGCAGTCATCAAACGATACCTTTCCTACTGCCATGCATATTGCGGCGTACAAGTCGCTGATCGAAATAACGATCCCGGGCATTGACAAACTGCGAAATACCCTCTCTGAAAAAAGCAGGATGTTCATGCATGTGGTGAAGATAGGAAGGACGCATTTTATGGACGCCACTCCCCTGACCCTGGGCCAGGAGATCAGCGGTTACGTATCACAATTAGACCATGGGCTGAAAGCTATCCGGAACACATTGCCGCACCTGTCGGAACTGGCGCTGGGCGGAACGGCAGTAGGAACAGGAATCAACACCCCGGAGGGGTATGCTGAGCATGTGGCGGCGAAAATAGCTGAGCTTACCGGTCTGCCGTTTGTCACAGCGGAAAACAAATTCGAAGCGCTGGCGGCACACGACGCCATTGTTGAATCACATGGAGCTTTAAAGACCATCGCCGTTAGCCTGATGAAAATAGCCAACGACATCCGCATCCTGTCTTCAGGCCCGAGATCGGGGATAGGTGAGATATTCATACCGGATAATGAACCCGGTTCCTCTATTATGCCGGGAAAGGTAAACCCTACGCAATCGGAAGCCCTTACCATGATAGCAGCGCAGGTGATGGGTAATGATGTAGCCATTAATATCGGTGGCGCCACCGGCCATTTTGAATTAAATGTTTTTAAACCGGTGATGATCTATAATTTTCTCCATTCTGCCAGGCTTCT
>JBGSYC010000104.1:0-2290 GCA_041751095.1 Flavihumibacter sp.
TAACGTTTGTTGAATCTTGCAAGTGGAAAATTATACCCCGCAGTTGTTACGATATATAACTGTTTGCTTTCAAAATATTCTGATCTGATCAACGTATCAATCACTACTCATGGATGACAAGGATATAATCTTACTTAAATATTTGGCAACGTTGCATTAACCAGTGAAGATTGAAGAGAATAATGTTCCCCATGACATTAAAGTTAACTTTCAATTTTATGGGTTAGATAGACACAAGAATCCAGATTCAATCATTGTGAGAATGTTTGAGCTATCAAATTGGAAATTAGTAAATGAACGTTATGCAAGTATGTGGGAGATCACAGATCCAGGGAGGATTGAATTAGAAAAGTACCTAAATAAAAAGTATAAAATTATGGTTGACGAAAATACCTTGCTGCGCTATTTTTATAAGCAGAATAAAAAAATAACACTTGATGATCTATTTAAAAGGTTTGAGATTGATGATAGTATTCTAAAACCTATTGGCTATTTACTTAATAATGACTGGCTTGAAGAGCTTGAAACTTTTGCCTGGCAGATTACAGGCGAAGGAAAGGCTGAATTTGAAAGACTGCAAAAGTTTAATACCCCTCAGCCAACTAACTCGTTTATTTTTAAGGGCGGGGCGACTGTAATAAACATGGGCAAGGTTGAAGGAGATATAATGAATAATTTGATCAATTTAAATGATTCAGGTCACCAGGGTATTTCCAAAAACATAAGGGAATTGATGGAAGCTATAAAGAACACAAATGAGATTCAAGAGCATGAGAAGGCTGAGTATTTAGAGACCTTGAATGTGTTAAGTGGAGAAGCTGTGAAACCCAAAGATGAAAGGTTACCATCTTCAACAATCAAAAAGATTATACAATTTGGACTTGGATCATTAAATACAATGAGTTCCATTTCAACGATAGCTGGAGTGAATCTGAAAGACGTTGCGGAATATTTTTTAGAGCCATAGCAAACCGGATATCCACCTTAAATGCTAATATAACCCCCTCAACACATGATCATCACCATTCAAATGAACATATGCAAGATTGATTGATGGCAGGTTACCAGGGGTGCTTGTAATCCAGGTACGTACAATTTTACATGACAAGCGTGGTTCTACTTTACCAAGTCATTAAAAATGCTTTTAAGGCAAAGGAATCAGGTTTAACCTTTACAAGACACAATTAACCTGCTAATATGAAGTAAGGTGTATTAGTTTGCAAATAAGTTTGCAAATGAAAAAGCACCTACAACTAAAATTGTCATAAGTGCTTCATTCCCAGCTCCCCCTATCCGACTTGAACGGATGACCCTCTGATTAACAGTCAGATGCTCTAACCAACTGAGCTAAGGAGGAATTTCCCGCGTTAACGGGTGGCAAAAATAAGGATTTTCAACTCTCCACAAAGGCTCCGCCGAAAAATTCTTTTCATCTAACCCTGCCCTCAACGCATCAGCCCGCTTCAAAACCGATAAAAATGCCATCATCTCTTTTCTCCACCGGCCAGCGCTTCAAAAAATATCCCTCACCGCTCGTATTGCGGCCATTCCCCGGATCGAACCTGAACTTATGAGCCGGGCATACGATCCCTCCTTTCTGGTCTATCCATCCCTCCGTCAAAACCCTGCCTGCATGCGGGCAGGTATAAGCAAAAGCAAACCACTGGTTCAGGTGCCGGGCTAAGCTAATTTTTTTCCCATTCACTTCTATCACTGCCATATCATTAGCCTGCATCGGAATATCCTTTTCATCATCTGCGACCTTATGCCATATCGTCTCACCCATGATTAGCCTCCTTATCTGTACCCAAGCGAGCCGGGTTAACCAAAGACCCCGCAATAATTTGCTTTAAAATGCGCCTTAGATACTGAAATGTGTAACCAGAAATGCAAAGCGTGTGGTTCTAATGCCTGCGAAAATATTATGAAATGCCAGGAAATCAGCAGATCCGGTAATGCCGTCTCAGATACACTTCACCTTCCATTCAGGTAATTATCTGTTATTTCTATAGCCAATGCGCGTTGGTAAATGACTTCCTGAAAACCGTTCCCCAGAAACGGTGGACTTCCATGCAGCAGCCAATGATTTTTCCAGTAAGCTCGCTTTCCGAATATTTTTCATTAATCATAGCATTCATTTAATCAAATAAAATCATAGTTCAGACCAACTTCAGGGTTCATTTACATAAATATTTTTATAAGGATAACGGGTGCGGTAGAGATCTTTTACTTTCTGCAAGATAGTATTGCGCAGCTCTGCGATATTGCGCTTTTCTATTGCCGAAATAAA
>JBGSYC010000105.1:0-2229 GCA_041751095.1 Flavihumibacter sp.
TTCCCCCTCTCCTGCCATTTTCACATCCATCATGCCACCTATTCAGGTAAACATTATTGGATGTATTTTTGTAACTGTTAGAACATCGAATTATTCACAATAAATAAAACAGATTTTTATGGCAGCAGAATATACTGACGCGAATTTCCAGGATCAGGTTATTTCATCAGATAAATTAACGGTAATTGATTTTTGGGCCGAGTGGTGCGGGCCGTGCCGGGCAATCGGGCCTGTTATCGAAGAGCTATCAAAAGAATATGCCGGAAAAGTTAATATAGGTAAGGTGAACGTCGATCACAATCCGCAATTATCGATTAATTACGGAATCACTAGTATCCCGGCAATATTGTTCGTAAAAGGTGGTAAGGTCGTGGATAAGCTTATAGGATCGCAGCCGAAATCTAACTTTGTTAAAAAGATCGAAGCGCATATATAATTATGGTTCTAAACTTTTCTTTGAAGCTGTTTCTGTTAAGAAACGGCTTTTTTGCTTTAGCCCTGCCGCCGCTCTTTCAGATAGACAGTCGTAGTTTTAGTATGCCGGTAGGCCTTCTGTAGTTTCAAAAGAGGGAATGGCAGGAGGCGTCATTGCGCCTGCAGATGTCTGAACCATGATTAGCCTGATTTACGGATTGCCCTGATGTATAAACTTTTTGTTATACAGCCTGTTAAATTCAAGGCTTTTTGCGCGGAAGTTTATTAAGAATCCGAGTTCCAGATTAATTTCAGCAGAATCAGTAAATCAGGCAAATCATGGTTCAAAAGAGTAAATGTCGGTGACTAATCAATATTGATTACAGTGTTACCACGGTAGAATAAAAGTATTATCTGCTTTATTAACGTCAGTCAAATCATTAAAACGCTAACACCTTCTATACCGGTAGCTTAAACTCCGGGAACTTTTCAATAACCATCATGGCGGGTGCATGTTTCACCTACCCATGATGGTTATTCGTCTTAGAGAGGTGCGTTAGACTTATTGAAATCGATCCGAAACAATATTCGCTTTCTTTTCTTTCAAACTCCGGATCACTACATCTGTGATCCGCAGGCCGGTTAAGATATTTCGTATATTGCCTGTCTCGAAATCAAAAAGGCCAATATGCAACTGCAATGGGAAAATCTGGGAAGGGGTGCGATAGGAATGGTCTTTCTGGTATTGGTCTGTTACATTTTAAGCAATAACCGGAGCGCTGTAAGCTGGAGGTTGGTTCTGACGGGCATTTTTGCGCAGATCATGTTTGCCATGGGAGTATTGAATACTACATTCCTGGGGCAGCCTGTTTTTTGGATGATGTTCGGCGCGATTTTGCTTTTCACGATCGCAAGAAAGTATTCTGAAATAATAAAGAATCGCGTCCGGGTGACCTATGACGCCATAGACATTATTGTTTCTTTGATGTGGCAGACACTGTTCATTAACGGTATCATACGCGCTCAACACCTGTTTAAAGAGTGGTCTGGTTTAGCGATATTTATAAGTGCCCTCGGTGTGATCGTGATTGCTTTCAAAATGGCTAAACGCCATTCAGAGCTCATGAAATGGAATATCCTTACTTCGTTCTTAATTCTTACGGGATGCATTTATACAAAAGTCTGTCCTCCTGAAATCTTCACGATCATTCTGCAGTCTGCTTCAGGTGTTTTTGTCAACCTGATCAATATTAGTCATAAGGGTACTGAATTTTTGTTTGGCAGCCTCGCAGACGCATCACAAAGCTGGGCTTACATTTTTGCCATACAGGTGCTGCCGAACATTATCTTTTTTGCAGCCCTCTCCGCGATCTTGTTTTATTTAGGCATCCTTCAGAAGGTTGTTTATGTGTTTGCCTATCTCCTCAACAAACTTAGGATTTCCGGTTCCGAAAGCCTTTCCACAGCCGCCAATATCTTTTTGGGTCAGACGGAAGCACCATTGATGATCAGGCCCTACCTGGATAAGATGACAAGATCTGAAATCCTTTGTATAATGATCGGTGGAATGGCAAACACAGCAGGTAGTGTCCTTGCGGCTTATGTTGGTTTGTTGGGAGGAAACGACGTTAACCAGCAAAATTATTTTGCGTTGCACATGCTCAGCCAGTCAATCATGAGCGCCCCGGCAGCAATTGTTTGTTCAAAAATTCTATTCCCCCAGACCGAACCTCACCTCGTGTCAAAAGAAATAAAAGTCCCTAAAGAAAAATTAGGCGACAATTTCCTGGATGCCCTTTCGCTGGGCACAACAGA
>JBGSYC010000106.1:0-25481 GCA_041751095.1 Flavihumibacter sp.
TCTGTCAGTCTTTTGTTGCTTGCCATGGCACGTTTGATGGATTTTAGTTCGAGCTTAATGTATTCCAAATATAGAAAATTTTATTTAATGGGTGGTATGTAGGCTTACCCAGATGTCGCCCATTTACAAGTCAGATAAAACTGATAATTTTAAATTGTTAATTATGAAAATGACAAGATTTACAGAAACACTAATTGTTAAGTCAATTCAGGAACACGGGCAGGCCGGGATGCCAAAGAGCTTTGTCGAGAACTAGGTATCAGTACAGCAGGTGTAGCCCACTGGTCAATCAAATCTTCCGTTAATTCTTCAATGTTTTTATAAGAAGGCAGTTCTGCAAAAGTCGATTTTTGTCTAACTGTTGCACCTGCTGAATGAAGTCTTATTTGTTCCTTTAGGCCGGCTCATAAATTGCCGCTTACGTTTGTATTAGTGTAATTAGCAGCACCACCCAATTTACAACCTATTGACCGTCAATCAAAGCTAATTCGCCTTTTTAAATTATTTGTTGCGCTAATACAGCTACCATTCCACCCGTCACTTCTTCCAGATGTCATCCAAAGGGCTTACCGTAGTAACCAACTGATTTTTCTTTACGTGCAGGATCGCTCAGTAGTCTTGATAGCATCCGTCTGCAAAATCCGCTGCTGAAGCGAACACAAAGCTGCTAATCGGACAACAATATCCTCGATACAAGCCGGCTACTTTGCACACAACAGCTGCCGGCTTCAGTCAACATGGAGTAGAACAAAAAGCTCCGGTACACCATAGGATCGGGGCTTCGTTTTTGGGACTTTTCGTCTACTCCACTTGATATTAGCGGCAGGCGTTCTGCACTCGGGGATTATACATCATTTAGTTCGTCCACCAACAATTTTATCATACTCGGCATCATTTGGCTCCCACAATTCAACTTTGTTGCCTTCTATATCAACGATGTGAACAAATTTTCCATACTCCACGGTCTCAATTTTGTCAACTACTGTGACCCCTTCTTTTTTTAGCTCTTCAACAAGAGCTTCAAGATTTTCCACTCTATAGTTAATCATGAAATCTTTTGTGGAAGGCTGAAAATATGTTGTCGTTTCAGAAAACGGGCTCCATTGGGTAAAGCCCTTTTTTGTAGTGTCGTCACCCTGCCGCCATTCAAAATTAGTCCCGTATTGGTCAGTGTCTAAGCCGAGATGATCCTTATACCATTCTTTCACTTTGTCAGGGTCTTTGCATTTAAAGAAAATTCCGCCAATCCCTGTTACTTTTTTCATTTTGCTTTCTCCATTTGCTTGTTTATGAATAAGAGAACTTGTCGTAAAGCCAACTCCAAAAGTGGCTATAATCAAAAGGTTACTTTTTATGTTCCGCATATGTTTTTTCAAACAAAAGTACCTGCTTGGTTCTGCATTGAATTGTAAAAAATTAACCCTGATGAAAAATAAAATTAGGTGACTGTTTATCTACATTATGCCGAAGAACGGCATTGCAGTATTGTGAAGGTGACATGTCCGTAACAGATTTAAATGAATGAATGAAATGAGCCTGGTCAAAGAAGTTGAGCTTATAAGCCATTTTGGTTAAGGATTGCTTTGGGTCTTTAGACAGAAAAGCGATTGCCCGATTAATGGTTTGGAGTTGTAAATACTTTGATGGGTTTACTCCGATGTACTTTTGATATGACTGTATTAATGACTTATTAGATATACCAACTCGGTCACATGCTTCCTGGACTGAAATTTTAAAGTTTTTGTCCAATGAGAATAGCTGCAGCGAAACATTAAAATAATTTGGGTAATTCTTGCTCTTTAATTTTCGTAGCAAGTAACTTTCAAGAACTGAAATTTTAGGTAATCCGCCATCTGCATTCTGTATTTCATCTAGTACTCTTTCAAAAGAATTACCAAAGACTAAAGTTGTGTCCAGGTAGTTGTTTGTAAATTCATCAGAGTGGTATTGAGTAAAGGCTTTTAATCCATCTGCTTTGAATAAAACACCTATCATTTCATGTCTCCCGCTGCTCCATGTTATTGTAGGTATTGTTTGTATTCCATTAATCCATGTTGTAAGGTTATTTACAATGTAGTCAGGTTTTGAATGTCGTTTGACAGAGTAATTGTCCGAAAAATTAATTATCAATTCATGTCTTACTAAAGGAATAGTTAGTGTTTCGGCGGTTAAGCTGCCAGCTTGACAATACCAAAACTTTTCAATGTATCTGCATAAAGGCTTTGTTGGTATTTGTTCAAAATATGTCATATTTCATTGTCAATGTGAAACAGATTGAGGTCTTTTACGCTTACCGCTAAAACAGATAGAAAAGTATCCGATAGGCTTCATTTTAAGCCCCGCATCACCGGAGTCTTATGGGGGCTTGTGGTATACTTCCGGAGTTGGCCGACGTTGCCGTAATGGTTGTGTATTAGGAGCAAAGTATCGGCTTTTCTCTTTCTACCTGTTCAATTTTAATTTCTGTTTTGATCTTTATAATTTATATGCGATTACTTATTCGGATTTGTAGATCATTATTTGTCGCTTAAATATAGATTTTCTACCTCAGGTTTTCAAATACTCCCGTGTATTTCTTTATCAGGTACACGCCACTACCGTTACGTCTAACAACGTTACATATTTGACTATAATCGATTAACCGTCATCTGCATGCTTCCAAGGATAGTACACCCTTACCAACTCCGGTGTCTTTCCGTTACAGCACGGACAATCTTTTACATTTATGCACGTTGTTCTGGCATCCTCACCTCAAGGGGTATCATCACCACTCCCTTGTGCACAGGTAACTACATTTTTTTCAGCATTTCACTAATGAGATTCTGCCGGTTCCCCTCTACCGGTTATTATAATTTAATCTGTTAAGGTCGGTTGATGCGCAGTAACCCGGTTACCATGCTCGTCCTGATCAACAAAGAATGGTCAACTACCGTTTACCCAAAAGAAGCGTCGCTTTGAAAAGCGCATTAACAAGTATGATACTGTTATTGTGTCTGTTGCCTCGTTCAGGCACTATGAATCGGTTCAGCAATTTATTGCCAATATAATCGTTTGCTTAAATGTGCTTTAAGTAAATATATTATAACATTAGCGTTTTGATGTTTATTAACAAATACCTTTGAAAGCCTGGTCTATACTGCCTTGTATGGCACTATTATACGGAAACGATTTAAAGATGTTTTCACGATTTTTTTAATCTAAGTAGTTGATAGTCAAAGTCTTTATTTTTTGATTTTTCATCATCAAAACGCTAATGATATTATAAAACAACTCACTACTGTCCGGTAAATACTAATCGATTTAATTCACTAACAGATTTAGCACAAATTTCTAAATATTAAACATAAAAGTGCTCTAATTATAACATTGAATTTCAAATTGCTAAAAACTGTAGCCAACTTTTAATTCAAGTCGACAAATTTTTAAATCGTGTACGATTCAATATCAGTATGACTTTCACTGTAGAGACTTTGATTCTACCGGACAGTAGTGAAAACAACTAATAGTGAGAAAGAAGTTAACTATCTCCATCCTTATTTCCCTTACGTATAATGTCACTATTGCACAATTGGCCATCGGCCCATTTGTTTCAACAAACAGTATACCCGCGGCTTATTTTAAAGAATTAGGCGGAGGCATTACGGCTGAGGTTTCTGATAATTTTATTTTTTCTCTTGCATACTTTGGAAGGGGCTCCTCTTCTGATTCAGTTTTTTATACAAACAATGACGGTAACCCGGCTTATTTGCATTACGTTGAAAATTTCGTTTCATTCATGTTTCTGCATCCTCTTATATATACTTGGCGGGAGGAAGAGATTCAGAGAAAAAATTTTCAGCCTATGCAGGCGGTGGTGTTGCCGGAGTATATAGAATGCGGGAGGTTAAATATAATTATCCAGGTTTATCGGAGACTTCCAAAGACAATTCATTTATTTTTGGCTTCAACTTTTTGGCAGGAATCGATTATAAACTTGGACCAGTAAAACCTTTTATCAGAATTAATGGTACAATTACTTTAAAACATATCATTCCAGGCGATTATGATACTGCACTGCCCTACTTGGGCAACACGCAAGCCGGCATACTAATACCTTTTAAAACCAGAAACTAAAAGTAGTTATCATAATTTAATACGTAATATTCAATATGAAAAATTTTGTTTGCAAAGCAGGTATGGCCTGCATAGGTCTATGTGTTTTCTTAACTATTTCTAATGCTTCTTTTTGCCAGAAATTCAAATATTTGACGGCAGAAGAAAATATGAAAAACTGGAATCATTCCCTAAGCAGCAACGGTGATGGAGGATTTCTTGATGTGAGTTATGACGATAAAAAACGTAACTATACAGCTACTATATGCGATGCTGAACTTAAAAATATACTCTTTAAAGAGCTTGGTTTTCTTGACAATAAAACATACCAATTCACATTTTTTAGTTCAGGAACACTTTACATGTTTGCAATGGATAAAAATGAATCTCTCATGAAATACGAGGTAAATCCAAAGACATTTGCACTTGTAGGCTCACCGGAAAATATTTTTTCGGTTGATGATGATGTAGTAGAATATCGGTCAGTCTATTCCAAAGACTCTGCTTTTTTCTCGATACTTTGTCGCCACCATAAAAAGAAAGGTACCGATGATCATTTCTCGGGGATTGTTTTCAATCAAGCCTTTTCAATTGTAAATAGATATGAATTCTCATCTTTAGTGTCTTCAGATGATGTGACTGCTATAAACTTTATGCTTTCTGAAACCGGCACTACCGCAGTGATTTGTACGGGCGTTAAACAAAAAAAGAAAAGCGATAATGAAATAAAATATTCTACAACTATAATCTCCGTTAATGAAAAGCCAGTAACAAAGCTGGTTTCAGGTTTTCCTTCGGCAAGTAATCAAAATCTTAAGCCACCTGGTATTACGCCAATTGCCAACATCACACCTCATACATAGCTGCTCCCGAAATGGCGAGAATGTTAAATAGTAGTCGCATCTGAATTACTTTATTAAAGTTGAGTTTGATATTAAATCGCTCAGGTAGCTTCAGGATTGACTATTATCTTGTCCGCATTGGATTACGTTTTTTAAACCTTCCTGATAATTGAAAGCCACTTTTGATGTTCAAGCCGATTAAAGTCAGGTTTGTTAAACCCAATGCAAACTCTGCGACTTGCGCCACGATAAAAATGCTGTCAATGGTTTGATATTGTGAACGGTAGTAAAGAAAACATGCTAAGGCGATTAAGCCTAAGCCATTAACAAAGACGAACCTCATTCTTTGACGCTTTGCCAGTACAATTGGATTTTGGGATTTGCCTGACAATTTTTTTCCCGTAATGCCAAGGACTGGCATGGCAATAAGCATTGCAGGCAATGAATATAAAATGGCTTCTTTTACTTCCCTTATAAACGTTTCGTTTCCGTTTATCTCTGCTGCAAGTGAGGAGACAAAGAAAGTTGCGATAGTCAGGGTTGCTATAACAGTGGCTACAATATGAATTTTTACAAGTGTCTTTCGTTTCATGCTCTTTAATTTACGGACCGACGCAGAGATTTGGAACTGTTATGCGCTGGAACAAGTGCGGTGATGCAATAGTGGATGAGGGGTATTTCTCTAGCGCGCTTTTGAAATCCGGATGGTTGAATGCGGCGCTAAAGTGCGCAACAGATTCCCACACGGCGTAGTTGAAGAGCACGGTGCTCCCACCGATTGCCTGATGTAACTGAGTTGAGATGTATCCGGATTGCCTTTTCATCCAGTTTGCGTCGTTCTCCCAGGCTTTGAGCAAAGCGGGAATATCAGCTTCCGCTACTTGAAACATATTTACGAGGATTACAGGTGATGCCTCTGTATCCAGTTGCTGAAAGATCGGAACATTTTGATCGAGTGGTTGAAATTGAAGCATAATGATTCTCCTTTTTTAGTTTTTATTCTGCATTGAATGAGACAAGTGTATGCAAAACATCTTACACCATTTTGCCATTTGTTCATTTTATAAAAGCAAAGAAACGGTGATGCGGTTTGCTAAAATTGTAAAAAACGGAAATCAGGTATTTCTTTTCTTAACCCGTTAGGCGACCTGCCGGTAACATTGTGTACTTCATGAATGAAATGAGCCTGGTCAAAGTAGTCATTATCGTATGCAATATCAGTAAGTGTTTTTTTGGAATGCTTCATCTGGTAGGCAACCTGCTTTAACTTAACAAGTTGAATATATTCCTTTGGGGAGCAACCAACGTGGTTGTAAAAGTGATTTCTGATTGTACGGTCTGAAACTGCTAATTGGTTGGCTAATTCGGAAATTCGAATATTTCCGGTACTTTTCTCAATAAGTTCTATTGCATTTGTTATCAGTGATAAATTCCGAATCAGGATATTGTCAAGGAATATTTTTTCAACTTCACTAAACATCTGTTCTGCTTCACTACAACGCTCAATTCTTTGTTCAAAATCCGTTGCGGCTTTCCCAAATAAATCTGCCGCGTTTATCAACCAAGGCCTGGTATGAATAGGTTGTTCAGTTAGATAAGCCAAACAAAAAGGGCGAACATGTGCGCCAATAATTTTGACCCTGTCACTTTGCGGCTGCACGACGATTTTGTGTGTAGAAATACGGGAAATTGCCATGTTTACTGAAACTGACTGGTTCAGTGTATGGTTGGTTACTAAAAAAGGATGATTGAAAAAATACCCAAACGTAATTCTGGGGAATGGAATAATGTATTCCTCGTTTAAGAATAACTGGTTTACAGGTATATCAATGTGAAAGTAATAATCTACTAGTGTAGAAAGAAACTGGTTGAGCGGTTTCCGTGTGATGAAATGATTGTCCGTATTCATGAGATTGGCAGATAAGGTGTAGACTAAATTACTTCATCTGGTCAAGACATTTGGCGTAGGAATCCATTTCCCGGCAAAACAAGAGTGTGAAACCAATTTCATAGCTGAAGGTGTGTCAAATATGCTTTCCGCTAACGTTTCACCATTTAAGAAGTTGGGACAATTGCATTACGTCTGACCGGCTAACAAATGTCATCGTCGATTTGTCGATCAAATGTATTCCAAATGATTAATATAGTTCCTTCTGTCAGAACAAAAGCCCGCCTATGGGCGTGGTAAGAGTAGTTAAAAGTTCCTGACTACTTTTATAGTTCACCAAATTGAAAATATTAAATTATGAAAAAAATCCATTTCGCTTTTACCGGAAAAGTTTAGCCGCTCTTGCTCAGTTACACGAGGTGATGACAGTATCACGCAAAAACGCCCGGGATAAACCGGTACCTTTTAAAAAGAATAGAAAGTCCGGAAAAGTTCTGCCGTACTATGATAACCTTTCTTATGGCCTTAAAGGCTTAAGGGAGATATTATGTCCATGCTGGTAAAAAGGCGAAAGAAAAGGGATGAAACATCAGCCTAAAATACACTTACAACGAAACTGATGATTTGTTTTAACAGGAATGATGAAATGATAAGCCTCGGATTAAAAAACAGATTCACCAAATGCCAATGTGAAGGGTGATACTTTCCCCATAGGTTTCTGCCAGCGGCGTGGTTCAGTCAGCAAAGACTATGCGACAAGCCCCAACAGATCGTTTCTGTTCGGGGCTTCTTCCTGGGGATTATCGCAGAGTCTTATATATGTTATCGGCCATTAGCGTGACATTAGTTCTTCTGTAAAATTCCAGATTCTTCCCTGCCAATTTTCTCTGCAACAGCCTCAATAGTTGGTTTTCCAAACCAGAGCCCTTTCACGACTTCGCACTTAAAAAAACAGGTTTTACCGAATTTTACTTTAAATGGAAACTGACTTTCGCCTTTCCTGTCAATAGAAATATTGATCCTTCCTTCTGTATGCATCCTATAAATAACACCTCTGTTTGCTTTTAATTCAGTAATCAGGGAGTCGTTTATATAAATGGGTACTTTTTTTAGTGGTGCGTTCATTTTGGGAATATAGCTTCTATAGAAACAAAGGGTCGAGTATGGCAGGCTGTCTGCAGTTTGGTATGTATTGTCCAGTTTCGGGTTTTCCATTGAGTCGTTCTGCTTCGGAACCTGGAAGGAACTAATTACCAGTAAAAGTATACAGATAAAAACAGAAAGACGAGGTATCACAGGTTAGGTAGCTTAGTTGATTAGTTTAAAATTATAGTTGGCAAGAAATCAGGAACCAAAGCTGATAGCGATATGCAGCCGATTGATCCAACGTCCAGCCCCGCTATTGGCGATACTCTTGCTGCCTGCCGTGCTGTTTTTAGGATAACTTCAAACCTTTTTAAGTTTCTCATCTAAGTCTTGCAGTTCCGTAAGTGTAAGCTTACCTATTCGTCCTTTTATTAGTGTCTTGTCCAATGTTGCTAATTTGCTGTACGTATCAATGATCTCAATTTTAATCCATTGGTTGCAGCAGGTGTCAATAAAACGTCTGTTGGTTCCTCCCATTTCAGTTGAGTAGTAGTTGAGTAGTAATGAAAGTCACAGTAACGTCTTCGGTTGTTTCTGCAAGAATAACGGCTGGTCTTAGTTTGCTGCCGCTCAAGTCTGAAAAGGGAAAAGCGATTAAAATGGTTAAAATGATATCTCCCTCAGCCATTGTATGGTTCTTTTATATCCGCTTCTGTATAAAGGTCTTCTTCGTCTTTCAAAAAATCAAAAGCTTTGGTATTTGCAGATATTTGTGCAATACCTTCAGTCAACACTCGCTCTTCGTATTGTTTCATTATGAACTTTGCAAAATTAGAAATTTCTTTTGCTTTATCTTCTGGAAGTTGATTAATTGCTTTAATTGTCCGTTCTATAATAGCTTGTCTGTTCATTGTTAAGGTTTGTTCAAAAATATAACTTTCTATCCACTTGTAGATGTGCCGGGGTTGTATCACACAGGGATGGTGTCAAAAGTGCTGCCCCAATTGCTTGAATGCTGCTGTTGGGCGTTCGTGCTTACTCCCTTAAAAGCTGTTCGATTTCAGTTTTGAGAATCGGCAGATATTGAATAACGATACCCCAAATGATTTCGTCAGACACAGTGTCGTAGCCATGAAGTATCCTATCACGTGTGTCTACGATTTTTCGGGAGTTCGAAAGTTCTATTGTCTCGTCTTTTCGAAGAATACGATTTGTCGCCTCGCCAATAATTTCGATGTTTCTTTCAACAGCGCGTCTTGTCTTTGTGTCATTTTTGTAGGCGGTAAGTTCCTTGGGTTGGTCTTCAAAGAAAGATTCGATTTCTGTTACGGCGGTTAAGATGTCGTATAGCCATGTCTTGATTTCAATGTCCATAAACAAGTTTTCGTTGATTGTTTACGGCTTGTTTAAAATAGGGATTTTTAATAGCTCTTTCTTCTATCAGGTCTATTGGTCGCTTTATTATGTCCTGCAGTGAAAATTTGAAGTCAAAGTAGTTGTCAGCATAATTTTTTATGTCGATAGCGTTAAAGTCGACGATGAAATCAACGTCGCTTTTTTCGGTCAGTTGGTCAGACACAGCAGATCCAAATGCATAAAGCGTCTTTACGTTATACAAAATGCAAAGTCTTTTTATGTCAGTCAAGAATGTGTCTATATACGTCATAACTGATGTTGAAAATAAGCAAATTGATTTATAGTAGAAAACTTCCACGGCAAGACATAGCATGACGCCCAACGGTGAAGCATTTAGAAAGTTGGGGCAATAGCATTATGTCTGCCCGGCTAACAAATGCTCATCGTTGATTTGTCGATCAACTATATTCCAGATGATCAATATAGTTTTTTCCGCTCGAACAAAACCTCAATGATGATCCACAGCTCAAAGCACAGATCACGTCTGCCCCAATTTTTTAAATGCAAGGTTAGCCGCCGCGATTGTCAAATAGTGTAAGTTGCCCTATCTTATCAAAGTGCTTTCGGTTTAGAGTGTCTAACTTTAGGTCGTTCGCTACTGCCGTTGCTGCAATAAACAGGTCAGCCTTTTCAATTGTTTTTCGGAGCTTTTTTAAATCTTGATGTATTTCAACAGCAATGTGTGCAGCTTTGCTATCAAAGGGAAGGACAATAACTTCGGAAAGCAACTCGTTCCAAAAGGTCAACTGGGAGGATGTCGCACCACTATAAACTTCAAATTCCGTTACACTGGAAATGGCAAGGTGTTCAAACTGTTGTGAAAGTTGAACAAGTCTTGCTTTAGGTTTGTCCGTTTTCCGGAAATAATCAATTAATAGACTGGTATCAATCATAAGGGTTTTTTCCTCCATTGGTTAATTGATTTACGGGTTTCCTCAATAGTTTTAATTTGTTCATCAGTAAAAACTGGCCCGTTAAGCAATAACTCTGTCAGCCGAGATTTTCTAGATGGCTGTGTTTCCTGACCCAATTCTTTTTGAAGTGTGGCTTTTTGTGTTGGTGAAAGCTGTCTGACTATAGCCACCAACTCCTCAAAGGGGATATGCACTTTTATTTCCATATTCAAATTTAAGGTTTCTGTCGATTGCAAGAGCAGGATAGTAGTGGCGGCTAACAGTTGTATTAGTGTAATTTAGTGGCACCCCTAATTTACAACCTATTGACCGTCAAATCAAGGCTAATTCGCCTTTTTAAGTTATTTGTTGCGGTAATGATTTCCTTCCCGGAAAAATTATTGATGCAACCCCCCTGCAATCCTGTATTATTTGGCGGCAATGAAGTTTTATCAGTTAAGTACTATTACTTTTAGCACACTAACTGACTGTATATGATGAAAACTTCCCAACTCGACCGCTCCCTGGGATTAAGGCTCGTTATTGTCGTTGTTATCAGCAATATCATAGGCTCGGGAGTGTACAAAAAAGTTGCTCCTATGGCGGCCGAGCTGCACTCGCCTGGCTGGGTGCTCATTTGCTGGATCCTGGGGGGCGTAATCAGCCTGTTTGGCGCGCTCAGCAATGCTGAGGTTGCTGGTATGCTTGCGGATACCGGTGGTGAATACGTTTATTATAAGAAGATATATAACCGGTTCTTTGCTTTTATCTTCGGCTGGTCGCTGTTTACGGTCATACAAACAGCCGCGATCTCATCTCTCGCTTACGTGTTTGCGCAATCATTAAACAGCCTCCTTCCGCTCCCGGATATACTGCCCCAGGCTGCAACGTTTAATATCGGCGGAGTGTTTTACCCATTTGCCGGCCTCAGTATAAAAATTACAGCCATAACGCTCATCCTCCTGCTGACGTGGTTCAATGGCAAGGGCATAAAAACGGGTGCCTGGTTCAATACTGCGTTACTGCTACTGGTGTTCACGGGCATTCTTATCATTTTTATTTTTGGCCTTGCAAGTAAAGAAGCCAATATACCTGGTGTTTTTGATCTTCAAACGACAAACGCCCGGCCTGTTACTTTCAGTGCTGTTTTTACGGCGATGCTGTCTGCTTTCTGGGCTTACCAGGGCTGGGCCGCTGTCGGATACGTTGGGGGAGAAATTAAAAATCCAAAGCGGAACATTCCATTAGGGATAGGTATAGGCGTCGGAGTAGTGATAGTCACATACATGCTGGTAAACACCGCTTATCTATCGTTATTGCCGGTACAGTCGCTTGAGCAGATACATCGCTCTGGCAACAGCATAGCTGCCGTGGAGGCCGTGCGTGTTTTTTGGGGGAGACCGGGTGTATTATTTATCTCTGTGCTTATCCTGGTGACAACGCTCGGTTGCACAAACGCTACAATCCTGGCCAGCAGCCGTCCGTATTACGCTATGGCACGGGAAGGTTTGTTTTTTCCTGTGGTGTCAAGATTAAACAAGAACAAGGCGCCTGCTCATTCACTTTGGTTCCAGGGTATCTGGGCCTGCATCCTGGTACTTTCAGGAAGTTTTGACCAGTTGACGGATATGATCATTTTTGCTGTGTTTATTTACTACGGGGCCACAACGCTTGGCGTATTTATCCTGCGAAAAAAGATGCCCGATGCTCCGCGTCCGTATAAGGTATGGGGTTACCCTGTTGTGCCCGCCATAGTGATCCTGTTCTGCCTTGCATTGTTTGTCAATACCATATTCACGCGTCCGCGCGAAGCAGCTATCGGGGTAGTGCTGATGCTGACCGGGGTGCCGATGTACTGGTGGTTTGATAGAACCCGAAGCAAAAATGATGAAGCAGGGGGCGGCACCTGATCACTGGATATGCAACCACATGATGGCTGCCGATTTCGCAGCGTCATCGGTACGCGTATCCTCTCCGGAGGGAATGATTTGATCGGGAACAATTTTGCCTTCATAAACTTTTCCATTACGGTCGGCTTCAAGACAAACAGTTAATACAAGCATCGATTGGTCAGACAAGGTGTAGGTTGCGTTGGCAGTGGTAAATCCTGCTGTAGGTTCTCCATAAAAAAGCGCCTGATCCTGTCCTTTGAAAGCAATGGCTACGATCTCGCCTGAGCTGGAGGTCTGCGGCCCGGTCAATAACACTATCCTGTTTTTCACTTGTTTCATCCGGTATCCACTCGTGCTTACCCGGCAGCGAACATGCCTGCCGTGCAAAGCGGCCCCGTTCCGGTAACTTATCGGCACTTTTTCATTACCGGTAACAAAATACCCGCACGTACCGTTATCCAATAGCGGCCCTATCCCTGCAAGCATTGGCCAGCAGTTACCACCAGTGTTTTTCCGCAGGTCAATGATCCATTTCGAAATGCCGTTTCCGTCAAGTCCCGCGATGATTTTCTGCAGGCTGTCGGCAATCATCGTACAGATAGCTGAATCGGTTGTACTTATCCAGGGCACAGTGAGATACGCGATCTCCTTACCCGGTATCACTTCGCCTTTAAGCTCTCCCATTAACTGCGAAATATGTATTCTTCTGCGTAACCGTGCGGTATCGTTTTGATATACGGCCGCTCTTTCAACCGGCATCACGAAACTATGTTTTTCCTTTAACTGCGTGAAGCACCAGTTAACGGTTTGGTATGCATCTTCACAGGTGCCGGCCGCCAGCAGGCGTGCCTTTGCTGAAGTGATTAATGTATCCCATTTTACGTCATCTTTTTTGTAATAAGACCTTTGCATCAGAGTAAACACTTCGTCAAGCCTTTGGGATGCCTGTTGAATGCACCGGGTTGATAAAGTGTCGGAGTTTGCCATCAATCCGTTTCCTTTGGCTACTGTAGTAAAAAGCAATAATATATTCGAAAGGATAAAAGCAAACAGAAAGTGCATCAGCAGGAAGTTTATTAAGTGCCTGTATAACGTTAATGAATGTACGAATAATACTGCCGGGCTGTTATCACCGGAAACCGGAAATGGCGCCTTCCGTCACAGGTAATTTCTTTTTTGACAACTCCGCCGTAACGTACGTAAGTTAATCATTATTTTATCTTCAAAATGTCATTTGCTGATAATACCACCTTTTAGCATTTCCTTATCTTTACCGCTCTTTAAATTGCCTTATGGAAAGAAAAGAAGTATATATTGTCTCTGCGGTACGAACACCTACGGGTAGCTTTGGCGGGTCTCTTGCTGCTATCCCGGCAACGAAGCTTGGCGCTATTGCGATACAGGGAGCTCTTGAAAAAGCGGGTATTGAAGCGGGGATGGTAAATGAAATATTAATGGGTTGTGTATTGCAGGCTAACCTGGGGCAGGCGCCTGCGAGGCAGGCGGCAAAGCTGGCGGATGTGCCCGACCACGTTCCATGCACAACCATAAACAAAGTATGTGCGAGCGGTATGAAAGCCATAATGCAGGGCGCCCAGAGTATCATTCTGGGAGACAATGACATTGTAGTTGCCGGGGGAATGGAGAATATGAGCAGCGTACCGTTTTATATGCCTTCATTGCGGTGGGGTAATAAATACGGCAACACACAGGTGATTGATGGCCTGCACAAGGACGGTTTAACCGATGTCTACAAAGATTATGCGATGGGTTGTGCCGCTGACCTTTGCGCAGAGAAATACCAGATAACCAGGGAAGAGCAGGATGCTTACGCTGTAGAAAGTTATATGCGCAGCGAGGCGGCCTGGAAAGACGGCAGGTTTGGCAATGAAGTGGTGCCGGTGGCTATTCCGCAAAAGAAAGGAGAGCCTATATTATTTAAGGAAGATGAGGAATATAAGAATGTAAAGTTCGACAAGATCCCTGAATTGAAACCTGCCTTTTCAAAAGAGGGCACTGTAACGGCTGCCAATGCTTCAACCATGAACGACGGTGCTGCGGCGGTGGTGATCATGAGCAGGGAGAAAGCAGAGCGTCTCGGATTAAGGCCGCTCGCCAAAATTCTCAGTTATGCCGACGCTGAACAGGCACCGGAGTGGTTTACGACGTCGCCCTCCCTCGCTGTTCCGAAAGCAATCGAAAAAGCCGGGTTGAGGATAGAAGATATTGAGTATTTTGAATTGAATGAAGCCTTCAGCGTGGTAGGGATTGTAAATACCCGGCTGATGAAATTAGATCCGTCACGGGTAAACGTTAACGGCGGAGGCGTGAGTTTAGGACATGCGCTCGGATGCAGCGGCGCTCGGATCATTGTTACACTGATCAATGTTTTAAAACATCACCATGCCAAACTCGGGGCCGCGGGTATCTGCAATGGTGGGGGAGGGGCTTCCGCCATGGTGATTGAAGCCATGTAATATTGCTGCGGTACCGATAGCGACCTGAGATCAAAACATATCGCTGCCCCGGCGTCCAATGATCAGGGGTTATCAATTGTATGAAGATTATTTAAAGCATTATTAATTAATTTAACGCCGGAAGATTACCATAGATTGAATATCCTTTATCTTTAAAGGAACTGATAAGGATCATTACATGAGAAATATCTTTTTCCTTTTACTTTTTCCGGTGTTGTTAAAAGCCCAGCCAAATACACCTTCAGAAATTAACCGGTGGCGACAGCAGGCAAAGCAGGTTACCATTATTCGCGATAACTGGGGCATACCGCATATCTATGGAAAAACGGATGCTGACGCGGTGTTCGGGCTGCTGTATGCACAGTGTGAAGACGATTTTAAACGGGTGGAGATGAATTATGTTGAAAAACTGGGCAGAACTGCAGAGCTAAAGGGAGAATCGGTTTTATATTCCGACCTGCTGATAAGATTACTGATCGACACTACCGAAGCGATAGCTGAATATAACAATGCAGAGCCCTGGTTCAAGGCATTGTTAAATGCATATGCAGATGGGATCAATTATTATCTCTACAAAAATCCCGGCGTTAAACCAGCCTTGTTGCAACGGTTTAAGCCATGGTACCCGCTTCTTTGGACCGATGGAAGCATAGGTGCGATCAATACAGCGGATATCACAACAACAGAATTAAAGAATTTCTATACGGGTGATCATGCATCGATACAGGAAGCGCAAAAAGATCCGGACCATCAGTCAGGTTCGAACGGCTTTGCCATCGCCCCGGCAAAAACAGCTTCCGGTAATGCCATTCTTTATATCAACCCTCACGTAACGTTTTACTTCCGCCCTGAAGTACAGGTCGTCAGTGAAGAAGGGCTTAATGTTTATGGCGCGGTAACATGGGGCCAGTTTTTTGTATATCAGGGTTTTAATGAACACTGTGGGTGGATGCACACGTCGGGTAATGTAGACGTAGCAGACCTGTATGAAGAAAAAATCGTGAAAAAAAACGGGAATCTCTTCTATGAATACAACAAGTCGCTCAGGCCGGTTAAACAGAAAAAGGTGATTCTGCGTTACCAGAACGGAGGCGCCATGCAAACAAAAACGATTACTGCTTTTTACACACATCACGGTCCGGTAATGGCACAGCGTGGTGGGAAATGGCTAAGCCTTAAATCATTTAACAGGTCTGTTATAAGTTTGAAGCAAAGCTGGCTGCGTACCAGGGCAAAGGGACTGGAAGATTATAAAAAAGTAATGGAGATGAAAGGAAATACTTCCAACAATACGGTGTTTGCCGATTCCAAAGGGAACATTGCCTACTGGCACGGCAACTATGTTCCTGTGCGTGATACGAAACTGGCCTGGTCGAAGCCGGTGGATGGCACAACCGCAGCAACAGAATGGAAGGGCTTACATAAGGTAGATGAAACGGTACACCTGTACAATCCCGGAAACGGATGGATACAAAACTGCAACTCAACACCGTTTACTGCCGCTGGTAGTTACAGTCCTAAGAAAAAAGATTTTCCCGCTTACATGGCGCCTGATGGTGAAAATTTCCGTGGCGTTAATGCTGTCCGCTTATTGAGCAGGGATTCGGGTTATACGATCGATAAAATCATCGCTGCAGGATATGATACGTATTTATCCGCCTTTCAGATCCTCGTGCCGGCTGTGATAGCCGCCTTTGAAAAGATGGCTGCAAGCGGCGACACGGCTCATTCTTCCCTGAAAGAACCCGTTGCAGTTTTGAAACAGTGGGACTTTCATTCCGCCGAGACCTCCGTGGCTACTACTTTAGCAGTAGAGTGGGCGCAGAAATTGGGCGCGGAAATACAACGTGTTTATATTGATGAAGGTGAGGCAGACCAGGTGCAAATGACAACAGCGTTTGCCGCCAGGGCTACACCACAACAATTGCTGCCGCCGTTGCAGGAGGTTGTCCGCGAACTAACAGGCAGATTTGGAACATGGAGGGTACCATGGGGAGACATCAACCGGTTTCAGCGGCTTACCGGCAACCTTGAGGAAAGTTATAGCGACAGCGAGGCAAGTTTGCCCGTAGGTTACGCATCAGCGTTATGGGGAATGCTGCCCTCGTATAACAGCCGCTACTACGCCGGCACGAATAAACGGTATGGTGTAAGCGGAAACAGTTTTATATGTGCTGTCGAATTTGGCAAAAGGGTTAAAGCAAAATCATTACTTGCAGGCGGGCAAAGCGGGCATCCCGCTTCAAAACATTTTAGCGACCAGGCCCTTATGTACACCAAGGGGCGGTTCAAGGATGTGTTGTTCTATAAAGATGACGTGCTGAAAGCGGCAGAGAAAAGCTATCATCCGGGAGAGTAGCCCGAGTAGCGGAAAAGAGTTGTGCACGTCCGGCAAACCGGTGGTGATTGAAACGGTAGTCTGTGACCCCCAGCCGGCGGTCTTCCTTTCTATATTCCGGCGACGGAACATTGAGGTTTACACATTTTTGCCTGCAGGCTCTTCCGTTCCATCTGACTGACCTTTGCCTCTTTGTAACAATTTTGCAATCAATCCCGTCCAGCCAGTTTGATGAGAAGCCCCGACACCTCTTCCATTATCTCCGTCGAAATGCTCGTAAAACAGGATATAATCAGCAAAGTGAGGGTCGCCCTGTAATTTATCATAGTTGCCGTTAAAGGCCCGCCGTCCGTTCTCATCCCTGAGAAAAATCTTTAATAAACGGTTGCTCAGGTAGCCGGCCACATCCAATAGCGACATGTACTGCCCGCTGCCTTTCGGACATTCCACTTTAAAATCATCACCATAGTAGTAATGAAAACGCTGGATACTTTCGATGATCAGGTAGTTGACCGGCATCCAGACGGGCCCGCGCCAGTTGCTGTTGCCGCCAAACATGTTTGTCAGGGATTCGCCCGGAGCGTATCGAACGGAAAGAACGGTTCCGTTCAGGTGAAATTCGTAGGGTTCCTTTTCATAGACTTTTGAAAGTGAACGGACGCCGTAATCGCTGAGGAATTCCTTCTCGTCGAGCAGACGCTCAAGGATTTTTTTCATCCGGTGTCCGCGCAGTAAGCTTAGTAAGTGTTTTGTCCCGTCGTTTTTATCTTCCCACCTTGAAACCAGTTGGGCAAGGTCGGGCCGGTAATTTAAAAACCACTTCAACCGCTTGGCAAATTCCGGAGCTTCTTCCAGCAACTGGTGATCCAGCACTTCTACGGCAAATAAAGGGATCAATCCGACCATGCTTCTTATTTTCAGCATACGACTTTTATTATTGGGAAGCTTTAAGACATCATAATAAAACTTATCCTCTTCATCCCATAAACCCGAGGATTCGTCTCCCATGCTGGCCATGGCACCGGCGATATATAAAAAATGTTCAAAGAACTTCGTCGCCATGTCCTGATACACCGGGTTGGCGCGTGAAAGCTCAAGCGCTATACGCATCATATTGAGCGAGTACATCGCCATCCAGCTTGTGCCATCGGCCTGTTCTATGTGTCCGCCGGTTGGCAAAGGTGCACTCCTGTCGAAAACGCCGATATTGTCAAGGCCAAGAAATCCGCCCTGGAAAATATTATTGCCTTCCTCATCCTTACGGTTTACCCACCACGTAAAATTAATGAGCATTTTATGATACATGGATTCCAGGAATGCAGTATCTTTTTTGCCACTGTACTTTTCATCGATCTTATATACCCGCCATGCGGCCCATGCGTGTACGGGCGGATTAACGTCGCTAAACAACCACTCATATGCAGGTAGCTGTCCGTTGGGGTGCATGTACCATTCTTTGGTAAGCAGCAATAACTGCCGCTTGGCGAAGTCCGCATCGACCAATGCCAGGGGAATGCAATGAAAAGCAAGATCCCACGCGGCATACCAGGGGTATTCCCATTTGTCAGGCATGGAAATGATGTTCGCATTATTTACGTGAACCCATTCGTGGTTTCTCCCCTTGAGACGCGATGCTGGCGGAGCAGGCTGAGAAGGATCACCTTTAAGCCATTGCTCAATATTGTAATAATAAAACTGCTTATTCCAGAGCATCCCGGCAAAGGACTGCCGTTGCACCATCTTTTCCTCGTCTGTTTCCAATCCATTCTGCAGATGCGCATAAAACTCTTCCGCCTCCTCCATCCTCTGAAGAAAAAGGCTGTCAAAATCTTCAAAAGGCGTATCGTTGGCCCCACTGAGGCGTAACCGTATCGTAGTTGATTGTTTGCCTTTGATGATCAGATCGTAGTTTACCGCTACCCGGGTGCCGTGATCCTGATTGACGGCATTTACATCTTTGCCTGCCAGGTAGTCGTTAATACCATCTTTTACAAAAGCATCCCGGTTCTCTGTTCCATAAAGTTTGCTAAGATTCGTTTCATTGTTGCAGAACAGCAGGGGCGCTTTGCTGTCAAGGTGTAACATATACCCGCCGAGTGCTTCGTGATCGATCATCACATCGCCTTCAGTGGTAGCGTTCATCTGCGGCTTATAATTGTCATATCCCCACGACCATGTGTTGCGAAACCAAACGTGCGGCAGGATATTGATTGCGGCTTCATGCTCACTCCTGTTGTGAACGGTTATCTTTATGAGTATGTCCCCGGCTGATGCTTTCGCATACTCCACGAAGATATCAAAATATTCATCCTGGTTGAAAATGCCGGTGTCTATCAGTTCAAATTCAGGTTGTTCTTTCCCGCGCTTGCGGTTTTCTTCTACAAGCTGTGCGTATGGGAATGCTGTCTGCGGATACTTGTACAGCATTTTCATGTACGAGTGCGTAGGGGTACAGTCGAGGTAATAATACAATTCCTTTACATCCTCGCCATGGTTGCCTTCAGGTCCTGCCAGGCCAAAATATCGTTCCTTAACGATAGGGTCTTTTTTATTCCAGAAACCCAAGGCAAAGCAGAGCAATTGCCGGCTGTCACTTATGCCTGCTATGCCATCCTCACCCCACCGGTATGTCATGCTCCGCGCCACGTCATGGGTAAGGTATTCCCAGGGTTTTCCATTTTCGCTGTAGTCTTCGCGCACGGTTCCCCACTGCCTGTCGGAAAGATAGGGCCCCCATTTTTTCCACTGTATTTCTCCCGTCTTATGTTGTTGCAGGCGTATTTGTTCCTGTGTCATACAATTGTATAGTCTTTATTATTTCAGGATGTTTGTCGGCAGTTGCCGCTCCCGGCAATACCGGTACGGATGACACCACTGCCTTATGCCATTGTTTACTAAATCCTACCTTCAACCATTGTCGCTGAACCCGGGGTATAACGTCATGCCGCCATCTACAAACAAGGTGATCCCGTTAACATAGTCGCTGTCATCGCTGGCAAGCCAGACGGCTGCGTTGCCGATATCTTGAACTTCGCCTATCCTTTTGCTGGGTATTAGCTGAAGCAGTTTCTTCTCGGCTTCAGGTGTATCCCACGCGCTGCGGTTGATGGGTGTTTTTATGGCCCCTGGTGCAATGCTGTTAACCCTGATCCTGAGATGCGCAAATTCCTGGGCAATGCTTTTCATCATCAGCATAACGCCACCTTTACTTGCAGCATAGTTCGTATGTCCTGCCCACGGTATTACTTCGTGTACACTACTCATACAGATGATCTTTCCGGCCGCCGTCGATTTCTCCGGAACAATTCCTCTTCTTAGAAATTCCCTCACGGCTTCCCTTGCACACAAAAACTGGCCGGTGAGGTTGATGCTTAATACCGTATTCCATTGATCGAGGGTCATGTGCTCAAATGCTGCGTCCTTTTGCACTCCGGCATTATTCACCAGGATATCTACAGTGCCAAAGTCTCTGATCACATCAGCAAACATCTGCTGTACCTCGTCTTCCTTACTTACATCAGCCCTGCAGATTGCGGCCCTGCCTCCCCTTGTCATGATGTCTTTCATTACCTCTGCCGCCCGGTCTTTAGATGACTCACTAGAGTGGTTTATAACTACCGTGGCACCGGCTTCGGATAAGGATAGCGCAACCCCGGCGCCAATCCCGCTGCTGCCTCCGGTTACTATTGCGATCTGTTCTTCCAGTTTTTTTATCATTGCGGCTTTTTCTGGTGAGATAATGAATACCTGTCTGTATATTTCCCCAACTCATTTAATGATGATGCAAATCCTGTTCTTTCGAAGCTACAATGCTTTCCATCATTAAAGTGAGGATACTCATCCCGCTTTGTCGATCTCATTGATTGGGACTGATCAAGGAAAGTTAAACTAACCAGAAACTTGTTCATTGTTCCCGTGAAAATAGTCTAAAAATATGATTCTCGTGTACAACGAGGTGGTTTACAATGGTAGCTGACTGCATCCTGTAATTATAATCCCCGGGTATTTCGTTCTATAAATATCGGTTTGTATCTTTAATGTTTCGAGGCAGGTGTTTCCTAGAATGCAGGTAAAAATATGTATCCGTCCCCTTTAAACAAGTCACTCTTATCATGATTCCACAAGTCGCGTGGAGGATAGCTATCACTATTTTCTTTCTCAGTTTTTTTCTGCCCTGTAGAATTTTTGCACAGCATGATCCTTTTGTGATTGTGATGAAAGATAAGAGCTCAGGTCTGCCGTTGGGCGGCGCTTCGCTCGTTTCCCTGAACAGCAGATTTGCGCAGACAAGCGATAGTGCCGGCCGGATGGCCATTCCGTACCAGGTTTACCAAAAAGGAGAAAGGCTGCTGATCACTATGATAGGTTATAAACCCATCAGCCTGCAAGCCAGGAACCTTGCCCGCCTCCAGGATATCATTATGGCATATGATACGCTGACGCTCAGGGAAGTTGTTGTAACAAATAATAATCCTATTGCAAAGGTTCGTGCCCTTCAGATGGGCTCGGAACTGATCTCTGCATCAGAGGCAAGAAAGCTTCCCGCCATATTAGGTGAAGTGGATATTATAAAGATTCTGCAGTTAAAACCTGGTGTAAAAAGTGCTGGTGAAGGCCTCGCAGGCTTTTATGTAAGAGGCGGAGGCGCGGACCAGAATTTGATTTTAGTGGATAATGCACCCGTGTATAACCCGAACCATTTGCTTGGCCTGTTCAGCGTTTTCAATAACGACGCGTTGCGCGAAGTAAAATTATATAAAGCGGCTTATCCTGCTGAATACAGCGGAAGGCTGTCTTCAGTGCTGGATGTATCCATGCGGCCTGGCTCAATGGATACCTTTTCCGTTAGCGGTGGACTCGGGTTCCTTTCGTCAAGACTTACGCTTGAATCTCCTATCCAACGAGGTAGATCGTCTTTGATCATTTCCGGGCGGAGAACATATTTTGATGTTTTGACAAACGCCCTCAACAGCGCCAAAAAAGGTGATTCCGCATACGAACCTATACCGCCATATTACTTCTCTGATCTAAACCTGCGCACCGACTGGAAAATAAACAACAGGAACGCACTATGGGCAACCGGGTACCTGGGATCGGATAATTTTAGATCCGCAGAAGAAGAATCGTCTTCAAGTTTTATCTGGGGCAACCGGACAGCGAGCCTTAACTGGAGATCTGTCGTGTCTCCTGAAATGGAAATTACCAGCACACTGTTTTATTCCGGTTACAGGTACGAGTTGAGCAACCGGTTTAACTTGAATACCATCGTGCTGCAATCAGGTATCAATTCTGTTGGCGTTAAAGTGGTTGCCCGCTCTGTAAAGGAAAAGCAATTGAAATTGCAGGCGGGTTTTGACGGAGTGCTGCATATGCTGAAAATCGGTGATTTTAAGGCTTCATCAGATCTAAGTGGTTTTGTTGCAGGAGAAAAAAAGTCTGGTAATGAGGGCGGCCTGTTTGTAAACAGTGAGTGGGATCCGGGGAAGAATTTCGCGTTACTTGCCGGAATGAGACTTTCCGGATTCTATACCGGCAATAAATTTCACTTCAATGCCGAGCCGCGGCTGGGCGCAAGAGTCAATATATCTGAAAACGCCGCTATCAAAGGCAGTTATACGAGAATGTACCAATACCTTCACCTCGCTTCCCTGAGTTCAGCCTCGCTCCCCACCGATATCTGGTATCCCTCAACAGAAAAAACGCGGCCTCAATATGCTGACCAGGTTAGCTTAGGCTGGTCAAAAGCCGTTAAGGATAATTCGATTTTTTTATCACTGGAATCGTATTATAAATGGATGAATAACCAGGTTGAATTCCGCGATGGTGCAGACGTTTTTGGTAATCCGCGACTGGAAAATGATTTTGTATACGGGAAAGCTAATGCTTATGGATTGGAGGCTTACCTTGAAAAGAAACTTGGGAGAACAACAGGCTGGCTGGGATATACGCTATCTTGGACAACAAGGACATTTGCCGCTATCAATGAAGGTCTTCCTTTTAAGCCACGTTTTGACAGAAGGCATGATTTTTCCTTTGTGATAAGCCATAAGCTGAGCAACAAATTTACCCTTAGCGGCAACTGGATCTTCGGTACGGGTGCCTACATTACCGTACCCGTAGGCAGATTTGTTTTCCAGGACCAGATAGGAGACCGGATCCGAACCATTACACCTATTTACAATAAACGCAGTAACTTCCAGCTCCCTCCTGTTCATCGCCTCGATTTAAGCCTCGTAATGGCTTTAAAAAGTAAAAGTGGAGAAACCGACCTGACGTTTAGCTTATATAATGCTTATAGCCGCAGAAACCCTTTTTACATTCGATTCAGGGAAGTGGATAATAATGATGGGATTCTAACTGCAATCGAACCTACGCTTGTTTCACTTTTTCCTGTATTGCCGGGAATCACCTATAATTTCAAATTTTGAGCATGCAATATTTTGGGATCATTTTTCTGCTGGCGCTTGCAACGGCGTGTGAAAAAACAATCACCGTAAAGTTGCCTGCTTATGAACCTCAGCTGGCGGTTGAAATGTACCTTGAGGAAGGGAAACCGCTTAGATGTTTGCTTACTGAAAGCCTGCCATATACTGACACTGCTTTCAATAAGCCGGTAAGCAATGCGATAGTTGTTGTTTCGGATGGCCTGCATAATGATACGTTAGTGAACGCGCTTAGTCAGGATACGGTGCTGGGCCGGTTCTATAATTACTATCATCCCAGAGTGATTACAGTCAGTTCAACAAAAAAATATACGTTACGGATTACTGATCAGCATAACAGGGTGATCACCGGCGCTACAAGCTTCTCTCAAAAAGTTGTGCCTATTGATTCGGTAACGGTCAAACCCTCCTTAAGTGACAAGGACAGCTTTAGTGTAGGAATGGTTATCTCCGATCCGCCTGATGCCGAAAATTACTACCGGTTCCTGGTGGCTGAAAAAAGAAGTAAATTCCTTAACAACCTTACTGACTTTTCTTTAAGCGATAACTCATTCAACGGTCAGCGTTTCAGCTTTTTTTCGGATCCCGATTACGCCAGAAATGATTTAGTACTGGTTAGGGTCTATGCACTACAGAAAGCGCATCATGATTACCATCAATCCACCCGGGATGCCCGTCGCTCTAATTTCAACCCTTTCTCACAGCCTGCACTTATTAAGTCGAACGTTGAAGGAGGACTGGGCATTTTTACCGCTGTGCGATATGACGAGCGTGAAATAGTTATAAGATAACAGAACTTATTGCGGTAACGCTGCAATTTTCCCTGCTGTTGTTTCTTCTTGCCGGTACCTGTCGGCTGTCAGCTATCAGCTGTCAGCTATCAGCTATCAGCTATCAGCTATCAGCTATCAGCTATCAGCTATCAGCTATCAGCTATCAGCTTTCAGCTGTCAGCTTTTAGCTATAGGCGTGTGATACATGCCGCCAACCTTGGACGGCTTTGCGAAAGTTGGGTATTTTTTATTCATCTGCTTAACCAATGCATAAAAGCCGAATAGCGATTGAAAGATTAAATATAGTTCGTGAGCCCAACTTTTGCAAAACCGCTGTTTGGCTGTAGTGGCTCTTGTCCTATAGTGGAAGCTTAACACCTATACTAAGGTTTAAATATTTATGCACCAAAGTCAAGCCGTTACTATTTTGGTTCGTAATGTATTCATCTTCTTTAACTTGGTGTTGCAAAGCATATGATAAGGACGTAGTGGCTTGGATTTCCTTTGTCACTTTAAAATCTGTACCTAAACCAAAAGTTATAGAATGTCCTTGCCAATAATTTTTCTTGTAAGCTCCGTCATACCTTGTGAAGTTGGATTTGTAGTATGTATTTAATAAATAGTTGCCTGAAAAACCTGTCGTAACAAAGCTTTTCAACTTATTAGTTGACAAAAAGTTGTATCCGATATAAACTGGAAAAGAAATTAACCTATATGAGACTGATTTTGTCGTTACAAGTTCATATGTAAAGCTTTGCTTTGGAGGTGGTAGTGCAGCTTGATTTAAAAAATTTGCTCTACGTAATGTCCGCGAAATAAAGCCCACTCCTGAACTCAAAAAAACTCTTTCATTGATGTTGAATTGAACTGCTGAAGCAATACCAACATTAAATGTTGATTTATCATCATTCGGTTCCCACCATGGATAGCTGTCTTTGGTGAAAAGTTATTTCAGGCTGTAGCTGAAATGAAAGCTGCCATTTTGGACTTTGTCCAAATGCTACTATAGAAACTGTCAATAAGGTGATTAAGAGTAGTTGTCTCCTAATAAAGTTTGACAAATGAAAAAGAAAAACCGTTGCTTACCCCGGCTAAACTTTTTAGGATGACTGCCATGCCATTACAGCCAACTTCCTTTTGCCGGTAGCTCACTGCGGATAGCTGATATTTCACCTGTCAGCCTATCCGGGTGTGATGCACGTCTCTTTGTTCCTCTTTTCGGGTAGCTGAAAGGGGAAAGCTGACTTTTAGCGGCAGGTATGATGCGGGTTTGTGAGGTGCTATTGCCGCAGGGATTGGGTAAGATGTTAGTTGGGTGGTTGATTTTCATGGGTGGGGGGT
>JBGSYC010000107.1:0-30374 GCA_041751095.1 Flavihumibacter sp.
ACCCCCCACCCATGAAAATCAACCACCCAACTAACATCTTACCCAATCCCTGCGGCAATAGCACCTCACAAACCCGCATCATACCTGCCGCTAAAAGTCAGCTTTCCCCTTTCAGCTACCCGAAAAGAGGAACAAAGAGACATCCATCACACCCGGATAGGCTGACAGGTGAGAGCTGAAAAATAAAAAAGAAGGTGTATCTTCTCCACATCAATGGTTCAGTACACCGCAATCATATTAAAATTTGAAGAAAAAGGAGACAAGACGGGTTGGACTTACATTGAAGTACCTGCTGACATTGCACAGCAGTTAATGCCGGATCATAAAAAGTCATTCAGAGTTAAGGGCTTGCTGGATAATTACAGCTTCAGCGGAATCAGCCTGCTTCCTATGGGAGGAGGCAACTTCATCATGGCATTAAACGCAACCACAAGGAAGCACATCGGTAAACGAAAAGGAGCCACTGTACAGGTCCGGCTCCAGGTTGATCATACACCTATTGAACCGCCCCGCGGGTTTATGGAATGCCTCGAAGACGAACCCGGAGCAATGTCTTTTTTTTCTTCGCTTGCTAAATCCCACCAGAATTACTTTATCAAGTGGATAGACTCGGCTAAAACCGAACAAACAAAAACAAAAAGAATGGCGCAGGCCGTAAACGCCCTTTCCATGCGCCTCGGATATGGTGAAATGATCAGGATGAACCGGAAAAATGAAGTGCCCGGGGCGAAGTAGCGATCCATCAATCCCTTCCACGCATGATTGTGGGGATGTTAGTCTTAATTTTTGAGTTGATCGTCAGCTCGCCACATCTGTTCATACACAGCTGTATAAGCCTGTTGCATTCTTTGTATTTTCGTCATCAGTCAACCTGCTAAAATAATTCCGCTTTTTTTTGGGAGTACCCCTGCCCATTGGTTGTAATGGCATGTAGATTTTTACTGTAAAATAAATAAAACAAGGCTAAGGAATACAGTAAGACTGGTAAACATCAAGGTAAAAAGATGCATTGCAACGACAATACCTAAAAATCAATAATGCTGCCTTCTGCCTTCAAGCCGGTAAGCACCAGAATCAGCGTATGACAGAATACCATGGTGTCAAAAGATTTTTTACAGGATATGCCCGCCTGGTAAATTAGTTTTAATGAAATGCCATCCGTCCGCTGCATATCCCGGAAAAAACGTATATTAACTTCGCAACGCCAATTTGTTTCCGGCTTCAATCCGTTTCGCACCTTCATCATATTAACGATGATAAAAGCAGTAATCGTTTCGTTTTTATTATTGAGCTTTTTCTCCACCGTGAAAGCCAATCATATTACCGGAGGTGAGTTGTTTTATACCTATAACGGAATGTCGAATGGCCTGCACCGCTATAATGTTACTTTAAAACTATTTATGCGTTGCAACAGCGGGCGGACATTTAATAACCCCGCAATCATTTCCGTTTTCAGTAAATCCACGAACACCCGTATTAAGGATATCACTGTTCAGTTGGGGCAAACGCAAACGCTCGAGCTGAATAATCCCAACCGTTGTATTTCCAATCCCCCGATCGTGTGTTATTTGGTCGGGTATTACGAATTTTCAGTGGAAGTACCGCCATCACCGGATGGATATATTATTGCCGGCCAGTTTGTGTACAGGATCGCGGGTATTACCAATATGCAGGGCAGCGGAAATATCGGGACTACCTATACCGGCGAAATTCCCGGAACATCAACAACTGCAAATGGCATGGAGAACAACAGTGCGAAATTTGTAGGAAGCGACCTTGTAGTGGTTTGTGCCAACAATGACTTTTCATACAGCTTTGCGGCCGTTGATAATGATCGCGACCGCCTTCTGTATTCGTTTTGTATTGCCTACCAGGGAGGTTCAGGAGGTAACGGCAATACGGCTACGCCAGCCATGCCGCCATATCAATCCATCCCTTATAGCGGGGAATACAGCGGCTCTTCTCCTTTAGGAAGCGAAGTTAAAATTGACCAGCGAACAGGACTGATCACAGGGAAAGCTCCTGCTACAGCCGGAACTTATGTGGTTACGGTATGTGTTCAGGAAATAAGGGATGGCGTAGTGATCGCTACGCAACGCAAGGATATACAGATCAACGTTGCCCCCTGCTCTGTTGTGGCAGCCCAGCTTCAGCCCGAATACATGCTTTGCCGGGATACTAAGACAATCACTCTCTCAAACCGCTCCCGAAGCGAATTAATTAAAACCCAATATTGGGAACTGTCTAACACAAACGGCGCTTCTTTATTTACCTCCGTTAATCCAACGATTTCTTTCGCCTTTCCGGACACAGGTATTTACCGGATAAAACTGGTAATAAACCGCGGGCAGGAATGCTCTGACTCAGCAACTGCAATAACAAGGGTATACCCCGGGTTCACTCCGGCATTCAATTCTTCCGGCGTTTGCTTTAACAAGCAAACCAGCTTTACCGATGCAACAACAACGGTATACGGCGTAGTGAATTCATGGAACTGGGATTTCGGCGAATCAAACGTCGCCAGGAATTTTTCTGCGGCAAAAGACCCAACGATTCAATATAGTTCCATGGGCAGTAAAAATGTGCGATTGGTTGTGGGGAATTCCGTGGGATGCGTGGACACCATCGCTAAATACGTCACGATCATAGACAAGCCGCCAATCGCCCTTGCCTTCAGAGATACGTTGGTTTGTATTAAAGACCCGTTGCAGCTTAAAGCAATTGGCAATGGAAAGTTTAGCTGGGCACCTTCCGTTAACATGGCTAATGCAAATAGTGCTGAGCCGTCAGTTAATCCCGAATCTTCAACAACCTATTTCGTGGATCTTAATGATGACGGCTGCCTGAACCGCGACTCCGTAAAAGTGCGTGTTACTGATCACGTTGATCTCACTACTATGAAGGACACGACCATTTGCAAAAGCGATCCGATGCGTCTCAATATCAAATCTAACGGGTTTACATACTCATGGACTCCTGCAGGGCAGGTGGTCAATCCAACACAAAAAAATCCTTTGGTTATCACTAATGCAACCACCACCTACCAGGTAACAGCGGCCATTGGTGGTTGTTCCGCCAGTAAACAGATTGTGGTAACAACCGTACCTTACCCGCTCGCATACGCGGGCCCCGACACTACTATTTGCTTTAACACATCCGTACGGCTTCATGCAAAAACAGATGGCAGCTCATTTAAGTGGTCTCCGGCAGCAGCGCTCAGTAGCGGCAGTGTTTTACAGCCTGAGGCAAGTCCGGCAAAGACTACGTCTTTTGGGTTTTACGCCTACGGTGACAAAGGCTGCCCTAAGCCAGGGATCGATTCAGTAGTCGTAACGGTTCTCCCGGTTATAAGGCCATCCGCGGGAAGAGATACAACGGTAGTTACCGGTCAGCCGTTGCAATTGTCTGCCACGGGCGGAGTCCGGTACCTGTGGCTTCCCGCTACAGGGTTGTCAGCAGCAGACATAGCAACACCTGTTGCTTTGTTTAACGAGCCATCTGAAGGCCGGCGGTATAAAGTTTTGGTATTTAACGAAGCAGGGTGCATGGATTCGGCTTCGGTAAATGTAAAAGTATTTGAAACAGCCCCTTCCGTATTCTTACCAAATGCGTTTACACCTAACCGTGATGGCAGAAACGATGTTTTCAGACCCATCGCTGCGGGCATGCAAAAGATCGAATATTTCAGGATATACAACCGGTGGGGGCAGCTCATCTTCACATCTGGTGACAACGGCAAAGGGTGGGATGGCACAGTGGGCGGCCGCCCGCAGGATGAAGGTGTATTTATATGGATGGTGAAGGCAGTGGATTTTAAAGGAACGCCCTTCTTTAAAAAAGGCTCGGTAGTGTTGATCAGGTAACCGCTTTCATACGCCTTTAATAAATCCTCAATGGTTCGATGGCGTTGGTTCAACCTGCAAATTGAGTTGCCATAAAGCTCTCAATCTGCTTACAGCTGATAAAAATGGGTTTGGATGATATCTCTACGTTCATTTCGCTGCCGGCAATTGTATATGCCCCTTCTATGCTCCCCATAAAATTAACGCTGAATGATCCTGCCGATGCATCCCCGCTGAATGTTCCGCCCTGACTTGAAATGGCTGCCCTCGCCTTTTCAACAACATCGTTTATATTACCTGAAAACCTGATGGAAAAACTGCATGTAGACATATACGTATTAAGTAAGGTTGTGAAATCCTAATTGATTGTTTTGCATAGAAAATGAACTCCTGAAACTTCTCTTCGTTTCTCCATTCACAAAAATGATATAACTTATCGTTCAAATCAAATCTATTTGTTTATGCAGCATTTAATATTTGGAATCAAAGGCGCTGCTATCATAATATTTTTTGCTGCTTGCAGCAACCAGAAAAAAGATACCGGGGCGCAGGATGGATCGGTGGTTCTCAACGCCGATAGCATGGCAAGGCACATCGCTGTTTTGGCTTCAGACTCTTTTGAAGGGCGGAAACCCTTTACAACAGGAGAAACCAGGACGATAAATTATCTTAAACGGGAGTTTGAATCCGCGGGTTTGCAGCCTGGTAATGGTGGCAGCTACTTCCAGGAGGTGCCCATGGTAAACATCGCAACTACTGCTGCACCTTCCATGAAGGTACAAGGTTCAAAAAACCGTTTTACGCTTAAAGGCTTTGAAGACTATGTGATCTGGACAGATAAAACCGACTCCGTTATCACTTTAAATAATGATGAACTGATATTTGCCGGGTACGGAGTAGTGGCCCCGGAATATAACTGGAACGACTATGCGGGAATTAATGTAAAAGGAAAAGTAGTGCTGGTATTGGTGAACGATCCCGGATTCCATACCGGTGATTCCACCTTATTTAAAGGAAAGACAATGACTTATTATGGCAGGTGGACCTATAAATTCGAAGAAGCGGCAAGGCAAGGCGCAAAAGGTTGCCTGATCGTTCACAATACAGTTGCTGCCAGTTATCCCTTTACGGTTGTACAGAATAACTGGAATGGTTCAAGACTGCGCCTTGATGACCGGGCAAACCCTGAAAAGAATTGTGACGTGATCGGGTGGGTATCGGCTGCCGCGGCAGGGAAATTACTGGCAGCAGGCGGCGCGGATTCTTCGCTGTTTGCCAAAGCAGATCAACGGGGTTTTAAGCCCGTTGATCTGAATACCAGGTTATCTACCTCTCTAAAGGTGCAATCCACTTACAATAAATCGCATAATGTAATAGGGGTAATAAAAGGCTCCTCCCTGCCGGAAGAATACATCATCTATACAGCCCACTGGGACCACCTCGGCATAGCAAAAGCAGATGAGACCGGGGATTCAATCTACAACGGGGCCTTTGACAACGCCAGCGCCACGGCCGGCCTGCTGGAACTTGCCAGGGGCTTCCGTAGCCTGCCTTCCAAACCGAAACGGACAATCATCTTCCTTGCCGTTACGGCAGAGGAACAGGGCCTTTGGGGCTCCGCATATTACGCCCGAAATCCTATATACCCCGCTTCAAAAACCATTGCAAATATCAACATGGATGGTATTAATCCCTTTGAAAAAACAAGGGATATTATCGTAGTGGGAAAAGGCCAGTCAGACCTCGAGGATTACCTTTCGGCAGAGGCTGAAAAACAGGGCCGTTACATCTCTTTCGAAACCCATCCGGAGGCTGGCTATTACTACCGTTCAGACCACTTCAATTTTGCAAAAGCCGGAATCCCGGCCCTGTATACCAGCAGGGGAATAGATGTTATTGGGAAAGGAAAAGAATATGGAGCCAGAATAGATGAAGAATATCGTGCAAAAACGTACCATCGCCCGTCCGATGAATACGATCCAAAAACCTGGATATTGGGTGGTATCGACGACCTCAGGCTATTATTCGAGGTAGGCAGGCGGCTTGCGTTTGAAGACGAGGCTCCTCAATGGAAAGAAGGATCAGAATTTAAGCGTGTCAGGGAAAGAATCAGCAAAGAACACGAGTGATACATCCCGGACAAGCAATACTGAGCAACAATATAATTCATAACTACAATGTGTATACGAATCACACAAACCGCCAGGCATCAACTACCTTCTTCGGCAACCTTATATTGAACTGCATGGGGCAACGGCAGAATCGGCCGTTGATGATACTCTCCCCATATCTTCGTAAATGCAGCACCATAGTATAATATCAGGGAGGAATAAAAAACAAACAGGAGCAATAATATAATTGAACCGGACGAACCGTAAACGCCATGAAACTTCCCGTTATTGAAACTCCACCGCAATACCAGCTTCCCGGCATTGAACAGTAAGCTGGTAAGCAAGGCACCGGTGAATGCCACGCCCCATCCTGGCCTCGCATCAGGAAGATACCGAAAAACGAAAACAAACCACAAGGTTACAATACCGGTTGAAATGATGAAGGTGAGGCTGTTATCAACATAAAAAGAAAGTCCCGCTGACAAATTCAGATAATTTGCCAGAAGCGTATGAGAACTTTTACCAACAAGATTCGGAACAAACAAAATTCCAGCCACTAAAATGACTAATAGTGACTGAATCCTTGAACGAATCACCGCCCATATTTTTCTGTCTTTTACTGCCTTGATACGCCATAACTGGTTCAATGAACGCTGGATGACCATGAACAATGTTGTGGCGACAAACAGAAGAAAAATAAAGCCTCCCACAGATATGAACCAGTTTTGTGCAAGGGAATACATACCCTGAAGCGTTTCCACGATCTGGGTTACGCTTTCTTTATGGATGATTGCGGCCAAACCCTGAAACAGGCTGGCGCTGATCATTTTTTGACCAAAAAGCAGACCCATAACTTCGATAAGGATGATCAGTATTGGCGGAAGAGCAAATGTTGTAAAAAAAGCGGTAGCTCCTGCCATCCTTAGCGGATCATTTTTTATAAGCTCTTTAAACGCATCTTTCAGCATGTGTGCTAATACGATGAAAGAGAATTTATGCCTGGAGGTTATCATGGTTCACTATAATTCTTGAAATTGCCTAATGTTGCTTAAAAGTACGATTGAATATTCTCTGCTGAGGAAAGGCGCCAGTTATTTATTAAAATTAATTTCTGGAGCTTCGGAAAGGCAACCCGGCTTGAAACCGCGGTATCTCCGGGGGCGTGACACATTCATGTAAAATGCTGGAAACCGTTCCAATTACTGATAAGGACGCCGTTGATCGCCTTGGCAAAGTATTCAATTCATATCCTTTTCTTTTCATCTCACATGATCCCTTTTCTAATATTCGCATAACCTCTTCAGGAATCGTTGTCCACATGCTCTAATATTGCATAAAAGAAGTATTTATGCGTATCCTTTTGCTGTTCATCATGTCACTCATATCATGTGCAACGATATCACAGTCGAATTATTTATTTATCGGAACGTACACCAATTCAGGAAGTAAGGGAATATACGTTTACCGGTTTAATGCCACTTCAGGAAAAGCAGAATGGGTCAGCAATACAGATAGCCTGGTGAATCCTTCGTACCTTGCTGTTGCGTCCGGCAAAAATTATATCTATGCAGTCACAGAGTCTGCCGGTAAAATTCCGGGAAGCGTCAGCGCCTTTTCTTTTGACAGGTCCTCAGGCCGGTTAAACCTTATCAATACACAGTCAAGTGGCGGAGACAACCCGTGTTATGTTTCCGTTAGCAGTGATAACAAATGGGTACTTGTTGGAAATTATTCAGGCGGAAGTTTATCCGCGTTACCCGTTAATGCTGATGGCAGCCTGGAGCCATTCAGCCAGAATATTCAGCATACCGGTACGGGGGCCAATAAGCAAAGGCAGGAAAAGCCGCATGTGCATTCAACGGTATTTTCCCCGGCGCAGGATTACCTGCTCACTCCTGATCTTGGAGTGGATAAAATTTTTATCTATTCATTTAACCCTTCGTCCGGCAAGCCCTTACAACCTTCACAACAGCCTTTTGTATCGAGCCAACCGGGTAGTGGGCCCCGACATCTTACTTTCCACCCGGGTGGCAGGTTTGCGTATGTTATCGAAGAATTAACGGGTACCGTGGCTGCTTATAAATATAAGCCCGGGACGCTTGAACCGATCCAGCGAATTGCAACCCATCCTGCTGATTATACGGGTTCTATCGGCAGCGCCGACATCCATACGGCGCCTGACGGAAAATTTTTATATGTCTCAAATCGGGGCGACGAAAATACGATCACCATTTTTTCAATAGATTCAAAAAGCGGAAGGTTGTCTCTTAAAGGTTATCAGCCGACACTCGGAAAAAAACCCAGAAACTTTACAATAGATCCTTCGGGAAGATTTCTGCTGGTGGCTAACCAGGAAACGAACAACGTAGTTATTTACAAAAGAAACATGAAAACGGGGATGCTGACAGCAACAGGAGAGCAGATCACCGTTCCCAGTCCGGTGTGCCTGAAAATGGTAAACTGATGTACTGTATGCAAATAAGGAAATGTGCAGAAAATAAATATCGAATGATTTTTAATTAGCATAGTAAAAGATGCAACATCAATCTCAGAGATGTCTGAAAAGGCCTGAGACTTTGTTGACGGGTCAAAACAGCAAACGGGTTCGTTTCCTAACCAAGAAGACTGCGCTTATTAGGATAGCGGCCTGATTCAACAGGTATATCTTCTCTATCCCGCTTCCCTCCATGTAACCCATTGCATTTACAGTAGCGATGTTCAGGAAAAAACTTGTAAAGAAGGGGCGTTAAATTTAAGGTAAAACCCCCATCATCCCGCCTGATTTCTGTATTCGTAAGATGCTGATAAGCTGTTCATCATCAAACATCCAGAGAAAATTTCGTGCACGTAAGCAACAAAATAGCTTCTGCTGGTAAACATTCTGCGGCCTTCGCAAACTGCTATGAAAATAAGGCATGATTATTTATTTCTATACTGTTATAGCTTATTGCGGGTAATCTTGAATTACCTGTAACAACAGTTAAACTTATTGATATGGCTGAAACATCTACTATCGCAGAGGGTCTTGAAAACCTCGGTACACTTAAGCAAGATGGCAACGGATCGGTTTATAAAGCACGTCGTAACGGTGATGTTATTACAGCGGTAAAAGTGCTGCCGGTTTCTGTAAACAGCGAAGATCCGCTTGATAAGAAGCTGGTGGATTTTAAGGACGATTTGCTGAAATTGAAACAGATTAACAAAGAGCCAAACCCTAACATCGTCAGAATATTGAACTCAGGAATTACAGATTCCGGCAATTGTCCGTATATCGAAATGGAATTCATTGAAGGGCCCGATTTGGAAACGCTGCTTAAAGCGCCGGGCAGGCCTGTATTTCCTTTAACCGAGGTAATTAAGGTAGCGGAACATCTGTCCAATGCACTCGCACACTGGCACCGGCACAACCTTGTCCACGGAAACTTTAACATTAAAAGTATAAAGTTCAATAATAACACAGGTAATTATGTACTGGTCGATCTAGGATTACCAGTGATGTCACTTCAACAGATTAATAATCATCTGCAAGACGCTGAAAGTGTCTCACCGGAACAAAGGGAAGGCAATGCGCTCTTCCAAAGCGATGTGTATGGTTTTGGTGTTATTCTTTTCCAGTTATTGACAGGGAATCTGCCGGAAGCCGCTCAGGGTAAATCTGAAAAAAACGGAGAGGCGGCGGCGGCGAAAACAAACGGAGTGTCTGTAGCTGGCATTCAGCCTCTCCGCCAGAAAAGAATTCCACATGCCTGGCCGGAAGAAAAAAAGCTTCAGGAAATGGCGATACCGAACTGGCTGGTGAGCATGGTTAACAAATGCCTCGAAAAAAACCCCGCCGACCGCTTTGCTAATGGAATGGAGTTGCAGCAATTCATAAAGCTCAGCAGTAATCCTGTTACATCAGAGGGCCTTGATGATACGGATGCTAATGTTCTGCAGGAAGAAAACCGCAAGCTGAAAAGTGAATTAGATCAGCTCAAAGTCAGCGTTGAAAAGGAACAGTTCTTTCATAATATCCTTCAAAAAGAAGTAAAAGAATTACGAGCGGTAGCAACTGCGAAGGATAAAGAATTACAGGGGTTAAGCAAGAGGCAAATGCCGGTAGGAAGCAGTGTTTCCAGGCTGGCATTTTATAGCCTGCTCCTCGTAACAGCCCTCTTTGCCGCTCTTGCCGCGTATTTCTATTACAACAAGGATCAGAGAACGATCACACCTGCGGCGCTTCCTGTCAATAATGCAGACACGGTAGCTTTAACAACTAAACCAATCCTGGAAGCGGTGCAGCCGCGTGTAAATGCCGTTGAGAAAAGTGCGGAGAACAAAGAGATCATTAAAGAAGAGAAAACAACGCAGGCCCCCGATCCCCTGGAACCAGAACAAGTTACCGGGCAGGTGGCGGAGCAGGATGTTAGCCCCGTTCCTGCGCCTGATACAAAAACACCTGATCCTTTCCCTGCAGATGACCGGAACCTGGGACAGTATAAGGTGATATCAAAGGCATATTTCCACAGCAGGCCTTCAGATAGAACAAGGAGAAGGGCGTTTATCATTCACTGGAACAATGCCGTATTGACGGCCCGGGACGAAAAAGATGGCTTCATCTATGTTGTGTTTACAAATCATTTGGGTCAAACATCAAAGGGATGGCTGGCAAAAAAAGATTTGATACCGGTAGACGAGTGACACGTGTATGATCATCAGCAATTATAGCTGTACGCGTACTAAGCCATTCATCAGGAAAAATCTCCAACTGCTGACCCAGGATGTTCGAGTTAAACGGCTGATGCATTAACTTCGTAAGATATGCCGGAAGCCTTAACGATCGGCAGCAGGCATCTTCCGCGTTCATCTAAAAAAGAAACCAGAGACATGCGAACATCATCCCGCAGAGCCGTTGTAAAAACACTTGCTTTAGGCAGTAGCGCTATCCTTATTTCACCCCACACGCTGTTATCAGCCACCCGTCAAAAAAAAGAACGGCTTGGCGTGGCACTGGTAGGGCTGGGATATTACAGCACAGACCTGCTGGCCCCGGCATTACAACAAACAAAAAATTGTTACCTGGCGGGGATCGTCACCGGCACGCCCGCTAAGGCAGAAACATGGAAAGCCAAATACAATATTCCAGATAAGAATATTTATAACTACCAGAATTTCGACCAGATCGCCAACAACACTGATATCGATGTCGTATACGTGGTACTGCCTCCTTCCATGCACCGGGAGTATGTAATCAGGGCTGCCAATGCGGGCAAACAGGTGTGGTGTGAAAAGCCGATGGCCTTAACTGCAAAAGAGTGCCAGGACATGATCGATGCCTGCAGGAAAAATAAGAAGTCACTCGCTATAGGATACCGGTTACATCACGAACCAAATACCCAGGAATACCGCCGGATTGTAAAGCAGAAGCTGCTTGGGAATGTGACACAGTTAAATTGCGCGGCAGGATACAGGGAGGGACGGACAGATCACTGGAAGCAAAAACGGGAATTGGGTGGTGGAGTGTTGTACGATATGGGAGTGTACGCCATCCAGGGTGCTCGTCTGGGTACCGGAATGGAACCGGTGGCAGTAATTTCGGCTAAAACTTCAACAACCCGTCCGGAAGTTTATAAAAACGGGCTTGATGAAACCACCGTTGCAGCACTTGAATTCCCGGGGGGTGTAAGGGCTGATATCAAAACAAGCTTTGGTGAAAACATAAATTTCCTAAACATCGTTTGCCAGAAAGGAGAAATAAAAATGGCGCCTTACTCGGGATATAGCGGGCTGAAAGGCAGCAGCCCTTTGGGTGACATCAATCATACCTACCAGGTTCCCTGGCAACAGGCTAAGCAGATGGACGATGACGCGCTCTCCATTATGGAAGGCAAGCCGATGCTTGTTCCGGGTGAGGAAGGGCTTCGTGATATCAGGATCGTAGAAGCAATATATAAGTCTGCGGGCAGCGGGCAGCGTGTGAACTTATAAGCCTGTACTCAGGATTCCATTCGCTCTGCGCAATTCGCAGGTAGTTGGTTTATCAACGATCATAGCGTTCCATTAAAAATTCACCGTCCGTAATCCTGACTATACGTCCCGTTGAAGTATCTACTGCATTAAAGGAGAATTTCCCTTCTATCGTTTTTATTAAGCCGACCGACTGAAAAGTGCTCTTTTTAATGGTTAATGTTCCTTTGTTTATATCTGTCGTTCTGTACATCGCTGTATAATTTCCAAACCATGCCTGATTTTTGTCGTTAAGTTGATAAGTGCCATTAGGGATCGTCTGTTTCAAATAGAATCCACACTTAGTGTTACAACCGACCTTTAAGAATAAAATGCTATCTCCGATAACTTCACAAGAAAACTCTCCACCGCCGGTGCCACCAGTTAAAAAACTTTCACAACTGCTCAGGCTGGTTTTCTTCCCGTCTACTTTACATGTAAAAAAATCGCGAAATCCATTATCCTGCTCCTTTTTACAAGAAACAGTTACACATGCAAATGTCGATATTCCTATGAGGATTAATAGCTTCATGATTACGATTAAATCACAGACAACGCCATCTCTGATTAGTTTGGTATAGCCTATTTTTTTAACGGCAAGGCTGCTGAACGATTATTTAAGTGAAAGCAGAAAGGTACGATCAGAATCTAAAATCTTCATTACGTTCTACCCGGATGATTTCACTCCTTTGCTACATTATTCAACTGGTATCCGTTCCCCATATTCCCCCAGGAACATTTCAAATGTCTTCAGGGATGGATTTAATTCTTTGGAAAATTCCACACTTCTGGCTGCAGTAAATTCCCTTTCAAATTCCTGGTAAAACTGGAACATATTGCCAAGGTCTTCAGCGCCGGGAAAACCGAGGCTGCGGTAATCATCCGGTGATATTGCCTGGTAAGTGACTTTCTTCGCCAACACCTTTGTCAGCGCGTCAGCCATTTCGGCTCCGGTAAGGTGTTCACCGGCAATACCCACCGTTTTACCAATAAGTTCCTGGCCTTTTTTGAATATCCCGTAGGCGCACTTGCCGATATCGTCTGATGAAATCCCCGACAATCTTTTTTCTCCCATTGGAAAAGTAAGCACCAGATTACCGTCTGCGCCTTTTTTCGGCCCCATACCAAAATAGATCATGTTATCCCAATAAAAACAAGTCAGTAAAAACGTGGTTGGCACGCCATTATCGGTAAAGAAATGGTTAGCCTCCCCTTTGGCGTCAAAATGCGGAACCTTATAATTTCCCATCAGTGTGGGCATCCGGTCATCTTCAAGAGGTATATATTTCCGGGTATCTTCGAATGTAGACCAAATAAGATGTTTTAATCCACAAGCTTTAGCCGCTTCAGCCATGTTACGCGCCTCTTCCATTTCCCTTTCAGGAGAAAAATGCGACCAGAAAAAAGTAACGCAATACGCGCCGTAGGCGCCTTCCATTGCTTTGAGCAAACTCCCGGGGTCGTCAATGTCAGCATTCACGACTTCAGCTCCAAGGTTAGCCAGTTCTTTTGCCTTATCGGAATCTTTGTCCCTGGTAATGGCACGGCATGCAAATTCGCCGTTGATGTCTTTACAAATTGCACGTGCCAATCCACCTCCCTGTGCTCCGGTTGCGCCAAAAACCACAATGATTTTTTTTTCAGCCATAAGATTGATTTTAGTGTTGAATGAAATCTAAATATAAATACTGCTGTTTAAAAAACAACATACCCATAACTTTATTCAGCCGTATAGCCGATGAATAAAGAATCTCTTTAATTATTTTAATGTTCCTGTCTTTCAAGGAATGCTTCATGAAGCGTTGGTATTCGATGGGCTTCGTTAACGATTTCATTATTTCCGGGTTTTCTTTACCTCCTTTATGCCAATGTTCCGGAAGCGGTGCGACGCTCCCGGACGCCATGAACCCGACATATCAAATCCGGCGGAAGCAGCCGAATATACTGCAGACCAATGGGCCTGGAGCCCGATCATGCCTTCGGTAGCACCAGCAATAAAATCATTTGCAGGCTGTATAACATCCCACATCAGCACACCGTTAAGCCATAACTTTACCCGCGGTACTTCTCCCACCATCCGGATTCTGAAAGAGTTCCACCCGTTTGGCTTCCAGCTTTCAGCCTTTTCTTTTGCCACCGCGTTTTTACTGATGCTGAGCATCTCACCAAGAAGATCTCCTGTACCACCAGGCTCCGCCAGTTCTACCTGGTATGCCTGGCCGCTTTCTGTTGAGCGGAGAAATATACCGCCATTACAAAATGAATCAATTCTTACCTCGAGATACAATTCAAAATCCTGGTATTTTTTATCCGTGAGGATAACCCCGCCCTGGCCATAAGGATGTTGCTTTAAGATCATCTCTTTGTTGTGAACATAAATTTCCGGGGTAGTACCCTGGTGAGTAGTGCGGCTAATGTGCCATCCGTTAAGGTTTTTACCATTGAAGATAGGGATAAACCCTTTGGGTAGCCCGCCTACCTGGGCCACGGATGAATGAGATACCAGTAAAAACAGGAAAGCCCTTAGAATTTTTGTTGGCATAAGAATTTTAAGCTGCGGGTTCGTAAAATTAAGGCGATGCGGATACAATCTCCTGCAAACATGCTGGTGAGCTGTGGCCTCATTGTTTTACTTCCAATAAAACACGAAAGCCCACATCCCATTTATTTCCCGGTCCTGAAGCATGCGTCATGTATGTGGCATTCTTTACATCACCAACAAACGAAGCTCCCTTGAGGACATGCTCCCTGCCTTCCCTGGGCGGTATGGGATCAGCAAATATTTTTCCGTTATAATGATCCTGAACCCATTCCCATACATTGCCAAGCATATCGCAAATTCCCCATGCATTTGGTTTTTTACCCCCTGCCGGCTGCGTTGTACGGCTGCCAAGTTGAGCAACTAAACGGATCTCTGCCCAGGGAATGTCGTCGGTCATGCCAGCCCTTGCCGCATATTCCCATTCGAATTCCGTAGGTAACCTATACGTATGCCCCTTATGCATTTCATTTAGTTTCCGGAGAAATGCCTGGGCATCTTCCCAGGTAATATTTTCTACCGGATGCTGACTTGCATCTCCGCTAATTTTATCCTTTTGAAACACCGAAGGATTAGAGCCCATTACTTTTTTCCATTGCGCCTGGGTTACTTCAAACTTACCGATATAAAAAGCCGATACGATATTTACTGTGAAGCCGGGCATTGCATCTTTTTTTGCAAGCTTTTCGGCCAATGCAAATTCCCTCTCACTGTACGCTTTGTGAGACCCGGCAGCTTTTCCGGTATTTGGTGCTGCCGGTGGCACCGGATATGGCGGTTGGAACCTGCCCAATACAAACTGGCCCGGCTTAATCAAGACAAATTCCATCCCTATGGAATTGGTATATTCCGATTGCTGGGCCTCTGCGGAGGGGCCCGCTGCAACAATAAGTACAAGAAACAAAATATATGTTTCCGTAAATTTATTTATCACGTGGTACCCCTCCCTTCTTTTCTGCACGCCCTAACTTAAAAATTTCAAGCATCTGCACGGTCATGCCTCCGGGGATTTTCGGCGTTGTAGCACGAACATTTTTCACTTCTTCCGGCGTAACCACCGACGCATTATTGTTCAGCTCGCTGCTGTTACGGATGTAGCTAAGCACGGAGGCGATCCATTCGTCGTCATTACCTGCCATTGCGGGCATCATGTCAGGATAAGTTTTTCCATCAACAGGGCCTTTTAAACCATTTAACAGTAATTGGATCAGAAGTATCTTATCGCCTTTTACGCGTGGAGAGCCTGTTAGCGGCGGGGCGGGCATTTCTTTGCCACCCATCAAAATTCCTTTCCCATCAGGGCCGTGACATGAGGCGCAAAGCTGTTTAAAAATTGTAGCTCCCCCGGTAACCAATTTCCGGTCGCCAGGTGTCAGGTTTCTTGTTCTGGCTCTTTCCGCGTCAAGCGTTTTTTGCGCTTCTACAAATGTTGAAAATGAAATCTGCATCAACTGATTATCTTTATTCGCCGTAAGCATATCCTTCACAATAGCTTTTGCCTGGTCAGTTTTATTGGTTCGAAGGGATAACGATAACTGGAAGCGAACGTCGGCACTGGGATCACCGGCTAAAGAGGCCAGCTCACCAAGCACTTTTTTATTATTCTGTTTGATATACATCTCGCTAATCCAGACCGCCGCTTTTCTTACCTGGGGATGGGCATCAGCAAGGGCATGAAATAGTATGCCTGTATCGATTGCGTTTAAGCCTTCAAGTGTCCATAACGCATGTATCTGCGCCAGGTGGTCCGTATTTTTTCCGGGAGCAGCTTGTTCCCCAAGAGCCATTTGCCGTAAAGCCGGAATGACCGAGCGTTCATTTCGTATGATCATGAGCGTTTGAGCATTGTCGCGCCACCAGCCGTTGGGATGGTTTAAATAAGCGACAAGCCTGTCCGCAGGCTCATTCAACATCTGGGGGCGCCGCTCATCGCGTTTGTAGTCGTCATGAACTACCCTGTAAATCCGCCCCATGCCTTTGTTCTTATACAATTCTTTTTGTGCTATAACTTTCCCCAGGTAAGAATCAGGAGTTGTCCACTCGCTCTCCTGGATAATTCCATGATACATATCTACAATATAGAAACATCCGTCAGGCCCGGTATATGTATTTACGGGGCGAAAGTTCATATCAGCGGATGCGAGCCAATCCTGTTGTTTATAAACATCTTCAATATAAATTTTTCCATCTCTGTTAATAATTTTCCCTCTTTTGATAACCCTTGCAACGGGTTCAGGAATAAAGTAATTTCCTCTCATGTCGGCGGGCAGCCTGTCGCCCCGGAAAACGGACTGGCCGCAGCCTGCCGTAAATTTTTTTAAGGTATTGTCTTCCGCTCTTAAGGCCTGCCTGCCGCCCTGCGCGTCAAGGTTGCCGATGATTGGCCAGAGGGTAGTAAACTCCTCTGTATACTGGTCAGCAAAATTTAACGCACCATAGGCAGGCATTTGCTGGATCTGCACGGCGGGTAAGCCGGGACCAGCTTCTGAATAAAACAACCTGCCATAATCGTCGCTTGTCAGCCCCCATTGACCGATCATATTATCAACCATCGTATCTGCCACCAATGATCCGCTTTTGTACTTATACCTTAAGTTATCACGTGTTGGATATATCCAGTTGTCAAGATTCCACAATAAACCTCCATTCTGATGTTCGAGGTTCCTGACGTCTAAAACATCATTTCTAAAAACAATCTTTTTCTCATCCGCTTTTCCGTCTCCATTGGTATCCCGGTAACTCCAAATATGCTGAATATTAGTGATCCCTACCAGCAACTGGTCGCCAACAGGGAGGATAACACGGGGAAGCAAAAGGCTGTCGATAAAAACAGAGGATTTGTCCATTCTGCCATCGCCATCTGTATCCTCCAGCAGTTTAATCCTGCTTGAAGGCTCAAACTCGCCTGTAGCTTTTGCATCTTTCATATAAGTGTTCATCTCCGCTACATACATCCTGCCATTGCCATCCCACGCAAGTGCAACGGGCTCCTGAACCATAGGCTCGCTTGCCACCACTTCAATATGATAACCGGGAGGAAGTTGAATTTTTTTTATACTCGCCTCGGGTGATAAGGGTTCCACCGGGGGATTGGTATCAACTACTCTTCTAACGAAGTCGTTAGGAGCGACTTGCGTGCCTGCGTCTCCACAGGCAAAAAAGATCATGGCAAAGCCACCTAAGCAAACAACCGGCAAAGGCAACCGTAAGCAGATATTTACACCGAAACACAATTTCATGGCAGCAACTTAAAGTTTGAGGGTACCTGGCAGCATCCACAGCGGCAAAGCAAGGGAGAGAATATCTGCCCGTTAAATTAACCAAATTTCCTGACCTACAATGTAATGAAATGAAGGCTAAAATGAATATTCTTTACATTCAATATTGAATCGTCGCTCAAAAGACTGACATAAATAATATTGTATGATAAAAATTTTCTCGCCTCACAGCCTTTGGCAGGATGGCGGACTTGCAATCATCAGAATAATCGTCGGCATATGTATGATGTATCATGGATGGGAAGTGTTTGATTCCGTGAAAATGAACGAGTACACGATATGGCTGACCGGACTCAAATTTAGATCTCCAGCTTTTTTCGCCTACCTTGGTAAGATAATGGAACTGGTTAGTGGCGCTTTGATTGCGCTGGGTTTATGTACGCGCCCGGCAGCCATTTGCCTGGCGATAACAATGGCCGGCATCTGTTTTGGATTGGGAAAAGGAAGAATTTTTATGGAAGACCAACATCCGTTCTTATTTGTATTGCTATCGCTTGTTTTTTATTTTACCGGTGCCGGACGATGGAGCCTCGACCGCATCATTTTTGAAACAATGATGAAAAAGCGCTGAGTGCATTCTCTCCGTAAATTTACTCCAATGCAGGCCTGCAGTTGACTTACCGTAAATTTTTGCAATCAGGCTACCCTGAAAGCATTAGCTGTTTTGCGACAAAATATCGTTAACAGGCAAAAGACCTTTTTTCCAGAGGCGAAAATCCTTCTTCATACAATTTCCGCACGGACGAAATCCGCGTCTGTATGCTTCTCCTTCTGACTCAAAGAAGATACGGTTTGTTTTTTTCATTCTTCTTCCGGATCTGCAATTCAGTTGTCCGAATATCTTAAGCCGTATATTCCCTGCATAGCAAAGTTCATTTCTCCTGATACGATGCCGTAGTTGATTGTCTGGTATCTTGTCGTGGTGTATCAATCTAACGCCTCATTTATCCGCTTCCATGTGTGCGGCCTCCCACCCGATCATCGCAGCTTTCCGGACACTGCCCCAATGATAGCCTCCAAATACGCCGGATGACTGAATTACCCGATGACAGGGAATTAAAAAGGCAACAGGATTATCACCAATGGCAGTGCCTACTGCTCTTGATGCATTTGGTACCTTTATCTGTCTGGCAATATGGCCGTATGTACTCAACCGGCCCATCGGTATCTTTAAAAGCATTTCCCACACCTTCAATTGGAACTCCGTGCCTTTCACGTGTAGCTTCACCTGGCAAAGCTTACTCCAGTCGCTTGTAAAAGCACACAATATATTTTGCTGGATGACGTCAACCATCTGCCTGTAAGATGCATTAGGGAATTTTTTTTGAAGAACGCCAAGCGCCTGTTCCTCATTCTCCGCGAAAGCCGCGTGGCATATGCCCTTGAAAGTAGAAGCCACCAATATATTTCCAAATGGAGTTTCTGCAAAGCTGTAGTTGATCATAAGATACCTGCCTCCGCTTTTATATTCGCCGGGCGTCATTCCTTCAATAGTCATAAACAGGTCATGCAGCCTTCCTGTGCCGGAGAGACCGGTTTCGACAGCTGTTTCAAACAGGGTAGCCTGTTTTTCTTTCAGCATTTTTTTGGCATGCTCCACCGTTATGTATTGCAAGAACTTTTTAGGACTTACCCCTGCCCACTCGGTAAACAGCCGTTGAAAATGAAAGGGGCTAACATGCACTTTCGCCGCTATTTCCTCCAGAGCCGGTTGTGTTCTGAAGTTTCCATTGATAAAGCTGATCGCCTCTGCAATACGGCTGTAGTTGGTTTCTTCCTGCTCTTTCATAAATTCTTTGTTGTACCAAAAATAGAATGGAACAAAACGGCAACCTACCCGAAAATTGCGATGTTTACTGTAAGCATCTGTAAACAAAGCCAGCTCAGCTGCTTCATAGGGTAATCACATCAGGGTGACAGTAACTGGGTTTATACTGTTTCCTGCTGATTTTGTACTGGCTGAAAAATCCTTTCGCTTCTGAAGACTACCATCTGGTTGCTTTAAACTCCCAACCGGGTTGAACCTTTTGCATCTCTTTCTGGTCGTCTCGTGCGGTTATCCCGCAATTCAAAAAGTTCTGATGCAACTGAGCGAGTGCATGCCTGTCAAGCTCCACTCCTAATCCGGGGCCTTCGGGAACACGAACGGAACCATTTTCAAATTGCAGGCGACCCCCGGTGATCACTTCTTCGGATTGCCAGGGGTAGTGAGTGTCCAAAGCATAAGGCAGATCAGGCAGTGCCGCACCCAAATGCACCATAGCCGCAAGGGATATACCAAGATGGCTGTTTGAATGCATGGACAGGTAGCGACCGAATGTCTGGCAAATCCGCGAAAGTTCCATAGATGCACGTAATCCACCCCAGAAATGATGATCGCTTAAAATGATATCTTCGGAACCCAGTGAGATGCTGGCTGGTATATCCTCGAAAGAGGTCGTACACATATTGGTAGCGAATTTTGTATTCACGAACTTTCTTACGTTAGCCATGTTCACCTGTCCACGGACCGGGTCTTCAAGATATTCCAGTATAGGTTCCATCTTAACTCCGGCTTTGATGGCCGTTTCCACGGTCCACACAGCATTTGGATCTATTCGTAACGGTACGTCCTGGCCAAAGGATTCCCTTAGTTCAAACATGGTATCCACCTCAACATCCGGCTCAAATACGCCTCCTTTTAATTTGAGCGACTGAAATCCAAATTCAGCACACATGGCTTTTGCCTGTTCAACAATGCCCGCGGGGTTTAAAGCGCCGGCCTGCCGTGCCGCAGCCCATCCCGATGCCCCCGGGTCTGTACCGAATTCCAATTCTCCCCCGGCACCTTCATATTTATAAAACAGGTACGCAGAAAATGGAACCGAGTCTCTCATCTTTCCGCCGAGAAGGTCAACAATGGGGCGCCCGGTCACTTTACCTATGATATCCAGACAGGCAACTTCTATTGCACTGAAGATGTGCACCAGCTTTCTCTGATCCCAGGGCGCATCACCACGCTGAGCCGCCGTTTCTTTTCCAAAATGATCTTCCAAAACCTGCCTGATTGTATTAAGCTGAAAAGGATCTTTCCCTATGACCAGTTGCCGTGCCGACTCCAAAGAAGAATTGATACCAATATTCCCCGGGATTTCACTGATGCCGGATATGTTATCATCCGTTACCAGTTCTACAATTGTGCGAAGTGCATAAGGCGCGTGCAAACCGGCGGCATTTAATAATGGAGGATCAGTGATCGCTATCGGTGTGATATTAAGCTCACTGATTAACGGACCTCTTATTTTCGGCAACGTTGCATGTACTTTACTGTTCATCGGGCTGTTTAAATTTATGAAGAGAATAGCATCCGGCAGATGCTTTTGTTAAACATTCATCAGCGGCCAGCGGGTGAAGGAACTGTCTGATCCACTTTTGATGTTGTGCAAATTAATATTAAAGATCTGATTTCTCCCGGCGACCATTAATGAAAGGGAAGTATTTTGGTGTAAGCGTACCGATTGCTGATCTCGCCTTACCGGCATGCATCGGAATTTTTCGCCTTTGTTACAGCGCGTAGGCAATAACCTGTAGTCATCGCGTGAGGAATCTTGTTCCGGGACTATATATATAATACTTCCCTAAATCTCTCTGGGAAATCTTAATTCTTTTTAAAAAAAATAAATTTTTTCCAACGAATCCGATTGTTTTTGCTGCAAATAAAGTTTCACCAGAACGGCCCACTGCAAAACTATACATTAACCTTAGAAGAGAATAAATGATTGCACCTATCAGGAGGGATGCAGACGTCATTTTCCTAAAGTAGCGATTATTTGTCAACAAAAGACCTGATAATAATCATATGCTTTTACTTGTAATGTTAGTCGTATCCAATATGATAGCTCATAACTTTGAATAACAAAAGGGAACAATAAATAACGAGGTTCTCATTTCAAAATCCTGTTTAACCAATATCTTAAATCTAAAAACTGCAATCCTCATGAAATCACTTCTCCACAAATCCGACCATGATCTCATCAATTTATTTATTGAAAATGATTTACGTGCTTTAGAAGTCCTGGTTCTACGCCATAAGGACAAGTTGCACACTTCGATTCTTTTTTTAGTAAAAGACAGGCATCTGGCGGAAGACATTTTCCAGGATGTGTTTATCAAGATCATTGATACTATCCGCGGCGGCCGCTATACAGAAGAAGGAAAATTTTTGCCATGGGCCATGCGTATTGCTCATAACCTGTGTGTTGATCATTTCAGGAAAGTTAAACGTACGCCGATGATCAAAAACAGTGATGATCACGACATCTTTGAAGTGTTAAATTTCAGCGAAGACGGTGCTGACGTTAAGATGATGAAGCAACAGAGCCATGCCAGGGTTCGTAAAATGCTTGAACTTCTTCCGGAAGATCAACGCGAAGTGATTGTTCTGCGTCATTATGCTGAATTAAGCTTTAAGGAAATTGCTTCTTTAACAAATTGCAGCATAAATACGGCGTTGGGCAGAATGCGTTACGGTTTAATCAACCTTAGAAAAATGAAGACTGAAAAATCAATTGCGTTGTAATCACACGTCTTGCGTCTGACTGTTCATTAACGTTTTTACAGGCATATATAAGATAACCTGAAGCAATCGGACGGAATTTATAGCGTCAAAGGCAGATCAGGTTTTCAGTTTGACGATCCTCTTTTTATTGAACAATAATTTAATTACTCACAAAAAAAATTTAGCCTTCAGTGGTTTGTACCCCTGGTATGAACCGGTAACCAGGTTGATATATTCCTGCCGGGCTAAAGCTTGTTGGGCTGGCCCGATAGTGAAAAAGGAAAGCAATCTATCAACTTTTCTTCCACCAGGTGCTGCTTTAATTAGTGGTACGGTGTCTTTTACCTGTGTGGAAATGTCAGACGATATGAATTTTATCGTATGTACTGTATTTCGCAAACCAAGGGGCAAACGAAAAACATCCGGTCGTTTGCAATTTCCAGAACAGAATTTTGACCCTTTACCACACACATGGCAACTGGCGCCTGGAAAATCATGTTGTGGAAGTTGCTCGCTTTGTGCCAATTTTTGTTTGGTCAGCACCCACCCGGTAACATCTGTAGCCAACATCAGTACCCCGGTTATCACACCATCACCTTCGCGGCATGGCTGATAGATAAAATCGAAATAATGCTTCTCAGAACTTCCATGGGCTCTTTCATAATAAGCCGGTGTTTCATCTCCGGAATGTGTTGCGCCAGTCCGGTAAACAACAAGCATCAGTTCGTGAAATCCCTGGTGTTTCATTTCAGGCAAAATTCCCAGGAACGGTTTCCCCAAAGATTCCTTACCGATATTCCACAACTTCATAAGGGCACCATTTGCAACGTCCGGCACCAGGTACTCCCCTTTTGAAATCAGGATAGGATCGGCAGATTGCTCTACGATATTGCGAAAACTGATATCATTTTCCTTTTCTTTTCTTCTTACTTACACCTGTTCCGTCACATCATTGCCATAAGCCATCACACCTTCAAACGCAAGACTATCATCTTTACCCCAATGGCGTGAGGCGAATAGTAACAAAATAAGAGCCTGCTGTAAACAGAGGCATGCCAGAGAGCAAAGACCTTAATGAACCTAAAGCAGTGCCGGTATTTACTTTATCGGTCATTCACTTGCCTGGCAGTATTCTAATTGCATACATTTGTTGACTATGATATTCTTGTTTCCAAAATACAAAACAATTTATACTTATACCCTGAATGAGCAGGCCGGCTTCATCAAAGTTTTGTAGATATTTGAATACATTGCATCAATCAACATAATACTTTCAAGTGAAAAAACCCGATATTCCTGATTTTTTAAATGATGAAAGCTACAAAGACTTACTTGATCATGCTCATGACCTGATCCAGATCATTGACCTTGAGGGGAGGCTTCTTTATGCAAATAAATCATGGACGGGGCTTTTGGAATACTCCCTGGAAGAAATCCAGGGGAAGTCTATTTACCTTTTTGTGATGGAAGAGGACAGGCAGAGGTTTAAAGATTACCGCACTCAAATCGTAAACGGCAGTTCGAATAATAAAGAGATCATCATCCGGTTTAACACCAAAAGCGGAAAGAAATTATTTCTTGAGGGATTTAGCTCTCTGGCTTTCAAAGATAAACGCCCGCATCATACACGAGGTATTTTCCGGGATATCACGTCAAAATTAGAAAACGAAGCTACACTTAAAGAAAGAGAATATAACTTAGAGCAATTGCTGATAAATGCCCCCGATGCAGTTATCGTTATAGACCAGAATAGCCTTATAACCTACTGGAATCCGCAGGCAGAGAAAATGTTCGGCTGGAAAGCTCATCAGGTCATTGATCAGTCGTTATCAGGTACCATTATACCGAGGCAGCACAGGGAAGCACATGATTATGGAATGAAAAGATACCTCGCTACCGGCGATGCTCACGTGTTGAATAAAACAGTTGAAATAACCGCTATTAATATCAGGGGTGAGGAATTTTATATATCACTCAGCATCTCCTCCACAAGCCAGAATGGCAAGGTTGCTTTTATTGCTTTCATACGTGATATCAGGGAACAAAAAAAGAATGAAACAGAACTCGAAAAAAAGCAGATGGAACTGGAAATCTCCAATCAGCAACTGGAACAGTTTGCCCATGTGGCAAGCCACGACATGAAAGAGCCCATCAGGAAAATAAAAACTTTTAGTAATTTACTTGAGAGTGAATTGGGCTTTTTACTAACGGAAAACGGAAGAAAATATTTAAGTAAAATAAATAGTGCAGCCGACCGGTTACAAAGCATGGTTGAAGGTGTTCTGAATTTTGCAATAGCAGGCAGTATCAGGGACACCTTTGAAGATGTTGACCTGAATGGTATCCTCTTTGACATCGAGAATGACCTTGAAGTACTTATTAAACAGAAGAAGGCTGTGATCGCATATGAGAAACTTCCTGAATTGCACGGCGCTCAGTTTTTGATTTATCAGCTGTTTTACAATCTCATCTACAATTCATTAAAGTTCTCTAAAGAAACAGAACAACCCGTAATCGCTATACGGGCCAATGAAATCGATAACCCGGTAATTAACGATAACCCGGATAATACCCATACCTGGAGATATATAAAAGTTCAATTAAAAGATAACGGGATAGGGTTCAACCAGCAACATGCTTCAGAAATCTTCAAAACATTTACCCGGCTACATAACCGTTCGCGTTTTGAGGGCACTGGACTTGGATTATCACTTTGCAAAAAAATAATGGACAGGCACAACGGCTTTATTAAGGCTGAAGGGGAAGAAGGTGTAGGAGCGACGATTATAATGCTCTTTCCTGTTCAGGGCCGATAGAAAAAGCTGTTTTGTATTACCAATTTAGAATGTAGGAATAAATAACAGGAGACCCCTTGTATTTACAAAAAAGCACTTCGTAATCTAACAGGTGCAGCGCACCGCTATATTTGTAGAAACAAATTCGTTGATTATTAAGGTGCAGCGCACCGTAGTATATGGTTTACGGCAATACCTATGCCCGGAACTTGATTTCTAAATAGCCGGAAGAAATTTCCCCGGATGATTTATGTATGGCTTAACGTAAATTCCGGCAGAAACATTTGCTTTCCTCCCTGCATCGCTGATTCGTGAGCGAGGATACCTACGCACGTTATGTTAGCTGACTGACGTGCATTTGGAAATGGATCTCTTTGGGTGGTTAACGCAGTAATGAATTCATGAACCAAATGGGGATGGGAGCCACCATGGCCGCCGCCCTGGATGAAAGATAAATGCTGGTTGCTGTCTGCATCATATACTCCGCCGGTGGTAAATGACTGAATAGACGGCGGAAGTAAATGCGCGTAATCAGGAATTTTTACATGTTCAGGGCTTTCACCGGTATGTATAACAGACTCTTCATGTTCGATTAAAGACCATTCAAATGACTTCTTTGATCCGTATACATCAAAACTTTCCCGGTACTGCCGTGCAGTATTGAACAAAGACCGCGTGACTTCCGCAGCCAAATCAGAATTTTTAAATTTGATGTGACAGGTTTCAATGGCAAAGGGCGAATTGTATTTGCTGATCAAATGGTCATCTATTCTTCCCGATCCCAAACAGGAAACATATTCTACATCTGCTTTCGCCAGTGCCACCACCGGCGCTACACAATGCGTTGCATAATGCATGGGGGGCAAGCCTTCCCAATATCCCGGCCATCCGGCCATCTCCTGCTGATGCGAAGCGCGTAGGAATTGAATCCTTCCGAGTTCTCCTTTTTCATATAATTCCTTCACAAAAAGGAACTCACGGCTATACACAACCGTTTCCATCATCATATAAGTGAGGCCGGTTTCTTTAACGGCATCTGTAATCTGGCGGCATTCGTCGACGGAAGTTGCCATAGGAACCGTGCACGCCACGTGCTTGCCTGCTCTTAAAGCCTTTACAGATTGTTCCGCATGATTCTGTATCGGCGTATTGATATGAACCGCATCTATATTGTTATCTTTCAGTAACTCATCAAAATCCATATACCGGTTTTCTATTCCATATGAATCTCCGATCTCATTTAGCTTTTCCGTATTCCGCTGACATATCCCATACATTTCAGCGTTAGGATGGCGCTGGTAGATTGGAATAAATTCAGCTCCGAAACCAAGACCAACAATAGCAACTTTAACAGGATTATCCGGCATGGTAATTATGATTTAAGATGATGTTTTATACACTTGAACTGTTCTTCTGTAATTCCTTTGATCCACCCAGGCTACTCCGTTGATATTCCAGATTGTCTAACCACCCTCATCACACCTTTCATAATACGCCAATGGCCCGGAAACGTACATATATAAGGATAGTCACCAGGCGTACCAGGCACTTTAATGGTTAACGTATACTTTCCACCCGGATTAACTAAAGGAGTTGCCTGCAAAACCTCTGCAACTTTCGGTACATAATTCATTTTAGCACCATTTGGATCCTGCGCCAGGCGATCCGCCTCAGCACCCACCTTTTCAGTGGTCTTAGGTTTAATCAATACCAGATTGTGCTGCATAAAATCAGGATTCTGCAATTCAAGCTTTATCGTTGTACCGGCAGTTGCCGTGATCAGTTCCTTATCGAATTTCATTACGTCTTTTACGACCTTTATGACGATCACTTTATCAACTTTGCCGGCCTCCCGCACAGGGGCTGCAATGCTTTCAAGTGTTTCAAATTTTGCATTAGCCAGGGTGCTGCGAAGAAAGAATGAATCCGGGTACTCAGCAACTTTATTATCGGCTGTTGCCGGTTCTGCACCAACCCGTAATGGAATTTCCAGATCTGTTGTAAACAATCCGGGGGCTTTTGCAGAACCGGCGGCTTTGTTATTGATATATAAACGCATCGCCCCATCTTTCTGTAATCCCGCTTTGAATGAAAATTTTTCGGGAAGCTCCATTTGGCTAACCAGCTGGTAGGGTTTCCCTGACTGGTTTACCTGGAAATGCATTTTGTTATCAAGGAGGTAAATGCCATAACCATTGGTTTTATTTCCCTGCGCTGCGATCATCCCCGAGTATGGAACAGCCCCGGCTAGGCCCGGGCTTCTGTCAGTTGTTGTTCTTTCGATATCGCCGGAAATAGCAAATTCCCTTCCTGCCACAGCCGGGTTTGGCCAATCCGGTGACAGCTGCCTTGCAGGATTTCTCCGCAACAAAAGAGTGCTTATCCTTGAACCAAATGCAAGGCGCTGGGCCAGGGACGCTTCCATAAGAGAAGGGTTTTCGTTCAGTCCTTTTTTCCTGAACGCAGCCTTAAATGTTTCCTGGTTTATCTTACTGGCAATGGTCAATGCATGCCTTAACCAGAGGTCTGCCACGTTTTCTTCTCTCTCCGCCATGTTAACCAATACATTGCCGATGGACGCAGAAGTCTTCATATCCGTGGTGGCCAACACTGCTGCAAGCCGTACTCTCAGGTCTTTATCCTCAAATACTTTTGCCTTCTCCATGGCCGCGAACGTAGCAGTTGTTTTTGGCAACACCTCTATAGCTGCCTTGCGCACACCGGCAGCCGGATGGCTAAGCGCTTTTAGTGCTACCGCAAGCGCTTCGGGGTTGGCGCCGTCTAACGCTTTCAGGCCATGCATTGTCCATAATGAATGAATGGCAGGGGCATTGATCCCTGTTTCATCAAGCTTCAGATCCTGAACCACTTTATACAAGGCAGGCAAAACACTTTTGTAACCTTTCTCTACCAACAACCTTTGCGCTGTAGTTCTCCAGAACATGTTGTTATCGGATAAAGCATTTACCATGCCTTTGAGGTCGTTTTTGTCTAATTGAATTTTATTCTTCTGATCATTGCTTTTATACGCGATCCGGTATATACGGCCACGTTCATGATCTCTTAATGGGTTGATATACGCATTTCCCTGGCCATTTACCGCGTTTATTCCTGAGGACGCAATACTTGGCGTCGGATTGTGCTGAATGATGAAATCATACCAGTCAGTGACCCAGAGGGCTCCGTCAGGCCCTACCTCAGCCTGGATGGGCGCCGCCCACTCATCTGCGCTTACCAGCATATTCCAGCCGTCGCCGGATTCTTTAAAGCCTGAACCACTTTGCTGCAAAATGGTGCGATGGATCAACCTGCCAGTCGGTTCTGTAACAAACGCAACCCTGTTCCAGTATTCCTTTGGAAAAGTTCTGGCAGTATACAGGCTATGACCTGCAGCGGAAGTAAAGCCTCCATGCACATCTACCTGCCTGAGATTTTTTGTAGCCACGTGCATTCCATAGTGTGCATCAATTTTTTCAACGCCGGTTTCCCTGATCTTTGCTTTATCGAAATATCGTTTCGGCATACCAAAAAATCCGCTATGTGTGTTATTTGCCGTTGAGATAAACACGTCAAACTCTTCGGAGAAGCCCAGACCCCAGGTATTGTTACTGGTTGTGGAAAGAAACTCAAGGTCTTTACCGGGAGGGGTAAACCTGAAAACACCGCTGCTAAATGCTAACGAGTCTTTCCCCTTTTTACCGTTATAAAATCCAGAATATCCAACTACGCCCCATATTTTGTTATCTAAGCCATAACGGAGATTAGATGCCTGAGCATGAGTATCCCGTTTACCCCATCCCGTTAGCAGAGGCTGCCTGATGTCTGCTTTATCATCTCCATCGGAGTCTTTTAAGAATAAAAAAGATGGCGCCATGCTGACAACAATGCCGCCATTTGTAAAAGTAAAGCTTGTAGGAATATTGAGCTTATCAGCAAAAATGGTAAACTTATCTGCTTTGCCATCGCCGTCGGTATCTTCAATAATTTTAATACGGTCGTCTCCTATATCATCTGCTTTAACTTCATTCGGGTAATCTACTGTTTCGATAACCCAAAGCCTGCCGCGTTCATCCCAGTTCATATAAATGGGGTTGACAACATTCGGTTCTTCTGCAAACAGCTGCAATTCAAATCCAACGGGAACCTGGATCAGCGACATTGACTGAGCCGGTGTTAAAGATTGCTGAACCTTTGGTGCGGGATTGCGACGTTCATAATTGGGAACGGGCCCATCAAAATAGTCAGGATCAGCAATCTTATATGCGGAAAGATTTGCCATTGCTTTATCACCGACCGCCCAGAGTATGCCATTGCGGACAAGATCCAGAAATCCCTGGTTATTGAACGTGTTGTCATCATGCCCATAAGCTGTATAAAAAACCCTGCCCTGCCCATAAGGCATTACCCATGTATATGGCTCGTGATGATCGCCTTCCACCCTTTCCGACAACACCTGTATGTTTTTGCTGATCTTGTCGTGAACATAGGTTTCGTCTTTTGTTACAAAAGATGCTATGCCCTTCATTACCGGGTGCCCCGGCTGCGTAATAACGGCAGGGAAGGAATCATATTTATGACTTTTAAACTGGCCCCCAATCATCTCTACAACTTCAGCAGAGTTCTGAAAGCAGAATGAGGCGCAGTGAAGCGGAATAAAGCCTTTACCGCTTCGCACGAACGCCAGTAATGCTTTTTCCTGCGAACGGCTGATGGTATCATGATTGGCGTAAAGAATAAGCCCGTCATATTGCGCCAGGTATTCAGGATTCAAATCAGCTGGCTGAGAAGTGAAAGTAATATTGATGCCGTTTTTAAAATATTCCTTTGTGAAGATGTCGGCCAGCTTTTCCGAATTGTGGTGCATATTATTCTTATGGCCAAGGAATAAAATTTCCAGACGGCCCGGATGAGCCGGGTTATCGGCCGTTGCTGAAATGAAGATCATGGCCAGGAAGAGAATTACCGGGATAGTCAAAAACTTTTTATACTGCATGGCAAAAGATTAATCGTTAACACACGAATTTCCATTATTTCTTCTAAGAATGCTGCCAAAATTTTATCCGGTTCTGACTGAATTTTATCATTAAAACCTCCTAATTTACTTATTTAACGGCAACTTTTGGAAAATGAAAACCGCTCTGCACAAATCAGGTATTCCCCCATCGCGGATTTTTATGATCCGTTTTTTAACCGAAACACATTTCGATCCCGTTTGGCATGCCCATTCAGAATACCAGCTTTTTGTTGTGTTGGAAGGAACAGGTACACGTTTTATAGGAGATAGCAT
>JBGSYC010000108.1:0-2313 GCA_041751095.1 Flavihumibacter sp.
CGGAACCTATAGTGTTCCAGTTTCAGATATAAGGAAAGAATTTCCTGTTCTTTTTGCAATGGAATAAAATCTTCCTGCGAATTTTCCAGAACAAGCCTCATCAGCAAAGCAAATTCGGAGAGAAACTGATTGGCTGTTCGTTCATCTTGTTGCGAGATAAATTGATTAACCGAATTTAAAGCATTGAAAATAAAATGCGGATTCATCTGACCGCGCAATGACTTCAGCGCTAGAAGACGATTGGCTAGTTTGCTGGCTTGGGCGTTTTTGTAAATGAAGAAGGATGTAACGCCAATAATGAGGATGATGCCCAGCAATCCATAAATGACAAGTTGCTGCCGGAAAACGGTTTGCTGTCCGATGGATATATCTTTCGTATACTCTTCAATATCTTTTTGCTTTCGGATGAGTTCCGATTTTTCAATTAAACGGCTTTCACTTTGTGCTTCCTTGCGAGTTATTGCATCACTGTATTTTTTATAAGCGCTGAGTGCTTTGTTGGTCTGACCATTCTTTTCATAAAGGCCGGCGAGGGAAAGAAAAGCGCTTGCCTCCGTTAATGGATTGTCGATGGTCGTGACGATGCGCACCGCCTCTTCGGCTTCCTTTATAGCGGCTGACGTTTCTCCCTTCGCATCGAAATTTTTACTGATGGCCACCCGATCTTTGCTGACTTCTGCGAGGTTATTCAATTTGGTGTTAAATTCAATGGATTGCTTGCGCAAATGAATTTCTTCATCATACAATTTATTCTTTTGCAATACATATACGATCTCATCCTTGGTTTGCTGAACCGATTGTTGTTCCTGAGGACTTACCCTATTACCACTGCGAATGGTGTTTAGCGAATTGCTGTAGAGATCCTGGTTTTTGTCTACTCCATTAAGCTGAACATCTATTTTTCTGCACTGGTTTTCAAATTGAGGATTTTGAATGTTACCCGGCTGAGGCGCATTATCCAACACACTTAGTGCTTCTTCGTAACTTTTCATCTGATAATACACTTCCGAAACAGCGATCGTAAATTCCATTCGCTCCGCGCTGCTGAGCCGAAGGGTCAAAGCCTCTTGATAATATTGAAGTGCAGATGTGTAATCCTGTAGCTTCACGCACATATTGCCCAGACCTCTTAAGGCTGTAACATGCTCCGGAGAATTGGTGTGAGACCCTAGCTTAGCTTTTGCACGCCGATAGTTTTCGTATGCCAGCTTCCATTCTAAAATACCTTCATTTACTTCGGCCAACAGAATATAGGCACGGCCTTCATTGAAGGCATCTCCTTGCACTACGCTTATCGCTAATGCCTGCCGAACTTTGTCCAGGGCGGCATCCGGATTTGCAGCTTTCAGCGCCTGGGCTTTATTCAACAATTGTTCAGCGCTTGTCCGACTGGATAAGCTCTTCTTATACGACTCTTTCTCTTTCTGCCCAATGCACGGTCTTGCCATTAGCATACTAAGGAAAGCGAGAAAAAATAATCGTTTGATCATAGTCTGAGTTCTATTTCGCCCGGAAGTTAATACTATAATATTTAACGATTTAGCCTTGACAGGTTGTGTTCTACCCGTTCACTCAGTCCCTGACCACCTTCCCTCAGTGGGTTCAAGCCTTCACGGAGTTTAGGCATCGTATCCTGATTTTTTGCATAAACTTTACCAAACAAACACATACTATTATGAAACAACTTAATCATTATCGAATCCTTTCAAAACCCCTTGTATTCCTCACGGCATTCCTGTTCATGAATTTCACAACAGGCAAACGCGATGTTGTTGCTCCTGCAGAAGGCCAAACGATCATGATGGCGCTTTTGCTTGATACGAGCAATAGTATGGATGGTCTAATCGATCAGGCAAAATCGCAGTTGTGGAAAATTGTAAATGAAGTGGCGGCCGCCAAAAGTGCAGGTGGCAAACAGCCCAATATTAAAATTGCGCTTTATGAATATGGCAACGCCTGGCTTTCGTCTCAGGAGGGCTATATACGCCAGGTGAGTGCTTTAACCGAAGACCTTGATGTTATGTCGGAGAAGCTGTTTTCATTAAGCACCAATGGTGGAAATGAATTTTGCGGACAGGTGATTAAAACTGCCTTGAATCAATTGGCGTGGTCTGCCTCCAATGCTGACTTGAAAATGATTTTTATCGCAGGCAATGAACCATTTACGCTGGGAAGTGTATCGTACGAGCTGGCCTGTGGTGCGGCAAAGGAAAAGGGTGTCGTGGTGAATACTATTTACTGCGGTGATTCTAATGACGGTATTGCCTTGACCTGGAGGCGCGGCGCGGAATTAACAGGCGGAACATTTATGAG
>JBGSYC010000109.1:0-32571 GCA_041751095.1 Flavihumibacter sp.
TTCGAAAACGCCAGCCTTTACGTTGTTAAAAATTATCTCCAATCGTGCACCATTTGTGCGTACCTCGCAGCCGGTTACTGCATACTTTGCTATAACTCTTTTTATTTCATCTTCCGATCTTGGCATACCGGGATGGTTGGCAAATGGTGTGCGTGCCGGGATAGATGTTTGGTGGGAGAGTGGCGGCACATCCTGAGTAAATAATGGCGCATCCCAAAACGCATCCCACTTTATTTCATTTAGCTTACTTGCTGTTAGTGGTACTCTCAATTGCTCCAAAGGCCTCGTTTGTTGTTGTGTTACACGCCTAAGGGCCGATACAATCCGATATTCCGGGGCCATGTTAGTTGCCAATATTTTCCAAGTGCCCTCCTTTTTACGAATGGCCAGTTTACTGATTTTTGGTGTTCCGTGGTCAATAATGAAGTTGATATTGTATTCACTATTTAAATCATCCGTCCACAAAATGGACAGTGTGTCCTCTATGACTTCAGCTTTCAATCCTTCCTGAGCTTTGTACGCAGCCATATTGTAAGGAACTGAATCTGCTTTTGTTTGATCATAGGCAGCGGACAATAAGGGTGCGAATAAAACGATAAGAATGAGAATGCATCGAAACATGGTTGACATTTTATGGCCCCAGCGGGAAGTACTTCCCTGATATTTTATAATTGCTTCTTTTCTTGTTTTTTTAAATCCCTGTTGTTCAGCTTTTCCTGTTCAATCTTTTGATATAGACCTGGCGTATTATGTACACTGGAAATCATCATATACAATGATAGCAATCCACTGTCTTCATGAGCGGTGAGCAGCAGCCTGCCATCAGATGAAAAATCAAGGTATTCAGTACGTGGGGTAGGTAGCTCATACACCAGTTGCATATCTTTCAGGCGGTAAAAACTAATTTTTTTTTGGTGACCGCCAGAGAGCAGGTATTGATCATCAGCAGTGAAAGCAACGGCTTCTATTTTTAAAGGTTCCGCAAATTCTTTAACGAGCTTACCGGTTTCTGTTTCAAACAACCTGGCGGTATTGTCAAAACCACCCGAAGCTATCCGTTTGCCATCTGTTGAAAGACGTACTGATTTTACAGAACCTTTCGGGCCTTTGTAATCTCGGATAACCTGCTTCGTGGCAATATCAATCAATTTTACAAAACCATCGTAGCGGGTCTGGTTGGTTTGCAGATCAGGCGTCTGGATGTTTCCTCCTACTACCAGTGTTGAATCATTTTTACTAAAGTCAAGGGAGTTGACGGTAGAGCCGACTTTTATTTTTCCTATAAGCGTATACCTATCCGCATTCCATAACCAGACATCCCCTTTTTCAGAACCCGCCGCAATTGTTTTTCCATCGTGCGACCAGGTGATACCATCCAGACCACTGTCATGCTCAAGCACTTTCATTTCTTTTCCGGTTTCCGTATTCCAGATTTTTACAAAGTAATTCTCGTCGCCGGTAGCAAAGCGTTTGCCATCAGGCGAAAACACCACACATTCAATTTCGGCTTCCTGCTTACTTTCCCAAAGCAGGTATCCATCTGCTACCCGCCAAACCATGAGGTTATAGCCAAACTTAGAGGCGGAAACAGCAAGTTTGCCATCTGGTGAAAGGCGTGCTGCTTCTACCGAGCGCAGGACCGGCGCATAATCTGCTACCCTGTGCCAGACTGGAAAAATATCTGGTTTTTCGGCGTCATAAATCTTATACACCTGGCCTGAAACGATATTGACGGAACTCAAAAACAATATCAATAAGATATTTACACACTTCATTTATTAGTTTTTTAAAACTGTTATTTAAATTTCATAGGAAGCAGTTTCTCTTCCTGCTATTCAGTCAGTGGTTTAATGTTGTTAAATCCGCAGTAAAAGCAAACAAAAAAAAGAGAATACAAATAGATCGTACTTGCATGTTAAAGGAGAGACACTATAAATAATAAGCCGTGCCCTCCTTTATCTTTTGTAGCGGCACTTGATCAACCAATAAACATGTAATCCACTGTAATCTTTGATAAACTAATCTCCTATTTGATCCGTGGGAAACATGCATGCTAATAACTGGGGTTTTGAGGTAATAAATTAGGATTTAGGTCTATCTCCCGGCTGGGTACCGGCCATAAAACTCGAGCAATGTTGGTTAATTTTGGTATCAATGCCTGTGCTCTGTTAGTGCGCACCAGATCAAACCAACGATGCCCTTCAAAAGCCAATTCCAGGAAACGTTCGTTTTCGATCGCTAAGCGTACGTCAGCTTTGGAAAGGGCAGTTGTCGGCAATAAACCTGCACGCTGTCTAATCTGGTTTAGGAAAGGAATGGCTTCCGGGGTACGATCTAATTCATTTAAGCACTCTGCCCGCATTAAGATCACATCAGCTAACCGCAGCACAATTATATTTGCATCTTGTGCCCGGCGATTGGTAGTAACCGTAGGCGGCCCGGACTGATATTTTTTTATATAGGTTTGGGTATTGAATATGCCTAAAGAAGCATCTCTTCTAAGGTCACCGATACTATTATTAAAAGCTGTAATTATTTTCGGTTCAGGCCTGATCGTGAAGATATTGCCGGGTACCGGCACTGTTGAAGCATCAAGATTGTGTCCCTCCTGTGCTACTGCCGGGCGGAAAGAAATTTCGAAAATGGTTTCGCTGGTATTTTGCCTGCCTACGGTAAACAAATCAGCATAATTGGCGCCCGGTACTAACTCGTATTTCGGATTCGTCAGAGCCATCACATCCTCGCATTCCTTTAAGGCCGTTGCAAAGTTGTCACGATGCATATAAACGCGGGCAAGCAATGCACTGGCTGCGCCTTTACTCGCCCTTGCTTTGTTAATATTATTGGTTGGCAATAGCGTTTTTGCCTGAATTAAATCTGTAATAATCAATTCATACACTTTACTAACCTCCTCCCGCGCAATTTGGAATTCCTGTTCGGGAGTTTTAGTTGTTTGGGTAACAATAGGAACTTTACCATAGAACCGGGTTAGGTTAAAGTAGAGTAGTGCACGGATAAAGTACACCTCCCCCATTACCCGGTTTTTATCGAGGGCCAGGTCATTTATTTTGGGAACATTTTCAATTACATCAAGACATCTGTGAATAGAAAAATAGGATTCTCTCCAAAAATCCAAAACATTCCCCTGAGCTGCAGTAGGAGCAAAATCCTGGTGGCGTGTATTGTTACCTCCAGAGGAGGCCAGGATGTCGTCACCCATTACGCCCCCGGCAATAATTACATTATTAGAATAAGCACTTTGTATACCATCATAACAGGCAACTACCGCAGCTTCGGCATCTGAGGCTGTCTTAAAAAAGTTAACAGAGACTATCTGGCTTATTGGCTCCTGATCTTTAACGCAACCAGATAATGCAAATGCCAGTAATCCTATAAGTATTTTTATTTTGAAATTCATATCTATTTTTTAATTAAGCTATTAGAAAAAGCAAGGATAAAAACGGTTAGAATCCTAAATTAATCCCAACCATGTAAACCCGGGGTTGTGGCTGTGTTAGAAAGTCCACTCCCAAAGTAGGCACTAAACCACCGCCGGTGTTCTGATTTTCGGGGTCTAATCCGGAATAATTGGTGAAAGTAAACAGGTTTTGCGCCGATACATAAATGCGTGACGAAGCAATCTTCGCTTTCTTAAGTATCGAAGCCGGCAGGTTGTATCCTAAGGTCACATTACGAACCCTTAAAAAAGAACCGTCTTCAATAAACCGGCTGTTGGCATCGGTAGCTGTGGCTCCGCTCACCGAATTAGAACCATAAAGCGCCTTTGGTATATCGGTAATATCGCCAGGTTTTCTCCAACGCCTCAATACATCTGTACTTTGGTTGAAATCATCTGTGGCACTGGTTAAAACAGCTTTGGTTACATTAAAAATATCATTTCCATAGGACCAATTCATAAACACGCTCAGATCAATTCCTTTATAAGAAAAATTGTTAGTAAGGCCGCCGGTATGAATTGGTAAAGCATTTCCGATCAGCACCCTGTCGAACTGCCGGTCGTAACTGGCATCGCCATTCACATCTAAAAATATTGGATCGCCGGCACGTACTCCCTTATCATAAAAGCTCCTCCCTGAAGCGTCTTTTGGCTCACGTGGCACATCTTCATCACGGGCATACACACCCAGGAACTTATAGCCGTAAAAACTTCCCACAGGTTGCCCTACGCGGTAAATGCTATAAGGGCCTTCGATTGAGTAAGCGTCGGGTAATTTAAATACCAGATCAGATCCCGCAGATCCGTTGACAGGCAAGGAGGTGATCTTGTTTCTATTGAAGGATATATTAAAATCTGTAGTCCAGGAAAATGCACCCGTCAGGTTACGTGTATTTAATGCAAATTCAATCCCTTTATTCTGCATGGTGCCGACATTCACATTTTGAATTTCGCCAAAGCCTGAGGTCCACGGTAACTGCCGGGTAAACAACAAATCTTTAGTTTCCTTTAGGTAGGCATCAAAAGTCAAATTAATCCTGGACTTTAATAAGGAAATGTCAAGGCCAACGTTAGTAGTGACTGTAGATTCCCAGCCGAGGTCAGCATTGGGTACGTTGGACTGAGCAATGCCCGGGCGGCCGTCGTAGTTACGTCCGGTGGCGTATAAAGCTAATGAGCCAAAATTACCCAGCCCTTCCTGGTTACCAGTGGTACCTATTCCTACTCTCAATTTCAAGTCAGTTATTCCGTTTATTCTCTCCATAAACGGCTCGTTGATGATGCGCCAACCGGCAGAAACAGCTGGAAACAGGCCATATCTTTTATTTGCGCCGAAACGAGACGATCCATCTACCCTGAAACTGCCATTTACTAAATATTTATCCCGAAAATTATAATTAGCACGGCCGAAATAGGAAACTAATGACCATCCAGATAAATCATGGTTGGGGATAGATGGGTTGGCGACCGCAATGGTAGTAATAATGTTAGAGCCGGTTGTGTTGCCACCAGCCTGCAAAAAAGAAGATTTATTTTGCTGCATGCCAAAGCCGGCCAACGCGGAAAAACTATGATCTCCAATGTTCTTATTGAAATTAATAGTGTTATCATTAATCCAGGTAAAATTATCTGTCGAAACTGCCTGTGCTTCTGATACCCCATTTCTGTTTACCACAAAGCCTGGCACAAAACGCTCTAGTCGGTCAGTCAGATTATCAATTCCAAAAACAGACCGGACAGAGAGACCTTCTAATATGCGGTATTCTGCATAAAAGTTGGAAATAATTCTTTTTTGATTGCTGTTAAATGTAATTTCATTTGCAAGTAAAACAGGGTTTTCTGTCTGAAGCGGATCTACCGAATAGGTGCCATCGTCATTGCGAACTGCTAAATTTGGGTTGCGAACAAGGGCATTACCCAAAATTGAGTTTGCACTAAAATCATTTGCTACACGCGCATTGGTAGCGTTGCTATAGGTAGTACTATTACCTATTTTCAAATTTTGTGTGGCTTTATAATCAAGGTTCAACCTACCTGTAAACCGGCCATAATCCTGGCCAATAATTGTACCCTGCTGGGTAAAATAACCTAAAGAAACAAAGGTGTTTACTTTTGCATCGCCTCCGCTAACCGATAAATTATAGTTGGCAATAGGTGCTGTACGGAAAACCTCTTTTTGATAGTCTGTATTCTTTCCGGTTACGGTTACCTGGTTAAACGGAGCAATGGTATTGCTCAATCCCCTGTTTGTACGTGACTCTTTTAAAACTTCTACAAACTGTTCACCGTTCAGTAAGTCAAATGTTTTGTAGGTTTCCTGAACTCCATAATAAGAATCAAAGGAAAATTTTGCATTACCAGATTTTCCCCGCTTCGTGGTAATCAACACTACACCATTAGAAGCCCTTGCACCGTATATGGCCGCTGCAGAGGCATCTTTCAAAATTTCCATGCTTTCAATATCATTCGGGTTAATATCAGAAAGTGCAGATGTTCTTTGTCCACCCGCATCCAGAAGGGTGCCATTGATATTATTCATCGGAACACCGTCGATAACATACAACGGCCTGCTGTCAGCCCTCAGAGAGGCCGTGCCCCTTACACGCACAAATATTTCGGCTCCCGGAGTGCCGGAGCTTTGCACCACCTGTACGCCCGCGGCTTTGCCCTGCAACAACGCGTTGACACTGGTAGCCGCAATATCTCTGATGTCCTGGGCTTTTACAGAAGATATTGAGCCGGTAATATCTTTTTTGCTTTGTGTGCCATATCCAACTACCACTACATCCTCCAAGATAGCAGCTGTTGCGGCAAGCGTTATTGCTATATTGTTTTGAGTGCCAACAGTAATCTCTTTGGGTTCATAACCAACAGAAGAGACAGACAAAACAGACGTAGTGCCATTTACGCTTATCACAAAGCTGCCATCGTTATTTGTGGTTGTGGAATTGTTAGTACCTCTCTCAGTTACGGTCGCATTGGGAATACCTTTACCCCCACTGTCTGTTACAGTACCGGTAATCCTTATTCTCTCCCTATTGGTTGCAGCGCTTGCATTACCCGAAATGGCAGATTGACTTACAGGTATTTGATTAGTCTCAACCTGGTTTTCTGTACCAACTCTATCTTTAGGCACAATACTATAATAGTTTGGCTTTACATACAGAAAGACAAGATTATTTGAATACAAGAGACCCTTTAATATTTCCTCGACAGGCTTGCCTGCAATATTATCAAGACTGTAAGTAGTGGTTTTACCATCGATTAATTGTTTGTCGTAAACGAATTGAGTACCAAAAGTATTTGTAACTTTTTTTAAAGCATCACGAAGTGACGTCGGTTTTTGGGCAAAGGCGCAGGGGCTAATTAACAACAGGACAATAAGCAGCCTGTTTAAATGGCAAACATTCATGTTTTGAATTTTCGTTAGTGATTGTTATGGTTGTATATTAAGATTACCTCGGTCTTATAATAATCGTGCTATCCTTTCTTATGATTTCTGTATTTAAAACCGTAGATAATATAAATAAGGCGTCATCAAGGTTAGTTAACAGAATAGGACCTTCGATTTTTCTTTTAGCTAATGCAGTATCTTCCAGCATGATATCCTTTCCGAAATTGTCTTCCAAATATTCAACTATTTCTGCGGCAGTAGGATCGTTTAATATTAGTCTCTTCTCCTTCCATGCTGAAAAATCTTCAGCACTGGTAGTAGCCTTTACCAGATTGTTATCTCCAGGATTATAAGCCACTATTTCCCCCGGATTCATAATTATATCATTCGACCTTTTGTCTTTAAAAGACACTTTTATCTTACCTGTCTGAAGCACTACTTCTGTTTTTCCCCTTCTCTGTCTTATGTCAAATGAGGTTCCTAAAACTTCTACTGCAAGATGGTCTGTATGAACAATAAACTGTTCATATTTTTGTATGTCGCTACTATCCACGTTTATATGGCGAACATCAAAAAAAGCTTCACCCTGCAACCACACTTCCCTGCTATTGCTTTTGTTCCATTTGCGGCTAAACGTTACTGTTGAGTTTGCATTTAATACCACCAACGAACTATCTGGTAAAAGCACACTCTTCATATTGCCATAAGCTGTCTTAACCAGAATGGCTTCATCTTTTTTACCAATAACCAATAGCGCTGATATAATTAAAAGTACTCCTCCAATAATAGCACCTATCCTTAAAAGGTTCTGTAACGGGAACTTCGTTTGAATGTGTATTACTTTATTGGCTTCAAATCTTTCTATATCCCGCAGATGTTTAGCTAACGATCTTTTAATTAAACTTTCATCAGGAAGGTGTTCTTTAAAGGAAATATTTTTTAAGAAATTTCTCGCAATCTCACCCGGCTCTTTTTTATGAGGATACGTCTCAAAAAAAGTTTCCCAAAAACGTCTATTTGCTGTGTTTGAATTTATTACCCAATCCTGGAAATAAGGATCGTTTATAAAATCATTTTCATCAAAATCCGTGTACTTGTAATAATCGTTCATTTTAATTCAACTTACATATAGTGTAGGCGATGCAGAATTTTACCCCACGATTTCAAATCTTTTTAGAAAAAACTTTGGAATAGAGCATAATCAACTCAAAGGCAATAGAAACCAACATACTTTCTTTTAACACAGCGAGGCTTCTTGCCATAATCTTGTAGGTAGCCTTTACTGAAATGTTCAATATATCAGCTACTTCTCCGAAGGAGAAGTTTTGGTAGAATCTTAAAAAAATGGCTTCGCGCTGGCGGGGAGTTAAAGCATCAAGTGCTTTTTGAAGTTTAAATTGTAATTCAGGATTCGCTTCCTGGTTCATTAGTGGGTAATCAATTGAAAACTCCGGTTCGGTTTCAAATTGTTCCCGGTTTACTATTTTATTTTCCTCTTTTATTTTTCTTAAAAGTGTGTAGCGGAAAGCTGAAAATACATAGCTATTAAAGGATTTGATCTGCGGCAATTTTTGTTTTTTCGCCCATATGTCGAGGAAAACGTCCTGTATCGAATCTTCAATAAGAGAAGTATTTCCGGTAAACTTTCTTCCGTAGTTATAAAATTTTTTAAAATAATCCACATACAACTTTTCATAGGCAGCACGATCATTATTAATAATATTTTCTGGGTCCATTTGAGTCAATTCAACAAAATCAATTTTGAAAGAATTGTAAAAGCTATAAAAAATAACAATAACTATAAAGTTTTCGGCGAACCGTAAGAAGTGACAACGGTGTCCATTAAGCAAAAAAGGGGTGAAACAGAACCAATGGTGCAAGCCCGTTTTACACAACTTCAAGTTTGATACAACCACCCAAACTCCATTCGAATGAACAGCAGTAAAGAAACAAACCAGACAAATACTGAAGAAAATAAAGGCGTCGCCGAAAAAATTAACTAAAAATGGAGGGCCGTTGAAGTGCTCCGTTCGTATAGCCGCCGTAAATTGGTGGATGCGACTTTTTCCCCTATGTTTGGTGAAAATGTCTGAATAGGTAAACTATAGAAATACATCAACTAATATTACTTCTAAAAATCGAAATCTTAAATTATGCAATTGCGGCATGGTAAATCTTCAAAAAAACAGATAGCCCGGGCAGGAATAATGAGCTGGTTGGGAGGCATCGCCGATATAACCACACCTGTTCACTCCGACTTTGATGTAATCAATATGGGCTTAAAGGGAATCAAAAAAGCTTCCCTTGATAAGTTAGCCAGTCACATCGGTGTAACACGGAAAAGGATGGCTGAAGATATTCTGGACGTCTCTATAAAAACTCTGGAGCGAAAAGCTCCCACAGCCAGGCTGAATAAAAGAATCTCCTCCCATGCACTTGAAATTGCCCGTATCATGCAACACGCCTACGAAGTATTTGAAGAGGAGGGTAAAGTAAAGATTTGGATGAACCGGGAAAACAGGGCATTAAATAACAAAAAGCCGGTTGAATTGTTGGATACACTCACCGGATTAAACATGGTAAATGATATCCTGACCAGGATTGAAGAAGGTGTTTACTCTTAACCCGGTATATGTATCTGTACCGCATTGTTAAAGACAAAGCCAGAACCAATGACCTGAGCGGAACAGGTGCTTTTCGCACCGGCGGGCGATGGAACAGCAAAGGAACTTATATGTTGTATACAAGTGAAAATAGTTCTTTGGCATACCTGGAAAGCCTGGTGCATTTTGATGAATCCCTTTACCCACCTGATCTCTACATTGTGCAAATTGAGTTGGATGACAGTCAACCAGTCTTTACATTAAGCAACGCCGGCTACCCTGATCACTGGATTGAATTAGGACACCTGGAGAATAAATACCTCGGGGATCAATGGATGACTGAAAGGAAGTTCCTTGCTGTCAGGGTAAAATCAGCTATAAACATCATGGAACACGATTATTTACTCAATCCGTTGTTTCCCGGGTATCAGGATTTCATACGGGTGAAATCCATCACGCAAATTCCGGTAGATGAACGGTTAATCTAAAATTTAAACACGAGGCTCCTGTCGGAGCCGATTAACCAGGCAGTTGTCAGTTCTTCCCCAATATTGCTGTTATTGTTCCGGTCTTCCCAGTTGCCGAGGTACCTATAGTCAAGCTGGTCAACAAAGAGTTTAACAATGCGGTTTGGGGTTTCGCGTTCGTTTTGGGCGATGATGTGCATTAAAAATGATTCGTTTAAATTTCGGCAGAGACGCCATGCATGGCGTCTCTGCGAACGCAGGGTTTACAACAATTTCACCAAACCAATCTTATTTTGATTATCACCTTTCCTTGCCTGCGTGCATTTTCTTTTATAAATTTAACAACAGTTCCCTGTTGCAGTGTATGTTTAACCTGCCTGACATTAACTTAAAACAGCTTTTATGCGCCGCCTTATAATCAGCTTGCCTGATGTAACAGCTTTGCTGTTCCTTCTTTTATTATTCACAAAAACATCCCCGGTTGCACCGGTATTACCTGATGATTCCCCGCCATACAATACAAACGAGGTAGTCGGCTGTGCACCTGCATCTGCCAGCAAAATCTTATTTGACGCAGAGCGGAAGATGGTACCATTGCCGGGGTGGGGACGATACAGCTGGAAAGTTGAAGCGGCCAACGACAGTGCACAGTTTTACTTCAATCAGGGATTGAACATGTTTTACAGCTTTCACATGCAAGAGGCAAAAGCTTCTTTTCAGGAAGCACAACGACATGACGCTAATTGTGCAATGGCATTTTGGGGGGAGACGATGGCAGCTGCGCCTACCATCAACGCGCCGGTTTACAACTTTAATGATCCAGCCATGACCGGTGTTCTGCAGAAAGCCGAAGCACTGGCTAAAAACGAAACAGAAAAAGCAATTATTCAGGCGCAGCAGCTCCGGTTTACAACGGCTAAAAACGCCGACCAGAAGGGCCTGATGGTGGCGTATAAAAATGCTTTGCAGGAGTTGCATGCAAAGCACCCATACAATTTAGATTTGGCTGTGCTGTATGCGGATGCGCTTATGCTTGTCGACCCAAGAAACTGGTACGATGAAAAGGGAACGGAAAAAGAAGGCACGACAGAGATCATCAGCCTCCTTGATGACATACTGAAGGTAAATCCCAACCACCCGGCGGCACTTCATTACTACATCCACATGGTTGAGCCTTCAACTCAACCCGAACGAGCCAAAGACGAAGCTGACCGGTTGCTGCCTATGCTTCCTTCTGTTGCGCACATGGTGCATATGCCCTCTCATATTTACGTACGCACAGGTGATTATCAAAAAGGTATCCGTTCCAACAAAGAAGCTATCGAAGGGTATGCTGCGTATAAAAAAGCAATGAAGGGATGGGAAGGCAGCCGGTACATGTATTTTTATCACAATGCGGATATGCAGGGAGCCAATGCAGCGCTGATGGGAAACTATGAAGAAACAAAAAAAGCTTATGCCCTGAACCTGTCGCAGTTCAGCCCCTCCGACTCAGTATTTTACAGTAACCCGTCCATGATGAACACGGTGCAATTTATAACGGCGCAACTGTATTTGACGGATGTGCGTTTTGGCAACTGGAAACACATTCTCCTCAGCGAAGGCGCGGTGACCAACAAACCCTATCATCGGCTGCTGTGGCAGTATGGCCGCGGCATGGCTTTCGCCAAAACAGGCAATATACAGGCGGCACAGCACTGCCTAAGCACGGTAAAGGAATTGATCAGGGATTCTTCCCTCTACACCGGCCGCCCCAACAGGAGCCGGGCTATTGATGCTGCAAATATTGCCGCATTGATCCTCGAAGGAACACTTAGTACGGAGCAGAAAAGATGGGACGATGCCATTCAGCAACTTGAAGCAGCAGTAAAAGCGGAAGACAAACTGCGTTATAGTGAACCGGAAGACTGGCGTCTGCCGGCACGACAGTTCCTCGGACAGGTTTATTTGCTCAAGGGTGAACCTGCAACAGCGCAAAAGATCTTCGAAGAAGACCTGATTGATCATCCCCAAAACTATTGGGCATTAAACGGGTTGTATTTCGCTTTGATACGGCAAGGCAATAAGGCTGCTGCACTCCGGCTGAAACAGCAGTACAAGCCGGTTTTCGCCGCAGCGGCAACAAAAAAGCCATTGGTGGGTGCTGTTTATTAGGTATTAAGATACCGGGGTTCCGACGTTTGGGTGCTGAATGAAAGATATATCCGGTCACGGCTTGAAATATAATTTATCATAAAGTCATTGGTGAATCGGGGATTCAAACATCTGCTAAGATAACGGTAGTCAGGTTGATCACCAATCACAGCCTGCAAAATTTCCAGTGATCTTTCATTTCGCCCGAAAGGTTGTTACATAACAAAAAACCAAAAAGGGGCTCATGAAAGATGACGAGAGAGTGTGGCAGGCCGATCGGGAATGAAAGACAGATAGAATTTTAAGAAAGAAAATATTACGGTGCCCTGCACCTGATTTGAAATCATAAATTTATCTACAAATATTCTGGTGCGCTGCACCAACGCAAGAATGTAGCTATAAATAACATGCGAACCCTTGTATTCCAGAAAAGCGCCTCGTAATATAAGAGGTGCAGCGCACCGCTATATTTGTAGAAACGAATTTCGTTGATTATTAAGGTGCAGCGCACCGTAATATGATGATTTACGGCAAATACCTATACCCGGACTGCTCCCTTTTTGGACACGAAGAACATAACAAATCATGAAGAACACATCGAAAAGCTGCATAAGCGAAGAGTTGATTACCAATATCCCAACTCGAGTTAATATAGTAGTAGGCACATGATCATGGCCAGATTATTTACCCTTTAATCTTCTCAAATTTTCAATCCCTTTGGCATTTTCCGGATTTAACTCTACAGACTTTTCATAAGCATCAATTGCTAAGATCCCATTTTCGTCGATGGTATATGCTTCCCCCAGGCTATTAAATACTCTCCACGAGTTCGGATACTCTTCCGTATTTAACTGGCAGGTAAAATAAAAAGAGGTAGAATTAAGATCACTAAAATAGTAACGTTTTTCTTCCTGACGAGTACGTTCATGTTCCGCATCCGGACTGATATTCTCTTTATTGGATTTGGACAAACCGGATATACTTTTTCCCGCTGATATGCTGAGACTTCCATCTTTAAGTGTTACCTCAACTGAATTGTAATACTCTCTATTTAAATGCCAGTGAATAAAAACTATTACTGAAATAACCAAAGCCAGGTATAATAGTATTTCTGCAAGCATACTAATAGCAGTTGCCCAAAATAAGAGGCGGTTTCTTTTCATTAGTCCTTTTTTTAAAAGTAAATCAATATTCAGTTGTCAGAATTATTAAATTAGTGTACAATGAATATTTTACACCTATGACCATCCCTGTTAAATTAATCATCGCAATACTGGTAGTTCACACTGCTGCCTGCAGGAACCCTGCTACAAAAGAGAAAACAGATGTTGACCGCACGCCTGCACAAAATTCAACGGCGTATTATACAGAACAGCATCGTCCCTCGTTTCACTTTTCTCCGGATAGCATGTGGATGAATGATCCTAACGGTATGGTGTTCCATAACAATGAATACCATTTGTTTTACCAGTATTATCCTGACAGCACTGTCTGGGGCCCCATGCACTGGGGCCACGCTATCAGTAAAGACCTGATTCACTGGCAACATATGCCTATAGCATTATACCCGGACAGCCTGGGATATATTTTTTCGGGCAGCGCAGTAATTGACAAGAATAATACCTCGGGTTTGGGATCTGCAGAAAATCCCGCTATGGTTGCCATCTTCACTTACCATTCAGCAGAAGGTGAGAAGGCCGGAAAAACTGATTATCAAAACCAGGGAATTGCCTACAGTACAGATAACGGAAGAACCTGGAAAAAATACAACGATAATCCGGTGCTTAAAAATCGGGGAATTAAAGACTTCCGTGATCCTAAAGTATTCTGGCATGAAGATTCAAAACAATGGGTAATGATATTAGCCGTGAGTGACCATGTGGAGCTCTATCGTTCTAACAATTTAAAAAAATGGGTAAAGCTCAGTGAGTTCGGAAAAACTTACGGAGCTCACGGAGGAGTTTGGGAATGCCCCGACTTGTTTCCATTATCCATCAATGGCCGCGAAAAATGGGTAATGCTGGTTAGCATCAACCCCGGAGGCATTCACGGTGGTTCGGCTACCCAGTATTTTACAGGGCATTTCAATGGCACAAATTTTACCCCTGATAACCCGGCAAATCTCATATTATGGCTGGATTACGGGAAGGATAATTATGCCGGCGTCACCTGGTCTAACATTGACGCTTCCGATGGCCGAACAATTTTTTTAGGATGGATGAGCAATTGGCAGTATGGCAGTAAGGCGCCTACATCTCCGTGGCGTAGCGCCATGACAATTCCGAGGGAATTGAATTTAAAAGAAACAACAGAAGGACTACGGTTGACATCGCAACCTGTAGGAGAGATATCAGTTATCCGCGTACATTCCACAGAAATAGCTGCCCAACAGATCACCGGGCAAACAAATATTACACGCCCCGGTTTACCTGACATTTCATCCTCAGAACTAAACTTTGAATTTGATTCAACCGGGAATACCGGTGATTTTGGTATTGAGTTGTCAAATACAAAGGGACAAAAATTGATGATCGGGTTTGAGTCTGCCGAGAAAAGGTTTTATATAGACCGTACCCAATCCGGTGACATGAGCTTCTCAAAAGATTTTCCGGGAAAACATACCGCCCCACGGAAATCTACAAATAAAATGATTAAATTTCATATGCTGATAGATGCAGCCTCAGTGGAACTCTTTGCTGATGACGGAGCCGTTGTGATGACTGACATATTTTTCCCCGATGAAAGATACAGCCGCCTTAGTTTATATTCAAAAGGGGGTACGGTACGATTAAGATCGGGAAAAATAACCACGTTAAATTCCATATGGGGAACCAATTTGTAACAGTAGGACATAAAGGTCAGGATTAATTTAAACCCGCAGCCTCATTTATAATTAATCTCTTTGCACCTTTTGTTATTTCTTTGACATAGATGAGGTAAGTGCTACGAATTTTCCTTTGGAAAATAAACCTCTTTAGGGGTGAACTTCCTGATCGTACCCTTGCTTAGGGAACACGAGAACACAAAGGAGGCACGAACACAAAGCGTAACGCAGTGTCCTCGTGGTTCTTCGTGTTCTTAGTGATCCTTATTTTCTACGGGCTAAAAAATTATCTAAAAAAAGTTTTGTTGTTTGCGCCTAAGCGCCTAATCCTTTACCCATAAACGACCCGGGTGCCATAATCAAATAATCACGCAATATTAAACGATATGATCTTACGTGTTAAGACTACTGCAGAAGGTTGTCATGTTACCGTAAACATCCGGATTCAAAACCAGACACTATTGAGCATTGCAGACAATAGCGAAACTGGTGTAAATTTATTTCCGGGCATCACCTACAGATTTGAATGGTTTGTGTTTACTGCCCGCGAAGCCCATGCACGCATCCAGGCTTTGATGGAACCCGATAACCCGGGTTTTCCACCATTGGATATTGACAAGCATTATCCTGCAGGCGTTCAGGATGGAAACGTTTTCCTGTTTACTTTAATATAATTTAAAGCTGTATCAATGAACCTGAGACTATGGGTGCTTATTATCGTTTATATAAACTTTTACAAAGGCACAGCTCAAAGTATTTTAAAAGGACCGAATTCCACGTTTGCAGAAAACGCTGCAAACAATAATCTCCGGTCTAAATTAAGCGTTCCCTTTGGAGCTGGGAGCTTACCTAATATGTTTTCAAATGTATCGGTGTCGTCTTTTTTTAAAGAAGGTGTTAACGGTAAAATAGAGTTGCAGGGGAAGCTTGGTTCAAGGTTTAGCGGTGGGTTGACGATAGATCAAAAGATCGGCAAAAGTACCAAAGCGGCCATCCCCCTTGCTTTAAGTGGCATAAGCCCCGGCACTACCGTAAGACTTAATATCCAGAAAAGGTTCTGGCAGCCCTCTTTTAATTTATCTGATAACCAGATCGCCGACCTTAACAAAGTGACCAATGCTTATGAAAAACGAAAAGGTATACCGGTCAATACAGCAGGGTTACGCGAGATCAGCCTCGATGGCACCGAAGAAGAAAAGACATTGGCATTTGACGTTTTCAATACGGTAAGCTTTAAAGAGCCCTGGATTATCAATGCTGAAATCGGTTTTACAAAAACTTCCTTTCTCTACGCTACTGACTCATTTACCCTCGATGAAAACGAGGATGCCTTTATAAGCCCTGCATTTACTGTATCCCTTATTAAAGCTTTTGGCAAAGGCTTCAGGGTTGCGGGCTATGCAGCGCTTAGCTACATGTATTCAGAAAACTACATTGCTGCAGAGGAGCTCACATTTACTATACCATTTGGCACAAGTACGAACTTCTATACAAGTACGCTGTCCTTCGGTCTTCCACGCAGGCAGGTAATCCATAATGTTACAGGCGAATTCCGTTACAATATCCTTGCCCGGAACAACCGGACCATAGCCATTTCGCCCTCCGGAACTTTTGCGGTTAATAGTAAAAAGCTCAGCGTTTTTGTACCCGTTTATTTTATCAGTGGATCAGATGATAAAGGGAAACTAATCGATGGTCTCCAGGGCGGCGTCCGGTTTGGGTACATTACCAGTACTCAGGCCGGTAAAGTAAGCAGCTTTTCAAACGGGTTTATCGCACAATTGATCATTTCCCAACCGTTAGATATTTTAAGTAAATTATAATGGATTACTACACATCTTCAGGCTGCTCGTTTGTAAGCCAGTATTCCACAATCCGTCTAATGGACTCTTTCATATCTCCGTATTGAGTAGGTTTGATAAAGAAGCCATTGGCACATAGATCGTAGGCTTTTTTAATCTGCGTCTTGGATGCTTTGTTTGACCAGAAAACAAACGGGATGCTTTTATAATTAAGGTAAGACCCGAGTAATCTTCTCTTTATCTCAAATCCGTCTACCATGGGAAGATTTACATCACAGATAATTAAGAGAGGGACTGTACTATCACTTTTAAGATGAAATAACATTTTTTCCCCATTATCAAAAAACAAGATTGGATTTTTCAGCTTTAGCTCATCCCACAATTCTGTAACGAGGTGGTGGTCGTCCGGGTCATCATCTACGAATAATACAGGTGCTGTTTCTTTCATTGTGCTATTGCTTATCTTAACGTGAATGAGAATGTATTTTATGGTAAACCTCATTAAGGAACACAATTGAATGAAAGAGCGAATCAGCTATACCATCTAATACATTCTTGAAGGGAATAGTTCCCGCTTTAATAGAGATATCACATTTCAGGCCACTTTAATTTTACACAGGTGCATGAATATGAACTTTGACCCGAAAACCTGCTTTTTTGCTGAAGTGCGGTTATGAACTTTATACATATATTTTGCATAAATTAATAAGCAAAATCATATATTTGAAGACCCGCTAAACACCCCACGATTGCCTACACGCCACAGCATATGTTTTTTCCTTTCTTTGCTGGCCTGGTCTGTTAGCTACGGACAGGTATGTACAGGAAGCCTTGGCGACCCGGTAATTAATGTAGATTTTGGCTCAGGAACAGGTACCGGAGCCCCCATCATTGGGAATACTAATTACCAATACAGCCGCGAACACTGCCCGTTTGATGGTAACTATGCCTTATTAAACCGATCTGCCAATTGTTATAACAGCACCTGGCATAACCTTCCTGAAGATCATACTCCCGGTGATATCAACGGGTATATGATGGTGGTTAATGCCTCATTCAACCCGGGGGATTTTTACGTGGATACGGTAAGAGGCCTGTGTGCCAATACCACTTATGAATTTGCCGCATGGATGCTGAATGTGATGAAGCCAACTGCCTGTGCCGGAAATGGTGGAATTAAACCTAACCTCAGCTTTACTATCGAAACGATTAGTGGCACCAGGCTTGGCGTTTACAATACCGGCAATATTCCTGAATCAACTTCACCAATGTGGAAACAATACAGTTTAATGTTTACCATGCCCCCAGGAACAAATGACATCATATTACGACTGACCAACAATGCACCAGGTGGTTGCGGCAACGACGTGATACTCGATGATATTACTTTTCGGCCTTGCGGCGCTACTGTTAAGGCAAAAATTGATTTTGACGGAGGCAGAACCTCAACCAGTGTATGCGAGAATACAAGCATCCGGTTCAATTTCAAAGCTGACTTATCAGAAGGGTTTAAATCGCCGTCTCTACAATGGCAGGTGAGTACCGACGGCCTCCGGTGGCAGGATGTACCCGGAGCGGTTACAACAGCTTATCAGCATAACGTTTCTACAGCGGGGAATTACCTGTACCGCCTTGCGGTAGCCGAAACGGGCAATATTTTATACACGTCGTGCAGGATTGTTTCGAATATATTAAGCGTCCAGGTAAATCCTAAACCAAAAATTCTTTTAACGGCCGCTAACCCCGCCTGCGAAGGCTCTTCGCTCGCTTTAAGTGCCACCGGGGGGCAAACATATCAATGGGCAGGTCCTGCAGGTTTCAATTCCACGCAGGCGAGTCCAAAAGCTATAGCCTCCCTCAACAACAGTGGAAAATATGTTGTTAACGTTGCTACCCAACACGGATGTACGGGTACAGACTCAATTACTTTGCGTGTTTTTCCAAAAACTATTGTCAGGGCAGGTAATGATCAAACTGTTTGCGAAGGGGGTAGTGTGGCGCTGGATGCAACTCCCGGGCTTTCATATTTGTGGTCGCCTGCAACCGGGCTGTCGTCAGCAACAATTCAAAATCCCGTGGCCAAACCCACAGACACTACATTATATATTGTAGCAGGTACAGACGAAAACGGTTGTGTAAGCTATGATACACAAACCGTACACATTCTTAAAAAGCCTGTGGCAAATGCGGGACCCGATTTGCGGTTATACAACGGGCAATCAGTTACTTTAAAAAGTTCTGTAAAAGGCACCAATGTTTCCTTTAAATGGAATCCTTCCAATTATATGAACAATAGTGATTCACCCACACCCACTATACGTCCGAAAAGTGATATCACCTATACCTTGTTTGTTGAGTCAAATGTTGGTTGCGGAAAAACCCGGGACGAGGTGTCTGTAAGCGTTTTACACAAGATTTTCGTCCCCAGTGCGTTTTCTCCCAACGGAGACGGCATTAACGATTCATGGGAAATAAAAGAATTGCAATATTTCAATCAACCCGTCATCTCGGTCTTTAACCGGTACGGGCAAAAAGTTTTCCAGAGTACGGGATATGCTACCTCATGGAAAGGAGTTTACAACGGCAGGCCGCTCCCGGCGGGAAATTATTATTATGTTATTGATCTGAAAACTGGTGGTGCGGTTACAACCGGGGGAGTAATGATAGCAAGGTAAACTATGGCCAGATTGTTCAATTTACCATTACCATGCTGATTATACGGGTTTCGTTTCTATATTTGCCAAATATGAGCAGGATAAATCATTTTCTAAAGACAGTTTCACGCCTTACTCCCTCCAGCGCAGCGAGTTTTTATAAATTGAAATACCTTACCAAAAAGTCATCCGATATACATTATCTTAAGCTTAAAAACGGATTAACGTTATCGGTTAATAAAAACGCGGGCGACTTAACAACCCTCTTTGAAATCTTCATTAATGATGATTACGATTTCAGAAAGCTATCCGGAGAATTAAACATCCTTGATATCGGGGCGAATGTCGGCTTCTTCTCTTTGTACGTCGCCAACAAGTTCCCTTTGGCCAAAGTTTATTCTTTTGAGCCATTTCCGAAGAGTTATCAGAGAATGCAGGAGAATCTGAAAAGAAATCACGTTTCAAATGTAAAAACCTTCCCTTTTGCAGTAAGCGACAAAGAAGGAAAAGTGGAATTTTTTTCTACAGAATGGGCCGGGTGCAATACTATTTTTGAAAGCAATTTTGAAGGATGGAAATATGATAAAACCCAGGTAGACTGTGTAAGCTTTGACAAAATCTTTGAACTGACCGGTGCAAGGCATTTTGATTTTGCCAAAATTGATTGCGAAGGAAGCGAATACCCGATCATTCTCAACTCATCTGATGAGTCTTTAAAAGCCATCAATAAATTTATCATCGAAGTTCACGAAGTTAAGAACTTCAACCAGGATCAACTGGTTAAACGATTTGAAGGACTTGGATTTAAATCGAGGTTTGTTGAAAACCTGCCTCTGCTTATCGTAGATAAAATATAATACATCTCCAAGTGGTGTTTGCCCGAATAGCTTTTGTTTCTTAACGCTTAAAGTTCAACCTGTCGCGGAATGGTTTCGGGAAATATCTCTTCTTGTGAACAGGCCTCAGGTTTGTAATTGCCCATGCCCGAATCACCAGGCGAAATGCAGCCCGCTTAACTTTGTCAGAAATATCAGTAGTATAAATAATACAACAAAGGGAGTATAATTGGTTTTTCCGTGGTTTGACCGCTGGGCCCAGTAAAATATCACAACGGGTAAAGGTTCATTTTTATTGATCATTAGTGTGTCTTTTCCTGCAGCAGTATGGTTATCGAAAGCTGAAACTTCTATCCCGTATTTTCCCGTTGCCGTCATCCCCAGCACATTTGCAACATTACCGTATTGCAGCACCCTTACCGGCACGGGCCCTGAAACCTGCCGCCAGTGATACCTGGTAATTTTTCCGTCATAATCTTTCGCACCCGCAGATAAATGGTAACTAAGGGAAGATGTGGTGATTTCAGGCCCGGCTTCTATGAACGGGGTGGCATTGACCCCTTTTGGAGGTAAAATGACGTTAAGCGTCACCTCGTCCCATTTTACGACGGCAAATTCATCTTTTACGGTTAACCTGAAAGTGTAAGCTCCTGGCTGAAGGCCGGATACTTCGGTACATGGAAATTTCGGCTTATGAATAAGAAAACCGGCAGGCCGCGGCCCGTTAACAAGTGTCCACTCATAACTTACGATTACATCATTTGGGTCGTAAGAGCCAGATCCGTTCAAAATAGTCCTCAGGGAAGGAACAACCAAAGTGGTGTCTGTACCTGCAGACGCTACCGGGTCCTCGTTTGAAGCCCTGGAATTGCTCCTCGTTATACCGATCATCCATTGAAACATATTGGGATACTGGAATCTGTTCAATGTATCATATGCCGCAGCAGCCACGTAGGGATGCCCTCCGCTGGGATAATAACTGATGAGTGCAGGAACTTCAGGCGAACATGCATTAATGGAATTAATGGCATCTTCCGTAAAATGTAGAGGAACAGCTGAGTCGTCGCGAGCATGGTGTGCCCATACTGCAACTTTGCCACGGGCCAGGTTACACAGGTTGGCATAATCAGGTGAAGGCGCAACAAGAACAACTCCCGCAATTCGTTTAGCGCTGTCTATTGAAGAGGTCGGATATTTCCAGGCTCCCCCTCCACCAAGACTCCACCCGGAAAGAAATATTTTATTGGTGTCTACCTTCAAATAATCCCTGGCATAATCGATCATCGCATCAATATAAAAGTTCTGCCAGTTTTCATATTCGGGAGCCATTTGGGGAATTAAGACAAGAAATGCATGTTTACGCCCATTCACCGTAAATTTCATGGAGGCGCCATCTTTAACCATACGGGCAAATGAGGAGTTTAGCACCATATGTAAATCGCTACCTCCGTTGCCTCTTTCACCAACCCCATGCAACATAATGATCAGAGGATAATCATACGTACTGTCGGGATTATACCCTTGTGGTTTAAATTCGAAAAAGCCGACCTTTCCATGTGTGGAGTTTACAGCTCTGGGAGTGATCTGGGCAAAAAGAAAAAAAGGGGCTATAAATACAAGAAAAACTATACTTCTTCGCACAATCAAGGGTTTATATCTGGGATGTTCGCTGGAAACAGCGTAAAGATAGGCCATGCATCGATTCACATATCGAATTCAGCATTTGTATACAAATTAGCGTACATTATAGGCAATTATTGGTTAATATAGAGATATTGCCCCCGAAAGTGAGGATCAGGCTGAAAAATAATGAATATTACGTGTATCGGGAAAGATTCCTTCCTTTCCTGAGCCAGCCATTAAGCGGCTGTATGCCAGGTGCCCGATCTTTTGTGGATAAAATCTTCCCTTTTAAATGACTAAATTATCAACATTTAAGACGATTGGTTCCGACTTCTGCATTATAATATTAACTTTACACCCTTGACCTCTGTCTACCCGATAACTCCCTTGTACCCTGTCCGTTTGTTAACAATCCGTATCACGGCATAAATCTTGATATAGTCTGGATGATTTTTATTATCCTCCATCCGTCATGAAACATTGATAATTAGAATTGTATACCTTCACCTGATCAGACCCAAATCCTCTTTTAAGAACCTCTCGGAAACCCGGCTATCCCTCAATTAGTAGTATTGATCATATCTTATTTTGAGAGAGTGATCCACGTGTGATTACAGGTTTGAATTATTAATTGAACAAAACTTATTTACATGAAAAGAAGCTTACTCCTCTGCACCTTACTGTCCTTTTTACTGGTTGGCAATATGTTTGCCCAGCCAACGGTCTTTAACGCCAATGACCCGGTAAATAACTATAACAATACCCCATTGCCCCCTTCCGGAGCAATATATAAATGGGTGAGAACTCCCCGGCCGGAGGTGAATTTTAATTCAGATAGATTTAAATGCTATTATTATAATGGGATGGCTTTTCGTTTGAGGTATCCCAACGGCTACAATCCGGCAGACGTTACAAAGAAGTATCCCGTTATTCTTTTTTTCCATGGAGGAGGAGAAGCATCGCCAAATACCGATAACGAATTTCACCTGCTACATGGAGCTGCTTTTTTCGAAAACAGGATCAACGCAGGCCTCTTTAATGCCTTTTTGCTTTTCCCGGCGTCTGAGGTTATTGGCTGGGAAGATTATATGCCAAGAATCAACAATGTACTCGACTCACTGCAGAAATATTGTAATCTTGATCCCGACAGGTTAATCACCATGGGTCTGTCCATAGGAGGAAATGCCGCTATTTCATACGGCATCCAATTCCCTCAGCGGACAGCAACGGTTATTTCCAGCTCACCGGCATTAATAGATGGATTATCGCAGGATGTTTCCCGCTATATCCACATTCCGCATTGGCTGGGTTCAGGTGGCAGGGATATAAATCCGAGCCCAACCAGTACGCAGAGATTTGTGGATAATTTTACAGGAAACGGTGGAGACATGAGGTACAGTTACTATCCCGACCTTGGACATAATGTTTGGGACAGGATGTGGGGGGAGCCCTATTTGTTCCCTTACTGGAACGCCGCGCATAAAGCTAATCCACTGGTTTATTTCAAGCAGACACAGTTCCCCACAGGATCACCCATTAATGCCAGAATAGGCGTAACGGCGGGGTACGCACAATACCAATGGCAAAAAGACCTCATTGACATATCAGGGGCTACTTCAAATGAAATTGTAGCAACTCAACCCGGTTCTTACAGAGTTCGATTCCAGAGAGCTTCTAACCCTAACTGGTCCGAATGGTCGCCTACACCAGCAGTCATAACCGGCAGCGGAACAGGGGACAATGTTGCACCAACTACACCTCTTAATTTGCGTATCCTTTCATCAACCAGCAATTCTATCAACTTAGACTGGGATAACTCAACGGATAACGTTGGCGTAACTGCATACGACATCTATCTGAACGGGGCAATAAGGAATACATCCACCGCTTCTGACTTTGTAGTGTCCAGCTTATCACCAAACACTTCCTACACATTTGCGGTGAGAGCCCGCGACCAGGCGGGGAACGCTTCCGCCCTTAGTAGCACAGTTACCGGCACTACGGCCAATGTTTCTTCCGGTTTAACCTATAAATATTATGAAGGGTCTTGGTCTGCCCTTCCGAATTTCAGCACGCTTACACCGGTAAAAACAGGCTCTACTCCTAATATAGACTTAAGCGTAAGAACTCCCGGTAGGGATGATAATTTTGCTTTCCTGTGGGAGGGATATATAAATATTACCACGCCTGGAAATTATGTTTTTGAAACAATATCGGATGATGGAAGCAAGTTCTATTTTAATTCACAATATTCCAGCGCCGCTACTGCTCTTGTCAACAATGACGGTCTTCACGCCGCCAGGTCGGCTACTGGTTCGGTAAACATCCCAACGGCAGGTACTTACCCTGTTGCCATATCCTTCTTTGAAGCAGGCGGGGGAGAAACAATGCAGGTTTTCTGGACAGGCCCTAACTTTACAAGGCAACCGGTGCCTAATTCGGCATTTACAAATATTCCGCCTCCGGCCGACAATACAGCTCCTTCTGCGCCGGCTAATTTGAGAGTTGTTTCAAGTACCTCGTCTACAGTTACCCTCGACTGGGACAATTCTACTGATAACGTGGGGGTTACCGGATACGACATTTACAGAAACGGAGTCAGGGCCTATTCAAGCACCACTTCTGATATTGTGGCAGGTAATCTCGCGGCTAATACATCCTACACCTTTACTGTAAAGGCGTTGGACCAGGCCGGCAATGCCTCAGCTTTCAGCAATAGTGTTACGGGAACTACCTCGAATACCTCTACCACCAGCGGGCTTAATTATAAATATTATGAAGGAACATGGAGCGCTCTCCCCGATTTTAACCAACTGACTCCTGTGAAAACCGGCGCTACTGCTAACGTGGACCTAAGTGTAAGGACGCCGGGAAGGGATGATAACTTCGCACTATTATGGGAAGGATCCATAAACATTACTACACCTGGTGATTATGTCTTGGAAACCATATCTGATGATGGGAGCAAGTTCTATTTTAACACCCAATATTCAGCCGGAGCTTCCGCGCTTGTCAATAATGACGGCATGCATGCTCCAAGATCAGCCACCGGTTCGGTGAATATACCGGCTGCGGGTACTTACCCTATCGCCATATCCTTCTTTGAAGCCGGAGGGGGAGAAACAATGCAGGTATACTGGTCAGGACCGGGTATCAGCCGCCAGCTGATACCTAATTCGGCATTTGTAAGCGGAAGTACCCCTCCTCCGCCGCCACCGGTTACCAACGGGCTTAACTTCCGGTATTATGAAGGAGCCTGGAGCGTGCTTCCGGATTTCTCAGCACTTACACCTGTAAAAACCGGTTCAACCGCTAACGTCGATCTTTCTATGCGGAACAGAGATGATAATTTCGGAGTGCTGTGGGATGGCTTTATTCAAATCCCAACAGCCGGTACTTACACATTTGAGACGGTATCCGATGATGGAAGTAAGTTTTATTTCAATACAACCTACTCCGCAGGCGCTAACGCTCTTGTGAATAACGATGGCTTACACGCACCGAGGTCTGTTACCGGAACCGTGAATATACCAACCAGTGGTGCTTACCCGGTTGCTATCACATTCTTTGAAGCGGGTGGGGGAGAAACTATGCAGGTATACTGGACAGGTCCGGGCATCCCGAGGCAGCAAATTCCTAACAGCGCCTTTACTAAGACCAGCAGCGGCGCAACAAGCCTTGCTTCATCGGCGTACCGTGAACAGGGTAAAGAACTCGAGTTAGAGCGGGTGGAAGTCTCAGGCGCTTATCCAAACCCGTTTGAAGAGAGCTTTACGATCGGCTTTACGAATTCATCTTCAAATAACAAAATCCGGATCAGTATGTACGACGCCGGAGGCCGGTTGATGTACAACCGTAACTACAGCAACATTGCAACCGGCAATACATCGCTGAGAATAGATGTGAGCAACAAACTCCGCCGCGGTCTGTATATTGTAAGACTTGACGTAAATGGCATCCCTTCAAAAACGATCAGGATGATCAAAGGAATCAAATAGATTCAAAAATTTTCAATAAACAAAGAATCCGGGATCTGTTCCCGGATTCTTTGTTTACAGCCGGGGCGGGGTAAAAAATGATATCGATTACTAAGGAAATGCGTGAGCGTGTAGAAGAGATGACATGATGAAAATTGTTGATAAATAATCAGGTTCGGAGTCGCTCCGGTAAATTTTTTATATTACTTTTACCATCTTGCCTTCCTTATACAAGCGAGCCATTGAAATTTCATATATTAAATCCTTTATTTAAAACCTGATTAATTAACGCCGAAAACTAATCCCATTTCCTGCTATTGTAGCGATTCAAGACGAGAGTGGTTTAAATCTTTTAGATTAAATGGATCTGCCTGGAATTAAGAATTATGAAATCTAAACTGCTTCTTCTGTCAATTGCCTGGATATTGGTGGCGGGTGATATACGTGCCCAGGCAAATGTTTTTAATCCGGATGATTCCCTTATTAATTATAACAACACCCCTTTACCTCCTGATGGGGCAATATACAAATGGGTAAGAACACCAAGGTCCCAGATAAACTTTAATCCTGAAAAGTTTAAGTGCTATTACTATAACGGAATGGCCTTTCGTTTACGCTTTCCGAACGGTTACAATCCTGCCGATGCTACAAAAAAGTACCCGGTTATCCTCTTTTTCCATGGAGGTGGAGAAGCTACGCCGGGGACAGATAATGAATATCACCTGATCAACGGGGCGGCTTACTTTGAGAACAGGATTAACGCAGGTTTATTTGATGCATTTCTGTTATTTCCGCTCTCCGAGGTTATTGGATGGGAGAATAGTATGTCGCGGATCAATAATGTACTCGATTCTCTCCAGAAATATTGCAACCTCGACCCTGACAGGCTGATCTCAATGGGTATTTCCATCGGAGCAAATGCAGCTATTTCTTATGGGATACAATTCCCCGAACGCACAGCAGTATCGATTTCGAGTTCGCCGGCATTGATTGATGGATTGAAGCAGGATAGCTCCGGAAATATTCATATTCCCCATTGGATTGCATCCGGCGGCCAGGATGTGAATCCAAGCCCTGCCAGCACCCAGAGATTCGTCGATAACTTCTCCCGCCGTGGCGGCGACGTGAGATATAGTTATTATCCTGAGCTGGGGCATAATGTGTGGGACGAAATGTGGCATGAGCCCTACATAATACCTTACTGGAATTCCGCACATAAGGCAAACCCTATTGTTTTTTATAAACAAACCGAGTTCTTTTCCAATACAACCGTAAATGCGAGGATCGGCATTACAGCAGGTTTTGCCCAATATGAATGGCAGGTGAGCAATGATGGCAATACCTGGACTAACATACCCGGGGCGGCTTCCAACGAGATAATCGTTACACAGAATGGTCATTACCGCGTACGCTTCAGGCGAACGGGCAGCGCAGCCTTTTCAGCCTGGTCGCCAAACCCTGCCGTTATCACTGGCGGTACTCCGGACCAAACCGCACCAACTGTTCCGGCAAACCTTCAGGTGGTATCTGTTGCTGCCAATACGATCAGCCTCAAATGGGATAACTCCACCGACAATGTAGGCGTAACCGGCTATCAGGTTTATATTGGAGGCGTCAAAAGCTATACCACTACGGCCCCGGAAATTGTGACAGCTAACCTAACACCGAATACCTCTTATACCTTTACAGTCAAAGCAATTGACCAGGCCGGAAACGCATCCGCTTTCACCAATTCCGTGATAGCGACCACGTCCAATGCCACAACATCAAACGGGCTGAACTACGAGTATTTTGAAGGAACGTGGAGTGCGCTTCCTGATTTTAGTTCGCTTACGCCGGTCAAAACCGGTATTACCCCTAACATTGACCTGAAGATAAGAACGGCAGGAAGAGACGATCATTTTGCTTTACTGTGGCATGGCTACATAAATATCACTACCCCCGGGGATTATACGTTCGAAACCATCTCAGATGATGGAAGTAAGCTTTATTTCAACACTACATATTTTCCTGCTGCAAACGCGCTTGTGAACAACGATGGGTTGCATGCAGAGAGATCGGTTTCGGGAACGGTTAATATCCCGGCGGCAGGTGCATACCCCATAGCGATCTCATATTTGGAAAGTAGCGGGGGAGAAACGATGCAGGTATACTGGACCGGCCCGGGAATAGCGAGACAGCCGGTTCCAAACTCAGTGTTCACCGTTAACAATCCTTCGCCGTCTGATACTATCCCCCCGGCAGCCCCGGCTAACCTTAAAGTAATATCTGCCGGCACAAATGCTATACACCTCGATTGGGATAATTCAACCGACAACATCGGAGTTACGGGTTATGATATTTATGTCGGTGGGGTAAAAAAATATACGGCCACCGCATCAGAGTTGGTCGCAGACAATCTTGCCCCAAACACGCTTTATACCTTCACGGTTAAAGCACGCGACTTTGCCAACAATGCATCCGCATTCAGTAAGCCCGATACGGCAACGACAAAAGTTTCCCCATCAGGCCTTACTTACAAGTATTATGAAGGTGTCTGGCCGTCTATTCCCGATTTTGATACCCTTACTCCCCTTAAGACCGGCAATACCCCGAATGTGGACATTAGCGTCAGAACACCCGGCGTATCCGACAATTTTGCTTTCTTATGGGAGGGCTACATAAACATTACCACGCCGGGCGAGTATATATTTGAAACGGTTTCTGATGACGGAAGCAAATTTTATTTCAATACTTTATACTCCCCGTCGGCCATAGCACTGGTCAACAACGACGGATTACATGCGTCAAGGTCCGTTACCGGAACGGTAAACATTCCATCACCAGGTTTATACCCTGTTTCTATTTCCTACCTGGAAGCCATCAACGGTGAAACCATGCAGGTATATTGGACGGGGCCAGGTATCGTCAGGCAGCAAATTCCATCTGGTGCTTTTTTCCCTCTTCCCCCGGATACTACCGCTCCTACTGCTCCGGGTAACCTTACCGTTCTTTACTCCGGACGTACTTTTGTGAATCTTGACTGGGATAATTCAACGGACAGCTCCGGAGTTACCGGTTATGAAATATTTGTAAATGGCATAAAAAAGTTTTCGACCGCGGTATCTGCAATCACTGCCGACAGCCTGACTGAAGGTACCACATTTACGTTTGGCGTAAAAGCCCGCGATAAGGCCGGGAATCTGTCTCCCTTCAGTAACCTTGTTAATGCAACCACGCCTTCAACATCAATCGGATTAAACTATCGCTATTACGAAGGAAACTGGGCGCTTCTGCCCAACTTTAACTCATTAACACCGGTTAAAGCGGGCACCAGCGCTGTTATAGACCTTAGCGTAAAAAACAGAAGCGACAGCTTTGGTCTCGTCTGGGAAGGTTATATCAATATCCCTACTGCCGGCAGTTACACGTTTGAAACGGTTTCAGATGAGGGAAGCAAACTCTATTTTAATTCCTTCTACGCTCATCACGCCAATGCACTCGTAAACAATGACGGGATTCATACGGCTACTTCAGCTAAGGGCACCATAAACATTCCGGTAGCCGGACAATATCCCATTGCCATCACGTTTTTCGAAAGATCAGGGCTCGAATCCATGCAGGTATTCTGGTCGGGCCCCAATATTCCAAGACAGCTTATTCCCGCCAATGCATTTAGATTTCCCGCGCAGCCGGATACGAGCGCCCCAACTGCTCCTGGAAATCTAAAGGCGCTTTATTCAGGGCGAACCTTTGTTACCCTCGACTGGGATAATTCAACTGACAGTGCGGGCGTTGCCGGATATGATGTATTTGTTAACGGCGTAAAAAAATATTCAGCAACAGCATCGGCCATTACTGCCGACAGTCTTAATCCGGGTGTCGCCTATAACTTTAGTGTAAAAGCACGCGACCTGGCGGGCAATGTCTCAGCTTTCAGTGACGCTATAACGGTGACAACACCCACCATAGCACGCGGCCTGAACTACCGTTATTATGAAGGCAACTGGACACTGCTCCCGAACTTTAACGCCCTTACCCCGGTAAAAACGGGGGTAAGCCCGAATATCGACCTTACCGTAAAAAATAACAGCGACAGCTTTGGTATCGTATGGGAAGGCTATATTTATATTTCGAACCCTGGTACTTACACTTTTGAGACTGTTTCAGATGAGGGAAGCAGGTTTTACTTTAATTCCTTTTATTCACCTGCCGGCAGTGCCCTGGTCGATAACGATGGGATTCACGCCGCCGGCGGGGTAAGCGCGACGGTTGATATTCCTGCGGCCGGCCTCTATCCTATTGCTATCACCTTCTTTGAAAAAGCCGGTGATGAATCCATGCAGGTATTCTGGAGCGGCCCGCGTATCGACAGGCAGCTCATTCCCGATTCTGCCTTCATGGAGAGATTACTTCCACCCCGTGATACGCTTCCTCCCTCTGTTCCTGCAAACCTGAAAAGCATTTCTACAGGCCATACTTTTGTACATCTTGACTGGGATGACTCTTCCGATTCCGCAGGAGTTGCAGGGTATGATGTTTACGTAAACGGAACAAAAACATATACAAGCGCCACGTCTGCTATCCACGCCGACAGCCTTGCCGCCAACACTTCTTACACCTTTACAGTGAAATCGCGGGATATTGGAGGCAACACTTCCGCATTCAGCGCCCCCTTAACCATTACTACATTCAACGGCGGCCTCACTTACCGGTATTACCAGGGCAATCACAGTGTTCTTCCAAATTTTGATTTGCTGACGCCTGTAAAAACCGGTCACAGCGCCAATGTGGACATTAGTGTAAGGCCACAGGGGGTGGATGACAATTTTGCTTTTGTGTGGGAAGGATCCATTTATATTCCAACACCTGGAACCTATACTTTTGAAACCTCCTCCGATGATGGAAGCAAGTTGTATTTTAATACCTACTACTCGCCTGATTCTACAGCCCTGGTAAATAACGACGGAGTACACGCAGCTTCGCCGGTTTCAGGAAGTGTAAACATACCGGCGGCCGGTATTTACCCTATTGCCGTTACCTTCTTTGAACAGGGGTCCGGAGAAACGATGGAAGTGTACTGGACGGGCCCCGGCATTCCAAGGCAACTTATCCCTGCTGCTGCATTTATCAGGAGTGCCCCCTCACCTGTCGCCGACAGCATACCTCCGTCAGTTCCGGCCAACCTTGTAGTGCTTTTCGCGAGTGGCACGTTTGTAAGCCTTGACTGGAGCAGCTCAACGGATAATACGGGCGTCATTGGTTATGATGTATACGTGAATGGGGTGAAAAAATATGTTACTACCGAATCTGCTGTTGCTGCTGATAACCTTACACCCAACACGACTTATTCCTTTATGGTAAAAGCACGCGACAAGGCTGGCAACACGTCTGGTTTCAGCGCTGCAGTTACCGGCAAAACAACAAATCCTTTGCCCGGTCTTACTTACAAATATTATGAAGGTCAATGGAACGTACTTCCGGATTTTACTTCCATAAAGCCTGTAAAAAAAGGGATCAGTCCTAACGTCGACATCAATGTCAGGCCGGCCGGAGTAGTTGATCATTTCGGATTTCTTTGGGAAGGTTTTATCCATATTCCAACTGCCGGCACATACACTTTCGAAACGATTTCTGATGACGGCAGCAAACTGTATTTTAACTCGGTATACTTACATACGTCAACACCACTGGTGAATAATGATGGATTGCATGCTGCGCTCTCTGCTAAGGGAATGGTAAATATACCTGCTCCCGGTGCTTACCCGATCGCCATTACATTTTTTGAACAAAGTGCAGGCGAAACAATGCAGGTGTACTGGACAGGTCCTGGAATCACGAGACAACTTATCCCCAACACCGCTTTTATGTTAACAAGCGGATCACCCGGTGGTTCGGGCACTTTAGAGTCTATCCATCAGACTATGGCGGATATAATAGCCGCAGGAACCCCACCGGAACCAGACGTTACATCCATTCCCCTGGTATACCCCAATCCATTTACGGACGGATTTAATGTGAGGTTTGATAATGAAAATGCGTCTAATATCATTAGTGTTGAGATTTACGATCTCACCGGAAGATTACTGTTTAACCAATATTTTGGCAGACTGCCGGCGGGTAAAACAACGCTTAAGTTTGACTTAAGTAATAAACTACTTGTCCGGGGCATTTACCTGGTGTCGATGCGTATCAATGGCATACTGTCTAAACCTGCGAAACTGGTGAAAAGAATAAAATAGATACCGGCATAAGCCCTTTACCTGGCTATAGCCCGCAGGGGTTTGCCGGTATTGGAAAGATGTAAAGAACATTAGCCGTTTTAGATCAGGCTTGCTTCTCTGGGCCTCTTTGTGGATTCTCCTTCGTGCCTTTACTATATGACTCTCGGCGAGTTTCTTGGTAATCTAACGTCAGTTCGATGGTAGAAAGTTATTAAGGGATAACATTAATTCTCTTTTTTTGTGTTTAATGCAAGGCTTCTTGTCTAAGAAGTTGTAAGCAGCCAGGCAAGCAATCATATTGTTGAAAGCATTATCTATACTACGATGTCTGGTATGCCATAAATCCATCCAATTTTTCAGCAGATCAATTACAGTTTCTACTAATGATCTCTTTTTCAACAATATTTTATCCTGTAGATTCATGAGCTTATTTTTCATGTTCTTTCTTATTTTGGTAATTAATTGTAACCCTTGCTCATAAAGCATTTCAAAAAGCTTTTTGGATACATAGCCCGCATCTCCAAATATTTTACCTCCTGGTTGTATAAGGTTACAAAGCGTCTGCACGACGGCAGCATTATTGTCACTCACATTGCCT
>JBGSYC010000110.1:0-4196 GCA_041751095.1 Flavihumibacter sp.
TATTATAAGGATATAACCACATAGAATAAGATTGCCCTGTGGCCGTGTTGTAAAAGTTTACAATGTAGGGACTGCCAATATAGCTCTGTCCGTTGACTGTGGTTTGCGGCGCCGTACAAGAGCCATTTGCATTGGCGTAAGTTTGCCCGTTTGTTGCTATTTCGCTTTGCGCCATTGCATTGGCAATGGCCTTTGTGGACGCATAATATTTATCGGGCGTTACGCTATATGTTACGCTGGTACCAGTACCATAAAAACAATCATTTTTTGTGTAGCTTCCTGATTGCGCGTCGTTGCCAAACAGAGAACAATCGCCGGGCTGGCCCAGGTAATTGTAGCAGAGTTTTTTTACAATCTTTCCCTCATTATCCTTAACTAAAGCAAGCCTTGCAAATTCATCATAATAAAAAAAAGTGGTTCTTCCATTTACCTCAGTTTGCGAGGTAATGCCCATCAATTGGCTATAAGTATAGGTTATTGCCTGGGCAGATGGAAAGTTGATCCTGATCTTATTAAGTTCTGTTCGTAACGTTGCATCATCCAGTGGATTGTCCAAAACGCTTTGATTAACCACATTCATTATGCTGCTATAAGAAGCACCTGTTACTTCCGCTACAGGATAAGTTTTATTGTATCCCCAGATGTACACTTTTTGAACATCACTTGATTTGGCTATAGATAGGGGATTATTGTAATTGTCATAGTCGTAATACTGCAACCTGTTTTCAAGGTTGTTATTGAAGGTTGAAGCCTGTATAATTTCAGGCGACAATACTTTACCATCATTTTTCCAATCCCGATAATTGTTTTTAACCCAATTTAAAAGTGTAGCGTTACTATAAGATTTTTGTTCAATGACAGGAGCAATAATATTTTTTTGTTCCATTTTCTCATACACGTTACCTGTGGCAGCAAAGTCGGGTGAGCGTTTAAACGTTACTGAGTCCGAGCTCCCTTTGCTGCTAACCACCGTTGTTTTTGTTGGAAAATCATATTTGATGCTCTGGTAATCGTGGAAGGTATGCGTCTCAATCTTGTTTTGATTGTTGTCGTATACGGTTTCTATTTGTTTCCATAATCTTTTAGAGCCACTGCGGATGGGAAAGAGATAATAATGAGCGTCTGATGTAATGGAGGTAGCATCCCTGGTGACGTCGCACCCTTCACGTATGTAGTTACCCTGAACTCGCAAGGATTGAGACTGGTTGGTATTATAGCTGCTGTACTTATGCTCCGTCTTTTTTATGGCTGAATAAACCCCATTATTTAATTTATAATGCGTCTCTGAGACTAAAGAACCATTCATCCAGTCATTAGAGAGAAAGGGTACTAAAATATACCGTCCGCCTGAAGCAAAAACTTCATCTCGAAATACATCGTACTGGTATTCCGACTTGCCGTTAGCGGCACCGGTTACCGAATCAATAGTAAATTTTTGCACTCTTCTGTAGAGCATAGGGCTTCCCATTGCCGTGCTGAGCGCATAGGCTGACGAAGAAGAATAGACCCTGCAGGTAGGAGAAAGATGATACTCACAATTATTATTGGTTGGAACGCCTAACCGGTATATGACTTCACTATACGTTCTTTGAAAAGCGGCAAAAGGAGTAAGGGTAAAAGCGGTATCATATACATATGTTTCGGCTCCAGCCAGCACACCGCCCGCTAAATAATTTCTTATCTCTTTGATACGGAGCCCACCTCCCTTGCGTATATCAGGTGTAGAAGTACGGTTATTCCATTGAATTTTAATGTTGGCAGTAAGCTGCGAGTTATTATAGGTGTTGGAGTAAACATGTGCTTTTAATTCATAATTATGCCCTTGTACCAAACTGATATACTCATTCCAGGAAACGCGCTGATAAGGGTTGGGCTGTGATTGCACATAAAAAAGGGCGCCGGTGGTGAGATCTTTGATGCTGACCCAGGATAGCTGGGTGACATCCGTAAAATCGCACCTGGACATATCTACAATCACCCTTGTGGAAGCAAGATCGGCCGTAGAAGGAAGAGTAAACGTGTCGGTTGCAACCTGTGGAGCCGCCTGATTACCTGCCACACTTGCTACTTTGTCCGTTATTGAGGTGAGATTCTGGTCTGCACTATACACATGCGGCTCAAAGGTGAATGTCGTTTTACCCCCTGTCGGATAGATAATAGAAGAAAGCATGCAGGCCTTCATTTGATTGGTATCCACGCTCCGATTGGTGCCGTAATCGCCAATGTTGAAAGTCTGTTCACCAGAACCACCATTAAAAGAAATGGTTTCGTAGTGCAGCAGGGAAGCATTACCACTTTGCCCGTTATTAAAGCCCCAAATATCCTGTCCATAATTTCCCCGTGGCGCCATAGGAGTTGTGTTGTATTCAAAACTGTATTTTTTGGGAGCCGTTGTGCTGTTACGGCCTAATTCATTGAGGCCATCCAATCGCAGGCGGTGTGTGATTGTCGGATCAGATGAGGACGCACCTGTGGCATTTATAAAGTAGGATTGGGTGAACTCAAATTTTTTAATCTGGGTTGAAACACCATTGGTGAACTGGTTAATGGTAATGGCAGAAAGTTTATTGGTGACGTTTGTTCCTGTACCTACATCCTTGCGAGCTGTTGCGTCGTAGGTAAATAGCATAGAGCCATTAGGAAAACTAATGCCGGTTAACTTCATTATGCCGGTACGAACAACAGTATTTGAAGAAGACCTTTCATTTAAATCATTCAGGCTTATTGTCACATCAGCGCCATAGCCTTGAGAATGATACTTTTTACCAACAGCTTGCGAAAAAGTAGGAAAGTTTTGGGTTGATTCACCGGCACCGGCATAGCTAAATTGTATCTTATTATTCTTATCGGGCAGTTCTATCTTGGTTAAATACCAGGAAGAGATATAGTCTGTTGCAATAGCTTCAAGGGGCATACTTTGCGACGAAGTATATTCTTTTTGATCAAATAAATAGGCGATCCCATTTTCATCGGTGAAGGTAAAAAAACTGTTTGAACCTGGAGTGTAATTTATCTTTAAATTGGAAAGCGGAATTTGTATAATACTACCGTCCTGGTCAATGACAAATTTGCCGCTTCTGCCATTAAAATTGAAACTGAAGACATCCTGCTCGGAATCGGCCGTTCCATTTAAAACAGCATATAAATAGTCATAGTTACTATTATTTACTGAAGGATATGTAGGCTCGAAGGGGCTTTCTTCATCCGGCCTTCCTGCCCTGCTGCGGGAAATGACCCCTTGTGCGTTCAGGGACCATCCAAGTCCTGCACTGGAGGCAATTTCATCTACTCTAATACCACCTGCATGATACGATAGCGAAACAGGCCAGTTTAGACTGCCGCATTTAATATTCCATACCGGGATACTAATATCTGGTACACCGGTAGAATAACTAACTGGAATGTTTCCGAATCTTTCGATGCTTGCAGCATCCGGCGAAGCAGGCACTACTGTAGGCATATTCAGTTGCTGCCGGTAGTCAATTGGCTGAGACTGACTGTAAGCATGAATGGAAACAGCAAACAAGAGCAGCAGTAGTGTTACACTCTGAACAGCGATGGAATTTGTTCGTAAGCAGAAGCGGAATGGGCTTTCTGTTTGCTTATAGAAGAAAAGAGACTTGAAATTATCTGTTGATGGTAGCCAGTTAGTAAACGTTTTTAACATATAGTAGCTTATATAAGTTTTTTAAGATCGGTTATTTTATTTTTTTTACTTTAACCCATACCCCACCCTGAACAACAATGCTTGCGCCTGTGGTCTTTGCGAATAAGACATAAAATCCCAAAGCAGTTGCACACTACCTTTCAGCTTCTTACTCATTTTATACTTCTTGCTTAATCCAATAAGTCCACTGCTCTGCCAGCTACTATAATTTTTTAATTGTTCAACTGAATTAAAAAGTGTTCTATAGTTCTGTTCGTATCCTCCAGAAATAAAAAGTGAACCTTTCAATTTATAATCAACAAATGATCGGATACCCACTCCTTCATTTGACACTTGTATATTATTCCATCCTGAGCCAAGTCCCATTTTATAAGAAGCTCCTACTCCTATCACTGATTTATCATTGAGTTTATAACCCAGTGACAGTCCTATATCAGAAGTAACAGGAAACATCATTCTTGCTTTTTGGCTTTGTACATTGCCACCATACTCAAGGCGTTTGAGAAATGATTTTGTTTTTTGATTGTTT
>JBGSYC010000111.1:0-63304 GCA_041751095.1 Flavihumibacter sp.
TGTATATACCCAGGCCGATACTATGCATAAGAGGGAATTTGTAAGTATGGTGTTCGACAACAATTTATACTATCAGAACGGCATCTATCGAACACCCACAATGATGGATATGCTTGCACATAACTCCCTGTTAATGAAGGATAACGGCTATCTGATTTATGAAAAAAAAAGGTATGATCTTGCGATTACCCCTTCCAGCGGAGAGAGAGGGATTCGAACCCCCGGAGGCTTTCACCTCAACGGTTTTCAAGACCGCCGCATTCGACCGCTCTGCCATCTCTCCACGGCAAATGTACACGCAGAAACTATTCAACCAAAAATTAATAATCCAAATACTTCAACCCGTCCCTAAACACGTATGCCACGTCAAAAGACATGGCACACTGATATGAGCTCGAAACATAAAACCCGTTACTTTTTCCCTACCATAGCCAGCTTATAGATTTTGCCGGTAGCGCCCGTCGGGCCAGCCACGCCAGACGTCGCAAGGTAGATCTCCCCGTCAAGACTTTGCCCGAATCCCTTCAAATATTGCCCTATATTATCAGGATAGTTCTTTAAAGCGATCTGATCAAAAGACCATAAGCCAGACCCTGAAGACCTATGAGAAATAAATATCTTTCCGTCCGCCGTTTGGGGTCTCGACGAAAATATTCCAAAAATGTACTTACCCCTGAAATCAGGAATGTCTCTGCCACGGTACACATTGCCACCCACAACAGTAGTGGCCATCCCACCGTTCGGATTTGCAAAATTGGCAAATTCAATAACCGGGTCTATCAACGGATTTCCTGCCGAATCAACCATCGGACAACCGGGCAGCTCTACCCTGTTATTCGCTGCATTAAAACAATGCGTCCCTTCCTTTACGTTCCAGCCATAGTTCCCGCCCTTCTTTACGATATCCACTTCCTCGTATAGTACCTGTCCGGCATCGCCCGCAAATAATTCATGCGATCCCCCCATATCAAAAGAGAAGCGGTACGGATTCCTGAAGCCATAGGCGTATATCTCGTCAAGGCCCGGTCTTTTCACAAACGGGTTGTCGGAAGGTATGCTGTATGGACTTCCCCTGTTTACGTCTATCCTCAAAATATCTCCCAGCAGGTTTGAATATATATCCTGCCCGTTGCCGCCAGCATTTGGAAGATACCAGTCCGGCACGTGCCCAACCGCGATATCATTTGCACCTCCGCCATCACCGATGGCAATATAGAGGTAACCGTCTGGCCCAAACGCAATAGTGCCTCCGTTATGATTAGCCTGGGGATGGTCTACCTCAAGAACTACTCTCTCGGAGCTCATGTCTGCTTTGTTGCGATCGGCTGATGAGGCTCTAAACTCCGATATCCTTACCACGTTGTCCCAATTAACCCCTGGTGCAGGGCCACCCGGGCGGGCGGGTGCATTATAAAAAACGTAAAATTTATTGTTGGTCTTGTAGTTTGGATGAAAAGTAAATCCCAAAAGCCCGCGCTCGTCATACCCTGGCCTGAGGGTTACCATTTTGCTCGTGATGTCTAAAAATGGATCCGGCATCCTCGTTCCGTCTGAAGCTATTACCCAAACCTTTCCGGTCTGGTCAAATACAAACAATCTTTTTGTACCATCAGGAGATTCAGTGAGGCCTAATGGAGATACCAGGTTTTCCAAAACCAGCTCCAAACCAGGAGATTTCGCGTCTGCCGGGTTCGGGTCGGGCTTCACACAACCTGAGATAAATAGGAAAATGCTGAATAAAATACAAATCCAGGCTCTTGTCAATGGCAAGTTTACGTACAGCATTTTACCGTGGTAATTTTGTGTGTTGAATAATTTCATAATAGTTGATTTAACAATTAAAAGGATATACCATTCGTGTCCTTAAAAAGTGGTTACGCGCTCATATGAAATAGTTAACGGAAAGTTAAAGGGCAGGGTTGCCTCTCAGGAGCATTTTTTTTACTTTAAAATGTTGTACAGCCAAATTGAATAAGCTGCTGATATCAAGAGCTTACTCACTGTCCCCCCTCCCGGAGGGAACTGGATTTCCGCACTTTTCCCGGGTAGTATCAATTGTGCGCATGGCTGAATGGCCACCATTATCGTAGAGGGTGCCTATAGCGGATTTTGCCGGTTTATGTACATACTGCAAGTCAGAGTGCGTGCAATAAAATGGAAAGAGTGCTGACCTGATCACCTCGCCATCCAGCCTCCGTCAACGGTTAAAATTGTTCCGTTTACATAATCAGCGGCTGACGACGCGAGGAAGACCACCGGGCCTTTAAAGTCCTTAGGCTCACCCCACCGGTTCGCAGGTATCCTGTCGAGTATTGCCTTGGATCGTACCGGGTCATTTCTCAATGCTTCCGTATTATCGGTAGCGATGTAGCCCGGCGCAATGCCGTTAACATTTATTCCTTTAGACGCCCATTCGTTTGCAAAAGCTTTTACAAGCCCCGCTACAGCAGATTTACTTGCGGTATATCCCGGTACGTTTACGCCGCCCTGGAAGCTTAGTAACGAGCAGGTAAAAATTATTTTACCACTCCCCCTGGAGATCATCTGTTTTCCCAATTCCCTCGTGAGAATAAATTGGGCGTTAAGGTTTACGGACATCACTTTGTCCCAGTATTCATCCGTATGCTCCGCGACAGGTGTCCGGAGGATCATTCCCGCATTGTTCACCAGTATATCAATCACAGGATGACTGGTTTTCACCTCTTCAACGAGGCTGTAAATAGCATCCCTGTCCGAGAGGTCGGCTACATAAGCACTAAAAGATCTGCCGGCTTCAACAACAGATCTTTCCGTCTCCCCTCCTTTCATCGATTCCATTCTCGACAGGCCAATGATGTGGGCGCCTGCTTCTGCGAGCGCTATTGCCATCGCCTGGCCGATCCCTTTGTCGCAACCCGTTACCAATGCCGTCTTTCCTGATAATTGAAATTGATCGATTATACTCATGTCATTTATTTTAGTGATAAACACCTCGTTCTATTCGCATTTATGCTGATGGATACATTGGCTCAAATATAATTCAACAATCTTTCCCGATGTCTTTCAACTCCCTGTCGATAAATTCTTTGCGGTTTACTTCGGGGGATATCTACGGTGGAGCATCATTCTAACAACATCCTAAGCTGGTTCCACCGGCTTTGTGAAACTGCAAATATCGTCCCATGGCGCGTACCTTCAGGAAAACTGACCCGGTCTGAAATGTCTTTCCAATATATTAGGTCGGGGGATGATACGGCTCCCATTTTATGCTTTGTATACTTATCAAAGTAAACGATCCATTTTCCGTTAATTCGCGCAACCGTGGGGCCTTCCGCCCAATAGGAAGTATCCGTTATGGATACAGATGCATTTGAGTAGGGCCCTGTGGCATACGTGCTGGTGGCCACACGGATATTTTTTTGGGGTGGATATCGGGTTTCATCCTTGATAAACATCACGTAACCCTTTTTATTGAGCACGATCGTAGCATCAATTACATTAAAGCCTTTATCATATAAAATCCCTGTCTTGCTGAAGCGCGTGAAATCTTTTGTGGTTGTATAATATATCCTGTGGTTATAATTCTCATCCCCGGACTTTTCGGTTCCCGGAAAACGCCCTGGAATTGTAGTTGCCCAATAAATAAGATACTGATCCTTTTCCCTGTCGTATGTTAACTCGGGTGCCCAGCAATTCAGCGCGCCCTGCTCATGCTGCATTACCGGAATAAATTGCTGTGGCGACCAATGCGCAAGGTCTTTTGAACGGGCATACCCGATCCCTTTATCTTTCCAGCTTGCTGTCCATACCATATGAAAGTATCCATCTCTTCCTTCGATTATACATGGGTCGCGCATCAGCTTTTCCCTGCCAACCAATGGTGTTAGCACCGAACTGTCTTTTCGTAAAGCTCTCCAGTGCATTCCGTCGGTGCTGGCAGCCAGGTGCAAGCCGTCTTCCCCGTTTCTTTTAAAATACGAAAACAGGTAAACAGGCCCTTGCTGTTGAGATTGCGCAGGGTTAGAAAGCATGCATGCGCCGAGGCAGTGTGCAATAAGAAAAGATGTAAAAAAAATTTTCATCGGGAAGTTTAAAGGGATGCAGATCGAAACGATCGATAAAGTAAGCGGAGATGCGTTGTAAGCCCGGTTTTTATTTCATTTTATACACTTCACTTCCGGCCAGTAAAAAACATCCAAGGCCGTAATCTTCGAAATCAGGCACACTCGTAAAAGAAACGGGCTGTCCGTCCTTTGGCTCCTTCCCTGTTCCCTGTACGTAGCCCAGCCTTCCATCCGGATGCACAGCATCCTTTACCATCGCGTTCCATGCTTTAATGATAACCGGGCGGTATGTTTTTTTCGGAAGAATACCTTTGTTAACACCCCAGGCCATACCATAAATAAACAGCGCTGTCCCGGTTAATTCTTTACCGCCGAAATGAGTTGAATCATGCAGGCTTACATTCCAGAACCCGTCGGCACGCTGCAGGGGAACGAGCGCCTGAATCATCTCGTGGTAAGTTTTCAGGTACTCATCACGGTGAGGAGCTTTCCGCGGCATAATTTCCAGCACTCTTACAAGCGCGGCTACAACCCACCCGTTTCCGCGCGACCAGTAACAGTCTTCGCCGTTGGGTTCTTTATAAGGCGGGACAAAATCTTTATCCCTCCACCACAAGCGATCTGCAGGATTGTAAAGCCCGTTGGTTCCGTGCTCGTTTTTGGAGAATTGATAGAGGTCAAACATCTTTTCATAATATGCATTGTCACTGTACATCACCCCTAACCTTGCGAATACCGGCATCGCCATCTGCAGGGCATCTATCCAGTTCCAGTCGTCTGCCTTTGGCGAACGAACCATACTGTCAATAGACATTTTGATATCATGTATCCTTTCGGGTTTACGGTCTATCAGGTAAAGGTCGATATAGGTCTGTCCGCAACACTGGTTATCCGCGTTCCTCGTAAAGATGCCATCCCTTAATCCCCATTTATGACTTTCACCCCAGCTGACCGCATAATCATAATATTTCTTTGCCGGAGCCATTTTATTCAAAGCCATAAGCCCTTCATAATATACCGCGCGCGTCCATATGTTGCTTGGCCGTGGGATATTGGTGATGATTTCTTTACCGGGGTCAGGCCATTTCTTCATGAAGTAATCGTTAGTAAGGGACATAACCGCAAGCACATCTTTTTTAAGGGGTGCCTGCTGTGCGTCACCAATAGATGGGAGTAGAATCAGTAGCGCCGTTATGTTTGTTATTAGTAAACGGATGGATAAGTTAGTCATGGTTAAACATGTTTTTATAGTCCGGATGGGAAGATCAGATAAAGAAACTACTTGCTTTTGCGGAGATATTTCGCTAACCCGCTTCTTTTTAATTGAGCAATGCCAGCAACAACAGAAGCAGCGTTTAGCTTTGCGCCTGCCTCACTGGTATGGGTATGATCTGCCGTTGTGAAATATTTTTTTACCTGTTCTTCCCCCTGCCGGTCATACTGATCGGCAACGATCTTATTGAGATATACAAACAAAGCATTTTCCTGCGATGACGCATCGGCTGCCCATTTACCATAATCGCCTGATGCCCTGTTGATTTTAGCGTTCACAAAGATGTTTCGTGGAATAGGTGATAAAACGATCGCCACGGCTCCCTTGGCTTTTGCGTCTTTTATATACTTTCTTATATACCATCCGTACGTATGCACAACTTCATTCTTCTTCATAATAGGATTGTAGACTTCCCGGCTTTCTTCGCCGTTCCCCCTGATGTTACCACGCGCGCGGGAGGTATCATCGAGCGGGCCTCCGTCATTATGTCCAAACTGCACCAGCAGATAATCTCCCGCCTTTATTTTCATCAAAACACTGTCCCACAAATGGCGGGTCTGAAAGGTGCGGCTGCTTGTACCGCCAAGCGCTTTATTTTCGATTTTTATCCGGGTTGTATCAAAGAAATCACTCATAAAATCTCCCCACCCCCACTGCCCGCCATCGCCTTTTCCTTTTCCGTTTTTAACGGTAGAATCTCCGATGATAAATAAGACTGGCCGCTGCTTTTGATTCAGCAGGAAAAAGGATGTGAGTGATAAAAAGATTAAAGTAATAAAGAAATAAGCTGATCTCCTGGAATTTCCCTTAGATCTTAACCCGGAGCAAATGAAAAAAATCATAACAGAAATTCGTGTCTAAATTATTTATTCCCCGAACCTTATAGGTTTAAATCCCAAGGACTCCAAAGGGCAAGCAATTAGAACCTCTAAGGTTTGCAGCCGGGCAAAAGATCAGGTACCTGCTTTTTTCGGGGCCTGTACTTTGGTCACCTGGCCGTACGGTATTACGCCTGCCCGTTTTGCCCATTCGTCATAAAGTTTGATCATTTCAGTAACCTTTTCCGGCTTGCCTGCAGCCAGGTCAAGTAATTCAGACCGGTCATTTTCCACATTGTACAGATGCCATTGATCTTCCTGATAATTGGAAACCAGTTTCCAGCTGCCCTGCCTTACGGCGCGGTTACCCACATGTTCAAAATATAAAGCATCATGACCTTTCCAGGAGGCACCCTTAAACACCGGTAGCAGGCTGACGCCGTCAGAAGGCGTAATTGAATGACCTTTATACTCCCGCGGATACTTTACCCCCGCTAATTCAAGGCATGTTGCCATGATATCAATGATGTGCGCAGGGCGGTGGTCTATCTTTCCGCTTTTGATCATTGCAGGATAATAAGCGATAAAAGGAGTTGCATTTCCTCCCTCATACTCCCAGTGTTTAAACAGGCGGAAAGGTGTATTGCTTAGATTAGCGCCGGGCATTCCATAAGCGGTGAAAGACGATGGGTCGCTCGCCGGCTTTTTGCTGGCCGCAGCAATATCTTCGGTAAACGCGGCACCTCCTATTGACTCATGGCTTGCACCGTTGTCAGAAAGAAATAAGATCATGGTGTTCTTGTCATCTCCTGTTTCTTTCAGCTTACCAAGCAACCGGCCTATATTCTGATCCATACGATCCACCATCGCCGCGTAAACAGACATTTTATCTTTCCAGGCTGACTTCTCGTCTTCCGGTACGGTTTCCCATGCAGGTACATGCGGGTCACGCGGCGAAAGTTTGGTGTTTTGATCTATAATCCCTTCTTCTTTTAACCGCCTGAATCTTTCTTCTCTTAATATATCCCACCCTTTATCATACTTCCCTTTATACCTGGCAATATCTTCCGGCAAGGCATGCAGAGGCCAGTGCGGCGCAGTATAAGCGAGGTAAAGAAAGAATGGCTTTTGGGTGGTTGGGTTCTCGCTGATAAACTTTAAAGCGTAATCCGTATAAGCGTTAGTGGCATAAAATCCGGCGCCGGGATCCGTTGGCTGATCGTCAAGCGCCAGGGTAAGTTTCTGCCCGGGTCTGTAGGGAGTGAACGAAAAATAACTGCTGGCGCCGTCTATAAGCCCATAATAACGGTCAAAGCCACGTTGCCGCGGCCAGTGTTCCTTTGCGGTTCCAACATGCCATTTTCCGGCCATCAATGTAGTATAACCCCCATCCCTAAGCGCCTCTGCGATCGTTACACATTGTTTATTTAAGTATCCCTGGTATGCAGGCAGGTTGCGGTTATTGACCATTTCCCCAACACCGGCCTGGTGCTGGTAAAGCCCCGTCAGCAGTGACGCCCGGGTGGGGCAGCAACGTGAAGCGTTATAAAACTGAGACATCCTTAACCCTTTCCGTCCTAATGCATCGAGGTTTGGCGTTTGTATTTCTGAGCCAAAACAACCAATGTCAGAATAACCCATGTCGTCGGCCAGGATGACAATAATATTTGGTTTTTTGGATGGGGCATTCACAGATGATTGTTGATTGCCACCTTCCGGTGAAGCATTGGTACCGGTAATAAATGAGATCGTAAGTAAACCAATGATCGTTAACAGCAGAGAATTTAAATTTCGGGTTATCATTATATTTTTTTTAATGCTGAATGCGGATAAATTGAGGTGAAATGCTGATGCATATATTCAAAAGTCGGAAATTTGACGTTAAACATTGCTGGTCACCAATCGAGCTTTAGTAACGACACTCCCTGCCTCGGAAGCTGTATTGGCAGCAGCAGTTCGCCGTTGGTAACACTGATGGTTTGTGGCGGCGAAAGCATTTCTAGCCTGCCGGCATTCGTCAATTGCGCAACCTGAGCTTTATCGGGGTTTTGCGGTGCACCCATTTTCTTCCACACCTCATATGAATTGCTGTGCCGTTGGTCTATACGGTAATGGGTAAGCGAAACCTTATTTGAGGTCAGCCCGGTAATACGAATGTTCACATCTGAAGGAGGAGCGGGAAGATCATCATCATGATAATTCCAAACCATAACGGTTGCCTGTTTCGCATCTTTGCTTGCGAGTGCATTAATGTCAGGGTATTTTCCCCTCACACTTGAATCCTTCACCATCATCCACGAATAAGCAAGGTCACCTGTCACTTCTACCCTTCTGCCTTTCATCATGCCAAACATGCGGAATACGTTGAGCACGGGCTTGTCGACACCATTGGTTGCGAGGTCGCGGAATCCATAGAACCAGGGCTGCTCCTCAAATTCAAAAGACCAGGTAACGGCGCCCAGAAAATTGACTTTGTAGTGATCCGCGAGGTCATATTTTCGCGCAAAGGAAGCGGCGGTATAACTCGAGTACATGGTTCCGTTCCGGTATGCATTGGACGGATTGGTTTTCATCCCGCAGGCGGCGCATCCTTCAGGATCAGACTCGCCAATGATAACAGGCAGATGCTTCAATGCGGGAAAAGAGGCAACGATGCTGAATCCTGCGGCAATGTCCCTGAGCTGCGTACCCATATCCATTCTAACCGCATTATTCACCAGCCTGGGATTTCCTTTGGCATGAAAAGCAATAAAATCAAGCGGAGTACCCGTTTTTCCGGTAACGTTGTTGGTACCGGAAATGCAATGGGTCATGAACGTCTTTAAGAATGCCGCGCTTCCCTTTCCTGCAGGGCCCGTGACATGAGGGCCGCCGACCCTCGCCGTCGGCAAGGCTCGTTTTACGGCGTCAGCGGAATAATCATACAGCTTACAATATTCCTCTACGGTGCCCGACCAGTAACCGCCATTGGGCTCATTCCATAATTCCCAATACCAGCTTTCCACTTCTTTTCTGCCGTAACGCCCGACAGCATGCGTTACCCACTGGTATATCAATTCCGCCCACTTTGTATAATCTTTTGGAGGATAAGTCCACCCGGTAAATATCTCTTTATAATCCTGACCCGGCTGCCAGTAATGCCGGTAAGGTTTGGGCTTAACGGATAAGGCTTCAGGCATAAAACCCATCTGGGCGAGGGGTTTCAGCTTCCTTTGAATATAGGTATCAAATATCTTATCGGTAATTGCCCAGTTATAAATGGGGTTTCCCCGGGCATCTTCGGAATATGCGTTCGTAGAGCCCCATTTCAACGCAGGCGTACCATCGCCGCTTGTCAGCAGGTTATGCGTCCGGATATAAACGGGTACAGGACTCAGCGCTGCCAGTTCCGAAAGCAATTTCTTTCCGTCTTTCATGTACGTATAATTTGGTTCATCATAACCAAACCACGCCCATACGGGCGGCATGCTTCCTTTGTCCCTGGTCATATCAACCGTTATGTTTACAGACCCGGAATCCTGCTGCGAGTAAGCCGTCAATGAATTAAACAGGGAATTGAACAGGATTACGACAATACATAGCCGTAAACACAATTTTTTTTTCAGGTCAACTATACTCGTTAGCATATGGCGCGATCTGTCTCAACAAAACAATTGTTACCACCGGCAGTTACTTTCCCTATCAATTTTCATAACAAAGAGCCGTATCGGGAAAAGAACCGGTGTGCTAATCTACCTATTCTATGCGGGGGTAACAATTAATTTATCCGCACAGAAATATGTGGATTTTGTGTAATTCTTCAATACCAATCCTGATACTGATTTATTGATGTCGTATAATACGAAAAGGGGTCTCGTTATGAAACCCCTTCTGATTGATATAGATTTTCCCTATTGCCCTGCTAAAATAAAAGCTGCTGATATTCAGCACTTCATTACTTTTTCGGACAACAATGACATATTATTTTAGAAACCAAGTCCCACAGCAAATCCTTTTGCCGGTTTTGGATAAGCTGCCATGGCGTTTGCCATTCCGTTTGTTAGATCGATGCTGTAAATTTTGGCCGTGCCCGCTACGGTTAAGATCGCGTAGGCTTTGCCCGAAGCGCCTCCGATGTCAAACCCTGCTGTTTGCGCCACATCCACTCCCAGTCTTCCTACTTCAACAAGCACACCGTTATTTGGCGGATCCTGCCTGAATAATTTATCTGAAGCCGCATCAATATCAAATAACACAGTACTGGTTGCTCCTGCGAAGTTGTTGGTATAAGCTACTGCGGTCACTGCAGATCCGGCAGGAGTAATATTTCCGTCAACGGCAGCGACGGCGCCGGTTTCAGGATGAAGCCTGAGATTTTGACCCGTGTTGCTAACTACCCTTATGCGGTCTACTGTAGGGTTAAAATCAAATCCGAACGATGTACCCGAAAGCATAGTGGCGAATGGCATTGTGCCTACCATAGCCGCGGCGCCGTTGGAAGTATTTAACGTATACAATTTACTGGCGCTGCTCAGTGCATATAGCTGACCGTTCACAGGCCGGAAATCTATTCCTTCGATTGTCTCACCTGCAGGAATACCGGTAATCGGTTTAGTAACCGGTTCAGGTTTCATCGGGTTAAAGACGGAAAGATTATTCATTTCATCAACAGCGTACGCAACAGGTTCAGTGCGTATAGCAAGCCCGGTAATGTTAGCATAATTTCCAGGGTGGCCGATTCTTGTTGCTTTGCCATTTTCAAGATTGATATGATATATCTTATCGCCAAAGGCCGCGAGCGCAACGGAATTGTCAGGGGAAATGTCAAACCCTCCTTCACCCATAATATTAGCGCCCAGGGAACCCACTTCCACCAACGTTCCATTGTTTGGGGGATCTTGCTTGAAGAGCTTTTTGTTCACTACATCGATATCATATAATACCGTTGAAGCGGCGCCAGCCCTGTTGTTTGTGTAGGCAACTGCATTTACGGAAGCGCCCGGGGCGCCGTTTATAACGCCATCCACCGCAGCAACTGTACCTGTCTCAGGATTTAAACGCAGATTCTGACCAGTGCTGGTAACCACTCTTATCCTGTCAACTGTCGGATTAAAATCAAAACCAACCATCGTTCCCGAAAGGGCTGGCGAAAACGGAGCGGTTCCGATGGCTCTTAGCATCCCCGTTTCAGGATTAATGACATACAAACGACTCGAACTTCCCAGTCCGTATAGTTCGCCTGTGGCAGGCCGGAAATCGATTGACAAAATCATTTCCCCGGTCATCATACCGGCCAAATCTACAGCAGCGCCGGGCTTTACCAGGTTTTGCAGATTGTATTTCACCAGCTGTTTTCCCTTCATTAGAACATAGAAGTCCAGGTCCTTTTTTTCAAACCCCGGGGGACGCTCTTCATCAACTTTTTTACAGCCGTTAATAATGAATGAGCATACAAGCAGGCAGGCGCATAATTTCTTTAATTTGTACATCATATGTATCGTTTAATTGTTTAGAAATAAGTGTTTACATACGGTAGAAAACAATTTTTAGATTAGATTAACAAATAAAATGTCAAAAAAGGTTTTTGGCTGCAAAATTCAGGAACATCAGCCTTTGCGAAGGTCGGCTATCGGGTTATCGATGTAGGGGTGTTTGAAATCGTCAGCCCGTAACTGCTGCTAAATTTATTACTAAAAGTTCCTTGTTTGTTCAACTGCCCGGCGGTATTCGTCGGCTCGAACTGAAGCCGAATAGGTAACAAAAAGTTGAGAATATATTTCGTCGTCCCGCCATATTGCGAAACCTCCTGTTGAACCGAACCCTAGTACCTCGGGAAACTGTCCTGTTAATGTTGTATGCAGCCTTTCTTTGTAGATTTAGCCTATGAAAGCCTTAGTTATTACCCCAAAAAATGACACCGAATTTAAATTTCTTACTGATCTCCTAAAAAAGCCTGGTGTTACTTCATCTGCTTTGAGCTATGAAGATTTAGAAGATATTGGGATGTCAAAACTAATGAAAGGTGTCGACAAGCTTAAAAAATCCACCCGGACAGAAATAATGAAAAAGCTGTCTAGCTAATGGAAGTCGAATTCCTTAAAAGAGATTACAGATTAGGGTTCTTTTTTGAGAATTCAACAATCTTGCTACTCGTTTTCTGCACAGGAGAGATATCTATTAGATTTTCCCTTAACGATGGCGCCAACTGGCATTGCATACAACGGTTCCGCATTGGCGTTTGTGGCGGTGTTTGAAAATCGTCAGCCCGTAACTGCTGCTAAATCTATAACTAAAGTTCGTTGTTTATTCAACTGCCCGGCGATTCGTCGCCTGACCTGAAGCGAATAGATAACAAAAAGTTGAGAATATATATCGTCCACCCGCCATAGTGCCAAACCGCATGCTGCGCCGCCTGCTAATTTAATGATTTAAATAACAATCTTATTCTCCCGGATGATATTTTCGCTCCGCGTGTTTCTCTACGTCTTCTTTATAAAAATAAACCTCCTTAAATTTTCCTTCTGCATATAATGCAGCCTGATCAAAATAATGCTGAGAAGTCGGATCAGCACTTTGGCCAAAATACACGATTGACTTCGCTTTAATCCTTTTTCCAAATTCTATAATTGCAACGTAAGTATTTCCTCCCACCCCATACAACTTTTTTTGTTCCGGGTCTGTACGTGTTGAAAAGGCAAATAAAGAACCCATTAAACTGGGTACCGCACCAACTGGAAGACTCATCTTGTTATCGTCAAACTTTTCCAATGTACCGCTGGTGTGAATACGTTGTAGTCTGTTTATTTCACCCCACGAAATAAATGCGGTGCCATATCTTTTAATCAAAGAATCTGCTGCACGATGGAGAATTTGAACAGCAATGCTATCGGGGACAGGTAAGCTTTTACCATAAACCATATTTGCAGTATAATCGCCATACAAATTTGTTTTTAATTTGAGGCGAACCCAATCCATATAGCTGGCAAACCAGAATACAGCAAGTGTTGTTGCTTTGCTTGTTGTTGAATACCGATAATTCCACTTGTGCAATGTATCTACTATTTCTTTAATTTTTAAATGGTGTAATAGTTGTCTGCTTACTTCCTTATCATAAGCGGTAATTATTTGGGGCAGCCATTCAGCCATCATAGGTAAATGATTACTAATAACTAACTGCTCAAATTCCGGAAAGGATATTTTGCCCTGACCTGACAATAATCGTATTGCTTCTTCGGCACGAAAATTTTGGTCTTCGCCGGACATATAAGGTGGATAGTCTTCTTTTTTGGGACTGCTCCAACCAGCCGCTTTGAATGGCGTTGAATTGCAATTCTGAATCCAACCAGACGCAGGATTGATTACGTTAATAATTTCGTTTAACGAATGAATTCCTGTCCATTCCGTCTGCGGATTGCTTCCATCCGCAGGCAAGCGCCAATTAAATTTTTCATTACGTTTCGGTACAGCATTCCCATGCCAGTAGGCAATGTTACCAGAACGATCCGCATACATCGTATTGGTGGTCAGTTGAACACGGCTCATCGCAGCAGTAAACTCTTTTAGGCTTTTTGCCTTACACATTGCCCATACCTGCAGTATATATTCAGCCGTACTATTCGTAGCACTACGTATCGTCACCCACAAGGAATCGCGTTTGGCCGTAACCGGCCCATGGGGTGTTTTCTGGAAAACAAAAACTTTCTTTTTAAAACCATTTCCTTCTTTATACAGAAGTGTATCGTGCCAAATAACTGCTTTCCGGTAGCCGTCGCCATACCGGTACAATGTAGAATCGAAAGGGTGATTAAAACGTTCAAGATAAACGTCTTCGTAGTCGGAAACAGTGTTCGTATGCGTCCAACCGGCATAACGGTTAAAGCCGCTCCAGATGTAAAAATTGCCGAACATAGCAAAACCGGAAACATTTAATCCCTCATCACTTACCAAGTGTGCTTCATAGCGCTGTCCGTGACCAAAAAAATTTATATGCGGATTGATAAGCAACATACTATTTCCGCTTGTTGTTTTCGCAGGTGACAGCGCTATTGCGTTCGATCCACTTTCTTCCTGTACCAATTCTTCTTCATAGCCTTCCGGTAATGTTTTACTTATCGATCGGGTAAATACATTTTTCATTTCGTTTTGATTAATCCCATGGCATACAGGATTAAGTGGCGACGGAACCAAAAAGAACCAAGGTTCATATTTGTGCAACAACCTTTTTTCTGTATCAGGGTGTTTGTATAAATAAAAATTTATACCGGCTGCAGCGGCGCTGCACAATCTTGTAAGAAAAGGATCCGCCTTTGCATACGTTTCTTTTCCCTTCTTCACACATTCGAACAATGCTACGGCAGCATCACCCTGCAATTCTTTTTCCCCATAAATTTCGGCCATTCTTCCCAATAACCGGCTTGTAGATTCTTCCATCTGCCAATAGTTGTCTTCGCATTGGGCATACATCAAACCAAATGCTGCATCAGCATCTGTTTTGCCATAGATGTGAGGTACACCCCAGTTATCTCGGATAATCATAACCCGGCGAGCCTGTTGTTGCCAGTGTTGAATTTCTTTTGTGGTGTGTAATTGCCCAAACGTGCAAAGCGGTAAGTAAAGAAGAAAAAATACCTTATTCATAAGCCATGGTTTGATTAGCTCGCAATAATGCTTACTGAGAATGTTTCCTCATGTTCTATCGAATTATTCTGATACTTCACTCAGGTTTTTTCATGGATGACTTTTATTCCCGTTTTTACAGGCCCGTGCTCCATTACCGGTTAATAATTTAGCCACTACCTACTACCTACTCCCCACTACCCACCAGTCTGCCTACCGGATTTCTTTACCTCAACAGCATACACCTGTTCATCACCTCCGAAATTGGCCCTGAAAATAACGTGTTTACCGTCGGGTGAAAAATGGACGTTTGGCTCCAGTTTATACCCATGATGTTTCATGTTCACCAGCCGTTCCGACCTCAGAAGGTCACCTTCAGGGTGAAACAAATATATCCACATTCCATCTTTTGCTTTCGCCACCTGGGTATCATTGCCTCCATCGCCTGCGAACAATTTCTGGTCGGGCGAAATATTGAAGTGGATAGACCATTCGTCGCGTGTCATTTGGTAACGTATTTCCTTACCCGTATTTACATCTGCGCCGGCAAGATAAAATGTTACGCCTCGCGGGAGCTGCAGATCAAACCAGATCATCTTTCCGTCAGGGCCGAAGAATTCATGACCGGCAATTTCATTTTCCATGGATCTTTTATGCATCAGCTTTACTTTTCCTGTTTGGATATTTAGCTGCCAGATCCGGTCTACTTTATGCCACGGCCCCTCATGGCAGAACATCAACAGGTGGGGATCGGCGGGAGAAAATTGCACGTGCCCGAGCCAGGTATTCTCCTGGTGCACTTTTTTTAATTCTTTTGTTTTGAGGTTGATGGTAAACAGGTCGTTGGGAAGTTTGGCGTCGTAGATCCGGTCGAAGAACTTCGATTTCTCGGGATACATCCTTAAGATATCCTTTTGTTTATCACTTGCCTTATTTCCCGCAAGCATCGTTTCATCTGCATTTATAGTGGTGATGCTGGCTTTATAGTCCGGCGGAAAAACAAATACCAACCTTGTCTCTTTTGTATCGATATTGGTCGAGAATACACTGTCATTGCACTGGTAGAAAATATTTCTGCCTTTAGGCGCTACGATTTCCCCGCTCATATTTGAAGCCTGATGAGTGAGCTGCCGGCTTTGCAGCGTGTTCAGATCAACAAGATATAACTGTTTCCCCGCGGGGCCTGTGTTATAAAACACCATCGCGTTATCAATGAAAGGATTATTATGAAAGTAAAAGCTCGCATTTCTTCCGTTCAGACGTGATATGCGGGTGATCTTGTGATGCGTGTCTTTGTCAATCCATTCATCCGGCATTGGCTTTTGGGAATCCGTTTCAATGATCTGCTGCGCGTTGGCGGCGAATATTTGAAGCAGCCAACAACAGAGCAGAGCAGTCTTCGTCATCAATTGATCGCTTTTCATACAGGCATTTTTTTCGTGCGGCTAAATTGAGTAAAGTTATTGAAATCAAAAATATATCTCCTCTCCCACGCTGGATTTCAGGCTTGCATTCATCACAAGCTTCCATCCAGTCAATTCATCAAGGTACTTAACTTGCTTCACCATACCCTCCGGAAATTTAATTATTTATGCAATCGTTACCGGCAACGTTTGCGCCATCCTTAAAGCGGTAAAAGCGGCAGATTGCGGATAAAAACGATCAACTTCTATTATGAGTAAGCCCGCAAAAAATACAATGGTAACCAGAACCAGGTTAAAGATCCAACATTTTTTGAACGGCCTCAGTTGGTTACCTTGAAGAATACAACCACCCCAAAAATCAGTATATGAACCTTTACAGCATGTGACAGGATTTCAGAAATTAAGTTTCCATGAAGCCGGGAATAAAGTGGGTAAGGAAGCTTACATTCGGAACCTGTTTAATTACTAAGCCATGATAAATTTATATGTTGATATCAGCAGTCATTGTTTGATTAAATGCAGACTGGTAATTTTCTTAACGCTTATTTGTACGTATGCGGTAACTGTTTCCTATGCCCAGAAAAAAGGAAAAAGTGCGAAAGATATTTTCCAAAAAAAATCACTGACAGGCAAACACGGTGACGAAAGTTATATCGTACCAACATCACAGATCATCGATCCTTCGGGCCATACCATTACGTTTCCAGGCCGGCCGGTGGATCTTGCGCTGAATCATGATGAAACGATTCTTGCAGTAAAAAATCTCCGGGATATTGTCTTCTTTGATGTGGCAAGCCAAAGCATAAAACAAACACTTGCCCTGCCCGCGGGAGGAAACACCTTTACAGGGATCGGGTGGAGCGACAACGGGCAAAAGGTATGGACAACAGATACCAGGGGGTATCTTCGCTCGGCAAAACTGCAGGGCAATGGATCATTTTCCTGGGCCGATGAAATTTTGCTTCCTTCCAAAATAATGTCAAACGGGCAATTTGCATGGAAAAACGAAATCCTTGACAAGCCCGCAGGCACCTCAAATGACCAGGAATACCCGGGTGGATTTGCCATTGATGAACAAGGTGGTTACATCTATGTTACGCTTAACCGGAACAATTCCGTCGGTATTGTTAATATGAAGACAGGTAAGTTTGAAGCGCACATACCTGTGGGCATTGCACCTTATGCTGTAGTCGTAAAAGCCGGTACAGCTTATGTTACAAACTGGGGAGGCAGGTTGCCTTTAAAAGGGGAGACAACAGCAAACTCTGCGGGTACTCCGGTTGTTGTGGATCCGAAAACGGGTATTGCCTCTTCCGGCACTGTTTCAGTAATTGATTTAAATTCCCGTAAGGCAACAAAGGAAATTAAAGTTCATCTGCACCCATCAGGCATGGCTCTTCACCCCGACGGCTCAAGATTATATGTTGCCAATGCAAACAGTGATTTGATATCCGTTATCAGCACACAATCAAACCAGGTGATCAAAGAAATAAATCCAAAGCCAATGCCAGAGTTGCCCTTTGGAAGCGCACCGAATGCCCTGGCCGTTTCAGGTGATGGTAAAACGTTGTATGTGGCCAATGGTGGAAATAACCTTATTGCTGTAATTGACCTGGCAACTGATCAGGTTAAGGGTTTGATTCCTGCAGGGTGGTATCCCGGCGGGATAGCTTTAATCAGGGATGGAAGTAAATTATTTGTGGCCAATACAAAGGGAGCAGGAGCGAGGCATTTAAACCCGGGGGCTAAAGGTTACAAGTCAAATGATCATTTGGGTTCTGTTTCATTTATTACCGTTCCTACCAAAACGGTTCTGGAAGATTATACCCTGAAGGCAGCTTCTCAAATGCGTTTGCCGCGAATAACTGAAAACATGAAATTGGAAACAGTCAAAGAGCGGATCGTTCCTGTTCCGACACGACCGGGAGAGAAATCTGTTTTCAAACACGTACTCTATATCATCAAGGAGAATAAGACATATGACCAGGTATTTGGTGGATTGAAGCAGGGCAACGGAGACAGCTCATTATGCCAGTTTGGTAGAAATGTTACTCCTAATCATCACGCACTTGCCGAAACTTTCGTTTTGCTTGATAACACGTACTGCAACGGCGTTTTAAGCGCAGACGGGCATCAATGGACCAATGAGGGATATGTTACCGGTTATCTCGAGAAAAGCTTTGGCGGGTTTATAAGAAGTTATCCTTACAGGGGTGATGACCCTTTGGCTTTTGCTTCATCTGGCTTTATCTGGGACAACGTCATAAAAAAGGGACTTGGCTTTCGCAATTACGGAGAATTTGTTGATGCGGAAATCACGCCTGCAAATGTCTTGTGGAGCCAGGCGTACGAGGAGTATAAGAACAATACTAACCACATAACGATTAAGGCAAAATCGAAGCTTCATACATTAGAACCTTACAATTGCCCCACGTTTCCGGGTTTTACCGGAAGGATACCGGATGTTTACCGGGCCAGGGAATTCATTAAAGAATTAAATGCTTATGAAGCAAAAGGCGAGCTTCCTAATTTTATGCTGATGCTGCTGCCTAACGATCATACCGTAGGCGTTAATGAAAATTACCCCACACCGGGTGCCGCAGTAGCTGATAATGATCTGGCATTAGGCCAGATTGTAGAAGCCGTGAGCAAAAGTAAGTTCTGGCGGGAGACGGTGATCTTTGTCATACAGGATGATCCTCAATCAGGCCTGGATCATGTTGATGGAAAGCGTACCGTAGCTTTATGTATAAGTCCTTACACGAAAAGAGGTGAAGTGATCAGCACGTATTACAATCAAAACAGTATATTGCGATCGATCGAATTGATATTAGGACTGCCTCCGATGAGCCAGTTTGATCTGATTGCTGAACCCTTGGTCGATTGTTTCACGGATAAACCGGACTTCACTCCATACAAAGCCTTACGGAATACAGTTCCGCTAGACCAGATGAATCCGAAATTGTCATCCCTTAAAGGGAGGCAAAGATATTGGGCAGAAAAGTCAATGGCGATGCCTTTGGAAGAAATGGATGAATCTGAAGACGACGAGTTGAACAAAATCATCTGGTATGCAGTAAGAGGATACGATGTGCCTTATCCCAAAATCAGAAATAAGTAAATCGCCCTGAGAAAGGCTGCGCTAAGAAAAGACTATCTTTCCATATTGTTTTCGCTTTCGCCTGTTTTCGCAATGCACGCCTGAACTTAGGTTCAGACTGTTACTGAAATAAGATAAAATCGACTGTATGACCGACGCTGTAAAACGCAGGAAATTTATTAAATCAATGATTGCATTTCCGGCGGTAACCGCCGGATCGTTGTGGTATAACCAGGCTCCGTTTCAACCACCATTAACTAACAAGGTAGAAATACCGAAACTCAAGATCAGCCTTAATGCTTATTCCTTTAACGAGCCCTTACGGAACGGCAGCATGAACCTTGAAGACCTGCTTGATTTTTGTGCCGCTACCGGCTTTGATGCCGTAGACCTCACCGGGTATTATTTTCCGGGTTACCCGAAAGTTCCCCCTGATGAATATATTTTCAAAATTAAACGCAAAGCTGTACGGCTTGGGCTTGACATTAACGGCACCGGCGTAAAAAATGATTTCACTGATCCGGATGAAAACAAAAGAAGATCCGATATCATCCTTATAAAAAACTGGATAGAACTTGCCGCAAAGCTTGGCGCCCCGGTGATCAGGATATTTACAGGCGCCGGCAACCCGCAGGGATTCACAAGGCAACAGGTATTGACCTGGATGGCAAAAGACATCAGTGAATGTGTTGACCATGGAAAAAAGTACGGCGTAATTGTGGCCATTCAGAATCACAATGATTTTATTAAGACGGCCGAAGAGGCAAGTGCCATCTTGAAAATGGCAGAGTCTGAATGGTTGGGGCTGGTACTCGACATCGGGAGTTACAGGACAGGTGATCCGTATAAACAAATTGCTGAAACGGCTGCATACGCGGTGAACTGGCAGATCAAAGAGAACATGTATGTCAATGGAATCGAGCAAAAGACAGACTTGCGTAAAGTAATCGGCATCATCAAACTTTCAGGCTACCGGGGATATTTGCCGATTGAAACCCTGGGCAGCGGAGATCCAAAAGTGAAAGTACCGCTCTTCCTCGAGGAAGTAAGAAAGGCAGTTGGCGCTTAACATTGCAGGTCTCAACGCTTCTAACCACCGAAGCCTGGTTATATGTTTACACAAATCCTGCTTCAAACATCAGATGCATGTCAAAACAATATTTGTTAGGTATGGAGATTGGGGGCACCAAGCTTCAATTATTCCTTTCAGAAACCTCACTTGCCAACCAGGAATACCTTTGCCTCGAAGTGGATCAGGAGAATGGCGCAGAAGGCATCCGCAACCAGATCATTGAAGGGATTAAGAAACTAAGAGACGGCAGAATAATCACTGCTACGGGCGTTGGGTTTGGCGGACCGATAAATTATAAAACGGGGAAGATAAGCGTATCTCACCAGATAGAAGGCTGGAAAGACTTCAATTTGTTATACTGGCTTCAGGATCTTACCGCTTCCCCCGTAATTGTTGACAATGACGCCAATATTGCTGCACTCGGAGAAGCAGTCTATGGCGCAGGAGCATCTTACAAGAATGTTTTCTATATGACAATAGGTAGCGGTATTGGGGGCGGCCTGGCGATCAACAGGAAAATCTATCATGGGGCGCATCCCGGAGAAGTGGAAATCGGGCATGTGCTGTTGAACAAAAATGGAGACACCCTCGAATCCAGTTGCTCGGGGTGGGCGGTAGATAAAAAGATCCGCAGGGCCATTGCCGCTGATCCGGAGGGCGTGCTTGCAGAACTGGTCGGTGGGGCTACTAAAAACGAATCCACATTTTTAAAAAGTGCCTTGCTCCACGGAGATCCGGCCGCCGAAGGTATTCTGGACGAAATTACCGGAAACATTGGCTTTGCACTGTCTCATGTTGTTCACCTTTTGCACCCCGAAGTTATTCTGATTGGTGGCGGAATTTCGTTGCTTGGTGATCATCTCCGGGATCCTGTTGCAGACGTTTTACCGGGATATGTGATGCAGTCTTTTCTGCCGGGCCCTGAAATTAAAATTGCTACGCTGGGAGAAAAGGTAGTGCCCATAGGAGCGCTGGAATTGGCCAGGATTTCATTTACGCCAACCGGTCTTTAACCGCCTAAAATCCGGCAAGTCTCTCACTTAATAGGAATTAATACTAATACTAATACTTTGCTAATTCCAGCTCGTTACTACATTTCTCTAATAGCCTAAATCATCCGAATACCGAAACTGAATTCAAACTATACCATGCAGGAATATATCAGGCAGTACGTCGAGAACCACAAGTTAGTTATCGACTCCATACCGGCAGACCAGGTTTCATTGCTAATCGACACATTTAAAACCGCCCTCAGGGAAGATCGTCAGATCTTTGTTTTTGGAAACGGCGGCAGTGGTACCAATGCATCTCATTTTATCACCGACCTTGGTAAAAGCGCTTCAGACAAAACCTACAAAAGGTTTCGTTGCCTGTCATTGAATGATAATACGGCCTGGATAACTGCAATAGGGAACGATTATCATTTTGAAGACATCTTCAAACGACAGCTGGAAAATTACGCAAAGCCGGGAGACCTGGTGATGGTGATGAGCGTCAGCGGAAATTCACCTAACCTTGTGAAAGCCGTGACGTGGTGCACGGAAAATGATGTATATACAATCGTTCTTGCCGGAGGCAACAAAGGCATGCTGACAACTTTGGGAGACCAGGTGATCGTGATAAATTCCACCCATTACGGAAAGGTGGAAGATGCGCACATGACCATCTGCCATATGATCTGTTACGCTTTTGTTGAAAATGAAAAGCTCCAGGCAGAGTAATACAACAACCGCTATCCAAAGAGATTGCTGCTTAAATAGCGGTCGCCGCGGTCACAGGCAATAAACACAATTACTCCTGAGCTTATCTCTGCAGAAAGTTTCATAGCAGCCGAAGCTGCTCCGCCGCTGCTCATGCCAGCGAATATCCCTTCGGTTTTAGCCAGCTCGCGTGTACATTCGACAGCCTGCTGTTGCGTAACGTCCATAATCCGGTCAACCCTCGAGGGATCAAAAATTTTCGGGAGATATTCAACAGGCCAGCGCCTGATGCCGGGAATACAGGCATCCTCCGATGGCTGGCATCCGATGATCTGAATTTGCGGATCCTGTTCTTTTAAAAACATGGAAATGCCCATAATCGATCCTGTTGTTCCCATGGAGCTCACGAAGTGAGTGATCTCACCATTCGTATCCTTCCATATCTCAGGGCCGGTGGTTTTATAATGGGCCATATAGTTGTCGGGATTGGCAAACTGGTCAAGTAAGAAATAATCGCCGGAGGCGGCTTTATCCTGTGCATAATCCCTGCAGGCTTCGATATTGTCGAGCAGAACGACTTTCGCGCCAAAAGCCTCCATCGTAAGGGTTCGTTCACGGGTTGAACTCAATGGCATTACCAGCTCAATTTCAAGATCAAACAGGCGTGCAATCATGGCAAGCGCAATACCGGTGTTTCCGCTTGTTGCTTCAATAAGCTTCATGCCGGCTCTAATATCGCCGCGGTTCACCGCGCTGCGGATCATATTTAACGCAGCACGGTCTTTTACACTTCCGCCGGGGTTGTGACCTTCAAGCTTGGCATAAACTTTAACAGCTGGATTTGAATTCATTTTCATGATTTCCACGAGCGGGGTATTTCCTACCAGGTCTGCGACTGTGGCCATGATTTATGATATATTAGTAAGGTAATTTGATTGGAACCACTTCTATAGAAGGTTTGTGATATACGCGTGAACCCGGCGGTACGCTTTTGGTCAGCCAGACATTTCCGCCGATAATACTATGGTGACCTATTACGGTGTCACCACCGAGGATTGTTGCGCCGGAATATATCACAACATTATCTTCAACAGTTGGGTGCCGTTTAATTGAGGCCATGCTTTTATCAACACTTAAAGCGCCAAGGGTAACGCCCTGATACAGTTTCACATGATCACCGATCTTGGTGGTTTCGCCAATCACAATGCCGGTACCATGGTCGATATACAGGTATTCTCCAATCTCGGCTGCCGGGTGGATGTCTATCCCTGTCTGAGAGTGGGCATATTCGGTGAGGATGCGGGGCAAAAGAGGAATTTCCAGCCCGAATAACGCGTGTGCCACGCGGTAAAAAGATATTGCATTAAACCCCGGGTACGCCCTGATCACTTCAAATTCGCTTGTGGCAGCGGGATCGCCGTTGAAAAGGGCGCTGATATCTGTATTCAGCACACGATATAGCTCCGGTACTGCATCTATGAATTGCCGGGCCTTAGTGTCATTGTTACTATGGCAACAGGCTTTTGTGGAATCCAGTATTCTGATAAGGTCGGTTTCAAGCCTGGCAAATTCTTCGGCTATATGTTCAACGGACAAAAATACACGTTTTGATTTTGCAGGATATAGTAAACAGATCAATCCCAACGCCCATGCAGCAATTTCTTCATTTGGCGGGACAGCTTCAGTGTGCTGTTGTTTATCGAACAGATGCTGATAAAAATCTTTTTTCATATCAGATTTGGCAGGTTAGGGTGGGTAATTTTACCGGTTGATCCATCTACAATTCAAACAACGAAATTGTTGCTTTTTTCCATAACAACATCATGTAAGCCCAGTCATTTTGACTTTGACAATTCCTGCATGGTAAAGGCTTTTTGGCGCCCTTTATACTTTTTGCGGATTTTGCCAACTTCCCCGGCATTCACTTTCTCAGCCTTGTTATTCCACGCGTTGCGGATAAAGCTAACCACCTGCGCGATATCGGCATCAGATATTTCAGCATTGTGCCCAATACCCGGCATATCGCCATTTATTTCCGGCGCTTCGTACACCGTTCCACTGACCGTTACCGGCCCGGTTAATCCGAACAATACAATGGCCAGTAACCGGTTTTTGTCTCCTACCACTATGTCTGATTTATTCAGGGGTGGCGCAAGTGATCTTATACCGTTCCCGTCTGCGCCGTGGCAGGCCTGGCAAACAGATTTAAACAAGGCAGCACCCACAGGGTATTCTTTAACGAGATTCTTCATGTTACTGCTGTTCTTTCGGTTATCTATATCGGTCAAAACCTTCTGCAGCCGCTTATTGACGGCGAGGCTTGTATCGGGGTTTAGTGCACTGATTTGCCTGAGCATAACCGCTTCCCTTCCCTGCATTGTACTGATTACCGCATCGGAGATAAATGTATTATCTGCATACTGTCTGAGGATGGATTTCACTAAGCCTTCCGCTGCCGGTTTATCATAGGCCTGGATTGTGTATACGAGGAAGGCAACATATGGAACGGCAAGCGTATCGTGCTCATCAACCATCTGCTGCAAAACCGGCAGGTACCGTCCGTATGTTTCCTTGTTGGTCACTGAAGGCAAGACGCTTAAAGCCTGCATTCGCAGCAGCCACTCCTCGTGTTTTAGTAACGGCAAAACATCTTCCGGCCGAAGAGCCTGCAATCCTTCAAGGGTCCATAAGGAATGAATTACAGGCAGGATCCGGTCTTTTTGCAATAACCATTTCCGCAAAGCAGGAACAACGGTTAACGAATGGCCATCAATTATCATTTGCTGTGCTTTGTCTCTGACCCACCCGTTGGCATCGTCAAGAAGCATCGTTAACTGCTCAGGGTTTCGGGGCATGGAGCGGAAATTTACCTGCTTATTTTCAGGAACAACTTTGTATAAGCGGCCGCAGGTGGTGGGCTCGCTTAGCTTTCTGCTATTGATCTCAGACTTTAAATAACCAGTGAGATACGTTTTATGCTGAATCACTCCACGGTACATATCCAAAACGTATAACGCGCCATCCGGTCCGTTATACAATGTTACCGGTCTGAACCGTTCATCGGTACTGGACAAAAATTCTTTGCCTTCGTAGGCCTGTTTGCCCCTTATCCGGTAACCCTCATGGAATATGATATTTCTTTTGATCAGATTGGCTGAGGGTTCACCTACAAAGGCATTTCCGTAATACGCTTTGCCAAACAAGTCGCCGCGGTACAATACCGGGCCACTTGCTGCGGTAAACTTCACCAGCCGGAGGCTATCATCCAATACACCCTGCATATATCCCCTGTTCACTCCCGGCGTGGGCCTCAAAGGAAAAACCCGGTTGCCCGGCACTACTCTTTCACTGAAACCCGCTACTCTTCTTTGATTTTCATTAGCAGCTCCGAGGCCCGGTGAAAAATAATCGGCCAGCAGATTTTCCGAATTGTTATTGTAATGCAACCGGCCATAATCATCCTGTGAGATGCCCCACTGGCCCCTGTTGTGAGTTTTCTCAATCAGCCATTTGCTGCCAGCCTTACGATAACGCTTGTGCGATTCAGCGTTATAGATCCAGTTGTCCAAAGCGCGAAACAACCCATTTGGCTGGTGTTCAACATTACCCCCTTCCGTATATTTATTGTCAACCAGTTCCTTTTTACCCGGCTTGTCATCCCTGATTTTGACGTACCACAGGTTTGGCGGTTCAGCTATCAAAATGCCGTCTTCAATCAAACATATGGCCCTCGGCAGCACAAGGGAATCCATAAATACTTTGCGCTCATCGGCCCTGCCGTCCTTATCTGTGTCTGTTAAGATAACGACCTTTCCCGTAGGCTGGTCTTCCCCGGTGCCCATCGTATCCGGCATATAGCCATTCATTTCGACAACCCACATCCGGGCATCGGCATCAAAAACCATCGCCACGGGGGAATTTACCAGTGGTTCCGCGGCAATTAGCTGCACTTCGAAACCTTCTTCCACTTTCATCTTGGCTATAGATTCGCCGGGTGGTACTACCGGAGAAGGAGGTACGCTCTCCCTGACAGCCAGCGAATCGGCGACGGCGTCTTTATCAACGGTTCCAGACTGGCAGGCTGCAATTGAGAGAAAGAAAATTGATAACAAGAAAACCTCTGTAAAAAAACCTTTCATCCTTCCGGTTCTAAAACATTTTTGTTTCATCTGCACGATTCAAATTGATATAATTCCACGAAGATAGTCGAGTGGAAAAATAACATTTAAATAAAGAATAGTTAAGAAGTGTTTTGAGACATTGTTGTCCGGAAGAAGTAAACATCCGGAACAAGTAAACAAATCACGCTCCAAGGTCCACCGGAGGCGAATGTTGGAACATGTTTCCTGTGCGGGTGGGGCCGCAACGATGGATCTCAATAGCTTATCGATTTTTAACGCGGCATCCCATCCGATAGTCTGAAACAATATGCGCTAAGGCATAAAAAGATGACAACAAATTGATAATTCCAGGTCTGAAGGAGCACAAAGTACACTACGATTGCACAAAGTTCACGAAGTATTACTTTGCTTGATTGAATGAATAATATAATAAATATTTGTGTTCGTGCCTCATCGTGTACTTTGTGTTACCCTGAACACTAACATTCCCTTAAAGGTTTATTTTCGATAGCGAAAATTCGTAGATACTTCTGGGCGGCACCTGCTTTCTGCCCGTATGTTTACACCTAAAACTTAACAGCCCATTCTTTTTGCATCGACCTCCCGAGAAGAGCATTGGCTTCAGGGTCGTTATCTATTGATTCTTTTACCGGATCCCATTTTAAAGGGCGGTGGAGCTGGTAGGCAATATTGCCCAGGTTGCAAACCGAGGCTGTCCGGTGGCCGGTTTCTACATCGCAAACGGGTTTACTCCGTTTTTTAATGGCATCTAAAAAATCGGTATAATGATTAATGCTGTGATATACTTTTTGCTGATTGTCAGTGATCAGCGTTTCTTTAATTGACTCAGGTGTGGTCATCAGCTTGCCCCGCTGAACTTCTATCGTGCCTTTTGTTCCTGTAAACCGGACTGCGTTATTGGTTCCAAAGTTCTCGTGTGTCATGATCACGCCGTTTGCATACTTGTATGTAAGAAACGGAAATTCTTTTCCATCAGGAGGTGTGATATTGATGGGCCCACTGTTATCCATGTCGAGCGCCCATTGAGCTATATCAAACATATGAGCGCCCCAATCGGTCATGCCTCCGCCGCCAAACTCTTTGTAGTCACGCCATTTAGCCCAGAAAGTGTCCGTAAGCGAAGGGGTTAACTTTGTATTGAATGGTACCGCTTTGTTTGGCCCCAGCCATCTTTTCCAGTCCAATCCTTCAACTAATTTTTCTTCAGGCAGATCGTACGGCACAGGAGGCCCGCCAACACTTACTTTTATGTTGGTGATATCCCCGATATAACCATTCCGGATCAGCTCTACGGCATGGCGAAATTCTTCCCATGAACGCTGCATGCTCCCCGTTTGAAAAACGCGCTTATGCTTGCGCGAAGCATTCACCATTGCACGCCCTTCTTTGACGGTAAGTGAAAGAGGCTTCTCGCAGTAAATGTCTTTTCCTGCCTCCGCAGCTTTTATCGCCTGAATGGCATGCCAGTGGTCTGGCGTTGCAATCACAACAGCATCAATATCTTTGCTCTCGAGCAATTCCGTAAAATCGGGGTTAGACCGGCAGCCTTTGTAGTCCTGCTGACCCGCTTTGGCAGCATGGAAGGCATTTACCCTGCTGACAAAGTTTTCAAGCTTTGCCTTATACACATCGCTTGCAGCTACGATCTGCGCCTGTCCTGTTTTCTGAAACGAATTCTGCAAGCCCAGCGCCTGCTTGCCAGTGCCGATGAAGCCAATAGCGATCATATCGCTCGGTGGCGTATATCCTTTACCTCCAAGTACATAGCGGGGAACAATAAAAAACGAAGAAAGTACGGCGGCTTTTCCAAGGAATTTCCGTCTTCCGATTAGCGTAGGATCATTTTGCAACATGGCACCAGTTTAACCAGAAAACTAAGGAATTTAACTGAACCTGGAAAAAGAGTTTGACGAAGATAGGAGATTTTAGATCGCCGGTTTCCAACTGCCTTACCTGCGCATGCGGTAAATCCTTGTTTTCATTGAGGCCACATAAAACTGTGCCCTCTCTAACGCAATTCAGGTGGGCTACCCGTAACATTTTAAAATCTAAGATCGCCCAGTCTGAAAGGTAAATTACCCGCTTTAAACAAGGCACGAAAGCCGCTAATATCTACCCCTTCGCTTGTTTAGATATAAACTCTTAGTTGAAAATATTGACTCCAAATCAACCTTTTTTTACCGCATAAATGCACTAAACTTGTAGTAGGTAATTTTCCTATATATAAACGTACTACCAGACCTGATCAATATACGTGCAGACCTCCGGAAAAAGTTTGAAAATGTGCACCGTACCGGAGGATGTTAACAGGGCCGTTACCGGTATTAATGCCTTGAAAAAGCATTTAACGAAAGAGTCATTTTAACTGTGATCTTTTTCGGTGATTGAGCTTTAGTTTACAGTGGCTTCCGCATTACAGGCTGCCAGCTAAGAGGATTTCATTACATCAATTATTTCTTCCGTATCATCAACGTTTTAATATGTAGATATCATAAACCCTTTAAATGTAAATTTATGGACTCACACATTTCGCCTCAGATCAACCCGCAGGAGAAAACAATCAAGTTCTTCTTTCACAATGATTACGCCTCACATGTATCCCTTGCAGGAGCTTCGCAGGTTTCAGTTGCAGGAAGCTTTAACAACTGGGCAAAGGATGTGCTGCTGATGGAGCCGGATAAAGAAGGGCTATGGGAGATAGAGATCCCGATGTTACCGCAGGGAAAGTACTCTTATAAGTTTTTTATTGACGATAAGCTTTGGGTTGAGGACATCGACAATCCTTACCGGGAACCAGACGGCGTTACCGGATTTAACAGTATCCTGTTTGTTTGATAGCGTTGCCATACGGCTTAATCCTCAACAGGAATTCGATGCCTGTTGAGGATTAATTTTTAGAGCTGTGGAGAAAAAATTACAGACAGCGCGCGCCTGTTCTGCGTAGCAATTAAAATGCATTCACGCGCTGCTTTAGTATCCGGATCAGAAGCTTTTGTATACCAGAAAATGCTGCAGCAGATAGGCGCCAGCGCCGGCCATGTACCCTAATAAGGCAAGCAGACTGATATTTTTGAGATACCAGGTGAAGCTTATCTTTTCGATCCCCATCGCCGCAACACCTGCTGCTGATCCAATAATTAAAATACTACCGCCAGTTCCGGTGCAATACGCAAGGAATTGCCAGAAAGAGTGATCTACAGGATACCGGCTAAGATCATACATTGCCTGCGAGGCTGCAACCAGCGGCACATTATCAATCACTGATGAAGCGAGTCCCATAATGATCACAATGAGGTTCTCATTTGAAAATTGCTGATAAATCCGTTCAGATAACACGGTAAGCACACCCACGGACTGTAATGCCGCAATACTAACAAGTATTCCTAAAAAGAACAATATACTCGGCGTATCTACCTTTTGCAAGGCATAAGCTACAGACAGTACATGCTTATCCTCCTGATCCTTGTCTCCATGTATCAATTCAGTGATCACCCACAGAACGCCTAACCCGATCAGAATTCCCATGTAAGGCGGCAGATGCGTTATTGATTTAAACACCGGGACAAATAAAAGGGTAAGTACCCCGGCAGTAAATACCAATATCTGGTGTTTTTTCGAAGGAATTCGAAAAGAATTACCCGCCTCTGAGGCAGGCCTTTCTACATTACCTTTTAGTCTTAGTGTTACGACGGTTAGCGGCACAAGAAGGCAGAATACTGCGGGAATAAATAAATTCAATACGATACTTGAAGCGGTTATCTGTCCCCCGATCCAAAGCATTGTTGTGGTCACATCCCCGATAGGAGACCATGCTCCGCCAGCATTAGAAGCTACTATAACCATTCCGGCATATAATAGTCTTTCTTCCGGATCTTTGATCAGCTTCCGAAGCAGTGATATTACTACAATCGTAGTAGTAAGGTTATCCAGAAGTGGTGAAAGGAAAAAAGTGATCGTTGCTACTATCCATAACAATTTTCGCTTGTTTGTTTCAACGATCCTGTTGGTAATGATATCAAAGCCATGATGGGCGTCTATTATCTCCACTATAGCCATGGCACCCATCAGGAAAAAAAGGATACCCGATAACTCTCCAAGGTGCATGGTAAGCTGTTCAGAAATCAGCTCTTTGTCAACTGAGAATATGATATAAACAGTCCACGATAAAACGCCGGTAATTAAAGCGGTAGCTGCTTTATTGATGCCGATGTAATGCTCAGCCGCAATAGCGGTGTAGCCAATAACAAAAATCGCAATAATGATGGCGGTCATAAATTAATAGTTATGCGTCATGCATCCGAGGTCTTTCCTTAAATTGTAAAAAAGGTGACATGCCAAATGCCTTAAAATATATTGTTGATAACAGTGGACACAAGACCTCTGTACTTGTACCAGTAAAGATATGGGAGGATTTGAATGCTAAATAAATTTGATTTTTCTACAAAAATAAAAGATATGAGAATGCGGCGTTGGATTGGGCGTGGCGTTCTCGTGCCAGGCATTGAAGGAAAGTTGAAGCACCACTATCAGAATCTCTGCTAAAGTAAAAGGCACGAGTACGCATCGGCCAGGGCGCATACTCGCGCCAGGATTTGGGGGCCCTGCACCCGTAAATATTAAAGCGGCCTGGCGCGAGAATGCGGCGTTGGATTGAGCGTGGCGTTCTCGTGCCAAAGCATTGAAGGAAAGTTGAAGCACTACTATCAGAATCTCTGCTAAAGTAAAAGGCACGAGTACGCATCGGCACATTGGCCAGGCCGCATACTCGCGCCAGGATTTGGTTGGATTGAACGCGGCGTTCTCGTGCCAAAGCATTGAAGGAAAGTTGAAGCACTACTATCAGAATCTCTGCTAATGTAAAAGGCACGAGTACGCATCGGCACATTGGCCAGGCCGCATACTCGCGCCAGGATTGGGGTTATTTGCTGTTAGCACCTATAAGAAAAATGCAAGGATGAGTATTCCTGCTTAAATATCTTACATAAAATTAGTAACGTATTTTAAACCAAACAATTGTATAATATTTAATTCAAATCTAAGAAGCGCAAAACTCCTGATAAAAGTTGATTAATCCAGCTTCCTGGAAGCATATAAGTTAATTGCTACACCCGTAAGCGTTTTCGGGGAACTTAGTTAAACTGTCGCCTGCTGCCTCCTGGCGACTTCGGATATTATAAAGGAGTTCGGTTGCGATCTTCCGGATTGTAGCAGGCAATACGCTGAGCTCATTAAATATCCGTTTCTTTAAAAATATTAAAGGCGGTGTTTCCCTGACCACGATCCATTTTTCTATAACGGAAATATAGTCGCCAGGGGTGGTAATCCCATTGATTGACTCACCTGCTTTACATCTGACCAGGCCATCAACATTCCACTGCTGTTCAAAATGGCTCGTTGCACATAGAACAGGAATGCCGTAAGATAAGCATTGATAGATGGTGCCGTTGCCTCCATGGCAGATCACAAGATCAGTAACAGGAAACAGCTCATGCACGTTTACGAAGCCCATACTAATGATATGTGCGGCGTTCAAAACAGTTTCTCTATCGCCTGCGGCAATAATATTGTATCTGCTAAAATGATCATTATTCAGAAAGGCCACGTTCTGCCAATCTCCCGTACTGCCCATACTAACGTAAATGGTTCTTTTACTCCTGTCTATCTTTTCAGACAAATTCATATAAGCAGCAGTGGAATCATAAAACAATGGAGCTATCGGCACATAATGCCGCGGCATAGGTTTCAGGGGAAACATGTCCTGCAGGTCGCAGACCAAATTGATGTCGCCTTCCAGTTCATCCAGGTAAAATTTTTGTTTGCGGAGCTGATGCTGTTTGCGGATCTGTGCGAACGGCCGGTGCAACTTATAAAATGTAAATGCCTCACCTGTGCCGGTAACGAAGCTAAGTACCCCCCGAGGAAGTGCTTTTGCAAATTTGTAAGCGGGATGCCTTTCCGGGATATGTCTTACAAACCTGTAATACTTGCTCATATAACCATTCATAAGTGAAATATAGGTAACCCCCGTTTTTTCACATGCCATCTTTAAGGTAGGAGAAGTATCCCCAAAAACAGCAACCGGCTTAAGCAGGGCTATGACAGCCACCTGGTCATTAAAAACAGCTTCAAGCGATTGCTTTTCCAACCAGGAGAAATCAAATCTTTTCACACAGTCAAGAACCTCACCGGCATCAAACGACAGGCATTTAAATGTTTTAAAGCCTTCCAGTTCAATGAACGATAAATAAGCTGCATCGTGAGCAAATCGAATTTCGAACCATGGTGAAAACTGTCGTGCCAGCATAAGGCACCGCAGGTAATGCGATAAATGCCCGAAGGGAAAAAATAACAAAAGTGGCTTAGTTACGTTGCCTTTCAAGATGCTGTATATTAGGTTTAATGGTGCTTATTCCTGCCTGCCGGGATGATAACAGGAAAAGTTTCCCATTGTTGTACCGTACAAGTTTTTGTTAGCGCTAAGAACGTATAAATATCTTTATTTATATCTAATGTTCATCATTAATCAGCTTGCAAATAAATTCCTGCATTTAGCGGTAAAAATAACAGCCAAACTGATGAACAGCCAGGCGGAGAAAATTAACGCTCGTTAATCGCGCAAATTGACGGAAATTTGCCAGGAGGGTTTTTGCGTTGGTTAACCGGAAGCTGCTGTAATTTAATTAAACGAACAAAGGTGTTAATAGACAATCACGGAAGAACAATAAATTATTTAAGGCTTGCGGTAACCGACAGGTGTAATCTTCGTTGCTTTTACTGTATGCCCGAACAAGGACTAAACTGGCTTGAAAGGAAGGAACTCATGACTTATGAAGAGATGCTTCACATATGTTCGTTACTGGTAAAAATGGGAATTGAAAAGATACGGATCACCGGAGGTGAACCCTTTGTAAGAAAGGATATTATGCGCTTCATGGCTGCTTTATCAAAGCTCGATGGTTTACAACAGATCACCATCACCACAAACGGCGTGCTTACAGAGCCGCTGGTACCTGAGCTGAAAAAGCTGGGTATTCATTCCATCAATCTGAGTCTTGATACATTAGACAGGGAACGTTTTTTTTCCATTACCCGGCGGGATGAACTGCCTCAGGTGCTTGGCACCCTCGAAAGCCTGCTACAGCATAACATGGATGTTAAACTAAACGCAGTGGTAATGGAAGGGAAAAATATCGAAGACATTATCCCGCTTACAGCCCTCACCAGGTCTCACCCGGTGAGCGTTCGTTTTATTGAGGAGATGCCTTTTAATGGAGAAGGCAGTCATTATACCTCTCTGTACTGGGATCATGTACGCATACTTGAAAAGATCAGGGAACATTATCCAGCTATTCAAAAGATCAAGGATCCCCCTTATTCCACATCTTACAATTACCATATTCCCGGGCATAAAGGCAATGTTGGCATAATAGCAGCATATACCCGGACGTTTTGTGGAACCTGTAACCGGATTCGGATCACGCCGGTGGGAGTGCTTAAAAATTGTTTATATGATAGCGGTGTTTTAAACATCAAAGATCTCCTCAGGAGTAACCTCACCGATAAAGATCTTGCCGGCGCTCTCAGAGCTGCACTTGGCAGGAGGGCAAAGGATGGATGGGAAGCTGAACTAAACAGGAAGACGTCTTCGCCTGTTCACGAATCAATGGCTACTATCGGCGGATAGCATCCCCGTTTTCCTCAGTAAATTTATACGCAAGATGGTTACGGTAGAAGAGGCGGAAAAAGCAATTCAGTCACATATCAAAGATTTCGGCAGGGAAGAAATTTCTTTTGAAAACGCCTCAGGCAGGGTGCTGGCAAAAGAAATTGTTGCTGACCGCGATTTACCCCCCTTTAACCGCGTGAGTATGGATGGGATTGCTATAAATTATAACGGGTTTGAAGCCGGCATACGTTCATTTTTTATTAAAGCTACCCAGGCCGCCGGAGACCAGCCTGTGGAGATTGGCAGACCCGATGAATGTATTGAAATAATGACCGGCGCTGCCCTGCCCAATACAACCGATACCGTTATCCGCTATGAGGATGTCAACATTGAGACGGGTAAAGCCACATTGATTAATGGCCCTGTGCACAAAGGACAAAACGTGCACAAACAGGGACACGATAGTAAAAAACACACGGTTGTCGGACACGAAAACCAGTTTATCGGCCCACCACTGATTTGCATGGCGGCTTCCGTAGGCAGCAGCACACTGGTAGTAAAAAAATTGCCCGGGGTAGTTGTCATTTCCACTGGCGATGAACTTGTTGAAGTAAATCAGGCCCCTTCCCCCTATCAGATCAGGCGATCGAACAATTATACCATTCAGGCAGTCCTCCGCGAATATCATATTCAGGCAGACATGTTGCACTTGCCTGATGATCCGCATATTACCCGGTTGCAGTTAGAGAATTGCCTGAAGTCCTACGACGTTATTCTACTCACCGGTGGCATTTCTATGGGTAAATTTGATTACGTGCCGCAGGTAATGGAGGAGCTGTCTGTAAAAAAAATCGTTCATAAAGTGCTGCAGCGGCCGGGAAAACCTTTTTGGTTCGGAGTGCATAGCAGTGATGTGCTGGTATTTGCCTTTCCCGGCAACCCGGTTTCAACTTTTATGTGCCTTCATCGTTACTTTATCCCGTGGCTTACCGGCTCTTTAGGTACAATTCAGAAACCTGCTTTTGCCGTTTTGGACGATGATTTTGAATTCAGGCCATCTCTGCAATATTTTATGCAGGTGTCCCTTTATCTAAACGCGAATGGCCGTTTACTGGCTAACCCGGTAGAGGGAAATGGTTCGGGTGATTTTTCGAATTTGCTCGCTACTGACGCCTTTATGGAACTGCCGGCAGAACAGCAGATATTTGCTAAAGGACAGGTATTCAGGATCTGGCCATTTAAACATATATTTTGATAATGAGGCGATATTCATTGTAACGTCATAACAAGCATACCTATGAACGAATTTTCACATCTTGATGAACAGGGACGGGCAGCGATGGTAAATGTGAGTGAAAAGAAAATCTCCACAAGAATGGCTGTTGCCCAGAGCATTATTAAAGCACCGGCGGCAATACTCGAAAAGTTTGTCAGTGGTGATATACAAACAGTAAAAGGCCCGGTGTTCCAGACCGCAAGAATTGCCGGTATTATGGCTGCAAAGAAAACAGGTGAACTCATCCCATTGTGTCATCCGCTCGGGCTTGAACATTGCGCTATTGATATCCATATAAATGGCCAGCATGAGATTGTGATTGATTGCACAACCCGCATCACCGCTAAAACCGGGGTTGAAATGGAAGCCCTGGTTGGCGCATCAATTGCTGCCTTAACGATTTACGATATGTGCAAAGCATTAAGCCATGATATAGTAATTAAGGAAACCAGGCTAATTCAAAAAACGGGGGGCAAAAATGATTTCCAACGAACATAAAAAACACAGCGACCTGGCGAAACCTTCAACCGGAGCCTTTTGCCGTAATGAATGGGCAATCACCGGTACCGGTTGCAGCGTTATTCAATCACTTGCGGGTGTAATTATTGAACGCTTATCGCCTTTATGGGAATGCGCATACGCCGATAAACAACACGCGCATGTGGATGACGAAGATTTTTCAGGGGAAGAATTATATGCACACGCGGCAATTTCATTTGTTGACAACGACATATCTCATCCATTTCGATATAACCAGCCTCCCAATCCCCTCCATCTGAAAACAATGTTTTCCGGTATGGATATGATGCTGGTAAATGGCAATCACCTTGAAGCAAAAGCACAGGTGATTGTCGTTGATCCTGCAAAGAAAGATTTGCTCATCAAAAGGCTCCCCCTGTTAACCAACGTCCAACTGATTCTTCTTACCGGTACTTCCACGGACGTTTTCGAATGTATAAAAGATGCTATCCCATACTGGCATATGCTGCCGGTATATCACCTTAATGAAACCGGCAATATCATATCGTTTTTCTCGATGAAGTTAAGAGAGGCGCAACCGGTGTTGAAAGGACTGGTACTTGCGGGAGGAAAAAGTGTAAGGATGGGATATGATAAAACACAGACTGAATGGCACGGCAAACAACAGCGGTATTATATGGCTGACCTGTTAAAAGAATGCTGCAGCGATGTATATATCTCCTGCCGCCCGGGCCAGCAACCGGAAATTGACCATTCTTATAATATCCTCGAAGACACTTTCACCGGGCTCGGCCCTTATGGCGCGCTGCTTTCTGCTTTCAGGGAACATCCCGATACTGCCTGGCTGGTTGCCGCATCTGACCTTCCCTTCCTGGATCGTGAAACCCTTGGTTACCTTGTCGAAAACAGAACAGCTAATGCTGTTGCCACAGCCTTTGAAAGTCCTCATGATGGGTTCCCCGAACCATTGATCGCTATCTGGGAACCCAAAAGCTACCCACTCCTGCTTGCATTTTTGGCTCAGGGATATTCCTGTCCACGAAAAGTACTGCGGAACAGCAAAGTCCGTCTTTTAAAGGCGCCTGATCCTGAGGCTTTAAGCAATGTAAATACTCCCGGGGAATCGGCGCGGGCAATATCTATTCTTAACCGGAAACAGATCCTGAACGATGGAAGCTGAATGGTTGCGTTATTCCTGCCAAATGGCTTTACCAGGATTCAGTGAAGCCTCACAAATGAAATTGCAACAGGCGAAGGTGCTCATTGTAGGTGCCGGGGGCCTTGGTTGCCCCGCCTCACAGTACCTTGCAGCCGCCGGTATCGGCACGCTCGGTATTGCCGACTTTGATTCGGTGTCAACGAGTAACCTGCACAGGCAGATCCTTTACACTCCCGATGAAGTTGGCTTGAAAAAAGCTGAGGTGGCGTGTACGAAGCTGCAACGGCAGAACCCCTTCATCAAACTAGTGGCCCATGATATTGTGGTTACCTCACACAATGTTATGGCACTGATAAAGGATTATGACATTATTGTAGACGGCACCGACAATTTCGAAACCAAATACTTACTCAACGATGCGTGTGTTTTAAGCGGGAAGCCACTGGTATATGGCGCGGTTTACCAATACGAAGCACAGATTGCAGTATTTAATGCCACTAACGAAGACGGCTCAAGGACACCCCATTTCAGGGACCTTTTTCCGGAAGCTTCATCGGCCTTGTTCCCGGGGTGCGCGGAAGCCGGCGTACTGCCTACAGTGACCGGGATCACCGGTTGCTTACAGGCGAATGAAGTGATAAAATATCTTACGCAAACGGGCGGATTACTCTCCGGGAAGCTGATGATCCTTGATGCACGCTCCATGGAAAGCAGCATTATTAAAACAGGAAGGGTATCCAAAACAACCATTACGGCTTTACCTGAAGCGGCATCAAACTTTCAGATCTCTGCCAGCGACCTCAGGACAGGTATGAAGGAAAACAGGTACGAGTTGATTGACGTAAGAAGAACGGACGAACGCAACATTTTTCATATCGGGGGGAGGCATATCCCCCTGGATGAAATTGAAAACACTTCTTTTGAATGGGCCGGCACCAGGCCGATCGCCTTTTATTGCGCATCCGGCAAGCGAAGTGCAGAAGCCGTTAATCTGCTTAAGAAAAAGCTACCGGGCAGGGACGCCTATTCTTTGGCGGGAGGATTGAAAGGATGGGAGGGATTGTCAGGATAAAAACAGCGCCTGGTACGTACCCATAAATATTGGCGGGGAGGATGGGAGGTACGGGGAGTGTGGTGGAAAATTTAAAACCCAAATGTTTGGTGGTAAAAAGAATTAAACTGCGCGGCAACAACCGGATAGCTGAATGTAGCATGGGTAAGATCACTGATCTTTTTTGAGCTGAATTCATCTTTGTGATTCATCATGTAAAGCATCTTTTCCGCAAGTAAATCAGGTCTCTTCAGCGGAACGAAAACTCCCGTTAACCCATCGTGTACATTTTCATGCATCACAGGGATATCACTCACAATAACCGGTACGCCGCAGGCGTTGGCTTCTATCAATACACAGCCGAACGTTTCATACCTGGAGTATAAGATTAAAGCACCTGCCTGCTGCATATCTGCAGCAAGTATTTCCTGGTTTACTTCGCCTTTAAAGATCACATGATCACTGATCCCCAGAGAGTGACAAAGGGAAGAAAGCTCCGGTTTACGGGGTCCATAGACAACAACTTTAAAAGTGCGATCAGTCATTAAGGCAAGTAGCCGGACACCTTCCAGCATATCTTCGGCATTTTTCTGGTAACCCAGGGTTGACACATGTATGAAGCAAAATTCACCTCGCTGCATTTTAGGCGCAGGCCGGAAAATGCTTGTATCAACAACGTTAGGGACTACGAAGTAGTTTAGCCGCCCTGCTTTGTGTTTGAGGGATTCACCAAGATACCCGGATACGGCAGAAATACCCGACGCACTTTTTACAACCAGTTTCCATAATTGGCGTGAAAGCCAGCCCAGGTCGTAAAAATTCGGGGATGCTTCCGGACAATAACCTGTCCACTGTTCCGAAATAACATATGGAATTCCATAGAGCCGTTTAAGAATCAAAGCGATAACACCAGCCCTCAGGGCAATATGAACATGAATAAAGTCAGGCTTCCCATGCTGCAGGAAATACTGCCTGGACTCTCCGATAAAATGGTTACAGTACCGTATGGCTGAAATCAACCGGTTTAACCATTTAAACGGCAGGGACGGATCTTTATAATATACAATCGTCGCTCTACAATGATCATTGTATTTTCTTTCTTCCCGGAAAACGTTGCCGGGGGTGATATGCAAGGGGTCTTTGACTACGTGAAGAACAAAAATGGAATGCAGCAGCGAAACAGCTTTCGCATGCCTTTCAATAAAATCACCATTTAATGGTTCAACTTTATTAGGATACCAACTGGCAAGCCAAAGAATGTTTTTCATGGATGTAATTTGGCTTTTGATAAAAAAGGTCTTTTCCTTCACCGGGAATTTCAACTCCCCGCAGCCTGAGTACAAGTTTAAAGGCAGTCGCCCTCATACTCACTTTTACAGACCGCAACATCAGGTTATTCATTCCGTTGAGCTTAATCAACACGGTAAAGCAAATTAAAGGATGTATCGGGAAGAACAGAAAGGGCGGTTTGAAAATACTTATTAAACAATACCCTGAAACCATTTACCGCGCTCATTTTCCTGTACCAACCGGAGTAATTTAGGTCGGAGCAGTATACCGCATACATAATGCTGCAGCTTTCTCTGTCATATAAAGGATCATGTTCTTTAAACTTGAAGCCATGATCGCCCTGCACAAGGATCACGAAATCCCGGTCGCGGTAATTTGCCCTGATTGTATCTACCAGCCGGTTTATGATGGTATTGGTGTATTGCACCTGATCGATATAATATTCAGGCCGGTCATTGAATCCGTGTGTAACAAGGAGAGCGCCTCGGGGATCATATATGAACGGCTCGTGGGGCAGCATAAGATGAAACATAAAAAATGAGGGTTTTCCGTAGGCGGCGGCTGAACTTATTGCTGCATAACTTCTGCTTAACATAGAATGGTAACCTTTATCAAGAGCGACCAGCGCGTCAACTTCATCCAGCGAATCTTTTACGCGCGGTTCCGGGGAAAATACATTCGTAAAATTCCACCCAATGTCGTGTTTTATTTTTCCGCTCATCGTACGGTTCTCAATCAACGATTTTGGAACATACCCGAATTTCAACATCCCTTTTGTAGGGTGCCCTTTCAGTTGAAAAATTGTATAGTTGTTAATTACATATCCGTTATCCTCAAATAGCCGCAGCACGTTGTTATCATGTATGGCAAAGGTGCCTCTCGAAAGATCCCTGAGGGTAACAACAGAGTGGTCAGAAAGACCTTTCAGGTAAACCATATCAAGGGTAGAAGTGATAGAATAGTGGGTAAAATTATAATTGCTTTTTGCAGAGTCGGCCACATAAAAACCTTTGGTGCGTAATGTCTGATCTAACGGGTTTGTAAAATGCCAGACCTTTTGTAAGGTGCTGCTTGCTGCATATTCGTCAAATACAAGCCAGAACACGGTTGGTTTGTTTTTTGCGGGATGGGGCCTGATATCTTTAAGGAGCGTATGGTGATAATCGCCGAAATCCTGGTGTTGTTCCGCGGCTGATAAAACCTGGTACATCCCCCAGCAGGCTTCAACGCCCAGGTTGACCAGGAGAAAAACCATTATAAACTTCGATATTTTTTGAAACCTGCCTGTTGCTCTTTTTAGCCACGCCATCAATACAAGAATAGCAACCACTATCAGGGGCAGCAAAAATTTATACCTAAAAATACTTTTAAAGAAGATATACTTCTCAAAAAAATCTTTAAAGGCGCCAAATAAAAAATAAACCAGAAGGGTGATAATGGAGAAGAGAAAAGCCCGGGGATAGTCCCTGAATATTAATTTAGACACGATTGCCACGCCTAAAGAAATGGCTATGTATTTAAACAACAGGTTAATCAAAACAGCAGCACCTATCAAGCCGAAGTTTTCATTTATCCCATGCAAAAGAAAGGAAACAGGAAAGATCAGTATAAACAGGTAATACGAAATTCTATTGTTAATCCTCATGGTAAAGTTCAATGGCCGGCCTTTGTAATTTTTAGGTAAGTGCAGGGGAAATGAAGTTAGATATTTTCTTTCGGAATGATTGATGTGCTCACGACAATGGTGTTTTTTACTGCAGAAAAGGTGGGTAGCAAAGTGTACGTCTCGCGCAGGAGCTCCCTACGGTGTGGGTAAATCAATGCAGGCACATATCAAAGAAGAGCTGCGCCTGCTATTTCAACAACGACACAATATCCCTGATGTTCAGGATCGTTCTGGGTTAAGATACCATTCTCCCGGAAGCAGAAGTCGAAATCAACGTCCATCAGTTGGAAGAAAATGGCGTTACTGATGACCCGGTTTAATTACCCGGCCATGGATGAAGTGATCTTTTGAAGCTTATTCAAGGTCACGTGTAAAGCAGCCTTCAGATCATTCCCAGAATTTCACCGGATAATCAATGCACCTGCTTTGATGGATACCATTTAGCTGCAAACGTAACTCTTCAAGCTGTGTTTCCGATATCGACTCCTGCATGATCCCAAAAATAAATCGTTCCTGGAACCTGATATGCTGTTCCACGAGGTTAGCGAATATCGCGCATACTTTAGGGCGACTATCGAATTTATTCAGCCTTTCAAGTACAACATTAATGATAAGATGATCTGTTCTGAGCATTTTTATATACCGGTTCTCAAACCCATGCTTCACAAGAAAAGGGATAAGCACGTTTTCTTCAAGGTCGAGGTGATTTTTAAGGTGGTCGTTCCAGAACTTATTGGTAAAATCCTTAAGGATAATAATATCAGCGTTCTTTTGAACACCTTTCTTAATAATAAGGCAGCCAAGCAATTCATCATGATGGTGCTTTGACAGAGGCTGAAGATTTATACTTCTTTTCATAAAAAATATTCTCCCTGCCTTACCGCTTCAAAAATCAATCAATTATTCATCAACCTCTGTCAATTACCGCAACATTAACTATTTTATTTAAGGCCCTTAATGATTTGAATGAAGTCCTGTGCCATGAGGCATGCTCCTCCCACCAGGCCCCCGTCAACATCATGTGCAGAGAACAATTCCGTTGCATTACCGGGCTTCACACTGCCGCCGTATAAAATCGACAAATTACCGGCAATATCCTCGCCATACTGCCGGGTAAGCAGAGAGCGCAGAAAGGCATGCATTTCCTGTGCCTGGTCTGTAGTTGCGGTTTTGCCAGTGCCGATTGCCCATATCGGTTCATAAGCAATTATGGTATGGGCAACCTGCTCGGGCGACAGGTGAAACAATGATTCCTTCAGTTGGGTTTCAACATATTCATTTTGGGTATTTGCATCGCGTACCTCTAAAGGCTCGCCGCAGCAAAATATAGGAGTGATTTGCTGAACGATCAGCAAAATCAGCTTTTCTGCAAGCATCTGATTCGTTTCATGAAACAGTTCGCGCCGCTCGCTGTGACCGACAATACAATACTTTACACCCATTGAATACAACATCTCAACAGAAACCTCACCGGTAAAAGCCCCGGATACCTTGTGGTACACGTTTTGGGCGGCCACAGCAAAATTACTTTTGACAGCAACCGCACTGTTTGCCATGCCCAGGTAAGGGTAGGGAACCGCAAAGATCACCTGTTGATGGGGTTGAAGCCGAATTTCGACATTTACGATATCATTCAGAAGTTGTTCTCCCTGCTGGTATGACAGGTTCATTTTCCAGTTTCCCGCCGCTATTTGTTTTCTCATTGCAATCGGTTTAATATTGATCAAAAATATGTTTCAAAATTGTTATTTCCTTTTCGGTAATGGATTGATTCTTTAACTGTTTCCAGCTTTGAATATCCCGGATTGCCTTGTCAAATGTGTAGCGCGTTACGCTTGTTAAGCCCCAACTGAAACTCGGAATATAGGAAGGAGTGAGGCCTTCACCAAAAATATTGCAGCTAACGCCGGTTATTGTACCTGAATTAAAGGAGGTATTTATGGCAGAGCGGGTATAATCACCCATCATCAGGCCACATTTTATCCCGGCAACAACGGCGTTTTCACCATATCCTGTATGTACGCGAATCTCACCAGCGCTATTTTTAAGATTAGAGGTAGAGGTACCCGCGCCGAGGTTACACCACTCCCCTATAACGGAATCTCCAAGATACCCGTCATGAGCCTTATTACTATAACCGAACATTACGGAATTTTTTATTTCGCCACCGGCAATACAATACGGGCCGATGGTTGTTGCCCCGTAAATCTTAGCTCCCATCTTTATTACCCCTCCTTCGCATAAGGCAAACGGGCCACGTATCGTGCTCCCCTCCATTACCGTGGAGTTTTTACCAAGATAAACAGGTCCCGTTGAAGCATTGATGATACAATGCTCCACTTTGGCCCCTTCTTCAAGAAATACCTCCCCGGGCGATATAACCTGGTTTGTAAGTGATAATGGCTGAGAACTTCTTCTCTTAGTGAGCAGGTCGAAGTCATACCTTAGAGACCTGTCGTTAAACTGAAATATGTTCCAGGGATACCGTAGAAACGCCTCTTCCCCGTCTGTAACGATTCCTTTTCCGCTGTTTATGCTTTCGATAATTCCGGCCGAGGGCAGAAGATTGGATTGAACCGTAATGCTTTCATCATTTATATCTGACAGCAGCCATTTTTCCCTGATGGTAAGTATGCCAATCCGGATATCTGCAACAGAGCGGGTTAATGTAAAAGGGAATAGTTGCGGCTCCTGGTTCACATCATCAAGAAACTTCATTGATTAAAACTACACATCATCGCTGTGTAAAAAAAATTCCCTTCCTGTTTTGCAGGAAGGGAAACAATAGTGTATCGCTGGCTACTAAAGTGAAGTGTTACTTTGCTTTCTTCTCGCTACTAAAGTGAAGTGTTACTTTGCTTTCTTCTCGTAGCGCTTATTAAACTTATCAATACGACCGGCAGTGTCTACCAGCATGGATTTCCCGGTAAAAAAGGGGTGAGATGTATTCGAAATCTCCAGCTTGATCAGGGGATATTCATTGCCATCTTCCCATTTAACGGTTTCTTTTGAATACGCAGTCGACCTGCTGAGAAAAGAAGTCCCATTACTCATATCCCTGAAAACAACAAATTTGTAATTCTGGGGATGTATGCCTTGTTTCATAACTTGCAATTTGTGGAGCCATAGATACGAATTCCGCATGGCCCTGTTGTTTAAAATGATTTGCGAAATTAAGGCATTAGTCATTACCAAGCAAGAAAAGCATACTGCCAAATAGTAATTCCGATACATACAGGGGCATCCCTGATCAGCTTTTCATATTAACGTACTGCAGCGCTAATCCGAGGTTCCAGCCTTTGGAGGCCTGTATAACGTCCTGGAGATCATCAATTTTCTTTCCTGTCACCCTGACAATATCGTCCATAATCGCAGGTTGCACCTTCAAGCCGCTGTCTTTGATCAGTTTTACAATTTTTTTTGCATCTTCCTGTTTGATTCCATTGCGTACCTCCACTTCCTTTTTTACCACTTTTCCGCTTTGAAACGGCACTTTGCTTAAATCGTATATCTCGCCTGCAAGGCCCTGCTTAATGCTTCTGCTTATCAGCACATCGATGATCTGGTTGAGCTGCATTTCACTGTCTGCTTCAAGGTTAAGCTTAAAGTCTTTCTTGTTTAATTCAATAACTACATGAGAACCCTTAAAATCGAACCTTGTGGTAATTTCCTTTTTCACGGTATTAATCGCATTGTCCAGTGTCTGAAGATCTACTTTGCTTACAATATCAAAAGAGGCCATATTCAGGTATAAATATTTTTCAACATAAAAGTAAAAATTAGTTTATTGATAAATACAGAAATCTTCGAAGAAAATCGACAAATCAATCCGTAGATGCAATAAGTTAAGAAATCCTTTTTGCAAAAACCTCATCATGTTTGAAAAATGCTAATGTTCATTGAGCGTCGCGCGCCTGATGCTCATCGCACGAAGCGTTCCTATGGAACGCGGCTAAGAGTGCTTTTTTCCTACCCACGTAATGTTCCGCCGGAACATAAAACAATAATCAAACGTGGTGGATTTATGCCGGGCAGCATTCGTAGTTTACAAAAAAGTCTTGAACTTAAATTTTTACACCACGAAGCATTCCTATGGAACGCGGTTAAGAGGGCTTTTTTCCTACCCACGTAATGTTCCGCCGGAACATAAAACAATAATCTAAGGTTGGTAGATTAATGCCGGGCAGCATTTGTGGCCCTTTGGCACACCTCGTGCTTTCGAAATACCGCGTGAGTAAAAGCCCGGTAAAAATTTCAAATATACACGCAGAGCGGTGGCATTTGCCACTCGACTTAACTATTGCTGACCGGCTCCTACCCTTTTTTGCTCATCCTGGGAGCTACCGGTTTTGCGTTTAGCGGGTGCATTATTTTGTGCTTTACCAAACCGGTAAGTAAAGGATACCCCGTATTGCCTGTTCGGCCACCGGTTACGGATCGATATATCAATATTCCCATATAACACTCTTCCCCGCCAGTATTGCCAGTTGAAAGGGTCGCGGGCAATAAGCCGCAGGCTGCCTTTTCCTTTGAACAGATTGTTTTTTGCGAGGGCCATATTTAACTGACCCATCGGCAGAGAGAGTGTTAATTGTTCAATCGTCTTATACCGGTACCACCCGCTTAATTCTGCACTCCACCCCTTAGGCAGGGTAAAATTGTTGGTGACGTTTAACGTAAATGAGGTAAATGCCAGGTCAAGATCATACACCTTTTGTGCTCCGGACTCAGTGGCGACATATGTGCCCTCATACTGGTTGCGGTATACATTGCCATACAAGGTCGTGTTCCACCATTTGTTCACTTTTAGAGGGGCGCTGATAGCGATACCCATGTTATTAAGCTTTGCAATATTATCAACGGTAAGAAAAGTGATGATCTCATCCTTGCTGCCTTTTCTTTGCTTGTTTATGTAAGAAATCACATCAGTGGTAGAAGTATGATTAAATGTTGTGGTGATCTTTCCTTTCCAGGTGTGAATGAGCTCATAATTATATGAAAACTGCGGGGTGAGATTAGGATTACCTTCCCTGAAGGATAATGAATCAAGGAAGAAAGTAAACGGGTTCAGGTCCTGGTAATTAGGCCTTTGGATTCTGCGGCTGAACGACACCGTTAGCTGGTTACTCGAATCAAGCTTACGGTTAATGAACGCTGACGGAAACAAATTTGTATAATGCCGCACAATGCTTGAATTATTTGAGACCTGGAACCCTTTTGAACTGGTATTCTCCATACGCAACCCCGTCTGCAAACTCCATTTTTTTAGTTCGCGGCTCGTGTTAATATATACGGCATTGATGTTTTCGTCATAAACGAAATGATTGTTTCTTGAATCAGGAAACCATTCATTACGGTAACTGCGTTTATAATCCACGAGGTTGTCTGATTTAACGAGACTTGATTTTATGCCAGCCTCAATTTTGAAGCCTTTTTTCAAAGAGTGCACGTAATCTGATTTGAAAGAATAGATATGAATGTCTGATGGCAGATGACCTTTTAAATACAGTGAATCAGAAGTGGGTTGATGATCCGCGGTAAAAAACCCGGTACTTAAGAATTGCTCATTGACGTTTTTATACAATGCATAATCTATATCGGCTGTCAGTTCCCTGCCACTTGAATCGTAAGTGTGTTTGTAATTTAGATTTGTGCTGAAATTATTCCAGTCTATCTGATTGGTTGTTACCGAATTGATGCGGGAAAACACTTCCCCCTTTGTATTGGCAAACGTTGTAGATGTAGTAGGCTTCGGGCGCCCGGAGAACATAAATGCATTCAATACAATGCCAAACACGTTTTTCTTACTGGCAGTGTAATCCATTCCCATTTTAGCAGTGTAATTGTTCCCGGTAAAGTTAAATAAGGTGTTTACCAGTTGAAGTGTGTCGCTGGGCCTATCGTTCATGTACACACGCCGACGCAAATCAAGCAATCCCTTTCCTTCGCGGTGGTTATAAACAATATTGCCGAAAAGATTCGTTTTGTTTTTTCTATAGTTGACATTAACAGACATCGTTGGCATCCAAAAAATATCTTCCTTCCCTTTGTACCGGAATAACGCATTTGTGTTGCCAAGGGTTATGCTTCCGTTGGCACCATTGTTCTGGCTTTTTTTGGTCTTGATATTTATTATACCCGAATTTCCTGCAGCATCGTATTTCGAGGACGGATTTGTCATAATCTCGATCTGGTCGAGCGCAGAAGCAGGCAGGTTGCGCAGCACATTAGCCAGGTCGGCGCTGGAAAGATACGTTGGCTTTCCATCCATCATCACAATTACCCCCTGCCTCCCCTTCAGGCTGATGTTTCCATCATTGTCTACCGTAACCCCCGGTGATTTTTCCAATACCTCCAGTGCCGTAGCTCCCGCATTGGAAGGTGAAGCATCAACGTTCAAAATTGTGCGGTCAGGCTTTTGTTCGATATAAGGCCTTTTGCCGCTTACGATCACTTCGCTCAGTGATTTACCGCCTGTTTCAAGTTGCAAGCCGGCAATCTCAGCAGCAGGCTTTGCTGCGGTAATCTCAAACGCGTCGCTCGTTTTACTTTTAAAACTGACGGCAGTAACAGAAACGACATATTTGCCTTCGCCAATGTTTTCTATTGTAAACTTTCCCAGATTATTTGTGACAGCTACTTTGACCAACGACGTATCCGAATGTTTTAATAGCTGAACCGTGACCGCTTCTAATGGTTTCTGCCGTGTGTCAGTAACCATACCGGATACCTTTCCGGGTTTACTCTGTGCAAATGACGCGATACTGCAAAACAAAAAAAACAAGAGTTTAAAAAGAGATTTCATGCGGTCATTTTTTAGGTGTTTAATAGGAGGCAGAGGTTAAACTCCCAGCCAAGATGATAAACAATCCATGGAACAAAAACTTAAAATGTGACAAAGGGTAAATAAATCATGGTAATTGGAAAGACGATGATTCTACCCGTAAAAAGAAAGAAAAAAAGTACGAAATATTACGTATTTTAAACCTGCAAAGCCCTGTATAGAACATGTTTGCAGGCATGATCATATCTTAATTAAAACGCAGCGATGACCATCGAGTTAACAAAGAAAAGCCCCTTTGGAAAAAGGGGCCGTACCAAACGACTGCTTAGAGAAACCATGATCTTGTTATCCCCTGATGCGCTTTTGTCATCCTGCTGCAGACCAGTATTTCTTTCTCTGGCGCTCTTTACATTTTTATTTGCAAAGCGGTAAGTAAACGCCATTTTCAACTACAGTTTACCAAATTAATTGCCGCCGATCTTTACCCTGTTTTGTTCATCAAGGCTGCCCCCGGTTTTTCTGTTGGATGGTGCTTCTTTCATTGGCTTTCCAAAACGGTACGTAAACGTGAGGTTTGCCACCCTCGAATCACGCACGTTCCAGAAGTGGGCTTCCGTTTTCTGGAAGTTAATAAACCCTTCCACCTTTTGTGTGTAGAATATATCCCTGATGTTTAACCGAATGCTTCCTTTGGTTTTTAATACCTGTTTGGAAACACCTGCAGACAATTGCCCTAACGGGTTAATCATTATCTGGCCTTCAACCCCTTTGGTTCTATAAAATCCGGAGAGCTCTGCGCCCCAGCCTTTATTGAATTTAAACTGGTTGTTGATATTCATCACCAGATTGCCTGCCTCCACACTTAATTTTTCTCCGTACAGGGTGCCGGAAAACCTATTGTAATTGTAATTGGTATATACCGAGGCATTCCACCATTTCTGAACCGGGATTTGTGCGCTTATCGAAATACCCGCACTATTCCTTTTGCCTATATTCCCGCGGCGCACAATCGTCGCGTACCCCGACTGTTCAAATGTTTCCATGAAAAAATTATTGGTTATGCCATAGTTCGCGGTCGTCGTCAGAAAGTTTTTGAATGTATGCGATAGTTCGACGTTATTTGAAAACTGAGGCCGGAGATAAGGATTACCCGCATTGTAAGTATAGTTATCTATAAAAAAGAGGAACGGGTTCAGGTCCTGGTAAGCCGGGCGGTCGATCCTCCTTCCAATATTAAGTCCGAACTTACTTTTTTTGCCTGCAGCATAACTGATATAAACCGTTGGAAACAGGTTATCATAGCTGCGGCGGAAAGATGAATCCTGCTTTTCCGGGTTTCCCATTTGTTTACCCTGGTAGTTCGTATTTTCATACCGCAAGCCCGTCTGAAGGCCGATCTTTTTAAGCTGCTTATTGAAATTCAGGTAGACAGCATTGATGTTTTCCGTATACTTAAAGCTGTTTGTCTTTCGATAATCCGGCACCCATCCTGCATTTACAAGGTTATAGTAACCGGCTACGTTATCTGTGTTCACGTAACTTGATTTCCACCCGGCTTCAAACTTAACGCCACGCTTTAAATTCTGCACGTAGTCTGCTTTTGCCGAATAAATGTTTATGTCTGTTGGCAGAATACCCAGCAAATCAGCCTGGTTCTTTTTTGTCCAGTTCGGGTTGAAGGAACTATTGATAAAATTCTGGTGGTTATTTGCGGAATACGTAACCACGTCGACGTCGGCCGTCAATTCACGTCCTGTAGTATCGAACCGGTGCCGGAAGTTCATATTAAGGGATGCATTTTTCCAGCGGTTCGTGTTGTGGCTGGTAGCATAAACAATTGAATCAACAACACTGTTTCTGTCTTTCAGGTAGCTCGTATTTCTTCCTTTGAAATCTTCGGGAGAAATAAAGCCCGAGGCAACAAATCCCATAGTGGTTTTCTCAGACAGGTAAAAGTCCATTCCTGCTTTGATATTCTGATTGGCATTGGCGAACTTCATAAATGATTGCTGTTCAAATATTGCATTAACTGATTTGCCATCTTCATTTTTATATTTTCTATGAATTGTTAGCTGCTGGAAGCCGTTGAACTTATTATAGCTAAGATTGACAAAGGCATTGTACTTCGCGTTACGGTAGTTCATGTTAAGACTGTTGTTTGTCCTCCAGTATGATCCCTGGCTGAACCCGGCAGTCAGGCTTCCATTAAATCCCTTAAGTTTATTCTTTTTCGTCTTTATGTTGATGACTCCTGAATTGCCGGAAGCATCATATTTAGCGGGAGGATTTGTCATGATCTCGATCTGGTCCAGTTGATTGGCGTTCATGTTACGCAGCAGGTTCACCAGTTCCGCACCTGAGAGGTAGCTTGGCTTTCCATCAAGTAATACCATGACACCCTGTTTACCTTTCAGGCTGATATTGCCATCTTTATCGAGGGTTATTCCGGGAGATTTTTCAAGAACCTCCAGCGCACTGGCTCCGGCGTTGGAAATGGCAGCATCTACATTTACGATCGTTCTGTCGATTTTTTGTTCAATCATCGGCCTGACGGCTGTTACAGTTACGGCAGACAGCGTTTTGCTTTTCTCTTCGAGAACAATCGCTTTTAACAGGAAAGGACTATTCTCGGCACTCAATTTAAAACGTTCTGATAATTTTTTTGCATATCCTAGGGCCGTCACGGAAACGAGGTAATCTCCTTCGGCAACATTTGCAAAATCAAACCTTCCTGCTTTATCTGAAGCAACATCTTTTATCACTGAGGAATCTTTCGCCAGCAAAAGGGAAATGGTTGCAGCTTCGACGTTGCGGTTTGCCTTGTCGTTAATCACGCCTGTAATTACTCCGGGTGAAGACTGAGCTTGTCCTTGCAGGTAAAAAGCGAAAATAATCATTAGCAGGGGTAAAAACTTTTTCATGATTGGGGGTTTATTGGTACTATTGTTTATTCATTACAGTACAAACATATGTACTATGCATTGCAAGGATCATTGTTTTGTTGTGAACGGTTTAATGGCTTGATGTCCGGTGATAAGCTGTGATCCGGTACAAATATATTCTCCGGGTAATTTTTTAAGAAGCCCTTGAAGGATGAACCGGTATTTTGAGGTTATGGAGCGTTAAAGAGTCACGCGGGTAGTAGTCACGCGAAAATTTACGGAGCTCTAATGGAGCCCAAAGAAGTTTAATTAACTGCTATAGCCAAACCTCGGGACGTTTTGCCGTGGGAGTTCATTCCATGAGGAGCAAACCCGTCATTCAAGGAGACTTGCCTGCGATGGTGGAGAGCAATGCCCCCAGAGGGGCATCGTGTTTATAGAAGCCAGTCGCCGTCCATTCGGCTCCTCCGGAGCCGAGTGGAAGCTTGTGGACTGAAAGAAGATTAATCAGTTTGCCATAACAGCAGCCCCTACGAGCCGGCCCTTTCCCTGTATCAGGAAAGTTTAAGATGCTGTGAATTTCTTTTACTTAAATAAATGAATAGAAGGATTCCGGTGATTACAAAAAGGGTGGAGATAATCTCAGCCTGGGTCGGGTGAAATCCCATGATAGTATACGTGGTGTTTACCCGGATTTTTTCGATCAGAAAACGTTCGATGCCATTAAGTACAAGGTAGACGGCAAACAAAGTGCCCGGAACTTTTAATCGTTTCCGCAAAGACCACAGCACAAGAAACAGGATCAGTGACATTACGGTTTCATAAAACGGGGTAGGAAAAACCGGGATGGGAAGGTATGTACAATACTGTCCTGTGCAGCCTGCCAGGTTTACGCCTTCATTGATCACGTTATGGGGATAAGCAAAGGCTACCATCCAGTCGGGAAGAAAAGATGGACCGGAAAAACCGAGGTGATGAACATTTTCAAGGCTGCCGAATTGCCGGGTAAAAAATTCTTTATTTGCTTCGAGTGCCATTTTGAATTGCCCTGCGGATGCAGGAGAAACCCTGCCCTGGGCGTCAGACACGTACGCACTATTCAGAATGCCCCAGTCACCGTCACCGGAAACCTGGCAGCCGATCCTGCCCACCGCATAAGCAAGCATCAGGGCCGGTGCAGCTGCATCATTCAAATGCCAGATTCCGATACCATGTTTCTTTGCGTACCACCAGATCGCCAGGGCGGCACATATCAGTCCCCCGTAAAACGTCAGCCCGCTGAACGAAAGCAGGGCGCCAATAGGGTCTTGTACCAACTCATCCCAGTTCTCAAGGTTATGAAAAATTTTGGCTCCGAGAAAACCGAAGACGGCGGCGAAAATTACCAGGTCTCCAACGCGGTCATGCGGCCATATGCGAATACTCCTTTCTTCAGGTTTGGCAAGCTTCTGCTTATTCTTTTCCCACCATTTTAACCCGGCGAAAACCACTCCGAGTAAAAGCCCCATCGGCAGGCTGCCTTCCAGCGAAAATATGAAATCGGGCGGATTAGCGGCCAGGGGACTATCAGAAATAAAAGCGCCGATGATCTTGTATCCGAGGAAGAAACCCAGAGCGAAATTTAACAGCAATTCAGGAATGGAGGCGGGTTTACCAACGATGATTTTAGATTCCTTGTATTGCAATAAACCCTGAGTGCTTTTCCGTTTTAATTCACTGGCCAAAACCAGGGCTGCTGCAATAAAAGCAAGCGCAACAAAAAAACCGAAGGAATTTACAAAGCGTAAAAATTTGAAGTTTTCGTTTACTCCAAGTAGATCCTGCAGGGCGTAATATAAATTGGGATACATAAATTAGGTGTTCCGCTTGAGAAGAACGAAACGGAATTGCAACGTTAACTGAATATTCCGGTTAATCTATGCAATCTGAAAGCTTTTTATAACCCACGAGTTTATGAAAAACCCCTCCCGTTAACGGAAGGGGTAATGTGAAAATACAAATATGGTAACCGGACTTTCGGATCATCAGTTATTTAGCAATGCTGGTCAAAAGCCGCTATCAGATTTTGTGCGATCATCCTGGCCGACCTGCCTTCGATCTGGTGACGTTCTATAAAATGAACCAATCTGCCATCTTTAAACAAGGCAATCGCTGGAGATGACGGTGGGTAAGGAAGCAGGTGCTCCCGTAATTTTTGTACCGCTTCAATGTCGAACCCGGCAAAGCTGGTCGAAAGGTTGTCGGGCTTTTTGCTGGCATTATCAACTGCCATAAGTACTCCCGGCCGGGCGGTACCGGCCGAACAGCCACATACAGAGTTTATCACCACCAACGTGGTTCCTTGTGCGGATATCTGGTTGTCTACTTCTTCCGCTGATTGCATTTCCCGGAACCCATTATCGGTCAACTCTTCTTTCATGGGTATTACTATCTGTTCTGGATACATTTTGCTGTTTTTTTTTTAAACGCAAATCTACGGATAAAGTTCAATATAGCGAGGCGAATCGGTCGTTGTGTCATATCTTTAATTTAAGTCGGTTAAAGTGTCATATTTTTATTGGTCAAAACGCAGGAATGGCCGTATAAAGTGCCGTTCTCTCCATTGGTATATATTTTGAAAAAGAGAGGGAAATATTAATGATCACAAAAAAACATATAACCATGACACTTGTAAAATTTAATAACCGTCCTCAGCCAAAAGCTTTCAATTTTCTTTTTGACGAGCTTTTAAATGAATTTCCTTCAGTTTATACAAAGGAAAGAAACACTAATCTGCCTCCCGTTAATATTTCTGAAACAAAAGACGCGTATTTGCTTGAAATGAATGTGCCAGGCAGAAACAAGGAAGACTTCAGGGTAAATATCGAAAAAGGCCTGCTTACGATCAGCTTTGAGAAAAAAGAAGAAGCAAAGAACGAAGACATCATACCCATCCGTAAAGAATTCGGGTTTCAAAATTTCAAGCGCAGCTTTACGCTTGACGAAAAGGTGGATGTTGAGAAAATAGAAGCTAAATATGAAAACGGGCTGCTTAAATTCCATTTACCGAAGCATGAAGAAGTTAAACAGTCTCCAAAGCAAATCTCGATTCAATAAGTAAGTAGCAGTAATTATCAATCCCGGTGTTTCGCACCGGGATTTTTTATTTCAGGGGTGTAAGGTTTACGCAAAACCTGTTACCAATAGATGGAATATTGTTATAAATAATTAAAGCACAATAATAATAGAACTTTGCCCATAACCAGATAGTCGAAAGTTTTGAAGACGGGAATATCGAATGTTGATATTTATAAAAGGTTAGCAAGGTTGATCATAAGGCCAACAGTTTATATCATTCCATGCATTTATACCCGCGTATCGGAGGTAATACATTCAGTTTTCTATTCATGTTATCAGAAGAAGAATTTATAAGAGAGATCGGCCAGCACCAAAATATTATTCATCAGGTTTGTAACCTGTACACAAATACAAAGGCCGACCGTGAAGACCTGTTCCAGGAAATTGTTTTGAACGCATGGACAGGCGTGAAAAACTTTCAGGGCAAGGCGAAATTTTCAACATGGTTATACCGGGTTGCTTTAAATACAGCCATCACCCACTTTAAAAAGAGTTTAAAAAACGCTGCGATTGCACAACCGGGCGTATCGCAGTGTCTGCTGATAGATACCGTGCAAACCCCGGACGAACAACTAACAGCGATGAACCACGCAATTAATGCGCTTTCGGATATCGACAAAGCCCTCGTAATGTTATATCTTGAAGACCATAGCCATAAGGATATTGCGGAAATCATGGGAATGAGCGTTTCCAACGTTGCCGTAAAAATGAACAGGATCAAATCGAAGCTGAAAATATCCACAAAGAAATATTTATCTTAAGAAATTGCCGATATGGAATTAGATGACCTGAAAATATTCGTGAAGCAAAACCGGGTGCGGGTTAGTGCCGAAACCCCTCTTCCGCCAATTAAACAGGTAATCCGAAAAAGATCCGGATCAGTTATTCGCCGGATCAAACAGAGCCTCCAGATGGAATTTTTCCTTGCCGTTTTTTTTGTAAGCCTTATTGTATATATCATTATCCAGTCAGGAAATATATATTTCCAGGTTCTCGGGTGTTTCATGCTGCTTTTTTGCCTGTGCTTCATTTATTATATTATCCAACTGTACAGGAAGATCGTGCGGCAGGAATCTACAGGGCTTTCCATAAAAGAAAACCTGCAACACCTGATATCGGTTCTGGCGGAATTTACCCGCCTGTATTTCCAGCTTACCATGGTCATGTTGCCGGTGTGCTTCCTGGCTGGTTTGGCATTCGGATATATAAACCGCATTTCGAATATCCCGGGAATGCTGATGCCCGTTTCGGCCCCGGAGTTGCTGATATATACCGCCGGATTTGCCGTATGGTCTGCAATAATGTATTTCTTTACCCGGTGGTATGTAAAAAAACTATATGGCGATCACCTCGATAAACTCCGCAATCAGCTTATAGAGCTAACGAACGAAGGCTAACCATTGGTTTTTGTTTCATGGTAACGGCCCGATTTCTTTGCGCGGTACTATTGAAATGCTTTAATATTGCCGAATTCCAATTTCATTAACCGATGAAGACCAATATCAGCCTTATCATTATTGCACTATGCTTGTGGCATGGTAAAACTTTGGCGCAACAGGATACCATCCCCCGAACGGATTCGATACCGCGTACAGACTCCGTTGCTGCACCCACAATCGCCGTAAGCGCGGATTCAATCCTGCGGATCACCAATATCAATCCATATATTACTTTACACGTAGACTCGTCGCTTGAATATAAGCTGGACATCAACAAGGATGAGGCCGATTATTACTGGTACCTCCGCAATGCCCCCGTCGGTCTAAGAATCCATAAAGACAATGGAATGCTTACGTTCAAGGCGGATAAGTCTTTTTTTCTGTCAGGAAGGCTCAAATACGACAATTCATATAAAGTAAATGTCGGCGTGCAGAACCTTAAAAATGCAAAGGAGAAAGTAGATACTTTTTTTACCCTTGTGTTTTACAGCACCGAAATCATACCTTCCCGCGTTAAACCCTCGGTAAGCAATATATTGTTTGTTGATGAGGGTGATACGGTTGCTTTCAAAGTGCAATGTGAAAGGGGCAGTTTCCCGGTTGAAAATATTTCAACGATCACCAATATACCCCTTAGAAATGCCCGGCTTGTCACCAGGTGCAACGAAGACTTTATATACGCTATCCCGTTCGACTTTATCAAGGAAGGGGATACTGCAAAGCAACGCCTCCTTACCGTTAGCTTTATCGGTGTGAATAAGTTTTATAATAAAGACACTTCTACCGTGCGGATTTATGTACGGAGCGCATTGAATTACCCTCAAAAAACGGAGGATTATAACCAAACGGTCAAAGACATAAACTTCTATATCCTGCAGCTTAAATACGCTTTCAGGGAACTGGACAAAAAAGTAAAAAAAACAAAAAATACAAGAACCGGCTTCGAACTGGCTTCGGGAACAACGGCACTGGGTGGAACGGTGTTCTCAACAATGCAAAACAGCTCGCAAAAAAATGTTGGTAAGATATTACCCAGCGTTGGTGTAGCCCTTGTACCTGTGAAAGAAGCCGTGTCGCCGGCAAAATCCTACGAGCAGAACTCAGCTTCGCTTGTACGAACAAGCATCAGACGGTTAGAATATTCACTCACGGATAACAGACTTGCAGGAGAAAGGGATCCGGAAATTCTTCTGAAACTGAAGAAACTCCGAGACGATCTTAAGCAAATACAGGTGCAGCTTATTGATATTCCCACCCTTGACGCCGGCAATTTAAGTGAGGAGGAACTGAATAAATATTTTAATAACCCGAGGGTAAATAAGAAATACAAGGTTACTAAAAACTGATCGTGACTCATCAACAACAAAAGCCTGAAGCTTTGATGTTTCCGGCCAGGTATGATAACGTCTGTTGCCGCTGAACCTGATGGGTGAATTATGCTGCGAAATCTTATTTTATATATCCCAGAATTTTAAGCATGCTTTGGGCAGTCTGTTCTTTTGCATAAACCCAATCTACAAGCTTTCCATTTTTATCTTTCTCAATAATAATATGTTTTGGCGAAGGGATGAGGCAGTGTTTTATTCCGCCATACCCACTGATCTGATCCTGGTAGGCGCCGGTGTGAAAAAAACCGAGATATAGAGGTTCATCACCGGTGATCTTTGGAAGAAAGACTTCGTTGATATGTTCTTCGGAGTCGTAATAATCATGACTATCACAGGTGATCCCTCCGAGTACCACGCGCTGGTATTCGTTCTCCCATTTATTTACGGGCAGCATCAGGAACCGCTCCCCGATTCCCCATGTATCAGGTAATGTGGTGATAAAAGAAGAATCAATCATGTACCAGTTTTCACGGTCATTTTGCGTTTTTTGGCCGATCACGCTATAAACATGCGCCATACTTTCGCCCACGGTATAGCTGCCAAATTCCGTGTAGATATGGGGCATGGGCACTTTGGCCCTTTTGCAGGCTTCTTTAATATTACGCGTGATCTCGTAGATCATGAACTGGTAATCATATTCGAAACCCAGGGAATGCTTAATAGGGAACCCGCCACCGATATTGATCGAATCAAGTTCGGGACATATTTTTTTTAACTGGCAGTAAAGATTAATGACTTTATTTAATTCACTCCAGTAATAGATATCGTCTTTGATGCCTTTATTCAAAAATATATGCAACATTTTCAGCTGAAACTTATTCTCATATCCTTCGATGTCGTCAACATAAAACTCAAGGATGTCTTTGGCCCGCATACCAAGGCGGGAAGTATAAAAGGGAAATGTCGGCTCTTCCTCAGCAGCAACCCGTATCCCGAGCTTAAAGGTGGATTTTATGCTCTTTTGATATGCTTTTAATTCTTCTTTGTTATCGAGTACAGGTATAACATTTTTGAAACCCGAATTAAGGAGGTTTATAATCCGCCTGGTGTACCCGATCTGCTTATATCCATTGCATATGATGAATATGTCTTTGCTGATCTTCTTCTTTTCATGTAACTTCTTTATAATCTCGAGGTCGTATGAATAGGAAGTTTCCAGGTGAATCTCATGCTTCAGGGCTTCTTCTACAACGAATGAAAAATGCGAACTCTTGGTACAATAGCAGTAATGGTACTTTCCTTCGTATTTATATTTTTTAAAAGCCTTTTCGAACATTTCCTTGGCCCTATTGATCTGCATCCCGATTTTAGGCAAATAAGAAAGTTTTAGCGGCGTTCCATATTTGTCGATCAGGGCTTTAATATCAACACCATTATATTCAAGGTAACTATCCTCGTTTAAACGAAAGCCTTCCTGCGGAAAATTAAAAGTCTGGGTGACCAGGTCATGATACGAGTTATTCATCTACACTCAATGGGTTAATTTGATTATGAGTAACGCAAAAGTAACTGTTCGAACCATTTCAAAATCACTATCGTCCGGCTAAAATGAACAAGCTGCTGAAACCCCGAACTTTTACCCTCCCATACTGCTCCCGGAAGGATGTTCGGGCTGGCCCGCTGCAGAGCTTTCAGCCTGATTGTTCACTTTCTCCGGACAACAATGGTTTAAATATAAAAAACCGGGCCTTCAACAGCACCCGGTTGTTTTCAGGCTCTGGAATTTTTTAAGACTCCTTAACAGAAGTGATCAAACCCTTAAACGTCTCGGGTTCATTCATCGCCAGGTCAGCAAGAACCTTTCTGTCCAAGCCTATCCCTTTCAACGATAACTTATGTATAAAGTCCGAGTATGTCATTCCTTCGGCTCTTACGGCGGCGTTGATACGGGCTATCCACAAGCTCCGGTATTCTCTTTTTTTGAGTTTACGGCCTACATAACTGTAGGTCATTCCTTTTTCAACAAGGTTTTTGGCAACTGTATAAACATTTTTACGCTTTCCGTAAAAACCTTTGGCTTGTTTTAAAATCCTTTTCCGGCGTGCTCTTGATGCGACAGCATTTACTGAACGAGGCATATAAAAAAATTTAAATTTTAAGGGAAAATCCGATTACTTTAACCGCAATAAACGCATGACGAAGTCTCTGTTTGCAGGGTGCACAACTCCGTCCTTTCGAAGGCTGCGTTTACGCTTTTTGGATTTCTTGGTAAGGATGTGACGCTTAAAAGCTTTCTGAAAAGTAATTTCTCCCGTGCCGGTGATTTTGAATCTTTTTTTGGCACTTGAATTTGTTTTAACCTTTGGCATTTATCTACCGTTTAAAATTATACCCTGCTGGCGTAACCGCACCGGCGGTTAACTTATGGAGCCTTGTGGACATCAGGTGATGCTGCTCAGTAAAACTGATGAGCAATTTTTCCTGTAAATGGAGCGCAAAGGTAATGTATTCAGATGAAATGCGGACTAGTTTAATATTATGGGGGAGCTGTTTGTTGAAATGCTTTCAGTATGTTAATTACCGAAAGGCGTGCAGATTTTTGCAGCATGCAGCAGCAATCGTAAACGGCTGGGTTATAATCTATTTGTTCGCTTTCTTTTGAGGTTTGGGAGCGAAAATCACAAGCATTCGTTTACCCTCCATTTTAGGCATACTCTCCAGCACACCTACTTCTTTGAGCCTGTCTGCAAACTTAAGCAGCAATAATTCTCCTCTTTCTTTAAACTGGATGGCGCGGCCCTTGAATTGAACGTAGGCTTTTACTTTATTTCCGTCTTTAAGAAATTTTTCCGCGTGCTTGCTTTTAAAATCAAAATCATGGTCGTCGGTGCCTGGCGTAAAGCGGATTTCCTTTACTTCGGAAACTTTAGCTTTCGCCTTCATTTCCTTTTCCTTCTTCTTTTTCTCGTAGAGGAACTTGTTATAATCTATGATCTTACAAACGGGAGGATCGGCTGTGGGAGATATCTCAACCAGATCTAATGCCTGGTCGTGGGCCATACGCAAAGCATCCTGGATTGAATAAACGCCTACTTCGATATTTTCTCCTACCAGCCGCACCTGCGGTACCCTGATCATCTGGTTGGTACGGTGTTCCTGTTGTTGCTCTTTTCTGAATCTTGGATTAAAATTACCTCTGGGAGGTCTCGGTGGAAATGCCATTTACAATTTTTGGGTGAACGATACTATGTTATATTGCGGTACGGATAAGATGAATTCAACGTTTATCATATTACATCTGTAGAAATGGTCTGCATGCATAAGATGGGATTAGGACTTCCGGTGATGTATTTCGTCCCGGATCGATGAAATAAATTCAACCAGTTCCATTACACCAGTGTCCCCTTTGCCCTGGCGCCTGACAGAAATCCTGTTTTCATTCATTTCTTTTTCACCAAGGACCAGCATATATGGAACCCGGGCCAATTCGGTATCGCGGATTTTTTTTCCAATCTTTTCATTGCGGTCGTCAATCTCCACACGAATATCTGCATTTTTCAGTGATTGTAAAATAGTTTGTGCATATTCCGTAAACTTATCGCTGATAGGCAGAATCATGACCTGGCGGGGTGCCAGCCACAGGGGTAACTTACCTGCATAGTGCTCAAGTAAGAAACCGATAAACCGCTCATGGGTTCCTAAAGGGGCGCGGTGAATGATCAGAGGAGTCTCCTGCTGATTATGCTGGTTGGTAAATTCAAGCTTGAAGCGCCGGCCCTGCGCAAAGTCAACCTGGTTGGTAGCCAATGTAAATTCACGCCCTATGGTGCTCCATATCTGGACATCTATTTTAGGACCATAAAACGCAGCCTCGTCAGGAACCTCTACGAAAGGGGTATTTGTTTTTATCAGTACATCTCTTACCAGGCTCTCCGTTTCTTTCCATAGTTCGGGTTCGTCAATATATTTCTGGCCAAGTCTGGCAGGGTCGTGGAGGGAAAGCCGCATCACATACTTATCAATCCCAAAGATGCCGAAGTATTTCAAATACATTTCGTTTACTGCCCTGAACTCATCATAAAACTGCTCTTTTGTACAGTAAATGTGCGCATCATTCATATGCAGGCATCTTACCCGCATCAACCCGAATAATTCACCGCTCTGTTCATATCTGTAACAAGTGCCGTATTCTGCCAGTCGTAAGGGCATATCCTTGTAACTTTTCGGTTCTGCGGCAAATATTTTATGATGGTGGGGGCAGTTCATTGCTTTGAGGTAGTACTTAACTCCCTCCAGTTCCATGGGCGGGTACATGCTATCCTGATAATACGGCAGGTGCCCGCTGGTGAGATAGAGGCTTTCTTTTGCAATGTGAGGAGTGACCACCCTTTTATAGCCGGCTTTTAATTCTGTTTCTTTCGCAAGTTTTTCAAGTTCTTCTATGACGATGGTTCCGTTTGGAAGCCATAAAGGCAAGCCGGGCCCTACTTCATCGTCGAATGTGAATATGCCTAATTCTTTACCTAATTTACGGTGATCACGCCTTTTTGCTTCTTCAATCAAAGCGAGGTGTTCGTCAAGGTCTTTCTGCGATGGAAAACTGACACCATACACACGGGTAAGCATTTTATTCTTTTCATCGCCCTTCCAGTATGCGCCTGCGATACTCGTTAATTTTACAGCCTTTATAAAGCCGGTGTGGGGTATGTGCGGCCCCCGGCACAGATCTGTAAATCCCCCCTGCGTGTAGAATGTAATTTCCCCGTCCTTCAAACCACCGAGCAGGTCAAGCTTATATTCATCTCCCTTGTCAGAAAAAAAATTTATAGCTTCCCGTTTGGAGATTTCTTTTCTGATAAAGCTGTTGTTTTGCCTGGCAAGTTCGTTCATCTTCACTTCAAGCTTTCTCAGGTCTTCTTCAGCAAGCTGTTTTCCGCCAAGATCCATATCATAATAAAATCCGTTTTCCACAGCCGGGCCCACCCAGAACTTTACACCAGGGAACATAGATTCCACCGCTTCGGCCATCAGGTGTGCCGTTGAATGCCAGAAAGTAGAGCGGGCGTTACCATCGTCCCAGGTCAGTAGCTTTAAACCGGCATCCTGCCGGATGGGGCGTGTAGCATCCCAGACTTCACCGTTTATATCCGCCGCCAACACTTTTCTCGCAAGACCTTCCGATATAGACTTAGCTATTTCCAACGCCGATGTGCCTTCCCCATATTCTCTCACCGCGCCATCCGGTAAAGTGATCTTGATCATATAAATATCTTCCTGGTTTTAGGATCGCAAAATTAACGAAGTATTGGCAGATAAAGTGGCTATTACACCGAAATTGCATTTAATTACAATCCATTTTAAGTTATATTTTGCAGCATGAGATATGCCTTTGTGTTCGTATTTGTTTTATTAGCTACCCTTGCCAACAGCCAGGATATTTCGGGCATCTGGAGGGGAAGTTTCAAGTCTGCCAACAGGTTTTTAGACATGTTCAATACCGAAGATTCTTATAAATTGGAAGTGCAGATCGATCAGCTTAACAAAAAATTCAACGGGGTGACCTATTCGTATAAGACGACGGTGTTTTATGGTAAAGCCGTTGCCAACGGAACCGTAAACACCAAAACCGGCAAGGTGTACCTCGAGGAGTTAAAGATCGTTGAAGTAAAGATGATGGATAACAGCTACGCCTGCGTGATGATCTACAAGCTTCAGTATTCCAAAAGCAATAATGAAGAATTTTTAGAAGGCACCTATTCCAGTTACCGGGAGGCAGACTCTTCCAATTGTGGAAAGGGAACCGTTTATCTGCGAAAGGTGACTACTTCGGATTTTTATAAAGAGCCATTCCTGGCAAAGCATGAAAGAAAAAAGAAAAGCCCGGCGACTTCCCCGTTTATAACGCCCAAAGCCGGTACAGCTCCGCCGGTAGCTAAGTCTGACAGGCCGAAAGTACCGCTAAAAACGGAGTCCGGTAAAGCGCCTGCCACAACTAAACAGGTACCAAAGCCGTTGGCCAAAACAGGTCCGGGAACGAACCCTGTTAAACGCGAGCCCGTACCGATGCCAAAAACACTAAACAGCAAAACGCCCCCAGGTGTAATTAACCAGGATACTGCCGCAAAAAGCATGTCTATCGTAAAGAAGGCAGCGCCTGTAAACATTCCAAAGGTGCTGACTACACGCGAAAACGAGCTGGTGCAGACCATCACGGTAAACAGCAAAGACGTTTCCATAAACATTTACGATAACGGAACAATTGATCACGACACCGTATCGGTATACCTGGATAAACAGCTGGTTGTTTCGAAGCAAATGCTTACCACCGCCCCAATAACCATTAATCTTCAGTTAGATGATGTAAATGCCTATCATGAATTGGTGATGGTTGCTGAAAATCTCGGAGACATCCCTCCGAATACTTCCCTGATGGTGGTAAAGGCCGGGGGAAAAGATTATGAAGTGCGTATAACCTCCACGGCACAAAAGAATGCCGTAGTGATATTTAAATATGAAAAACCGGGGATGTGATGGATTTCAGATGGGGCGATTTGATGTTGCCGTGCAAATATGAAAGTATTGAATGAGTGATAAGGACACTGACTCCTGCGGGTGCATTTAAATTGTCGCCTCACCTGGCCATTGGTAATCAGGCACACTCTACCTTATTACCGTGAAATCAAAGACGGTGGAGCTAAAATAATAAGGTTGGATCGATTTGGCAAGAACATTTATCTACTAAGGTGGAAAATTTGCAACGGCCCCCATAGGGTCCACGTGTTTATAGCAAAACATGCCCTCAGGGTTCGAATTAATTAACAGCATTGCTATAAACACGAGGCTCCTATCGGAGCCAATTAACTCAATATACTATGGACTGGAAGTCCATAGGTTGTTTAATTGGCTAAAGCCATTTGAATATAGGCTACAAGCCCATTGAAACTTTTACACTTAAGTGCATTCAAACTATTCCAGAATGAAATTCTGTTCCCCATTCGG
>JBGSYC010000112.1:0-22116 GCA_041751095.1 Flavihumibacter sp.
GATTTTCTAAAATTATTAAAAGAGAAATTTGCCGATAAACCTATTGCAATCGTACTTGATAATGCCCGGTATCAACATTGCTTTTTAGTAACAACTTTTGCCAAATCATTAGGTATTCATCTGCTTTTTCTACCGCCCTATTCTCCCAATCTTAATATTATAGAGAGGTTATGTAAATTTACAAAGAAGGAAATTTTGTATGCAAAGTATTATGACAAACCAAGATTATTTCATGAGGCAATCCAAAATTTCTTCGAGGGACTTAACCAAAACTTTAAACTGCAACTATCATCATTACTTACCCTAAAATTCCAATTCTTTGACGACAAAAATTCACTAATTTATCCCTTGTGAAGTATAGCATCATCATCTAATCACAGTTACTTCTAAATTAATAGAGATAAACTCTTTAAAACATATATCCAATGTACGCAATATCTGGAAAGATATTAATCAAAGAAACAGGTGCAGGTATTCAGAATCTTCAGGTAGTTCTTTATGATGTGGATAATATAGAAAATATAGATCCTAAACTACGGGAGATTTTTACCTCTAGTACCAAGCCTGGTTCAAAAGCAAATTTTTTTTGGCAGACTTTGCCAGGTAATCGCTTAGGATCTGTTTTAACAGATGAGAAAGGTGGGTTCAGGATAGAATTTAATGAGGAAGATTTTTTAGAATTTGAAAAAATAAAGCGGCCGGATGTAATTCTTTTTGTAATGGCGCCAGAGGATTCAAACACTGATATAAAGAATAACAACAGCAATTTACCAAAATCACCAGCAGACAGAATTTTACTTTTTTCTTACGATCCCGTAATGAACGCTGGAAAGAAGGAAAGTTATATCATTCGCATTCCAAAAGCCAAATTGGAAGAATTTCAAATTAATGTTTATAATCCTGTAATTACAAGTTCTGCTGAGACAATTGAGAATATCAAAGAAGAAATCAAAAAGTCTTACCGGTTTTCCAAAAACATAAAAGATGCTTTACTGGAAGAAACCAATGAGAAGATTAAGAGGGGTTTAAGTATAAAAAGAACAGCTGATAAAACACTTCAACATTTTAATTTATCAAAAGTACCTCCCGAAACTCGTAGTAGTAACTTATATCTAAATCCTAAAGAAAATGTCAAGGATAAGCTGAATAAGGTCGTACGGGAAACCCTTGAAAGAAAAATACCTCAGGAAGATTCTTCTGCCAAAAGGAAAATAGTTTTAAAGTTAAATGATGAAGTGCTACAGAAGTTAGGGATAGCTTTCAACAATGGAGAGATTGAAGGTCAAGTACAGATAGGTAAATTATTTGATCACTTAGGCCCGTCATTCACAGGCGGTACACTGAAAAACAACTTCGCATCCATAGCAACATGCTCCAGAGAGGCCAAAGCAAGAAAGCTGTTTGAGGAAGCTTTGGCAAAGTGCAAAGAAAAAGAGGTGGTTGATGAAGATTCTGAAAAGGACGATGAACAAGAAGTAACCGGTTATTCACTGGGAGAACAAATCAACCGTCAGATGGCATCAACTACTCCTCCAGAAGAAGTGTTTGTGTGTGATGTAGAAAGGGACGGAGAAATATTTACTACCATTCCTAAAGGCCCCGCAGACAATATATCTTACCATGACTTTCATAGTGTAGAAATTGCATTTGAGAATATATGGACAGAAGCATTTGACCAATCCTTAGCAGTGTCCGTTGCCAGTATAGTATCAGAAATGGTTAGATATTCCCACCGCATATCAGGTACTGATGAATTGCCTGAGATTCACAGTATAAATGATATGAAGCAGCTTTATCAGGATTTTTTGAATTTAGTAGAAATCATAGAACAAGAAGAGCATGCATCAGATCCTGTTGGTATAATTGTAATAGCACCTAATATTATAGAAACCCTTCTGGATATTTCGCCAGAGGACTGGGCGAATATGGAAGATTCAGATAAAAGTGAAATTCAAAGATTAGCCGCTTTATATAAACACCTTAAAAATACATTAGAGGGTCGTTATGGATGGATCGATGGTAGCCACATTCCATCATTTCAACGCCAAAGGGACGATGCACGAAACCAGGCAAAAGAAATACTTGCAAAGTCTAAAAAAAAAACAAATGAAAAGCGCGTAAATGGCCTAAAAGAAACCAGACTTAGAAAAGTAAGCCAGCCTAAATCCCGATTAATGGCTCTGATGGCAGACTTAGACTCGGCACTTTCCGAACCTCACAAATTTGACATTTTTGCACCCAATTCAATGAATTATGGATTGATGTTTACCTACCGGCAAACCTGGATTCCAAAAAACTATCAGGTGGGTGAGTTGGTTTCTACCCTTCCGCTTGCTCCCAAAGAAATGAGAAAGTATACTACGAAAAAAAGCATTAAAAAAACCAGGGCACAAAAAGAGATTGAAGACAACCAAAGCACACGGAGTTCTGAATCTGCCTCTACCTCAAGGGCAGATGCTGAAATTGTTAAGCAAGCCAAAAATAACACGTCATTTGAGATGACTACCAATGCAACTCTTTCTGTAGGAGTTGTCGAAGGCGAGTTCGGAACCAGGTTGGGGATTCAGGCTGAGAAATCATCTTCCGACACAAAAAAGAACTTTAGGGAAGCAGTGTTGAAAGCCGCAGAGGAATATAAGAGCCAGGTAAGATTAGAGGTAGAAACCACGGCTTCGGAAGAGTTTGAAACTACAACCACGGGTGAAATAACGAATCCGAACGAGGAAATAACGGTTACCTATCTGTTTTATGAACTACAAAGACAATATCAGATTAGCGAAAAGCTTCACCAGCTAACGCCAGTAATTTTGGTGGCCAATGACGTTCCGTTCCCGGAAGAAATCAATGAGGCCTGGTTGATTTCACATGACTGGGTTCTACAACGGGTGATTTTAGACAAATCCTTCCTGCCGGCACTGCAGTATGTAACCGCAAGCATTGCCGGGGATGAATTGGCTATGGAAATCCTAAGGGACAATGTGGAGCGTCAAGTTAAAATGGTAGATGCCTTAATTTTCCAGGTAGAAAAGAAAACCGAGCTAGCCAACAATGCCTTCAATGAATTAAAGCTGTTGTTGAACACACATGGGACAAGTGTTGAAAATTTAGAAAGAATGAAAGAAATAAGTTTGGCTATAGTTTTGGGCCCTATTTCTTTAGCTGGCAGTGGAGGAGATGATAATTCAGCAGAAAAAAGAGAAGAAATTGCCAAACTATCCATAGAGAGGGCCGATAAAAATGCCCAGGAAGTAAATGCAAAATTGGCAACAGAAGTTACCGCTTTAAAGGAGGCGATCAACAAGTATACTGCTGCGTTGCAAGAGCATTTTGACCGGCAAACGGCCATAGCCCGGCTGCGCATTCATATAAAAGAAAATATTCTTTACTATATGCAGGCAATATGGGATTATGAACCGCCGGATCAACGGTACTTCCGCTTGTACAATTTGGAGGTTCCCTGGATAAATATTGATCTCCCTACCAGAACCGCCAGGATATCCAGGGTAAGTGGTACTGGAAGCTCAATTTTCAGAGAAGCTTCAAATGTAAGCACTTATCATGCTGAAGTTCCTTTAATATTTGAGCAGATAAATACTATACCTAAAAAACTGCATGAGATTGCGGATTTGGACAATCTGTTGGGCTTTAAGGGCAATTATATGATTTTCCCGATGAAGCTTAACAGCTATATACACATGTACATGATGCAGGATTACATTGATGCCATAACAGGGGGCCTGCGTGATCCGGACGAAAGGGGTAATTATACGACAGATGATATATTAGATCATCTGTGCTGTCTGCAAAAGAAGAACCCAGAAGTCTTTGAAGAAAATAAAGAGGCGCTTTTAAATGAATTTATAAATCTTCAGGACGACTCCCGTAAAGAAAGCGACTTAGTTATTGTACCCACTGGTTCTTTATATATTGAGGCCCTGCCTGGTAAACATCCAATCCTGGAAGACTTTAAATTAAAGCATAGAGCTTTAGATGTTAAAAAAGTACTGGCTGAAGTGCGCCATGCCGAACTAGAGAATATCAGACTTGCAACCAGGTTAACTTTAGGAGAAAGGGAAGATCCGGATATTGATAAGAAGATTGTTATTGAAGGTACAGATGCCTCTAATTTAAACATTGAAGCCGAATAAGATTTTATGCCAGGACCATCAAGAGAACGTTCCACGTCAGACAGATTAAGCGGCGCTGTTCAAAGACCTGGCAGATGCAGAAGCCATACGTTTACTGTTCCATCTACCTACGAATTATTACTCGTGATTATTAATAGATGGATTGCCTCGTGTGTAATGTCTCGAACTGAAGATTCACGTGGAGTTCCCATGCATAGAGAAGAAAGTTTGATTTCTGAATACTCTAATCTGCAAAATATCTGGGAAACAAACTTACTATCAAGAATAGGAAATATTGTCACTATAAATGTAAGCTATCTTTCAGGTCCTGAACGGGTTGAAAGTTTGATTTTTACAATTAGTTCACCAGCACCGCAAGAAAGAAGAGGAAGAGTACGGGAAGGTTCCCCTGATATATTTTACTTCCGTCGTGGCATAATGGACTCCGATCAAATCGGTACTGATTTGCCTGAATTTGAAAGTACACTCCCAAGTATACGCAGTATAGGAGGACTTTTGAATACATTAAGACAATTAGCCTCCGGAGCAGAACCTACAGGCGCCATGCGAGCAGCTCTTCAAGAAACATTTAGAAGTGCTTATACAACTTTAGTTGAAGGAGATGATTTAGTATTGGCACAAGCAAGAATTATTGGATTTGCAGATACTTTAGCGCGTATGGCAGTAAGTTTTAATACAAGTAGGATCTCTTCCTCTGCTATTCCTATTCGTCCTCATCCCTTGTTTCCGGATACCTTTCCCGAAGGCAGGATTCCCCATGACATGCATCTTTTTAGGCAAGGTTATTTAGAGGGATATGGTCATGCAGATAGATATTTACGTGAACAATTTGAGCAAACAAGAGGTGTTGATGAAGAAACGGGCCGTCTTCAACCTTATGCATCGACATTTTTGCTTATCTACTTGCGATCGACATACGGCACGTCTAGGTCAAGAATTTATAGAGGATTAAGAGATGATTACTTACCTGATATAAATAGATTGCCAAGTGATTTAAGAACCAGATGAATGAAAATTTTAGAAATTGTGCTTACAAACGAATACTTGCAAATCAAAACATTTTATAAACACATTTAATATTGAAAGCGGAGTACCCATTGCACCCCGGTGGTCAGCAAAAGTGCTGCAGAATGTTTCAAAAACAAAGTGCTAAGGCCCCGGTTGAGTTTATTGAACTGTGTGAGAGAGAAAGAGATGTTGAAAAACTTGGGTAACAGAAGCAGGATGGAAGATTACCCAGAAGATGTTTTACTGGTATGCTCAATGAGAGAATTTTGACGTAAGGCAGTGCGTTTTGATAGAGGCTCAGGCTTCTTCAGGAAAATCAAGAATACGGTACGGTAAAACTAAAAATAAACAAACTATGGAAAAGGTATTCGTTGCAGAGACGTTGGCTTCGCTTGCAACGGTGTGATCCGTTCGAACACAGAAGAAGCACTCAAAATGGCTGCGGAGTACGCCCAAAAAGTACACGGCTTGAAGGAAGTAACACCAGAAGTAATACAAAGGCCAAATCGGCTATGAGGGACGAGCCCTCTGAATACATGAAAAATATATCTTTTAAAGCTATGAGCAGCAGATACATTTTTTATACACTTCTACTGCATACTATTAACCTCGCAGCTTCAGCACAATCTGGCACTCCTATTACCAGTCAACAGGTACGTCAAATAGATTTCCCTGATGAATTCTTACCATTCGTCAGATAAATTCAATGGATTAATATTTATAGCAAGTGGAAACGAGGTGATATACTCCAAAAGCTTTGCCTATTCTAATAGAGAAAAGAAGATTTCTAAAGACACTTCTTATAGAACTTTCAATATTATTCACACGATTATTAAATTCAGTATATTCTCCGAATTTTTGCTTTCCTTCCTGTTTGTCTTTTTGTTCCAGAACCCGGGGATCAATCTTTCCGGGTAAGTAATATTTAAGTTTTTTCCCGCCATAAGATATTCTTATAAAGATTGAAGTCTCTGCATTTGCTTAGGGTCTTTTAAGGCAAAGTGCAGTGTACATTAATCTTATTTACTGCTATAAGAATAATAAAAAAGATTATCTGGGGTACACGTCGGGGTACACTTTTTTTAATCGCTCTTTATCCCCTGGCTTAAAAGTTAGTAATTACACTAATGAAAACCAACGATTTACAAGTAAAAAGCGGTAAAACCGTGAAAAACTGAGTTAAGTAACAGGTAGCCCTAGATGGGCTATTTTAATAAAATCTCCAGTCTTGTAGGGGCAAGTTGTTTCTTAATCGTATAGTAATTGGCAAATGGACGATAAAAATACATACGACGGAATTCTGATAAAGTATTTGGCGAATGAGCTGACTGCGGAAGAGAAAGACCTTGTTGTTACATGGATAGAAGCTGACCGGGAAAACAGGCAATATTTTGAACAATTGTGCGAGGTTTGGAAATTAACCGGCGTGAAGAAATCAACAGACAGTATTGATGTTCATGAGGAATGGGAACATTTTAAACAAAGTATCCAGGAAATCCGTTCCCCGCATGCTTCTGATGAAGAATATAGTGCACCGGGCAAAGACGTGCTTGATGAACCGCGCCAAAGCAAAAATTTTGCGTCCAGGGTTTTTGTTTATATAGCTGCTGCAGCTTCAATTTTGTTAGTGGTTGTATTGGCATGGGCATTAATTAAAAATAAAAAAGAAAACGCACCCACGATTGCCACCATTGAAACAGATTCCCCCGGAGTGGTTCTGAAAACATTCGTCCGCAATGAAATCAACGATACCAAAAAATTAAAAATCGTCAGGCTTGTGGATGGATCAATAGTTACCCTTTCACCTAAAAGCAACATTCGCCTCGAGGAACCATTTATGAACGGCAGGCGGGAGGTTTTATTAACCGGACGCGCTCACTTTAATGTAGCTGAAAATAAATTAAAACCATTCAGGGTAATTAGCGGAAACATATCAACTACGGCTTTAGGTACACAGTTTACCGTTACAGCATATCAACATTCCCGAAACACAACCGTCAGACTATATGAAGGTCAAGTTGTGGTAAAGCAGGTTTCCACGGCAAGAGCAAATGTTTCCAACGAGTTCTACCTGCTCCCCGGACAGGAACTGGTGTACGACAACAACAAGTCAGTGGCAAAGGTGAGGACATTTAAAGAAAGTAAGCAGGAAGAAAATGATCATGCAGGTGCAGACCTTATGGTCGATGATAATCTATCCATGCCCCGGGGCAAAAAGAATTCATCATGGTTTATGTTTAATAACCAGTCGCTACCCCTGGTATTTGATCAACTAAAGGAAATGTACAATGTTGAAATAACCTATTCAAAAAAAGAGGTTAGTAAAATGTATTTTATAGGAGAATTTGATAAATCGGATTCGGTGGAAACTATTTTAAGACAAATTACAACACTCAATAATCTAAGCATTACAAAAGAGAACAACAGGTACATCATAACCAAATGATGCGGGAAGAGATATGATAGCGTTTTTACCACTGCCGGTTTTTAAGGAATAATGAACGGTTAGCACTGATTGAAGATTCTGGTTCTATAATAATTACTCAAAACTTAGCTATATGAAAAATGACCAATCCGGATTGCGGGCGTTCATGTATTGCCTTATTTTCCTCACCTTTATCTTACCTGCTTCACATCTTTTTTCCCAGGAAACAACGAGTCTCGTAAAAGGAATTGTTCAGACGGACAACGACGCTCCCTTAACGGGTGTTTCAGTGTTTATCAGGAACACAAAAAATAATTTTACTGCCGGTGCAAGTACAGACAGTTCCGGGATATTTACTTTTTCGAGAGTACCCTCTGGTGGTCCATACAGCTTTACATTTTCTGCTGTTGGTTACGAAACGCAAACACTCGCAGGTTATAACATTAAAAATGATATTACGCTTTCTCTTGTTGTAAAGATGAAAGCTTCTGCGGCAACTTTAGACCAGGTAGTGGTCATTGGTTACGGAACTTCGAAAAGAAGAAACGTAACAGGCGCTGTTGTTTCTGTAAATGAACGTGAAATTTCGCAGCGGTCGCCGACGAACGCTTTCGAAGCGATTCAGGGCCAGATGGCAGGCGTACAAATAACTACTTCCTCGGGGGCGCCTGGCGATAATGCCGCTCTCCGCATCAGAGGCGTTTCCACATTCGACGCCGGCGCCAATCCATTGTATATAGTTGATGGCCAGCCTTTCGACAATATCGATAATCTCAATCCAAACGATATCAATTCCATTGAGGTATTAAAGGATGGTTCCTCAGCCGCTATCTATGGATCAAAATCAGCTAATGGCGTAGTCATAATAACGACGAAAAGCGCCAGGAAGGGCGAGTCTAAGGTTAATGTAAGTTATTTACGTAGCTACACGAAAGCACGGATAATGCCTGTTGCAACAACCAACGACAGGCTTAAATTTGAAAAATTTCACGGAATTATAGGAGACAGAGCAGACGTAGATACATTCAATCAACAATTCTATAATAACAATAACTTCCAGGAACTGATGTATAGAACAGCCGTAAGAGATCAGTTTAATATTGGAGTTATTGCCGGCTCCGATAAAACAAAAATTTACTGGAATACGGGATTTCTAAATCAGCAGGGGGTTATAAGGACCACAGAGTTTATGAGAATAAACTCAAGATTGAATGTTGACCATATCATTAACAGTCGCATTACTATGGGAGTAAGAACAGGTCTGTCCTATGACGTTCAACAAAATATTGACCAGAGATTTGAAGCTGATCTGATCGGGGTATTGCTTACCAAAGCACCTTTCAGTACGATTTACGATATAGACGGATCTTTTTTAATCAATAATGACAGTTACCGCGGAAGGGAAAATCCGTTGATGGAGTACTCGTTAATGGATGTAAAAAAACGGAACATCAGGGGTAACTTGTTTAATTACCTCGAAGTAAAAATTTTAAAAGATTTAAAGTACAGGGCAAATCTGGGTGTTGATTTTAACTATGAACGCAATACTGAGTTCTTCCCGGGATTTGTCAGGAGCGGCAGTGAAAGAATACAATCAAACTTTTACTCTTCATTAGGCTGGAATTGGATTCATGAAAGTTTTTTTAATTACGACAAAACATTCGGAGACCATGAGATCAGCGCCGTGGCGGGTTTCAGCGCTCAAAAATGGGGACAGCCCGAAGAACGGATAAGCGGACTGTTAGCAAACACCCTGGTTCCAACGTTGAATAACGCTACCGAAATTTTAATTACAAACACAAATACCCTCAATGAGGACAACCATTCCCTGGCGTCAGTGTTTGGGCGGTTAAGCTATAATTATAAAAACAAATATTTATTGTCAGGTACAATAAGACGTGATGGATCATCGAGATTTGGCCCTGAAAACAAGTGGGGAAACTTTCCTTCCATATCTGGCGGCTGGAGGTTTAGCGATGAGCCCTTTATGCAGAAAATCAGATTTATCCATGATGCCAAATTGCGGGCTGGTTTTGCCGTCACCGGAAATGAACGGATCGGAAACCAGGATTACGCCGTTCAGCTCACGACAGGAAATTTTTACAATGGGATAAACGGAGTTGGTTTATCATCCCGTTTAGCAAATGCTGCCATTAAATGGGAAGAAACAAAGCAAAGTAATATCGGATTAGATCTTAGTGTATTAAAAGGAAAGCTCACTTTCAACGTTGATTATTACATCAAAAATACTGTTGATCTTCTTGCCAATCAACCCCTTGATGCCGCAACAGGTCTGCGGGACATCCGTGTGAACCTGGGTAATTTGCGCAACCGTGGTTTTGAATTTGCCGTTCAGGCAACGCCTTACAACAGAAGAGGCCTTACCTGGAGAACGAATTTTAACTTCTCGACAAATACCAATGAAGTGTCACGACTGGCCTCTGGAGTGCCTATCGTAACAAGCAGCCATATAACAAAAGAAGGCAGCTCGTTAGGCAGTTTTTATGGGTATACTATTTTAGGTGTTTTTGCCTATGATCAGTCCAATGCTTTTACTCCTGATGCCAGGCAGCTAACCCCGACTTTCGACCCCGCAGGTACTTTTATAAACTATACATTAGACGGGAAAGTTTATTCCGGTGAGGTTAAGAAAATTACGGTTGTCGGACAAACGCCAAAAGGAGGAGACTTCTATTGGAAAGACAACAACGGAGATTTCAGGATTGATGAATTAGACCGGGAAATATTAGGTAATCCATATCCAAAATATTTTGGAGGCTTTAGAAACGAAATTTCCTACAAAAATTTTTCGTTTTCTTTCCTTTTCGATTATCAGTTCGATGTAAAGGTATACAACACTTTTATGCAGGAGTTATCTCAACTAAGGCAAAATGCACCCACTCCGCCAAAGTACGTCCTGGATCATCTCTGGAAAGGCCCTGGCGATACAGACGCGCGCTTTCCGGGGGGATCACGTCGTATTCAAAATCAGCTGGGCACTAATGCTCCCACCTCGTATTGGGTAGAAGATGCGGATTTTATCAAATTAAGGAACATAAAGTTAAGCTATAACCTTCCCGTAAACGTAGGTAAACGCTTCGGCGTAACCGAAATGAGTGTTTATGGTTCAGTAAACAATGCGCTTGTCTGGACAAGTTACCGAGGATTTGATCCTGAAGTTAACGTAGCAGGTAGTGTATTAAGCGCAGGCGTAGATAATGCACGGTATCCACGCGGACGTGAATTTATTTTCGGCATCAATGTTAATTTTTAAAGTTAGAAAGATGAAAACCTTAAAATATTTTCTTGCTATAACCATTGTATCTTTTTGTTCCTGCAAAAAGTTTTTGGAAACACCCCAGACAAGCCAGCTTGTTCTCTCGGCCTTTTGGAAATCTGCCAGCGATGCGGAGCTTGGTGTTGCCGGAATTTATGACGCTGCACAAGTGGCATTTGAAGAAGATTATTGGGCATGGGGCGAGTTGAGGTCGGATAATTTTGTCAATAATGAAAGGCCGAGCGCTAACAATCAACAAATAATCACGAACCAACTTACGTCTTCAACAGCCGGAGCAGACTGGAGTGATCTGTATAAAGCAATTGCCACTGCAAATACGGCAATCAGGAACATTCCGGCTATACCTGACTTTCCCAGAAAAAACCAGTTGATGGCTGAAGCCCTTGCGCTGCGGGCACTTTTCTACTTCTATGCTGTGCGCGTATGGGGAGATGTTCCCAAAATTACAGAACCTATTGAACGGCTTGATGAGGCATCAAATATATCACGGTCTGCAGTAACCGATATTTATAAGGAAATTATCCTTTCTGATTTGGCAAAGGCGGAAACACTAATGCCTACAGCCAGAAGCATTAACAACATGTCGTCGGGCGGTATTCTGGCACTTAAGGCGCATGTTTATATGTGGCCTGGAACACATCAGAACTATGCCACTGCCCGTGACGCCATAACAAAATTGGAGGGTCTTGGCTACAGGCTTGAAACTACGCCAGCCGCCTGGTTAAACATCTTCAGAGGCCCGGAAAATAGCAACGAAATAGTTTTTGCCCTTGCATGGAACTTCATCCAGGATGGTGGAAATAGCGGAATAGGCAGGTTTTCTCCTGCTGAACCCAACCTGGTTCCTTCTGAAGCCTTAGATCAAAAATGGAAAGCTGCCATTCCGGGTGATTTCAGAAATGTTGAATCAGGTGCTTTTGATATCAAGATCGTACCCGGCGTTGAATTTCCCTATACCAGGGTACTCACAAAGTATTCGCCCAGATTTTTAGACCGCAATCTACAGAGTAGCTGGGGTGCGAATAACGACAGAGATATTATTTTTTACAGGCTGTCGGGGCTTCTCCTCCTAAAGGCGGAAGCAGAAAATTATCTGAACAATCCTTCCGGTGCTATCGGCTTGATAAACAGGATAAGAGCTGCAAGAGGACTACCGTTAGTAGGTACTTCCATAACTGACAAAACATTAATCAGGAATTTAATTTTAAATGAGCGCCAGTTTGAATTGATGGGAGAAGGGCACAGGTTCTGGGATCTCGTTAGAAATAACGTTGTACTGGAAGTAATGAGACCAATCAACGGTATGAACGATCAAAAGAAAATATTGTGGCCGATCGCTCAGAATGTGCTGAACAGGAATGCTAAAATCAAACAAAATGATGGTTACTAAAAATACCTTTCAAGTCAACAAAACAATAAAACAATTTATATGAGAATCACATTGATTGTACTATTTGCCATGCTGTTCCAGGCGTGTGAAAAACTGCCCTTACAGGAATCATTTGATTTTGACGAGAATGATCATCCGGTTGTCAGGCCGCCTTTCAACACCACTATCTTCGAATTTATGACTTCGCGTCCTGAACTGAGCTCAATGGTTGAAGCGGTGAGGAGAGCGGGATTAGAGAGTATGTACAGTGGAGGAGGAAATGATAAGACAGTGCTGCTTTTAAGAAATGACGCCATGAAAAGATTCTTAACAGATTACGGTCATGCAAGAGTGGCTGATGTGCCTGTCAGCAGGTTACAAAATTTGCTTAACTATCATGTAATTACAACCCGGTTTACACAAAATGATCTTCCTGTTCAGGAATATCTTACTTTTCAAACCCTTATTCCGGGCCCCAATGGACGTATTACGATTTATAAATGGAGAGAATATTGGGAAATCCGGATAAATGCAGGCGGCCCGGATTTACCATCTACAAGAAGAACAGCGAACGTTTACCTGCACAATTATCAATTTACCAATGGTGTAGCTCATCAGTTAAATGCATATGCTCAATGGGTGAGGTTTTAGCACATCAGGAATATTTCTAACGTTGAGATTGGGAAACAAGGTTATGTTCAGGTTTGAACAGAGCCGGTGTTCATTTATCCCTTCGGATCGTACTACATACATGAAATAAGAAAAGAATTGCTCCATGAGAACGTCGTGCATGATCTGCTTACATAAAAATGGCTTTTACGTTAAAAGTGTTTTCCAGGGTTTACTATCACTCATGTTGGTAGCTAATGCTTTTACACAAAGTCAGAAGGGTATTCAGAAAAACGCAGCAGTTGCAAACAGGCCGAACGTGTTGTTTATTTCAGTAGATGATTTAAATGACTGGACGGGCTACCTTGGCGGGCATCCCCAGGCAAAGACGCCCAACATAGACAAGCTGGCAAAGTCCGGAACAGCTTTCAGGCATGCCTATGCTGCGGCACCGAGCTGCGGACCTTCACGTACTGCAATTCTGTACGGCCTTTATCCTCACAGAACCGGCGCCTACGGAAACAGTCTCTTTTATTCACCCAGGAAAATAAGAACTTATAACAAGGTTGAAGGGATTCCTGACATGTTCCGTTCTCAAAAAAGCCTTCCAACAATATTTAATCAACATGGATACTATACTGCAGGGGCAGGAAAGATAGATCACTTTACCACCCGCGAAGATAACCCGGAAATTGAAGGGGATTTCAGCCTTTACTTCAGCCCCAAAGACAAAGTAGAGCCGGATACCACAAATCCCCAGTCTTATAAAGATTTTTTCGGACCTGCCGCTGCTGCATCTGCACCGGAAATGGTAGACACAAAAGTTTCTGACTGGGGAGTAAATCAACTACAGATAAAGCATGAGAAGCCATTCTTTTTGGCATTGGGATTTAAAAGACCGCACCTCCCCTTTGTAGCTCCGCAAGCCTATTTTGATCAGTTTAATTTGAAGGACATCATCCTTCCAAAGCAACCGGCTGATGACTTGAAAGATGTGCCCCATGCAGGTAAAATCTTTGCTCAGTCTATGTTCGGTTTTTATAAAACCTTTCCGGAGAATGAAAATTTAAATCAACCTCAATTTGCTCAAAGAATGGTAAGGGCTTATCTTGCCGCGACCAGCTATGCAGATGCAATGGTTGGGAAAGTGCTGGACGCACTAAAAGCAAGTTCGTATTCGAAAAACACCATTGTAATTTTATGGGGTGACCACGGATGGCACTTAGGTGAAAAACAACATTGGAGAAAATTTACGCTATGGGAAAGAGGTACTAAAACGCCTTTGATAATCTACGTGCCGGGCGGTGATTCGAATGGGCAATCGGTGCACCACCCCGTTTCATTAATCGATCTGTATCCAACCTTAATGGAACTCTGCGGATTAAATGCAGATCAACATTTAGATGGCAACAGCCTGGTTCCGTTGCTAAAAGATCCAAAGTTGAAGTGGGATAAACCGGTACTTATGTGTCATGGCCCCGGGAACTTCGCAATCCGGTTAGACAGCATGCGTTACATAAAATATCAAAATGGCGACGAGGAATTATATGATATCAATAATGATCCCGGTGAGCTTACTAACTTGGCAAATACGCCTCGTTATCAGCCGCTGATCAAAAACTGGCAAAAGCATATACCAAAAGATTTTGTTACGCTTTATGATCCGCCGTTTGCGCAATTTCAAAACCTGGATACTATGAAAGTTTTTAGCAACTATCGTTGATCCACGCTTTATTGAACTACAAACATGTTTGTGATATGAATATAGAAAATGAAGCAACAACTATTACGTCGGTAAATAGTGATTCGCATATTGACGGACGTCGTGATTTTCTCAGGAAAACTGCTATCGGAGGACTTTCCCTGGCGGGCGCATTTTTTCTTCCTGTTGAAGACACCATCGCTCAGGCGACGGCTAAAGTAAGCAGGTTCTCAAATCCATCAGATTTGAAAATTACCGATTTGCGCTATACTACCGTAATGCACCTGGGCAGACCGATTACCCTCATCCGGATTGACACAAACCAGGGAATTTACGGCCTCGGAGAAGTAAGAGATGGTGGCGACAAGCGCTTCGCGCTTATGTTGAAGAGTAAGCTTTTAGGACAGAATCCGTCGTACGTAGAAAAAACTTTTAAATCGTTAAAGCAATTTGGTGGGCATGGACGCAATGGCGGCGGCGTAAGCGGTGTAGAAATGGCTCTTTGGGATTTAGCAGGGAAAACGTACAACGTACCGGTCTGGATGCTGCTTGGAGGCAGGTACCGGGATAAGGTGAGATTGTATGCGGACACTCATGGGGATACCGATATAGAACTCATTAAAAAGAAAGTGAAACATCGTGTGCAGGAAGAAGGGTTCACGTGGCTGAAAATGACACGTTTGTTTAACCTGGCGAAAGGAAGACCGGATTTTTACATGAATTCAAGGTCTCAGCAACTAACAAAAGAAGGGATTCAAACCATCGTTCAATACGTTGATACCATACGAAGTCTTGTGGGAAACCAGATCCAGATAACTGTTGATCATTTCAGAGACAACAATCTTAACAGCATGATCTACATGGGGAAAGCTCTTGACCCATATAGACTGGCATGGATTGAAGAGCCGGTTGACTGGCAGATGCCTGATCAGCTTAAGGCAGTAGCCGATGCAGTTGACACGCCTATAGCCTCCGGAGAAAATATTTACCTGAAAGAAACATTTGCCAGGCTCTGTGATATTCATGCTGTGGATATAGTTCATCCTGATCTGGCAACAGCGGGAGGTATTTTAGAAACGAAAAAAATTGGTGATTACGCTGAAGAAAGGGGAATAGGCCTGGCGTTGCACTATGCAGGAACTCCGATTTCTTTTATGGCCAATATACATTGCGCGGCTGCAACAGAAAATTTCTCGGTGTTAGAGTATCATCCAGAAGGCGAAGAAATAGAGGAATGGACGACTATGGTAAAAACAACAGGTAAGCAACCCCTGATTACAAAAGGCTTTGCAAACGTTCCGGCAGATGCTCCGGGTTTAGGCGTTGAGTTAAATGAAACGGCGCTTAAAAAAATCCTCAATCCTAAAGACAAAAGCTATTTTGCTCCTACCCCTGAATGGGATGAGTGGCGAATGTAAAATCTTATGTTCTTTATGCTAACACAGTCATCGGGCGGAACAATTTGCCGCAGCAAAAGCCTGATGTAGGACGGAGACACCTTTCTTATAATTAATCTTTATATATGCGTTTAAGTAAATTCTATATTCTTGCCGTCTTTAACCTGTTTGTTGTTTCAGCATGGGCGCAGGAAGCTGTTGTTCCCAGCCTGCTGATCAAAAACGGCCATGTAATTGATGCTAAAAATGGCATAGATGGTATTATGGACGTGGCCATCAGCAAGGGAAAGATTGCCAGGGTTGCTAAAGACATCAGGCCCTCGGATTCTACGAGGGTAATTGATGCAACGGGCATGTTTGTAACACCGGGTCTGATCGATATTCATACCCATGTTTTTGTAGGCACAAAAGCCGGCACATTTGGCAATGGCGTTTTGAGTTTGTCGCCGGATGATTTTACCTTCAGGTCAGGCGTTACCACGGTAGCAGATGCGGGCTCATCGGGTTGGCGGAATTTTGAACTATTTAAGCAACAGGTAATAGACCAGTCTCTTACACGCATACTGGCTTTTATCAATATTGCCGGGTCGGGGATGTCGGGGTTTCCAACGGAACAGGATATGGGTGATATGGATGCGCGAATGACCGCTTTGCTTATCCAGAAATACCCGGAGATTATCATCGGGGTTAAAATAGGCCATTACAATGGCATCGACTGGGCTCCGTTCGATAAAGCTTTAGAAGCCGGGCGCATAGCAAATGTCCCTATCATCGTTGAAGCTCATCTGCCCAAATTACCCCTTGATGAAATGCTTAAACGTATGCGCCCGGGCGACATATTTTCCCAGGCATTTAAAAAAGGCACAACGGAAAGGATAGCCATTGTTGATGATAAAGGTACTGTAAGGCCTTTTGTGATAGAAGCAAGGAAAAAGGGTATTCTGTTTGACGTGGGGCACGGAGGCGCAAGCTTCCATTACAGTACCGCCATCCCGGCATTTAAGCAGGGTTTTCTCCCAAGCTCCTTTGGCACTGATCTGCATCGCCAGAGTATGAACGCAGGGATGAAAGACATGCTGAACGTGATGTCGAAATACATGGCCATGGGCATGAATATTCAGGACGTAATTGTGCGTGCAACCTGGAACTCTGCCAACTACGTTAAACGTACAGACCTGGGGCATCTTTCCGAAGGCGCCGTAGCTGATGTGACCGTGCTCAGCATGAAGACCGGTGACTTTGGATTCATTGATGCTGCAAACAGTAAGATAAACGGCAAACGGAAACTTCAATGTGAAATGACTATTAAAGATGGCAGGATTGTGTACGACCTGAATGGCATGGCAAGCGCTGACGTAACATCATTAATCAAAAAATAAAGACATCCATGAGGTCTGTTCGTTTCGGCGTGATATTGTTATCGTGTTTGGCCATTACCTTATGCGCCCGCGCGCAGTATCTTAAAAGTTCATTATTGAAATCATCCGTTGCGGATGTGGAAGTATCTACCAGCACTGCGCACTATACGCCATTATTTGGAACAGGCGATGCCGATAGTGAGAAAATTTTAAAGGGTGTGGAACGATTCGGACAGTTGTCCATCGACCCGAAGGGCAAAAGCAGGTCTTTTCAGTATAGTCGCAATGAAATGGTTTATTATGTTTTGAGCGGAACCGGAATGCTTCAGTATAAAGACAGCGAACTCCCCATCAGCAAAAATGATTTTTTCTATGTGCCGATAGGTACCATGCATGGTTTTTCAAATCCCAGGGAAGACACGCTGAATATTATGGTTATAGGGGTTACTATACCCGCAGACACAGTTGTTGTGCCTGCTGCCGGCCTGAAACTGGCAAGTGCAGATAAGGTAATATTCCAGCTATTGCCACAGAACGGCCATGGACCTTCCAGCAGGTACCAGTTACTGTTGGGAACCACGAGCAGCAAGAGGGACCGGCTTGCCGCGGCTTACCAGGTCAATAGCCTCTATGTGATCGAATTCGACCCCGGGGGCACCAACATTCCTCACCGTCATAAAAATGAAGAAGAGATTTATTTTATGTTACAGGGTGAAGGAGAAATGGTAGCAGGAGAATCTCCCCAGGGGAAAGAAATGCGTTACCCCGCCCGGGAAGGTGATGCCTTCTTTTTCTCACCCAATACCCTCGTGGGCTTTTACAGTAATGCCGAAGCAGGGAAAAAGTATGCGAGAATCCTGGCTGTAAGGGTTAAAGCCCCCAAGTAGCAATAGTGATGGCCGGTATCCCGCAAAATGATCGGCCAAAATCACGAGGCATAACATTCTATCCGTATCGGATAATATAATTTCGGTTGAGTTATATTCGTGTATCTCAAATTACCAGCGCAAAAGAACCAACGTGTTTAATCATGTGAAACAAAATTCTAAGTATACAGGAAAAGCCCGGGGCTTATCCTTTCATTTGCTTTTTAAATTGCAAAATTGATGCGTGGCACCTCTTTTATATTCCATCCGTATATCAATCAAAACGCTATCTCAGGGAAATTAAATTACTTGTACTAAGTTTATGTTATACCTGCATTGCAGCAGCACAGGATTATACGGTACCGCAATGGGAGGTGCAGGATACTGCATTAACCTCCTCAGGCAAATACGATGATCCTTATCTGGATACAGAGGTAAGCGCACGATTTACCGGGCCCGGGGGAGAAACAAAAACCGTACAGGGTTTTTGGAATGGAGAAAATGAGTTTATCATCAGGTTTACACCTACATCGGTTGGAAATTGGAATTATACCACGGTTTCAACGGATAAAGGCCTAAATGATAAAAAAGGAACGATAAAGTGTATATCCCCCGTATCCGGCACTCATGGTTTTCTCCGCCTCGACGAGATGCACCGGTATCATTTTATGTACGACGATGGCACCAGGTATTTTATGTTCGGGCAAACCTATTATGGTCTTCTTACGCTTGCCAAATCATCCGGTAACTGGAAAATGTCGGTAGATAGTACATTGGCAACCGGAATGAACAAAATCCGGATGCACATTAACGGTGGTTTAAGCGAGTCGCCCGCTTCTATGGGTAAAACTGCGGGAATAAATGAAACAGCAAAGACCATTAATGCAGACCATTTCAGGAAAGCCGATGAAGTGATACACTACATGAACAGCCGCGGAATGATCGCCGACCTGATTATCTTTCCAAGAACTGTCTTAGGTAATCAGCAGTTGGAAGAAAGGTATCTCCGGTACATCATTGCCCGTTATGCTGCTTATCCAAATGTTATCTGGTGCCTGATAAACGAATGGAATTATTCTGCCAGGCCCAAAGAATTCTGGAATATAGTGGGAAGGATAACAAAGAAGGAAGATCCGTGGGCCACTGAGGGTGCAGCGGTTCGCTTATTATCGGTACATCAGCGCACCAGAATTGATTTTGAGTTTTTTGGACAGGACTGGCTTTCTCACGCCATTATCCAATACGGCGTGCGCAATAAAGCCCAGACCAATAATGAAAGTGAATGGATCAAAAGCGGAAAGACAAAATATAAGAACGGTGATGAATGGGGCAATGCAGGCATCTTATACAATATGGGACAAAATATACCTGTTGTCAATGATGAGTATGGCTATATCGGTGAACCCAGTGATGTAAGCGAAGGCAAAAAAAATGATTCTATTCCCATCACCCGCAAAAAGCACCGGCAGATAATCTGGGGTATTTATGTGGCAGGCGGTTATGCGTCAGCCGGCGATAAATATTTGTACGAAAATAAAGGCCGTCCTTACATGAACGGCACCTGGCAACATCCTGCAGAATATAACGATATCACTAACCTGGTAAATTTCTATACCGGAAAAAATATTGAGTACTGGAAAATGTCAGGCCATAATGCTATCATCAAAACAGGTAAAAGGGTCTATGCTTCCGGAAATTCCGGAGAACAATATATTATTTACGCTGCTACCGGAGGTGGTTTTACGATCCAGTTGCCCGAAGGAAATTATATAGCCCGGCGCTTCAATCCTGCAACCGGTGAAGATGAAAGCCATTCTGTAGTTTAAGGAGGTAAGAAGGCCGTGCGGTTCTTATTTCCTGGTGACGGGGACGTAGTTATGTACTTACAACGGAGCCGGTAAGAAAAATTAAATCACAGGACTGTTCATGATTATCCCGCCACTAAGAACGTAGCGTGTTTGATCCGACATTCACTCACTTTATTGCCACGCGGCCTGCACATAACCTTTTAAATCTTATCTTTTGCAGCGGGCATCGCCCCCGGAAAATCGGGAGAACTACATTGGTAGAATGCAATTGCTCCCTGTTTTCCTGGGTTTTATAGGTTAGGTAAGTAAGCCTGAGAAGAAATGAATACTTCCCAATGACTCTTTTATACTGCTGAAGAAATAACGTAAGGCTTGCGGTAGTCGCGCGTCAGCATTTTATCAGCTTCAGCATCATTTTCAAATTTTTCACTTTCATTCATAAACTTCAACTGACGTCCAAGGCGATAAGAAATGTTAGCCAGCAGGGGAATCGCAGATGAATAGTAGCCTTCCTTTATATCACAATGCAGGGTTGAATCTTTACCCGAGCGTATGCCATCGAGGAAATTGACATAATGAGATCCCCCTCCGGCGGCGAGCCGGAATGTTGGATCTGCAACCTTGTTCTGTCCGCCTTTGGAGCCGGTAAAAGGTTCTTTTTCGCGTTTACGGAAGGCTTTCCAGTTTCCACCATCTAATTCAAGGTAACCTTCACTGCCATAAAACACGTTGCCCACCCTTATATCCGAGCTTGATTCAGCGTTAGAGTAACGGCCACGCGTTTCGAACTCGAGTATTTTACCGTCCTTGTATTTAACTACCGAGATTTGCGTGTTTGGCGTTTCCTGCGAACACTCGGCGGGATCAATTCCATAAAGGCCACCCGAAGAAAAAACCGACACCGGGTGTTCATTTTTATTAAGCCCCCAACGGGCAATATCGAACTGATGGGGCCCCTGGTTTCCTGTATCGCCATTGCCGGTATCCCAATGCCAGTGCCAGTTATAATGGCCGCGCTTCTCGTTATACGGGCGATACGGGGCAGGCCCTAACCACGTGTCGTAATGAAGTGTTGCGGGAGGCTCACTGTCTTTGGCGATACCAAATGAATCGCGTGGTTTAATGCAAAGGCCACGGGCCATATAAACATCACCAATGCCTCCTTCATGCAGAAATTTCATGGCTTGCATCACGTTAGGAATAGAGCGGTTCTGAAAGCCGGTCTGAACGCGTACATTATACTTGCGTGCAGCTTCAATCATTTTTCTTCCTTCAAATATGTTATGGCAAGCCGGCTTTTCAACATACACATGCTTACCGGCCTGGCAAGCCCAGATTGTCCCCAGGGCGTGCCAATGGTTGGGTGTTGCGAATGATACGGCATGGATATCTTTATCCTCAAAAACTTTGCGCATATCCCATTCCGTTAGGGGCTTAGACAAGCCTTTGTCGGTGACCGCCTTTGCTCCTGCAGGCCAAAATTTTTCATCTACGTCACAAAGGGTTTTTACATGTACGTTCTGGCTTGTTTTCAGGTTGCAGAAGTTGCTGATGTGGTCACTCCCTCTGCCGCTGATACCGATAACCGCCACATTGATGCGGTCGTTGGCCCCTTTGATGGCTCCGTAAGATTTCGCGCTGAAACCTATACCGGTTAATGCCACTCCCGCACTTCCCATCAGGCTTTTCCTGATAAAATCTCTTCTTTTTGTCATTTTAGAAGTTCTTTATGAATTACGAAATTGAATTCCAGGCTAATCAAAATCATTTCTGCCCGTTCCTTTACACCAATTGAAAGTAATATACTCAATCCCTGGATAGTTTTTCGCCTGCGGCAGTAAAATAGCGAAATTTACTTTCACCTGGGCATCAGGGATCATTCACTTTAGATCGGTTTACCTTATGTAAGTCGATTGATCATCCATCTGTGTTCCCTCCGTCCCGTTCCTGAGTCTGCATAATACAAGACAAAACCTGCATTCGTAGAAGACGCCATGCATGGCGTCTTCTATGTAAAGGTTTTCGTTGCACGGGCAGTAACATTTTTTTTAAAGGCTTCAATATGTAATTTGTTTACTTAGTCCATTTTACTAAATTCTTTTTTTGTCACAGATTGGGTCAGTCTCCT
>JBGSYC010000113.1:0-27728 GCA_041751095.1 Flavihumibacter sp.
GTATGTATTACCTGCAGATTACGCCCGCAACCGGCGCACCGCTGCTGAAACAATTTGTAAAACAATAACACAAAACAAATAGAAAACTCCAAAGGCGGCCCAAACGGGCTGCCTTTTGGAGTTTTAAAAGCGATAGTAGCAAAAGTCCCGACGACCTGAATTCCCGTGGGGTTAACTGTTAGGCCCAAATGAACTCTGAAGTAAGCCAGCCACTAATTTGAAGATGTGATATTCCGGTCTCCGATGTTAACTTGTTTTGTAGGGTCGATGGCAAGCCAGAAAAGGCAACCCGCGAACATTACCGCAGAAACGATAAACAAAGGATAGGTAAAGCTCCGGGTCAGGTCGGCCAGTTTCCCAAAAATGATAGCAAGAAAGAACGCTCCCATCTGCCCAAAAAAATTCATCGCACCGGTCACTGTTCCGGCGTTATTGCGCCCGATATCGATACAGACCGCATAAGAAACCATCACGCCAAAAGAAAAAAAGCCATTTGCGCCGATAAGGCAAAGAGAGGCCACGTCATTACGGGTTGCTGAAGCAGCAAAGAAGATAAGCAGCCCGCATATACCCAGCCCTGTCATTCCAATTACACGTCTGCCAAAAAGCAATCCTTTTTTCCTCACAGCATAATCGCCTGCGAACCCTCCGGCGATAAAACCGAGAATGCCAACGATGAAAAGTGTAGAAGTGATCACTTTCATTTCATTTTCCGAAAAATGCCTGCCTTCCTGGAGGTAAACAGGCATCCATGCAACAAAAAAATAATTCGCCCACTGGCAGCAGAAATACATCAGCATTAGCGCCCATAGCGTACGGTTCCTGAAAATGTACTTCCAGGATATCAGGTGTTGTTGGGAACGAAAACGGCGTCCGTTCTCAATCAACTGAAGCTCTTTGTCAGAAATATTTTTCATTTCACCAGGGAAGTTGCGAAACCACAGAAGGCAGGCCAGCACCCAGATCACCCCTACGGCACCGATGACATAAAAAGGCACCCGCCACCCATATGCTAAAGCAAGTGGAACAATGATAATCGGGGCAATGGCTGCACCGATCTGGGAACCGATACCTACCCAGGTTAAAGAACGCCCCATTTCGGAAGCAGGAAACCACCGCGACATTACGATCATGCAATTGGGGTAAGTACCCGATTCGCCCATGCCAAACAGGAACCGGATCACCAGCAATCCCGCTAATCCCGTTACCGTGCCTGTAAGTACGGTAAAAAACGACCACCATATAACAATGCGGATAAAAACCGCTCTTGGCCCAATGCGGTCGCCCAGTGCACCAGAAGGAATTTCAAATAGTGCGTATGCCAATGCGAAAGACGCCAATACCCAGCCAAACTGCACATTAGAAAGGCCCAGGTCAGCTTTCACGCGAACGCCTACTATAGAGATGCAGATCCTGTCAAGGTAAGTCAGGGTCGTTAGCGAAGTTAGCAATACGAGCACCCGGTACCGGTACGGAACAGCGGAAGACATGGTGTTTATATTCATCCTCCATAATTTCGAAGACCAATATAAATTTATTATTTATAGCAACCGCGTTTACATGCCCTTCAGCGGAAAAACCAACATGTATTTTCTTCATCCGCCTTTTAGAATAAAGATCTAAATACCAGAACTTCTTATCAAATTCATTGTTACATCCACGATTACACATCAACTTTGGAATGGATTGTCCATTCAACGCATTCTCTGCTGTGTTCAAATAAATTTCTAACGATAGCATAAAATGTTACATATTACAGAGGATCATTCTAAACAATAATTGAAACATGGAAAAATTTTTAGCTTTTTACGCAGCAGGATTAATGCTCGTTCTCAGTGCCTGTGATTCGAGCAGCGCAGGTCAGCAAAAAAGTTCCGCAGCAAACTACAGGCTTGCTGTAGCATTTCCTTCTCTGAAGTTCGACCAGCCGGTTGAATTAACAAGCCCGAATGATAACACCGATCGTGTATTTGTAATTGCCCAAAAAGGGGTCATTCATGTTTTTGCAAACAATGCCGATGTGGAAAAAGCGGGGGTATTCCTGGATATTACCCCAAAAGTTGAAAGCGGCGGTGAAAAGGGTTTATTAGGGTTGGCTTTTCATCCAGATTTTACCAGGAACGGCTTTTTCTATGTTAATTACACCAAAGGGAACCCCTTAGAAACGATTATCTCCCGGTTTAAGGTCAGCGCTTCAAATGCAAATGTTGCTGACCCGCAAAGCGAAACAGTGCTGCTCAGGTTCGCTCAACCGTACGGTAATCACAACGGAGGGAAAGTGGCTTTTGGGAATGACGGGTTTCTTTATATAGCCACTGGTGACGGCGGCAGCGGCGGAGATCCTGGAAACAGGGGTCAGGACCGTAAACAGCTGCTCGGCAAAATATTAAGGATCGACGTAAACAACCCCGCCGGCGGATTAAATTACGGCATTCCGGCAAACAATCCGTTCAAAGACAACAAAGAGGGCTTCCGTGAAGAGATATATGCTTATGGCCTGCGTAATCCATGGCGCTTTAATTTCGACCGGCTGACCGGTATGCTTTGGGCAGGCGACGTTGGCCAGAACAAAATCGAAGAAGTAGACATTATCGAAAGCGGAGGAAATTATGGCTGGAGGATCATGGAGGCAGCCGAATGCTTCAACCCTAAGGACGATTGCAACAGGAAGGGGCTCATAGATCCGATATGGAGCTATAAGCAGGGTGAAGCGGGCCGCTCAGTAACAGGTGGATATGTATGCCGCGACAAAAGTTTAACGGGGTTAACAGGGAAATATGTTTATGGAGACTACGCTTCAGGAAAAATATGGGCACTGACATCCTCCGGTAAAAAGGCCGTCAAGAATGAACTTGTTGCTACTATTTCCGGTGGGTTGTCATCTTTCGGCGAGGACAGCAAAAGCAATTTATATGTGATGGCCTATGGACCTGGAAAGATATATAAGCTCGTTCAGTCGAAGTGATCTTATACAATAACAACCTATCGGGCAATTGCATTACGGCCGTGCAACAAACATGTTGCGTGGATGCTTTTTTTATTGCTGCACCGATATCAATTCTCCGATGGGTCGTACCGGAAAAGCTTTCAACGTCTTGCCGCATCAATTCGTGTTCCGCTTTCCGGCCTCTTCTTTTTAAGGCAGTCCTGCGGGTTGCCCTGCATTATATTTCTCTAATCAATCATTACCTTCGTGCCTGATGAAGCACTTAGCAACGCTGAATAAATACTTCTGGAAATATAGATACCGATTTCTGCTGGGTATTCTCTTTATTGTTGTATCCAACTATTTTCGCATCCTTGCACCACAGGTGACCGGGTACGTAGTAGATGCGGTGGAGAAACATCTTCCCGGCTATAAGCCACGGAATTCCGTTATCAGGTATGATCCGCTGGTACAAAAATTTATCAGTTATACCGAGTCCTCAGATTTTTCCTTTGGAGACAAAGTTGCGCTCTGCGGGATCACGTTACTGGTACTCGCGTTATTGGGAGGATTCTTCATGTTCCTGATGAGGCAGACCATAATCGTAATGAGCCGCCATATCGAATTTGATCAGAAAAATGAAGTATACAGGCACTACCAGCTCCTCGATATCGGATTTTACAAAAGGCACAGCACGGGAGACCTGATGAATCGCATAACAGAAGATGTAAGCCGTGTGCGGATGTATACAGGACCCGCAATAATGTATTTTATAAACCTTGCGGCTACCATAGGGTTCTGTGTTTTTTATATGTGGAATAAAAATCCCCAGCTTACAATCTACGTTTTATCACCATTACCACTTCTGGCTCTTACCATATATCTCGTGAACACCATTATTAATAAGAAAAGTGAACGGATTCAGGCACTGCTTAGTGATCTTACTACTGCTGCCCAGGAATCCTATTCAGGCATTAGGGTTATAAAATCTTTCGTTCAGGAAAAGGCAATGTTCCGGTATTTTGATAAGAAGAGTGAAGAGTACAAAACCAATGCTGTAAGTCTTGCAAGGGTGGAATCGATCTATTTCCCTGCAATGGCATTGATGATCGGGCTAAGTACTTTGCTGACCATACTCATCGGTGGCATATATGCCATCCGCGGCGACCAGGGCGTTACTACCGGAACGATCACGGAATTTGTAATGTATGTAAACATGCTCACGTTCCCGGTAAGCGCTATCGGGTGGACGGCAAGCATGATACAGCGGGCAGCCACTTCCCAACGGCGCCTCAACGAGTTCCTGCACCAGGTTCCTACTGTAGACAACCCTGTCAATGCCCCCGACAAGAAGCTGGAAGGCGATATCTCTTTTGATAATGTAGATTTCATATATCCTGATACCGGCATTCATGCCATAAAAAATTTCTCACTTCATATTAAAAAAGGCCAAAAGGTTGCCGTGATCGGAAGGACGGGCAGCGGTAAAACTACTCTTGCGCAATTGCTGATGCGTATGTACGATCCGGTAAAGGGCAGCATTTCTATTGACGGGATGAACATCAAAAAGATGAACTTAAGGTACCTGAGAGAGCAGATCAGTTACGTGCCGCAGGATGTATTTTTGTTCAGCGATTCTATTTCGGGCAATATCAGGTTCGGCGTGTCATCTGTAGAAAACGGGCAGGTGGAGCAGGCTGCCAGAAATGCAGGTGTTGATAAGGAAATCAAAAGCCTTTCGCACCAGTACGATACGGTCATCGGAGAAAGAGGTGTTACGTTGAGCGGAGGACAAAAGCAACGTATTTCAATCGCAAGGGCGCTGATCAAAGATCCCCAGATCATCGTGTTTGATGATTGTCTTAGCGCCGTTGACGCGCGAACAGAGAAGGAGATACTAGATAATCTATACCAGTTCCTTGACGACAAAACGTCTATCATTATCACTCACCGGATTTTTTCAATGTTTGATTTCGACAAGATCGTCGTTCTGGATGAAGGCAGGATCGTAGAACAGGGAACCCACCAGCAACTCTTATCCAGGAACGGGTATTATACAGGCCTGTACGAGCAGCAGCAACAGGAAGAAAAAGCGGCTCAGGCCTGATAGTGGAAAAAGGTTTACTGGTAAACTGTCTAAGGATAAAGTTGAGTCTTCAAACTTGGTGTCTGCGGGTTTTCACTAATAAGGTATCGGATTTCAACCTTCTATACAACTCAACTTTTATTATTGAAAATCAACTATTTAAAAATTGAGTTATCTTGGGGAAAACACAGAAGCTCGCTTTTGTCGGAATACTTGGGAGAAAAAGGGCTCGCGAATTTTACAAACCCTATTACCTTATTTTAACTCCGCCGTCAATTATCTCAATAATAAGGTTGACTAAATCGGCTCCGATAGGAGCCACGTGTTTATAGCAATGTTTTAATTAATTCTTCGGCTCCGTAGGAGCCGCGTAATCTCACGTGGCTCCTACGGAGCCGAACGGTCGGGGCATGGTATGCTATAAACACGAGGCCCCTATGGGGCCATTCCAAAATTGATTTCGTTCCCGCCATTATATGGTAAGGATCGATTGATTCGACAGAGCTTTGGGTAAGCGAATTTTTTTGCTCCGCCACCATTTGATTCAATAAGGTAATTATCCAGTTCACGAATTACGCCATTTGAGGTTTTAATTTACCTTCTACTACTGCGGCATGTACCTTTTACTGATCCCGTATGCAGCATTTTAGTCCGAAAACCCAGGTTTTTTGACGCGGGTAATCCGGAGATCGGGAATTAGTAAAATTTTGCCAATTGGAAAACAATATTATATTTGTGACTGCTTTATAAACCAAATAATCAACTGTAAAATTTTTACCTGTGGCGTACGAAAACAACGAAAAAAGAATGGAGAGCGTTTATAGTAAACGTATAAGAGCCGGAAAGCGAAGAACGTATTTCTTTGATGTCAGGGCAACCCGTAGCAATGATTACTATTTAACGATTACAGAAAGCCGTAAAAAGTTTAATGAAGACGGATACGACAGGCATAAGTTGTTTTTGTATAAAGAAGATTTCAACAAATTTATAAAAGCACTGACTGAGGCAGTTGATTATGTAAAAACTGACCTGATGCCGGATTTCGATTTTGATGCATTCAATCACGACCAGGTGCCTGAGAGTGAGGGCGAACCGAGGTCGGAGGAAAGCGGGGTGGACTCGAATGGCATTGACGAGATCAAGGTTAGTAACACATCGAATGTGAGCAGCGTTAGCACGGCAATACCTGCCGCTTCAATTACGCCTGTCACAAATAACGACGAAGAGGTTGACAAGTGGTGACAAAATGAACAAATAACTACAAAACCCCGGATCGCCGGGGTTTTGTAGTTATTGACATTTCCTGTGCCGGTTTAGCAGCTATCATACCTGTGTTGTGAAAGTTCGGTTACACCTTGCCGTTACCGCTGGTTTTTGGAGACAGCACCGGGGCTATGATGGAGTGTTTCCAACGTAAGAATTTGCCAGGCTATCAGATTCTCATTTTTTTAAAATGATTGATAAGGCCATTCGTAGAGGAATCATGTGTAGTGATTTCTGCTTCGTCTGCCAGCTCAGGCAAAATCCTGTTTGCCAGTTGCTTACCTAGTTCAACTCCCCACTGGTCGAAAGTGAAGATATTCCAGATTACTCCCTGCACAAAAATTTTGTGCTCATACATCACGATCAGTTGCCCCAAAGTAAAAGGGGTAATTTTTTTGATGAGTATCGAATTGGTAGGCCGGTTCCCTTCGAACACCTTAAATGGTAACAGGCGCTGAAGCTCCTCCGGGGCAAGGCCCGTTTTTTCAAGTTCCTCCCGTGCATCAGCAGGTGTTTTGCCGTTCATTAAGGCTTCCGTCTGGGCAAAAAAGTTTGATAAAAGCTTGTTGTGATGATCACCAACCGGGTTGTGGCTTATGGCCGGCGCAATGAAGTCGCAGGGGATAAGAACAGTTCCCTGGTGAATCAACTGGTAAAAAGCATGCTGGCCGTTCGTTCCCGGCTCACCCCAGATAACCGGCCCGGTAGCATAGGTGAGCCGGTTCCCGTTCCGGTCTGTACTTTTTCCGTTACTTTCCATATTTCCCTGCTGAAAATAAGCCGCAAACCGGTGCATATACTGGTCGTAGGGAAGTATGGCCTCGCTTTGCGACCCGAAGAAGTTAGTGTACCATAACCCGATAAGGCCCATTAAAACGGGTATATTATTTTTCAATGGAGTGTGCCGGAAATGGTTGTCAGTGTCATGTGCCCCCTGCAGCAATTGCTCGAAATTATCATAACCGATGCTTAGTGCGATAGATAAGCCGACAGCGCTCCACAGAGAGTAGCGGCCCCCTACCCAGTCCCAGAAAACAAACATATTCGCGGCGTCAATTCCAAATTTCGTCACTTCTTTTTCATTGGTAGACAGCGCTACAAAATGTTTGGCAATATGGGTTTCGTCTATGGCATTTTCGAGGAACCAGTTTCGCGCGGTATGTGCATTGGTCATCGTTTCCTGTGTAGTAAAAGTTTTCGATGCCACCAAGAATAAGGTCTCCTCTGCATTTACCTTTTTTAAAGTTTCCGTGATATGGGTGGCGTCAACATTGGAAACAAAAAAGGTCTGTATCCCTTCCACCTGGTAAGGTTTTAAAGCTTCGGTAACCATAAGGGGGCCGAGATCGCTTCCACCTATGCCGATGTTAACGATATACTTTATTGGCTTACCGGAAAATCCTTTCCACTCTCCGCTCTGCACAGACTGGCAAAAGTTCTTCATCTGTCCCAGCACTTTCTGCACTCCGGGCATCACATCCTCTCCGTTTACGATCACCGGTTCCCCCGAAAAATTTCTTAAAGCGGTATGCAGTACAGGCCGGTTCTCGGTTTCATTGATCACTTCACCAGTGAACATAGCTTCGATCGCCTCTTTTACCTGGCATTCCCTTGCTAATTGAATAAGTAACCCCACGGTTTTTTCTGTGATGATGTTTTTTGAGAAATCGAAAAGGATGTCCCCACCCGAAAATGAAAATTTACCGAAGCGGTCAGGATCATCCTCCAGAATTTTCCGGAGATGAACGTTTTTCATCTCCTGATCATAATGATCTTTAAGTTGTTTCCATGCCGATGTCTGTGTCAGCGGGATCTTTGGTAACATGCGTGTATTGGTTTTATCATAAATCAAAAACAAAGTACCAGGTAGATTCGATGATTAAAGATATTAGTTTTTCAAAATTCGGTCTTTTGACTTCCCTGTTAACCCTGTTTCACTTATAAGTGGTAACATGTAGAAAATTTTATTAGAGAAGGGAATACTTTTTACTTTAACGTATCATTAATAATTTTATAAAATCAGATCAGTATAAAGAGAATTAATTTTCAGAAAAGCAACGGTTCATTTTTTATCTGTTTTTGCCCTAAGGTAGGTGTTTCGCATGTAGGCTCCGTTTTAAAATCCACTAATTGTCCGTTGCCGGTAGCCCTGTAAAAGAAACGGCTTGTTCCCTGCGGAACAACTCTTACACAGGTTTGTCGCAAACGTATCGTTGAAAGCTGTATAGTCGCATTTTAACAGGTTATAAGTGGCTTATTCACATATTCCTGATCAACCTAAGCGCGCCTTTTGATTTATTCGATGTTAAACCCGTTTTCGCTGTACCATTGACAACTTTGATTATTATCAAATAGAGGGCTGTTATCGCAGCCCTTTTTATTTAAGATCATGGATGGCAGAAATGAGTTTTCTGACCATTTCCTGGGTGACGTCAAGGTGTGTAACCATCCTTATCTGATTTGCGGAAACCGGCAGGCAGAGGATGTGCTGCTCTTTCATCCTTGCTGCAAACAATGGAGCAGTAAGTGAGTCCGTAACTTCAAAAATCACAATGTTTGTCTCCACCGGCATCATTGCACCTACAAAGCTCTTCTTGATAAGCGCCTCTGCTATCTGTTTGGCATGCACGTGGTCAAGCTCAAGCCTTTCAATATGATGTTGCAAAGCGAATATTCCTGCTGCTGCCATATAGCCGGCCTGGCGCATTCCACCGCCCAGTACTTTCCGGATTCTCCGTGCCCGCCGGATAAATTCGGTACTTCCGCATAATATACTTCCTATCGGGCATCCGAGGCCTTTGTTAAGACAAACGGAAATAGAATCAAATACTTTCCCATACTGGCCCGGTGCTTCATTTTTAGCCACAAGAGCATTGAACAACCGGGCGCCATCGAGATGGAATGCCAGGTGATGGTTTAGACAAACCTGTTTTATCTTTTCAATTTCATTAAAGTCATAACAACTTCCACCGCCGCGGTTCGAGGTATTTTCAAGGCAAACAAGGGAGGTTCTTGCTTTGTGAACATCATCCGGATTGATAAGGCCCAAAACCTGATCCGTGTTGATCAAACCCCTCATCCCATCTATTGCTTTTACCTGGGATCCTGAATTGAAAGCGATCCCTCCACCTTCAAAGTTATATACATGGGCATTTTTTTCGCAAATCACTTCATCTCCCGGTAGCGTATGGCACTTGATGGCAATCTGGTTGCTCATGGTTCCTGTCGGGCAATAGATAGCTGCTTCCTTCCCGAACATTTCTGCCGCCATTTCTTCCAGTTTATTTACCGTGGTATCTTCCCGGAAAACATCGTCCCCTACTTCAGCATTCATCATCGCATGTAACATGGAGGGCGTAGGTTTCGTGAAGGTGTCGGAACGAAGGTCAATGAACATATTAATGATTTAGGCCGGATGGTTTGTTTACGAAGATATAAGAACGGGGTTGCAAATAAAATTAATTCCGCCCATAAACAGCGATCTGGCGTGAGAATGCAGCTTTGCTTCGTGCCAGGGGTTCTCGTGCCGCAATGAAAGCATGCCCGCATTATGTAGATCAGCACATTTTTTTTAATTGGTTTTAATGCAAGAGGTACGAGTACTCATCCGCACAAGGCTCTTCCGCATACCTCGCGCCAGGACCGGTGGCCGGTTCAGAGTTGTAGTAAATCTTTAAAGCGATTGTGCTACGTTACATTGTTTCGTGGGCTGATAATATAAAATTTAGAATATTATTCAGGCATGAATAATTACATTGCATATATTGAACCCAAAATATTCGTCTTAATTTCCAGATATGATCAGATCAACGTATTGTGCCATCTTCCTCATTACTACTGTTGTTTTACTTTCCGCATGCAATAAACGTGGTGACAAACCACGGGTGCTCGTATTTACAAAAACCAGCGGGTTTGTGCATTCTTCCATTCCGGTGGGCGCCCGGGCAATTATGAAACTGGGTGCAGAAAATGAATTCGACGTCGATACCACCAGGAAAGCGGACATTTTTACGGACAGTTCGCTGGAGAAATATTCAGCCGTTGTGTTTCTGAATACCACCGGTAATCTTCTGGATACGAGGCAGGAAATAGCCCTGGAACGATACATCCAGGGTGGCGGCGGGTATGTTGGCATTCATGCGGCTGCTGATGCTGAATATGACTGGGGCTGGTACGGCAGGCTGGTCGGAGCCTATTTTGAAAGCCACCCGCAAATTCAGCAGGCATCGTTAAATATTACCGATCACGATGATCCATCTACCAAACACTTGCCAGCCAAATGGACACGAACTGATGAATGGTATAATTTCAAAAAGCTGAATAAAGACGTGCATGTACTGATCAGCATTGATGAAAAAAGTTACCAGGGGGGTAAAAATGGCGACAATCACCCGATGGCCTGGTATCACAAATACGATGGCGGACGGGCTTTCTACACAGAATTAGGTCATACCGATGAGTCTTACACCGACCCCTTATACCTTAAACATCTTTTGGGAGGAATTTTATACGCAGTGGGAGACAACAAAAAAATTGATTACAGTGATGCGAAAAGCCAGTATCCCCCCGATGAAGACAGGTTCACAAAAACCATTCTCACGCGGGGCTCGCTGACCGAACCTACCGAAATAACAGTGCTTCCTAACCTTGACGTGCTGATCTCCCAACGCCGTGGCGAATTCTTTATCTATAAGAATGAAACCAAACAACTTAAACCTGCAGGTTCGCTGAACGTTTACTGGAAAACCGAAACGAAAGGCGTTAATGCCGAGGAGGGGCTTTTAGGAATACAGGCAGACCCTGACTTCAAGAACAATAGCTGGATATATGTTTTCTATAGTCCCGCCGACACTTCCGTTAACCGGCTGTCAAGGTTTGCATTTAAAAATGACAAGGTTGACCTTGCCTCCGAAAAAATTGTTCTGCAGTTTTATTCCCAACGCAATATTTGTTGTCACACCGGCGGTTCCATTGCGTTTGGGCCTGACAAAATGTTGTACGTTTCAACAGGTGATAATTCAACGCCTTTTAATGAGCCTAACCAGGCTTTCGTACATCACGGCTATGCGCCGCTGGATGACAGACCCGGCCATGTTCAATATGATGCGAGGCGATCGGCAGGCAACACCAATGATCTCAGGGGTAAGGTACTGCGTATCAGAGTCAGGGATGACGGAACGTACGAAATTCCGGAAGGTAATCTGTTTGCTAAAAACACTGCCAGGACAAGGCCGGAAATTTTCGCTATGGGTACCAGGAATCCATACCGTATCTCGGTAGACCCAAAAAACGGATATTTGTATTGGGGGGAAGTAGGCCCGGACGCAAGGGCTGACAGCTTTCAGACAAGAGGCCCGAAAGGTTATGATGAAATCAACCAGGCAAAAAAAGCAGGTTTCTTTGGCTGGCCATTACTGGTTGGAAACAATTATCCGTATCGTGAATATAATTATAATACCGGCGTTAGCGGCCCCGCCATAGACCCGGAAAATCCACTGAATAATTCATTGAACAATACCGGCCTGAAGGAATTGCCTGCCGCCCAGCCGGCGTTCATCTGGTATTCTTATGACAATTCAAATGTTTTTCCGCAGGTAGGTAGTGGCGGCAGGACGGCCATGGCAGGCCCGGCTTACTACACTGATATGTTCCCAAAGGAAACCCGCTATCCTGATTATTACAACAAAAAAGTTTTTATTTATGAATGGATCCGCAACTGGATAATGGCAGTAACGCTCACAGAAGATGGAGACTTCGACAAGATGGAACCATTCATGGAAAATACATCCTTTGCTGCCCCTATCGACATGGAAATGGGCCCTGATGGAAGACTATACATGCTTGAATATGGAAAGGGCTGGTTCTCCAAAAACCCCGAGGCTGGTATCTCAAGGATTGATTTTAACAGTGGCAACCGCCCGCCGAAGGTCGGTATCCTGCAAGTGAGCTCAACCACGGGAGCCTTACCATACCGGGTAACCGCCACGATCGATGCTAAAGATCCTGAAAAAGATAAGCTTACGTACAATTGGGATTTTGGCAATGGAATAAAGAAACAAACGACAGAACCGGCCGTTGATTATACGTACACAAAGGCGGGAGACTACGCGATCTCCGTGGAAGTTGCCGATGATAAGAAAGCATCTTCCAATAGTGAAGCAATTGCGTTATATGCAGGCAACCAGGCGCCCGTTGTTGATATCAGGCTTGATGGTAACAAAACCTTTTATTTCCCTGGCAAGGCTGTACGCTACAACGTGATTGTGGAAGACCAGGACGACACCGCCAGGGTAAACCCCGCAAGCTTACGGGTAATGGCCGATTTTGTTGAGGGAATAGATAAAGCCGCCGTACCGATCGGGCATTTGTCCGTGTCAGAAACGCAGATGGGGAAAAATTTAATGTTGGCGGGCGATTGTAAATCATGCCACCACGAGACGGATAAATCCGTGGGCCCGGCTTTTACACAGGTTGCCCTGAAATACAGGAACGATCCTAAAGCTGTTCCTTACCTGACTGACAAAATTAAAAAGGGTGGGGGTGGAGTTTGGGGTGAAGTTGCCATGTCTGCACATCCAGACCTCCCGAACAACGATATCCAGCAGATGGTGAGGTGGATCATGGCTCTGGGAAATACGGCAGTGCCGACAAAATCACTGGCTCCTTCCGGTACTTTACAGCCCGGTATGAAGGATAAAGGGAACTTGTATTTCACCGCCACTTACACCGACAGGGGCGGCCCGGGAGGGGCCAAACCCTTAACTGTCAAACAAACGATGATCCTTAAAAACAACCTGATATCCATGCGTGAAGTAAAAGAGGTTAAAGGATTTACCAATTTCGATTCGCTGGGGACCAGGTACCTCGTAACTCCCGCAGGACAGGCAAGTCTGAAAATTGATAGTGTAGACCTGAGTGGCATATCTGCTGTAGAGGTTATGGCCACAACCCGGCAGATGCTTCAGGCAGGCTATGTATTCGAATTGCGTCTTGACGCGGTAAAAGGACGACAGATAGGCTCGGCGTCACTTCTTCCACCGGCAACAGGAACAAAATCTGTAGTGGTAAGAATTCCGATGGAAGCTGTAACCGACAATAAATTCCATGACCTGTATCTGGTAAGCAGACCCGCAGGAGCAAACGAGTCTCAAAAGGTCAGGCTGCAGGCGATAAAGGTGATAGGAAAATAATTGCAGATTTGGATTGCAGATTTGCCAAGCCGAATCTGCAATCCAAAAATCACCATCGTAAAATTTGAAAGTATCTTTTATAAACCCTTCGCTGAACCTGACAGTTTATTTCTTTCTCAGGTCGAGGTTGTGGAAATACAGTATACGCATGCCTTGTATATTTCTGTATGAATTTCCTGCAGCCAGTTGCTGAAAGACATATAGATACCCTATCTGAAGATTATCAGACGCATTGGTATGATAAGAAAAGCCGGTAAAAAACCGGTTCTGGTCAAAGTAATTATACACGATCTCTTTTCCAAAATTCACATGTACTTCATCATTGATCACAAACGACCATCCGCCCGGGGAAATGCCTTTTTTCCCTACAGGTATATTCAATAAGAAATTATACCTGAGCCTGTAATTGAAATTGTAGCCCGCGGCAAGGTTATCATCATTAAGGATTTTCCTCCGGTATCTTTCTTCAAGCCTGAGCCACTGCATGGTGCGTACTTTTGAATACCTCGTATGCCATTGCAACTGCTGCCATGGGCGATGCTCGGGCCGTGAAATATTTTTAGGATTATCACCCGGAAATTGGTTGACATAAGCATAACCGGCAGTGAGCTTTGTATTATCATTAAGGTAATACGTTAATCCCACGCGGAGGATGCTCACGGAAAGGTTTGAAAAGAAATCCTCGCGGGTGCGTAGCTGAAGGTCTGTCCACGTGCCCAAATTTCGTGAAAAACGGGTTTGGTTAAAGTAACCTGTCCATGCCTGGTTTACAACCCTGGTATTTTTTGCCGGCTGCGCAAATAAGCATGAAGAGAAAAAAAGTGAAATAACCGCAATGAAAAGTTTTGTCATGATTAAACCGTTAAGAGGTTGAAAATATACCATGTTCTGTGATTGCAATCTATTAAGCATCAATTTAGGTTATAAATTTTTCCCCGAATGCCCGGAACTTTGCAGGTCAGCAAAGAAGTTTCAATCTTCCCGCTTTTCACCATTGCATTACGCCACTTTTTCCATGTGCATAAATCGTGAAGAACTAAGTACCGGCGGGCCCGGTCAGAGAAACGTTGTATTCTCTCAAAAACATATATTTACCGGTTGAAGATAATGGCTAATCAGGCAAGGACAACTTTTACAACAATGGCTTCAGTTACAAATCAACTGGCGCATGAAATTCAATCTGCGTAATTTTGTTGCCTCTAAAAAAAGAAAAGTGCGTTTAAAGAGCTTAGAAATAAAAGGATTTAAAAGTTTTGCAGACAAAACGATCGTTAATTTCGATGAGAACATTACCGGTATTGTAGGCCCTAACGGATGTGGGAAAAGCAATATCGTAGATAGCATCAGGTGGGTGATTGGCGAGCAGAAGATTAGTCACTTAAGAAGTGAAAATCTTGAGAGCCTTGTCTTTAATGGTTCCAAATCACGAAGCGCCAGTGGTTTGGCAGAGGTAAGCCTGACGTTCGATAATACCAGGAACCTTTTGCCGACGGAGTTCAACACGGTAACGGTCACAAGAAAGTTTTATAAAAGCGGCGAGAGTGAATACAGGCTCAATGATGTCAGCTGCCGCCTGAAAGACATCCAGAACCTGTTTATGGATACGGGTATTTCCACTGACAGCTATGCCATCATCGAGTTAGGGATGGTTGACGACATCATTAAGGATAAAGAAAATAGCCGCCGGCGGATGCTTGAACAGGCTGCCGGCATTTCGATCTATAAAACACGAAAAAAAGAAGCCCGCCAGAAGCTGGATGCCACCGAACAGGATCTTTCCCGCATTGAAGACCTTTTATTTGAAATCAATAACCAGTTAAAAACTTTAGAAAGCCAGTCGAAAAAGGCGGAAAAGTATATTGAAATAAAAAAAGAGTACCGTGAGCTAAGCATTGAGTTGGCAAAGGCGGCGCTTGAAGGCTTTAATGTTATCTACAAGGACCTAAACACGCAAACAGCTTCCGAAACATCGCGCAAGGTTGAGATGGAAGCCGTTATTGCCGGCGAGGAGGCTTCGCTCGAACATGATAAGGTAAATTTTATTGAAAAAGAGAAGCTTTTGCAAAGCATGCAACATGCGTTTAACGACCTTGTGCAGCAATTACGAAGTAAGGACAATGAAAAAGACCTCGCCGGACAGCGAATGAATTTTCTTCATGATAAAGAGGAAAGCCTCCGGGAATTCCTGTTAAAAAGCGAAGGGCAGTTAAAGGGTTTGGGCGATAGTATTTCTTTTACCAGCCAGCAGATGCAGGAGGAGGAAGCAAAATTGGAAAATCTGCAGCTATCGCTAAATGAAAAAAAAGCATTGGTGCTCGAAAAGCGCCGAGCGCTGGACGAGAGGCGGAAATCTGTTGAGGTATTAAGAATCGAAAACCAAAAGATGCAGCGCAACCAGTTTGAAGCTGAAAAACGTGTGGTTGTTGCCGATACGTCTATCCAGAACCTGCAACGCGGCATAAAACACATCGAGGAAGAAAGAGAAAGCCGTGATCTCCAGGTAGCCCGGGTGCAGGAAGAAAAAGCCATAAAGGAAAAGGAACTGGAGATAAAAAGAACAGACCTCCGGCAGTTACAGGAACATCATGAAAAAACAAAGGAGCAGATACTGGAAACCCAGCGGGAACTTGAAAATTTTCGCCAGCAGTTAGCTGACGAAAATCGAAAGCTCGATTCAAAGAAAAACGAGCATGCTTTATTGAAAAGCCTGATCGACTCGATGGAAGGCTATCCTGACAGCGTTAAGTTCCTTCATAAAAACCCGCAATGGAATCATACCGCACCCATCCTTACTGACATCATCTATGTTCAGGAAGAGTTCCGGGCGGCGGTTGAAAATGTTCTTGAACCATATCTTAACTATTATGTGGTCAATAACCTTGGGGAAGGATTAAAGGCAGTTCATTTACTCGACGAACATAAAAAGGGGAAGGCGAATTTTTTTCTGCTCGACAAACTTAATGCGGCTATCCAACATAATGATACTTCCCCCTTGCATCATATGCCCGATACCATTCCTGCGATGCATGTGATAGAAGTAGAAGAAAAATACCAAAAGCTGGCGGAATGTTTATTGGGAAATGTATTTATCGCGGAGAATGAAGACGCGCTGGCCAACAGTAACGGCACGGTGATCCTTGAAAAGCACGGCAAGTATGTTAAAGGACAATATTCGCTTACCGGAGGCAGCGTCGGGATATTCGAAGGTAAGAAGATCGGCCGCGCCAAGAATCTCAAAAAGTTACATGATGAAATTGTCGTTCAGGATAAAATCGTGAACGACTGGAAGGCTTTAATCCAGAACAAGCACAATGAAGTCATCAGATTTAACCAGGAGCTGAAGGAAAATGCTATCAGGCAGATACAGGTGGATATCAACACGCTGACAAACATTACCAGTGCCTTACAGAATAAGCTGGAGAACCTGCATTCCCTGCAAGATACATCCCTTTCGAGACTGGAAGAAATGCAGCATAACCTGGCAACTACCCAGGCTGCTATTGAAGGAACAAGAATTGATCTTACCCGTTTTATTAAATGTGTTGAGGAAGCTGCTGAAAAATTGAAAGTGGTTGAACAAGACTATAGCGTTTCAGAGATAGCATATAACAATGCCAACGGTCAGTATAACGAGATCAACCTTCAATTTACGCGGCAGCAAAGCAGGATGAATTCACTGAAGCAGGAAATGGAATTTAAAAACAGGCAGGTTCACGAACTGAAGGCCCAGGCTGAGGTCAATGCTTCCCAGTTGAAACAGGTGCTTGAAAGCATAGCCGAAAATGATTCGCAGTTGAGCAGGATTCACGAAGCGCTTGCTGTTCTGTTACACCATAAAGAAGAAGATGAGAAGAAATTGAACGAGGCAGACCAGGCCTACTACAACATGCGCAATTTGTTGAGTGAAAGGGAAAGCGGCCTGCGGCATAAGGTGAAAGCAAAAGAACAGATTGAACACCTGCTCACTGAAATAAAGGATCGCCTGAATGAACTGAAACTGCAGCTTGCCGGTATGAAGGAACGCCTGCAGGTTGAATTCAGGATAAACCTCGATGACATTATCGACCAGCCTCGCACCGGGTCTCTGCCCGCAGAAGAACTGCAGGAGAAAACAGACCGCCTCAAGAAGCGGCTTGAAAATCTTGGGGAGATAAATCCAACAGCCGTGGAAGCATTCCATGAGATGAAAAAAAGATATGAATTTATTCTTGAACAGAAGAACGACCTGGTGTCTGCAAAGGAGAGCCTGATGCAGACGATTGGTGAAGTGGAAACGACCGCCAACAGGCAATTTCTGGATACCTTTAATAAGGTGCGGGAGAATTTTATAAAAGTTTTCAAAGCGCTGTTTACAGAAGAAGACACTGCAGACATGGTCCTCGAAAATCCCGCCGACCTGGCGGAAACCGGTATCGATATTATCGCCAAACCTAAAGGCAAGAGGCCTTCATCGATTACACAACTGAGCGGTGGAGAAAAAACGTTAACTGCAACGGCTTTGCTTTTCGCTATTTACCTGATTAAACCGGCGCCTTTTTGTATTCTTGATGAGGTTGATGCGCCCCTTGATGACGCCAACGTAGGCAAGTTTACGAATATGATCCGTCAATTTAGTGATGAAAGCCAGTTCATTATTGTTACGCATAATAAAATGACCATGAGCGCTGTGGATGTTATTTATGGAGTTACCATGCAGGAGGCGGGAGTCAGCAAGCTTGTGCCTGTTGATTTCAGGGGGCTTAATTAAAATGAGGAACGGAGGATGCCAGCCGCAGCCGCTGTGCGCCACGGCGAGTACTGGCTTTTAGCTGTTGATTGAAATTGCCTGAATGCTGAGGGAGTGAGGCCAGGACACGGTAACAGCATCGTCGCTGTCTAAATTCCGGAGCCGAAGACGCTGGAGAAAAACTCTTTAACGTCACTCGCATCGTTCGGCTGTCGCCAAAAAAACGCTTAAACTGATCAGACAGTTGATAATGCAAGGCTTCAAAAATGATTGCTCCCGGTTGTGCAATCCGTCTCCGGCTGAACTCTTAGCCCGGTGCCTTTTCTAAGCCTAATTGATTGAGCTTACCGCCCATCGCTTTAAGCCCCGGCAGGTTTCAGCATTGAGTTACATCGACTTAATATACCCAAGTGCATGGTAACTAAACTAACGAGGCCAACTAATAAATGTTGCTGATAGTGGTACACAGCCGAACTTTCAACGTTCTGCCACCATATTGCCAAACCTATCTGTTACCTGCATACCCTTTTGTCCGTAAAGGTAGTGTCAGATTTTATGTTGGCGTTTTGGTCGGGACATAAGAATTATGATTTTCTGTTTTGATGAGCTTTGATTGCTTCGTTCAATAATTTCTTTAAAGCAGGATTTGAAATGGCTTTTGCTGAATTGATTTCAACAAACTTGTGAACTTTCCCTGAGCCTGTTAGAAGTTTTGCCGGGTCGGGCAGTTCGATGCCTTTGTAAAACCCTAACTTAATACCTTTTTTTGAGGGAATGATTGTGCAGATTAAATCTTTATACCCTGTTCCATAATTAAAGCCAATGATATTTGCTGTTTCATCAGGTTGCTCCTCGATGTTGTCTATATTCTTCAATAAAAACTCACGAAGTTGAAAGCCCAATGTTGAAATTTTTTCATTGTATTTAGAAAGAATATCCTCTGTCGATGCGTCCATTTGATTAAAACGTTTATTTCTTAAAATAAAGTCATAATGCTTTTCAAAATAACATCAATAATTGTTCATTGCCTTTCAAAAATCAATTAGGCTAAGGCTAAACGGTCTGTGTCAGGTTTGCAGGTAACCTATTTTTACTCCTCGGTTAGTGGTGTTAAATATTATGAATGTGCGCAATCTGATGTATAATTCATTTCTTCTCAACGGCTCCTCTGGCACGCTTCACACAATTAGAAAGTGAACGGTACTGATGATACGTCGCTTTCCATACATGGCCCTTTAATGCGGTTTTCTTGTGAGGCTCTTTATCAAGTCCCCCTTCATACCAGTCCCCGTAAACATGATCAATAAGGTATGTTTGCGAATACTTCCACAGTAAAGTAAACTTGTCAAAATAGTGCATCGGGTCATTTGGAAAATGGTCAGACATCATTAAAAGTGTATTCAGGCCTTCTGCCTGGGCCCACCAGTTTTTACTGGAGAGTATGATCCTGATATGGGGTTCATTTTTGAAATAATAGCCTTCATCATAAAACCCGCCAATCGTTTTATCCCAGCCATTATTCAAAGCATGGTCTACCATTCTTTTTCCGACCGCTAAAGTTTTAGTGTCATTTTTAAGCCCGAGAGCGTGCGATGCCTCCAGCATCAGGAAAGCGGTTTCAACATCATGCCCGAAAGAAACATGGTCTAAAGACCGGTGTTTTAATACGGAGGCTTCGGAAGAATCGCTGAAAGAAACAGGTGCCCAGTCCGGAGTAAAGAAAAGAACCAGGAAGCCTTTGTCAGTAGTGATTTCATCCCTGATCAAATAGAGCATTTCCACTACACGTTCTTTAACAAGGGCATCACGCCACACACCATATAGTTCCGTAAAGGCTTCGAGCAAATGAATGGAAGAATTCTGATCTTTATAACCGAGGTCGGAAGTCGAGGGAGTATCCTTACTCCTTCTTATGGGTGTGCCATCTCTTTCAAGGTGTTGATAGTAGCCTTTGTGAACGGGATCATGACTGTGTTTTTCAAGCCACTGAAATGCTTTTTTGGCAAGATTAAGAGCGCCAGTATCACCGGAAGCCTTATGATAAGCCGCAAGGGCGAAAATGGCAAACGCATTTCCATATGCTTCTTTCGGTTTTTGGGGGTTGCTGATGTTATTCCCTTTTTTATCTACAAGATTATAAAATCCACCATAAGTCTTGTCCCACATTACATCCCGTAAAAAGTTAAAACCATGCTTTGCGCAGGCTTTATAATAATCTTTGTCAGGATATCGTTCAAAAGCCTTTGAAGTTGTCCAGATGTGGCGTGATTGCGTAACGATCATTTTATTTTGAGTGCCGGTAGGTTTGAAATCATAAGTAAAGTTGCTCAGGAAGCCGCCGTCGGTACTGTCTACAGATCGAGGGTACCATTTATTTAATAACTCCGTTTCAATGGAACGCTCCATCTCATCTGCTATTTTTAAACGCTCGGGCAGCGGTGTAATGCCTGGATTTGTTTGAGCAGTTAATGCGGAAGAAAGGGATGCTGCAATTAAAAAAATAAAAATTTTCATCTTGTGTAATACTAAATGTGTGAATTAAAAATACATCTTGAATGCTGATTGCTGAAAGAGTTTATACAGGTTTTATTTGCTTTCACGAATAATTATAATTCCGTTTGTGTGCTACTGCCTGGCATGAAGTTATTGTAAATACACAATTCTTCCTGCGAATTATGTATCGGGCGCAAGTGAATATCTCAATTACCGATGGTTTTAAAATATACCGTTCCTGGCAGCTTCAACAACTTTTACTTCATCTAAACTCGATACTTTTGCTTCCAGGTAAATGATAGCTGAATTATTGGTGTATGAAAGGGTATTGATTCTATACTCTTTAACTAATACCCGATGCAGGTTATGCTCAGCCTGTTCGCTGTTCCTGGTAAAAGCTTTAAATTAATAAACCCATTCTCATCGGCGGTTGAATTAAAACTTAAATCCTGGCTTTGCGCGAATGTATCCTATACCGGTACTTTTGTCGCAGCATTAATGATGGATACATATCAGGAGCATCTTCGGATAGTGGAAAAAAGGTAAATGAAGCTAAGGGTTTAAATGTTACTTCGCTGTATGCTGTTACTGTCAATTCCTGTACGGAAAAGGATATCGAAAGCAAGTAGGTATATAGAATTATGCCACGGACCCACAGAATAATTTGTATTATTACTTTTTACAGCATTCAATTTTTAGTTATGAGTTTACATCGTGTATTGTACTTCCGGAATGAACGTCTATCCGGTCATTTGCTGAAAAGCATCTTTTTCCTGCTGTTGTTGACATTCTTTGTTGTACATACCGGCCTCAGTCAAAATGAAAATAAAAAAGTTCGCATGATCATGATAGGGGCTCATCCTGATGATTGCGATCAGGATGCAGGCGCCACTGCAATTCTTTTGGCGTCTATGGGACATGCGTTAAAATTTCTTTCTTTAACGAATGGCGATGCGGGTCACCAGATATTCAAGGGCACGGCATTGGCTAAACGAGATTCTGGAAAAACGGGAAGCAGGCAAACGTTTGGCGTGGCATAGGATGTGTTGGATGACCACTACGGCCAGCTGTTGCCTTCTTTAGAGGTCAGGCTGCAGGTAATAAAAAAGATACGGGAAAATTTCAATTGCGTTATTTTTATGATGAAAACGAAAATACCAATTGCACCCAGGTATGGTGTACATTAATAGCACAGTTGTTAATAACCGCATTACAAAAGAAAGCAGAAGTTAAAAAAGCCTTTTCAACAGTGGGTACGTTGGTACGGATACATTTGTTAAGCAGGCTATATGTATGAATTGCTTAAAAATATAAAGCGTATCTGGGTTAAAATAAAAAGAGAACAAACCGATAGAAATTTAAATTTAAACTTAGTCGATGACAGTGATTAAATATCCAGCGCTCAAAGCAGCTCTGGTCTGTTTATTTTTCAACATACCTTTTTTGGCATTTACACAAAAAAAGGCCACCGGTGCCACCAGCTCCGGGCCTAACGTCATTTATATTTTCGCCGATGACCTGGGATATGGTGAGCTTGGCTGTTATGGGCAGCAAAAAATTCTGACGCCAAACCTGGACAGGCTTGCAAGGGAAGGGATGAAATTTACCCAACACTATGTAGGAACGCCGGTTTGCGCTCCTTCACGCTGCAACCTTCTTACCGGCCGCAATTCCGGGCACGCTTACATTCGAGGCAATTATGGCCTGCCGGGGTATAAAGAAAATGTAAGCGAACCAGGGTCGTTTCCCATTCCTGAAAACATGCCTACCCTGGGAGATCTGTTTAAAAAGGCGGGTTATGCTACGGCAGCAATTGGTAAATGGGGACTCGGGAATTTCGACAATAGCGGTGATCCGCAGAAGCACGGTTTTGATCTGTTCAATGGTTACTACGACCAGCGTCATGCCCATAATTATTATACCACCCATCTATACACCAATCGCAAGTGGGACTCACTTAACAATCCCGTAATCAACGTTCATCCAAATCTTAAAGGAGTGGATATCAGGCCTGAAGATACAGAGGCCTATAAAGGCAGCTACTACTCCGTAAACAGGATGACCCGTAACGCGCTCAATTTTATTTCAGCCAATAACAAAAAATCATTCTTTCTATACCTTGCATACACGCTGCCCCACGCCGCCCTGCAGGTTCCCGAACCGGAGATACAGCGCTACCAAAAGTTGTTTAATGAACAGCCGCGCCTCTCTGCTAACGGCTATGTGCCTACCTTCTATCCTTTCTCCACATACGCCGCAATGGTCTCTTATCTCGACAGGCAGGTAGGAATAATTCAAGACCAGTTAAAGAAGTCGGGACTGGAGAAAAATACGATGGTGCTTTTTTGCAGCGACAACGGGCCCGCCGCATCAGTTGTGCCAGACAACAAATTTTTCAACAGCGCAGCAAATCTCAGAGGGCGTAAACAGGATCTTTATGAAGGCGGGATCCGTGAACCCTTTATTGTGAAATGGCCGGGTAAAGTACGGGCGGGAAGCGTAAGTGAGTTGCCTTCTGCCACCTATGATATGATGGAAACCTTTGCGGAACTTCTACAGGTTAAGGCCCCCGAAAACGACGGAGTTTCTATTTTACCCACTTTACTCGGGAAGGATGCGCAGCAGAAAAAACGTCGGTACATGTATTGGGAGTATCCGGACAAAGGCGGACAGCTTGCCGTAAGAATGGGGAAATGGAAAGGTGTAAAAATAGGTTTGAATAAAAATCCCCGCGCAGCCTGGCAGTTATTTGATTTGGAGACTGATGAAAAGGAATCTAAGGATATTGCTGCCAGCCATCCTGAAATTATCAGCCAGTTTGATGCTATCGTAGAAACAGAACATACCACACCGGTAAGGCCTGAATGGGATCTTTTCAATCCCAACCGCCCGCTAAGTGCAGAAAATGAGGGTGGCGAATAAGGAATAGCCCGTCTGATCCCGATTGTAGTTTAGCGTTCTTCCGATACCGGCAATGATTTTTTTTAGTAGTTGTATAGGGCTTGCTAGATCCGGTGTGATCTCCGGAGATAAAGTCGCGCTGTCTGATATCCCTGGTGCGAACCAGCGGCAAGAGGATTTGCTGTTCAGTTGCATAGCATTACGGCAGTGATTTAAAAATCAGGGCGTATGCGGATACTATTGACATCGGTAACCGCATGGAAATGATCTCATCTGCATTATCTCCTGAACGAATGTCAGTATATTTGCGTAATTTAAATTTAATCAACAACGATAACTATGTCAAGAAAAATGTCACGGAGGGAATGGAGCTCATTATCGGTAGCCGGTATTGCGGGTCTGATGCTTCCATCCACATTGATATCCTGTAAATCTTCCTCTGCTTCAGGCAGCTCTAAAGCTGCAGCTTCGCCGGATTCGTCACCTTCAGGCGTTGTATTAGGAGCACAAACCTATAGCTTCAGAGACAGAGGTTTAGACGAGGCTATCGTTGCCATGAACCAGTTAGGCATAAAAAGCATTGAGTTATGGCAGGGGCACGTGGAGCCTGCAGCATTCCGCCGGAGCCCCAATTCCACTCCCGAAGAAGCCCAAAAAAAAGCTGAAGGATTAAAGAAGTGGCGTTCCTCGGTTCCTATGGACGAGATCAGGGCTGTGAAAGATAAACTAACCAAAGCGGGTATCACTATCCAGGCGTATAACGGGCCATTCAGAAAAAATGATTCGGATGAAGAATTGGACCTGGTATTCAGAACCGCCCAGGCGCTGGGTACAGACACCATAACCTCGTCTGCAACGGTGGATGTTATGAAAAGAGTGGATGCGCTTGCACAAAAATACAAGATCAAAGTAGGCATGCATAATCATGCGAACGTAAAGGATCCGAATGAATTTGCGACCCCTGACAGCTTTGTACGGGGTATGGAGGGGAACTCACCATTCATCCGCATCAACCTGGATATCGGTCATTTTACTGCGGCCAATTTCGACGCCGTAGATTTTATGAAAAAGAACCACGAGAAAATAGTTTGTATTCATTTAAAAGACCGGAAAAAAGACCAGGGAGCAAATGTTCCTTTCGGGCAGGGAGATACCCCTATTGGTGAGGTGTTGAGACTGATACGGGATAATAAGTGGCCTATCCCCGCAAATATTGAATATGAATATAAAGGGGAAGATACTGTTGCTGAAGTAAAAAAATGTATTGATTACTGCAAAAACATGTTAAGTACAGCATAGCATTGGGCCATCGATATGTCGGCGTGTGGCAGGTTTTAAGTTGTTATTGAACAATCCAGGAAAGGCGCAAAAAAAATGGCGCTTTTAACGGCGCCATTACCGGCAGGAAAGCAAAGCAGTTGGTAGCTGACTTCAACAGAAACGCTTGTGAATCAAAGCTTGCAAGTCATTGATAAATTGCGGCTGATCTGGTTTCATACCTGTGCTTCACTTTTACAGAAAGACAACCAGTCTTCAATGTTGCTATGCTGACTTTCTCCGTTTGTCAGCCTCAATTCAACGGAAAGGAAGGCCGTGTATGCACAATTGCTTAATGAACTAACCGGCACGGTAAGCGGTTTACGCAATTCGTTAGCGGTGCCAAAAGTTTCTTCCATAAAGCCTGCAGGGGCAGTGTTGTCAATGGAATATGGACCGCCTGGGCCATACAGCGTAAGGCTTACTGCCCCCATATTCGGATTTGCTGCTGTATAGTTTACATGCAGCTCATCAGTGATCTGCGTACAGCCGGCGCCGCCGCCACCGGTCATTTCCTGTATATCGATCGAGGCAACTCCCATTTCATTTGATACCTGTGGCATCCATGAGCCAAACTGTGGCACATCGGTATATGTTGTGTTAAACATTGCGATGGCGTTGGAAATGCCTGTGGTAACTTCTGAAGCCGGATTGCCAACTTCTCTTTTTATCATTCTTATCTTGAAATATCTGTTTTGCTGAAGAGGGGCAACGGTGGTAGTAGATTGTCCCTGGATCAATCCCGCCATATTTACGCTATTCTGATTTAAAGAAGCCGTATTAAAGCCCAACAATTCTCCATTAATGTTGGGTGAAAAGTTAGCAGCTTGTGGTACCGCGATCCAGCCATCCGGGTTTACGCCGCTGCCAGGTCCGACTACATAGTCAACGATCAAAACCGGGTTTGCCGGATCAGGGGTGATGGTAAAAAAAGTACCTATGACAGCGTTGCACATCTGCGGAGCTTTGACCTTTTTCCAGATGCCCGTTTCTGCACCGCCGGGGCCAGCCGTTTCTATCGTCTCAAAACTGTATTCAAGGGGTGCGCCGTTTAATTTCTGGCTCAGATTCCCCCTTAGTTTGATGCAACTGTAAAATGCCTGGCCGGAAGATGTTTTGCCCGTAGGTGCTGCGATCACATTAGGATCACCACTGGCAATGGCTTCATTTATAAAGTGGTTGCCATTGTTTCCGATTTTTGTAAAGGAAGCCGGAATAGCGGGTGGGGTAAATATAAAATTTTTCAAACATAAATTTACACAAAGGCAGTAGCTGACATTGTTTCTCCTTTCAGCCGGAGTTTCTCCGGTGATGGCTACGCCATTATATTCATATTTAAAATACACATCGGGGCCGCTCACAAAGGTTACAGGCCATGCGGGGTCGGTTTCTACGTTTAGCCATGGCGACAAGAAGGTTTTCTTAAAATCGGCAGATGTATAATCGATCCTGAAAAACCCGTTGTGATCTGTAATTGCGCTACCCAGGTGGTCATTCGTTAAGAAATCCGCATCCATGGCAATTACTTTTACGTCCGGAATGGGAGTTTTAGTACCACATACATACATATGCCCCGTTATTACCCACGCATCAAAAAAATATCCCCTTATATAACACCACCATTTTGATGAGATACAGTAGTTCCATTGGTAAAAGGCTTTTTCCTGATCTTTTTCTGAACGCCACTGCGGGTATATGGTGGTAAGATGAAACTGAAGCGGGCTTTTGCGTGGTCTGGGTGGAACTTGTGGTACAGAACCGCAAACGAAGTCAATGTCAAAAGCAGTATCAGAAAACTTCTCATCAATAGAAACCGTGTAGTTTCCATTGATGTCCGCGTTTGCGGTTGCAATAAGGAGATCTTTACGGGTGTCTCTTTCCTCACTGGTTACCAATCTGAACGTATCTTTCGTGCTTGCCACGGCGTTTTGCGTTACCCGGTCTTTTTGCCATGGTAAATAAATAAGTACGGTGACATTCTCAAGCGATTCAAAATGATTCTCGCAGAGGTAACCGCATAGGTTGCCTTTTAAATTATAGGTCATGGGGGTTTTTATTTTTGCCTACTCTGTATCGGATTTTCGGCTATCTCCGTTTTGTTTTATGAAATAAATTGTGTTTGCCTGGATAATTTCTTACAGCGCCTTTTCATCTCCGGTTGAGAGACCCGCAACCGGGCGGAATCTTGCGGCGCGTTAAATGGGGTGCATACGCTTAACCGGATAGTCAACAGGAATTTTAAAGAAGGAACAGCAATGGTTTAGGAAATGAATTAATCCTGCACCGGCTAAATTGAATCAGCTATTGTCATAATGTGAAAGTAAAGAGATGGGCAATGTTAAGCTATAGTAGTAATGCCGGACATCTTAAGTACTAGTACTGTGCTGGCGGATGCTGTCAAGAATAAATTATATACTGAAAAATAAAAAGGAGTATGTAACCTTGTTTTATTTCGGCACCCTGTAGAGACTATATGTAAAAAGGTTTCGGAGTAGCGGCAGTCCGAAAGGCTGCAATGAAGAACTTTGCTATTTAAAATCAAATTTATATAAAATGAAAAAGCAAACTTCAGCTACGTCCGAAACCCAGGTCAAAGGTAAAACGTTCATTGATTACAAGGACAAAATCTTGTATGTTGGCATTGATGTTCATAAGAAAGACTGGCAGGTAGCTATTGTCCATGAGGGAGTAACGTTAGGTAGTCACCGGATGACGGGGTCTGCCGATGTAATAATCACTCATTTAAACAAGCATTATCCGGGGGCTGCATTCAGGTGTGTATATGAGACAAGTGCGTGGGGATTTAATCTTCAAAGGGCCCTTACT
>JBGSYC010000114.1:0-57518 GCA_041751095.1 Flavihumibacter sp.
AAATCATAGTTCAGACCAACTTCAGGGTTCATTTACATAAATATTTTTATAAGGATAACGGGTGCGGTAGAGATCTTTTACTTTCTGCAAGATAGTATTGCGCAGCTCTGCGATATTGCGCTTTTCTATTGCCGAAATAAACACACAATTGCCATTCGTTTCCCGCTCCCATTTACTTTTGAGGTCTGATAAGATATCGGTTTTCACCTCCTCTTCCAGCCAGGGGTCGAAGGTGTTTTTTTCATACATATCCATCTTGTTGAAGATGGTGATCACTGGCTTGTCAAATGCTTCGATGTCCTGCAGCGTTTTATTTACAACGCCTAATTGCTCTTCATACTGCAGGTGAGAGATATCGACCACATGCATCAGGATATCAGCCTCTCTAACTTCGTCGAGCGTGCTCTTAAAGCTTTCAACGAGGTGATGAGGCAGTTTGCGGATGAAACCAACGGTATCACTTAAAAGGAAGGGAATATTTTCAAAAACCACTTTCCTGGTGGTGGTGTCGAGGGTGGCGAATAATTTATTTTCAGCGAATACGTCACTTTTGCTGAGGAGGTTCATAATCGTCGACTTACCTACATTGGTGTAACCCACGAGGGCTACCCGTATGAACTCACCTCTCTCCTTGCGTTGTGTCATCGATTGTTTGTCGATATCAGCAAGGCGTTTTCTTAATAAAGAGATTTTGTCGCGGACGATCCGCCGGTCTGTCTCGATCTCGGTTTCCCCCGGGCCCCTGGTGCCGATACCGCCCCCCAGTCTTTCAAGGTGTTTCCACATCCCTCTAAGCCGGGGAAGAATATATTGATATTGAGCCAGCTCCACCTGGGCTTTTGCCTGGGCCGTTTTGGCCCGGCTGGCAAATATGTCGAGGATAAGGTCTGAGCGGTCGATGGTTGTGGTGTCAAGCACCTTTTCGATGTTGCTGATCTGCGAACCGGTGAGTTCATCATCGTATATGATAAGACCGATATCCCTGTCTGTGATATAGTTTTTAATTTCTTCCAGCTTACCCTTACCAACAAATGTTTTGCTGTCTGCGTGCGCCAGTTTCTGGGTAAACCGTTTAACGGCTATAGCACCGGCTGTTTCGGCAAGAAAAGCAAGTTCGTCAAGATATTCCTGTACCTGGGCCTCCGTCTGCTCTTTCTGAATAACACCCACCAATACCGCTCTTACTTCCTGCTGAATATTTTTCTTTTCTATCAATGATCGGCTGTTTGATCAGTAAAGGTAGAATGTTGAAGTGTGCGACGCAACAATTTTGAAAAGAATTACCACCGCCGGGTAACGAAATGTATAAGCGGAGAATGTACGATGGCCGGTCTAAAATAGGCAATGTAAAATAGCCCTCCTGAAAGATTATAGTCCGCTCAGCGAGAGCCCGATAACGTAAGGGCGTATATCCGGTCCCGCGCCTTCTTTGATAAATGCGTTGATCTGGTAGGTGCCAAACAAACCGAACACGCCGTAACCTACCCTCGCTGTGGCTGCCAGCCGGGTACTGTTAAAGAAACGTTTGGAGCTTTCCTTAACGGTATAAGCATTAATGGTAGACCCGCCTTTGTTCTGAAGATTTTTTCCTTTGGTATGAGCGTTAAGCATTGTGCCTATTTTTCCGCCTATGGCAAATTTCATGCTTTTCCCATTGAATTCAGGATTAGATGAATATCGGAGTTCTATCGGAGCTTCAACATAAAAATTTGCAAGCTTGTATTTTTTAAATTGATTGGTGTCGGAAACATTTCTAAAGTCCAGCCTTGTGCCGGCGCCTGCAATTCCAATAATCGTGTTCTCGAAAAACATGCTGCTTCCCGAACCTCCGGCGCCTATGCCGATGCTCAGGCGGGGATTTGTTTTGAAGGGAAAGTCAAGCATGAAATAAACATTCAGGGTTCGCGAAAGACCTTTTGTCATGATGCTGTCAGGCTTGCCCGCCCATCCATTGTATCCAAGCTGAATCATGAAATGGTCATTAGGCCTGTTACTGATGTTAACCTTACTCCAGTCTTTCTTAGGAACAGGTAGTGTTGAATCCGTCTGAGCATAAACACTTATACCTGCTATTATAAGAACAGTCAGAGCAATTATTTTCTTCATATCAAGTTATTTGAATGTTCTGTTCAAGGTGGGCAAAGATAACGGAATTGACTTCATATACGTTTTGGGCCTTTTCGCAATATTGTCACAAATTTCTGTTAACAGTCCTTAGGGTAAACGGCTTTTGAAATTGTGGAATGATGTGAAAAGCAGGTCATAAAACAGCTGCGAAGTTGTAGCAACTATGTTGATGATTTACGCGTGCTTTATGATCTGCCCGAATTGCTATTCTGTTGATCGCGTTTTCAGGGCATATTAAAAGCCATAAACCATTTCTCTAAACACAACCAATAAATGATGAATTTTACGCCAGATGAAAACCCGGTCTACCATGATTTAGCAGGGCAAAGCCTTTTGGTTGCAGCCCATGTTACCCACCCTGACAGTAAATTGTATAACCTTGAGACGTTACGTGAGCTCGACGACGAAGAATACCTCGTGCAAATTCTCGATATTTTTTTAGAAAGCACGCATCAATTGATGAATTCAATGAAAATGGCTGCTGATCATCAAAACTGGACTGAAGTATACAAGAAGGCACATACCCTAAAAAGCAACTTTGGCATGCTGCAAATAAATGCATTATTTGAAATTGTTGCTACCATCGAAGAACTGTCCCGTAAAAATGAAAATCCCCGGCTTGTGGAACAACTCATCTCCAGATCAATGATCACTTACGGTGTTGTGCATGCCACTCTTGCCAACGAACGAAACGAAATTCAAACCAGGGTTGGTGAAGTGGCTTAACAGCTTTTCGGCAAGCTTTTTTTCTGTAGCATATGGAAATAAGAAACGAATTTAAGACCTACCCTTTTTATGTAAGGGCAACAGTTACCTTGTTAGGGTTGACATTGTTGATTTACATCCTGAATATTCTGCAGATAATTCTGGTTCCTTTTGCTATTGCCGGATTAATAGCGATCTTATTAAATCCATTGAATACGTTTTTTGAAATTAAGCTCCCCAGGTTAATAGCGATTACCCTGACTATAGCCATTGCTCTTCTTGCCGCAGGAACCTTAATCTATTTTCTTTTAGTAGAACTTTCTGTCTTCAGTGATACGTTGCCTCTGCTAAAACGCAAATTCCTGATCCTGATCGGGCACCTGCAGCAATGGTTGCACCAGAATCTGGGTTTGTCTCTTCATAAGCAAATGGAAATGGTGAAGTCACCGGATAAAAACGAGAATCTCGTTAATCTCACCATAGGCACCTTACTCGGCATGTTTAGCACATTGATTCTTGTTCCGATATATGTCTTCCTGATTTTGTATTACAAGCCACTAATTCTCGATTTCCTGTTTCATACCTTTCCTGAAAAACACTCTCTGCGCGTTGCTGAGGTTCTGGGGGAGACAAAAAATGCCATCCAGTCTTATATCATTGGTTTGCTGTACGAGACGGCCATCGTTGCAGCAATGAATAGTGTTGCACTGCTGATGTTAGGAGTGCCATATGCAATCCTGATTGGTGTGCTTGGAGGGGTATTAAACATAATTCCTTATGTTGGAGGATTAGCGGCCATTCTGTTGCCGCTGGTAATGGCAACAATTACTATGCATGGCTATACAACGCAAATTGCTATAGTGGGAGCTTACCTGGTCATTCAGTTTATCGACAATAATATCCTTGTACCAAGGATCGTTGCCTCAAAGGTGCAGATCAATGCGCTTTTTTCCATCATAATTGTGCTGCTTGGGGGAATGTTATGGGGCATACCCGGAATGTTTTTTTCCATTCCTTTTGTTGCGGTTTTAAAGATCATCTTTGACCGTGTGGATGGATTAAAGCCCTTAGGGTTGCTTCTGGGCGATAACGTTCCGGTACAACATGCAGGCGTGCCCTGGCAAAAACGATGGAACAGGATATTTCAAAGGCTGGAAAAAGAAAAGAAGAAGGAAGCTGAATGCGGCAATACAAGCCAGGCCTGAACCGTGTTTGTGAGTACCGGTGGTTATTATAATTTTTTCTTATGATCTCCCGGTTAGCTGATTAGAGTAGGTGCTAACGCATGGAACGACAGGTGGCCGGAAAAGATTACTTCGACATTGCAACCGTATTTGATAACGTCCCGATCCCGTCAATGGTAATGTTAACAATATCGCCCGGGTGTAAAGTAAAATCCGGTGGCGGGACCATTCCGGTGCCCGTCATCAGAAAACATCCGTAAGGAAACCGGGTTTCCCGGTACAGATAGCCTGCCAGTTCAGGAAGGCTTCTTTTCATTCTGTTAAGCATAATTGAATCTGAAAACACCTTGTCAGCGTTACGGAGAATGGCGATGCTGATTGTGGTATCTAACGGTATTGGCTGTTCGGGTACATACAGGCACGGCCCAAGGGCGGCACTCCTCTCGTATACTTTTGCCTGGGGGAGGTACAACGGGTTTTCACCTTCTATGTCTCTCGAGCTCATATCATTTCCAATGGTGTAGCCTGAAATAGCGCCCCCGGAATTTACAAACAGTGTAAGCTCGGGTTCCGGTACATTCCACATGGAATCTTTCCGGATGTATACTTCTTCGCCTGGTGCAGCAACACGGTAGGGCATCGACTTAAAGAACAGTTCCGGCCTTTCGGCCTGGTAAACCTTATCATAAAAATCCGCGCCACCAGAGGATTGTGATTCTTCCATTCTGGCATCGCGGCTTCTCAGGTACGTTACACCCGCCGCCCATACTTCCTGGTTACCTATCGGCGCCTGGATTCCTGAATTGCAGAGCTCTTCAAACTCTTCATTTCTGATGCGCTGATGATCCTGCATATGGGTAGATAAATATGCAAAGAGATCCTGCCTGTTGATCAGGCCATTCCATTCCTCGTCAAGTAAATAATGGTTATTTGACGCTTTTAAAAGATTGCCCTGTGTTGTTTTGTATAAGTTCATATGCTGTGAATTACACCTGCTTACTAAAGTACGGCAATGTTAGCATTTATGATCAGGCAATGTTTAAAATTCATTCGTCGAAGGGAAACCTGAAGCACTCCCTGGTGCCTACTATATAACTCTATGCAAGCTATTGGCATCAACGCTTTACCTTGTGTACATGTTGAGTAATATCTTAGAAATCAAGTTCCGGGTATCGGTGTTTGCCCTAAACCATATTACGGTGCGCTGCACCTTAATAATCAACGAAATTTGATCCTACAAATATTGCGGTGCGCTGCACCTTTAATATGACGAAAAACTTTTCTAAAAATACAATGGCTCGCATGTTGTTTATTTCTACATTCTTACTATGGTGCAGCGCACCAGAATATTTGTAGAAAATTTATTATTTCAAATTAGGTGCAGCGCACCGTAATATTTTTCCCTCTTAGCATTCTATCTGTGTTTCATCCACGATCTGCCGTTACCTATGTACTGCTTCTTTTAGGTAACACGTTACCTTACCAGATGTTTGAATTCCCGGTTCACCAAGGACTCTGTGCTTCCGATTTGGTTGCCCAGTGGTTCCTCCACCACCGATTATAACCACATATAAGAGGCACGCAAAAGCAATGGTGCAGTTCTTTATGGTTCCCTATGTGTATTATTCTTCGATATCGCGGTTGGATACTTTCAGCCAATTACCGGTTTTAAGATAGTCCAGCAATAACCAGCTGGCCAAAAGGGAGAGGCCGAGGGATATCAGGACTACTAACCAAATTCCGTAAATCATAGCGTGAAGAAGGCCCAAAGCGCCCGGTATCAGCAAGCTAAGAAAGCCGCGGAAAATGCCCCCCGCCTGCTGACTGGCATTCTGTGATATGGAGAAAGGTAAATTCTTAAATGTAACTAACGCCAGGATCAAACAGCCTAACAACACATTTGACAAACCGAGCAGGATATTCGGAATAAGCTGCATCCCGCTAAATATCAAAGCGGCCATAATTATTGCAAAAGCCAGCGGCATAAAAAACTTTATTGCTGCCGCTTTCAGGGAACCGGTTATCAACAGACCCGGACTTTTAATGGGTGTGCTAAAATAGATCCAGGCGGCTTTGTACCTGTCGGAATATTGCATCTGATTGATTGCCATTACAAGCAGGAAGCCGCACATGTAAATCACGCTGATAACAGCAATTCTTCCGCTCCGGGTATCTGTAAATACCTTTTCAAAGTTTACATTAGCGCTATTGTGTATCAGTACAATCACATACACCAGCATATACCCCATCGACGGGTAGACCTTGAGCCTGAAATCCCTTGAACGGCCCGTTAGGTTCCATGTTAACAGAAACCCCATCCTTTCTTCTCCCTTTCTGGTAACCAGTCTGGAAACGTACCTGGACAGGCTGTTACCGCGGGGTTTCTGTAAGCGGGGTTTTGTTGATGAAATTGTTTCCGCTGAAGTTCCGGAGATCAATGAAAGTCTTTGATTGAATGACGGAGCAAAATATTTCAGAACAATCCATAAAGACACCGGTGGTACAACGATGGTTAATAATGCACCTGACATAGCCGGCAAATTTATTTCCGGGGAATAGAAGAATTGCCATCCCTGCGCAAACCAATAGGACGGTAGCAACCACGTCCAGGCTTTATTGCTGAGGTCATAACCGGTTAGGACGATATTCTTCGCAAGCCGTGGAAGAAGCTGATAACCCGCATACATAAAAATGGCCATAAATATCTGCACATAGCTGATAATCGTATGAAATTTTTGGGGGGATATAAATTTAAGAACGAGGATGTAGACGCTGTTGATTAAAAAAATGGTGAAGATGGTTACCAGTATAATCACAATGACAAAAAGAACTGTAGCCCACAAGCCTGCGTTTATCCCTAAATAGATAACACCGGGAAGGCATAAGGGCAACGTAATCTTGGTAACATGGATAAAGATGTGAAGAAGCCTTGACAGGACAAAGGTGCGGTCTGTTACAGGCTTGGGTAATATGATAAAGTTATCCCTGACATCGATCAGAACGGAAGTGAAGTCCGAGATCAGGCTTGTCGCCAGCATGAATATGAAAAAGGAAAGATAAATCGTCAACTGGGTAACGGTGTTTTCACCAACGGTGAAACTAAAAAGAAACAATAACCCGGTCAATGCTGAGAAAAACATTGTGCCCAATGTTGCACCGGTAATGGCTTTTTCTTTTCGCCTTACCCTGGTTTGATGAAAAGTGTTGGGCCTTCTGTCGTCCATCATCAACTTGGTGGCAAGGATAGATTGCAAATGACGTGTGTTTATGCCTACCCGCTCGTAAAGCCGCTTCGGCAGCATTACAAGCCCGAGTAGAAATCTGTTGATGAAATTCATTTTCACACGTTGAATACCTGGTGATTACTTACGGTTTTGCATCGAACAAGCTCATTAGCTGGCCTGCGCTGAAAGATGGGGATTCAGATGATGTGAGTTGCGAAAAAATATTTTCCAGGCTGATGTTGCCGGATTGTTGTTGTAATTCATTAAAAGTTCCGTTTGCAATAACTACTCCTTCATCAATGAGGATGATACGGTCACTTACTTTTTCAACAATGTCCATCATATGGCTGCAGTAAAAAATCGTTTTTCCTTCGCGGGCGAGGTGGCTGATCAGTTCCTTTATGATAATTACACTGTTCGCATCTAACCCGCTTAACGGCTCATCAAGGATGATGATTTCCGGATTGTGCATGATGCCTGAAGCGATCAACACTTTTTGACGCATACCTTTGCTAAAGCTATCCATGCGCTGATGCATGTTTTCCTCCATTCCAAAAACGCGCATTATTCCCCAGGCCCTCTCGGTTATAACATCTTCAGCCATCCCATAAAGCTCACCGATAAAGCCTAAGAATTCTGCGGGTGTAAGTACTTCATACAGCTCAGCCAGCTCAGGAACGTAACCGGTAATTTTCTTAACCTCTACAGGATGCTCTTTCAGATTCATCCCTTTCACAATAATATCTCCTGCATAATCACTGATCAATCCGCACAATATCTTTACGGTGGTACTTTTGCCTGCGCCGTTACGGCCTATATAGCCGATTATCTCTCCGGGGTAAATGTCGAGATCAATCCCTTTCAGCACTTTTTTTGAACCATAATTTTTTTCGAGGTTCCTGATCGTGATAATTGGTTCTGTGTTATTCGGATTGAGCATGAGGCTGGATTACAAAGTTGAAAGTCATGATGTGAAAGACTGAATGCCGCAGCTATTGCTAATGAGCTTCCAGCCAGTTTACACCAACCCCTATTTCCGCATCGGCAGGCACATCGTTGGGCAGCGTCAGGGCGGTTTGCATACAATGAATGATGATCGGCTTGATCGTTTCCACTTCCTCTTTGTGTGCATCAAACACAAGTTCATCATGAACCTGCAACAACATCTTTGACTTTAGTCGCCTCTCCCGGAACTCCTGGTGAATTTTTATCATGGCAAGTTTTATCATATCGGCGGCAGTGCCCTGTATGGGCGAATTTATTGCATTTCGTTCAGCATAGCCCCGCACCGTAAAATTGCCTGAGTTGATATCTTTTAACCAACGTTTCCTTCCCATGAGCGTTTTTACAAAACCATGCTCTCTTGCGAAGTTTATGGTGTCGTCCATAAATTTCTGGATGTTCGGAAACTGCTTTTTATAATTGTCGATGATGTCTCTTGCCTCCGCCCTGGAGATGGCTAAATTCTCCGATAGTCCAAACGCTCCCTGGCCGTAAATAATCCCGAAATTCACACTCTTTGCTTTGTACCGCATTTCTTTTGTTACATCTTTTTCGTCCACGTTGAACACTTTTGCTGCAGTTGCGGTATGAATATCTTTGCGTTGCTTAAAAGCATCACACATATTGGGATCGCCGCTGATCGCTGCAACAATCCGCAATTCTATCTGCGAGTAATCTGCGCTTACCAGCAGGTGGTCATTATCTCTTGGTATAAATGCCTTTCTGATTTCCCTCCCCCTCTCTGTCCGGATAGGGATATTCTGCAGATTAGGGTTATTGCTGCTAAGCCGGCCTGTTACGGCGATCGTTTGGCCGTAACAGGTATGCACGCGTCCGGATCTTCGGTTGATGATCTGGGGCAGGGCATCGACGTATGTAGATTTAAGCTTGGTAAGCTCACGGTAGGCAATGATATCATCTACGATCTGGTTTTGACTGGCCAGCTTTCGCAGCACATCTTCCCCCGTGGCATATTGACCATTCTTTGTGGTTTTTGCTTTGGGGTCCAGCTTCAATTTATCAAATAACACTTCTCCTAACTGCCTGGGTGAAGACAAATTGAATCGAACACCGGCCTGGCTGTAAACGCTTTCTTCACAACGTTTAGCTTCCCGTTCAAGTTCTTTGGAATATTCATTAAGAAACTCCATATCCACCTTTACTCCTTCGTACTCCAGGTCTGTTAATACTTTTACGAGGGGACTTTCCACTTTATCAAAAACCATTTCCACCTCCTTGTGTTTCAGAAGCGGAAAGAAGACATTCTTTAACTGCAGGGTGATATCCGCATCTTCAGCAGCATACTCTTTTATCTTATCAAGTTCCACGTCGCGCATATTGCCCTGGCCCTTCCCTTTTTTTCCGATCATTTCCTCAATGTGGATTGGCTCATAGCCAAGGTATTGCGCGCTGAGCACATCCATATTTCTGCGACCCTCCGGTTCGATCAAATAATGCGCAACCATGGTATCGAAAACATTGCCCTTTAACTCAACCCCATACCATTTTAAAACGAGGAGGTCGTATTTGATATTCTGACCGATCCACATTTTCGTTGTGTCTTCGAAGAGGTCATGGAAAAGCCGAAGGATTTTGATCGTTAGCTCTCTTTGGTGAGGAAGAGGGACATAAAACCCTTCCCCCGGAACAAAGGAAAAGCTAAGCCCTACTAATTCAGCGTTGTTGGCATCTATGCCGGTAGTTTCCGTATCAAAAGAAATTTCGGTTTGAAGCTTTAAGGTCTCAAGCAATTCTTCAATGTCCTGTTCCTCCTTCACCGCAATATAAGAGTGGGCGGTATTGGCAATATTTTTTGTAGCAGAGAGGCCTACTCCATCGGCACGCCCGGGGGGCGGCAGGTTTTCAGGTGCTGCTGTTGCAGGTGGCTTGTTTTTTTGTGGTACTTCATTTCCAAATAGATCTGTTTGGATCCCTTCGGGTGCGCCGGAGAAAACATTAAACTCTTCCCCAAGGATCCTTCTGCCAAGTGCTTTAAATTCAAGCTCAAGAAAGATATCTTTTAATACGTCTTTATTAAATTCTTTAATCCGGAAATCCTCGTCATGAAACCCGCATGGCACTGCAGTGATGATGGTTGCAAGTTTTTTGCTCATGATCGCCATTTCCCTTCCGGCCCTTATTTTTTCTCCAAGAGACCCTTTTATATTTTCAGCATTATCAAGCACGTTTTCAAGAGTTCCATATTCAGCCAGTAATTTCGAAGCAGTTTTTTCTCCCACTCCGGGTATACCCGGTATATTGTCAATCGCGTCACCCATCAGGCCTAAAATATCAATTACCTGTGAAACATCTTTGATATTCCATTTTTCGCAAACTTCTTTAGCCCCAAGGATCTCTTCTTTGTTTCCCTGGTACGAAGGTTTATATATCTTTATTTTGTCTGTAACCAGTTGCCCGAAATCCTTATCCGGGGTAACCATAAATACCTCGTAACCCTCTTTTTCCGCCTGCTGAGCCAACCCCCCGATCAGGTCATCTGCTTCATAACCGTCACACTCTACAACCGGCAGGTTGAATCCTTTAATTATTCTTTTGATGTCTTCCAGGGAATTCATCAGGTCTTCGGGAGCTTCCTGGCGGTTGGCTTTATACTCAATAAAGTCACTATGGCGTTCTGTGGGCGCATGAGTGTCAAAGGCAACGGCGAGGTGGGTGGGTTTTTCCTTGGTCATCAGATCAAACAAGGTATTGGTGAAGCCAAATTGCGCGTTTGTATTGCGCCCTTTTGAGGTTAGTCTGGGATTGCGGATAAGCGCGTAATAGGCCCGGTAGATGAGGGCCATTGCATCCAAAAGAAATAATTTTTTACTCATGTGCGAATTTAGGAAGTATGGGGTGATTAGAACGGGAAAAGTGGTTGGGAAGGGTATGGGGGTATGGGGTATGAGGTATGGGGTATGGGCAGGTTGTTGGTTAAGTGGAGTTACACAATACAATATTATTTTGGATTCGGGATTTCAGGTTTGCATGTTGTTGGAATAGGGCCATGCAATTCAGGAGTTCCGGTCCACAATGCCAGATAAATTTAACACGGCTGGAAACGTGCGTGTTTGATTAAACCACATCCGAAACTTTCATCCTACCTTTTCATTTCTTCAAGTTTTTTCTGCATGGAAAACATCTCATCCCTTAACCGTGCGGCCTCCATAAAATCAAGGTCTTTTGCAGCTTTTTCCATGTCCTTTTTAATTTTTCCAATAACCTTTTGCATTTGGGGAATGGTTTGATACGCTTCCTGTTCTTCCGCTGCAACCGTTACGTCCCCGCGTTCGGTTGCATAAGGAGACTCAGCATTATATCCCTTGATTTCCAACACTGAGGTTTGTGCAAATACCTGGTCTTTACTTTTGCTGATCGTGGTGGGCGTTATTCCGTGCTGAACATTAAAAGCGATCTGCTTTTCTCTCCGGCGGTTGGTTTCATCAATGGTTTTCTGCATGCTTTCCGTCATCGTGTCCGCATAGAAGATCACCAGCCCGTCTACATTTCTTGCCGCACGCCCGGCGGTTTGTGTCAGTGATTTTTCATTGCGTAAAAATCCCTCTTTATCGGCGTCGAGAATTGCCACAAGGGAAACTTCCGGAAGGTCTAAGCCTTCTCTTAACAGGTTTACCCCCACCAGCACGTCTATTTCACCGAGGCGTAGCTGCCTTAATATCTCCACCCTCTCCAGCGTGTCCACTTCGCTGTGAATGTATTTTGATTTGATGTTGATGCGGTGAAGGTATTTGTCCATTTCTTCTGCCATCCGTTTGGTCAGTGTCGTCACTAACACCCGGTCTCCTTTTATAACGCGTTTATCTATCTCGTCAAGCAGGTCATCAACCTGGTTCACGCTTGGGCGGATATCAATTGGAGGTTCCAGCAAACCGGTAGGCCGTACAACCTGCTCAACCACAACGCCGCCAGTTTTTTCCAATTCGTAATCGCCAGGCGTGGCTGATACGTAAATGGTTTGATTCAACATCGATTCAAACTCATGAAAATTCAAGGGGCGGTTGTCGAGAGCGCTGGGTAACCGGAATCCATAATCAACCAGTACAAGTTTCCTGCTTCTGTCACCGCCATACATGCCGCTCACCTGGGAAACGGTCTGATGGCTCTCATCAATCACACATAAAAAATCCTTTGAGAAGTAATCCAGTAAACAGAAAGGCCTTGAACCGGGGATGCGCCGATCAAAAAACCGGGAATAATTTTCGACGCCATTGCAGTATCCCAGCTCGCGGATCATTTCAATATCATAATTCACCCGCTCACTGATCCGTTGCGCTTCGATGAATTTCCCGGTGCTTTTAAAGTATTCTACCTGCGCCGCACATTCATCCTGTATCTCGTTCAATACCTGGTGAAGCATATCCTTTGGCGCGAGGTATAGGTTTGCCGGAAAGATGGCTGCGTTATCAACCCTGCTGATCCTTTTACCGGTCGACATTTCGAGTGTTTCAATTGTCTCTATTTCGTCCCCAAAGAAGGTCACCCTTAATCCATGATCAACATAGGGAAGGTTTATGTCCACGGTATCGCCCTTAACACGAAAACTGCCCCTGCCAAAATCTCCCTGCGTCCGGGAATACAAAGCATTTACAAGGCCATGTAAGAAACCCTGTCTTGAGGTAACCTCTCCTTCCTGGATCCGGACAATGCCATTTTCAAACTGGGTAGGGTTGCCGATACCATAAATACAGCTGACGCTTGCTACCACAATAATGTCCCGCCTGCCACTTAATAATTGTGTTGTGGCATGAAGCCGGAGCTTGTCGAGTTCTTCATTAATGGAAAGATCTTTTTCAATGTAAACGTCGCTTACAGGCATATAGGCCTCCGGTTGGTAATAGTCGTAGTAGCTCACAAAGTAACCTACCGCGTTATCAGGGAAAAATTGCCTGAACTCCCCATACAGTTGTGCCACCAGGGTTTTGTTATGCGTTAACACCAACGTAGGCTTTTGAACATTTTGGATCACGTTGGCTATCGTAAATGTTTTGCCGGACCCCGTCACTCCTAAAAGTGTCTGGTACTTCTCGCCTTCCATTAGTCCTTGTGTCAGCTGTTGAATTGCCTGGGGTTGATCACCAGCAGGCGTATATGGTGACTGTAGTTGAAATTGCATGGGGTTAATAAAATTGAAGCAAAATTAAAATATTCCGGGCAGAAAGCAGGCAACGTCGGCGTCGCGGGTGCGTTCAAATTGTTGCTGTTGGTAAGGCACCACCTTTGTTTGCTCGATATTGTTCACTCCTATCCTAAAGATGCTACTAACCTGTGTTCTCCGTATTCCAATCAGGTATTGACTTAAATTGGCTCCGATAGGAGCCTCGTGTTTATAGCGATGTTATTAATAAATTCTTCGGCTCCATAGGAGCCGAACCGTTGGGGATGTTTTGCTATAAACACGATGCCCCTATCGGGCCGTTCTCTATATAACTCAAGTTTGTACTGTTGCAATCAACTATTTAAAAAATTGAGTTATTTTGTTGAAAACACAGAAGCTTGCTTTTGTCGGATACTTTTATATAACTTCATTTTTTTGAGGTTTATGCAGCGTCCAATTTTGCATCATCATTGCGAAGTTGAGAGAGTCGCCTTTCGAGGTAGTTTATTTTAGCAAGCTTCTGCTTTTCTTTTATATAATTCAAGTTTGTACTGTTTAACCGGACTCGCTGCCTGCTTACATTTGCGACGGGTTAACACTTTGCAGGGAGCTTCGGCCATTATTTACAAGAGGCATGCAAGGCCCTGGCCTTTACTCTTTTCTTTTAACGCGCAGGGAATTCCGGCGGATAGGTTTCTGTGTAGAGTCTGTCAGGCTTGTGTCCTTATTTTTTAAAGCGCGGTTGAAAGGATCCCAGGAAATTTTTGCTTTTCCATCCTCCCCTGTCCGTGCACGCAGGCGCAGGCTTACACCTGTTTTGCTTTTGACACCTTTATTCTTCAGGTCATATTCATCTTTATCCTTTGAGAGATTGCTTAAAGGCACCTGGATGCTGAGGTCGGTACCTTTTTTAACATCGTAAATACCTTCAACGAACATGGTTATTACCGACGATTGAATTTCCATCCGGTTAACCTTTATTTCAGAGCCATTTATTTCCAGTTTTTCTTTTAGTTCAGCAAACCGGATTTTCGAAAAGTCCCTGCTTTTGAAGGCCGTCTTCGATATATTTTCAACTGGTTCGAAATTGTTTAACTCTCCGTTTTTTAGCTGAAGGTCTACGATTCCCTTTAAGCTATTTTCAACGACTACCGCCTTATCTGTAATCGCTCCTGTAAGGTTGATCTTCGCGGATAAAAGCCCCTCAAGATTTTTATCAGTGATACCATCCTGCCCGAAGTTGTTAAAGGAGGTAAAGATTTTAGAAACATTTACATGCTGTAGTTCGGCGTTTACTTTGATAAGGTTATAACTGGCATCTTCGAGTAAAGATCCGTTCAGGCTGAATGTACCTCCGGCGTGCTGAACGTTTACACTATTCAGTAATACCATGCGTTCTGTCAACTGGAGGTTAGCATCGACGCTGGAAGCTTCAAATTTGTTATATTCGAGGGCATCGGCATTTAATTGAAGGTTTACATTACAATCTTTTAACAGCCGGTCAACCTGATTGGCCAGTTTTAAAAACCTTCTTTTAGCCGAATTTTGTGATATGGCTACAGGGCGTCTCCCGAGATATGTCAGAAAGTCGCCAAGATAAACTTTAGGCGATGCGATCTTCCAGTTAAGAACCAGTTTTTCAGGGCTGTGATCAATCAGGGAGGTAAGATTTTTTACGCCTCCGTTCATGAGCAGACTGGTTTTTCCAACCTGCGCTTTTAGGTCTTTCACATATACATCAACGTTATCGAACGCCAGGCTGCCACTACAGTTGGTAAATATAAGGTTCCTGGGAGTGTAATTCACGTCTGCATCCTGTAACGTTAAGTTGCCGTTCAGGCTTACGGGTGTAGTATCACCTTTAAGGATGGATCCTTTGTATCTTATGTCCAGCCGGCAAGTGCCTTTAAGAAACGCAAGAGTGCTGCTGCCAAGGAGGTCGTTGGCTTCCTTCAGCTTAAATGACGAATGAATGTCGCAACTTACAACCGGGTGTTTCAGATCCGTTATTCTGGTGGTATCTGACCTAAGCAGGATACCTTCCCAGTTGCCTGAGAAATTTGTGAAGGTAAACCCGGAATTTTTATCGACCCTGTTCTCTTCAGGCACCAACTGGTTGCTGAAACGGGCGGCCAGCGATGCATTTGTAAATTCGCCGAGGGGTGTGTTAAGCGTATTATTTTTAACGGCAACATTGATATTCACCAGCGGAATCTTGTTGGGCAGGGTAGCGCCATCAATCACAGCACTTACAGAAAAAGGCTTCCTGATATCGAAACTATCCAGTTTCCGGCTGATGTTCTTACTTAACAGGGCTGATACCCTCCTGTAGTTTACTTTATCTGCTTTAATGGTCAGGTAATATAATGGGGGCTTGCTGTCCAGATCAAAGCTTCCTGAAAAGGCAAAAGGTTGATCATCGAGGAGGAGGACTGCATTTTTAAATGTCAGCTTTTTGCTGTTCTTGTTTAAGTTGACCCTGAACTTTCCCTTCAGCGGCTTCTCCTTCAGAAAACTTCCGTTCCTGATGTTGAATGCAAGGTTATGCACAATCATTTCTGTTCTGATGTCCATCTGCAGTTCCTGACCCCTTGATTTTACATTTGCTCTCAGCCTGGATATGTCAAAGTCATACAGCTTATTTCTCTCTTTGAGATCGAGGACAATCCGCATTTTTCTCAGGTCGAGATCGGGTAGCGAAAATCCGGACGCCTTAGTACCGGCAGACTGGTTCCCGGATTTGAACATATATTCATTTGTATACCCTGTGGTATCATTGAATACATACATCGACCCGTTTTCTATAATCACCTTTGTTACTTCAGGATTTCCCGTAAATAAGCTTAAAAATGCCAGACGGACATAAATGTTTTCAGCTTTCAGGAGGTCATGCCGATGCTGTTCCCACATCGTATCCCTGACTATTACGTTTGAGAGTCTCAGCGAAACACGTGGAAATGTACTGATAAGGCTGGGCTCAAGATCACCGATCTTTATTACTCCTTTTACCCTGCTGGTAAGTAAGGAATTTACCCGACCCACAAGGCTTTTTTTGTTGAACATCACGTACCCCCAAACCACAAGCCAAAGCACGAGGAAAACTCCGACAATCCATGAGAGCACCCGAAGTACGGAGCGAAATTTTATTTTCAAATTATATTGGTTTATTCATTGACAGGCGGGTAGCAAATAAAATTACTAAAAGAAAGCCACACCGGGGTGACGGCAATGATCTAAAACGTAAAAAGATGCGTTTATTAACTAAACGTAAAAACGGCCCCGGGAAGGGATTATGAGGATAACACAGATTGAAATAGATTTATATTAAATGAAAAGTCATATTGCATTCTTGTTGATGTTTCTTTTCAGGTAGGCTGTATAGTCAGGAAGCATACATTCGTATTCCTCGTTCATTAAGGGAGACGAAAAGATGAAGTCGGCTGTTGCAACATCACAAGCTACGGGTATGTTCCAGACCACCGCAAGTCGCAGGAGCGCCTTCACGTCGGGATCATGCGGTTGCGCTTCCATAGGATCCCAGAAAAAGATGAGTATGTCGATATTTCCTTCTGCCAGATCTGCTCCAACCTGCTGATCACCTCCGAGTGGGCCACTCATAAATTTCTTCACCGGCTGGTTTAGGGCATTCTCCACCAGGGTGCCGGTTGTTCCGGTAGCACAGAGCTGGTGTGACGATAAAATGTGTTGGTTAGCTACCACCCACTTCACGATTTCAGCTTTCTTATTATCGTGCGATACTAAGGCAATTCTTTTCCTGCGGTTGATCCTTCTTGTCTGCATTTTTAGAGTTGAGCGTTAAATAAGATTAATTTGGCCAAACATTACCTAAACCGTTCTTTTGCAAATACCGGCGGGCATGATATTTGTTCACAATCTATCCACATCCCCTCCAGGCTCCATGAATAAAACTGTTTTTCTTCTTACGGTATCAATGGTTTTCTTCAGGCCTTTATACGCACAGGAGAATGACAGGCAGGTTCCGACTGTAAAGGATTCCTCTTCTCCAATAATAAACTTAATGTTGAAGCCGGATATAAAAAATAAAAATAAGGTGTTGCTTGAATGGACGGCGAAGGGTGTGCCAATAAACGGGTTTTTCATTATTGAAAGAAGTAGTGACGAAAAGATTTATGAAGTGATAGGTGTGATAAAGGCTCTGGCTGCAGGAAACTCTTTCGAATATGCCGATGAGCGGCCAAGGGGGAAAAATTACTACCGCGTCCGAATGGAGTTGCCTGATAACAGAATAGTATATTCACCTGCATTAAGCGCTGATTTTGCAGGGGTAGCCAACTGCAAATTTTATCCCAACCCGGTTGACAAGCTACTCATTGTGAGAACGGACATTTCTGTTGAGCTGCAAATATCAGATGGAAGTGGCAAAACACGTATTAACCAGCAGTTACTGCCCGGACTTCAACTGGTTAATGTATCATTGCTGGAAAAAGGCATATACGTCATTATTCTCAAAGAAAAAGATTCTAACAGGCTTATTACGGACAAGCTCATTAAGAATTAGTTAATGAAAGTTGCAGATCCCCCCTGCTGCCGGGGGATCGTCTGTCATGCGGGTTGTTTCGTACGCATCAGCAGATAACAGAGAGCCATCAAATTACTTTTGCTCCCCATATGATTGCGTATAAATACTATTGATATATTCGTTTTAATCAGTTAATATTGCAACGGTTTTTCATAGGATATTGGATTTTAAAACGGGGTTGAATTTCTATTCTGACCCCTTTTTTTATTTTATAGCGGGCATTAAAAAACGGCTCTCTGTAGAAAGCCGTTTTGGTAACTAACCCACCATTCAAATCTTATACTGCTGCAACTGCAGCGCCCTCAGCTATTTTGGATCTTATTTTCGCTTCGAGTTCAGCAGCAAGTTCAGGATTATCCTGTATCAGCTGCTTAACCGCATCCCGGCCCTGGCCTAATTTTGTGGTATCATAACTAAACCAGCTGCCGCTTTTCTGGATTACTCCTAATTCAACTCCCATGTCAATTATCTCTCCCATCTTACTAATGCCTTCGCCATAGATAATATCAAATTCTGCCTGGCGGAAAGGAGGAGCCACTTTGTTCTTCACTACTTTGACCTTAACCCTGTTTCCGACAGCTTCCTCTCCATCTTTTATCTGTGCCATACGCCGGATATCAAGGCGGACTGAAGAATAAAATTTCAGTGCGTTACCACCGGTCGTTGTTTCCGGATTCCCAAACATTACTCCGATCTTTTCCCTCAATTGATTGATAAAGATGCAGATGGTATTTGTTTTGCTGATAGTAGCTGTCAACTTCCTGAGCGCCTGACTCATTAATCTGGCCTGTAAGCCCATCTTACTGTCACCCATTTCACCTTCAAGTTCTCCCTTTGGAACAAGGGCAGCTACGGAGTCAATAACAACTACATCCACTGCTCCGGAAAGGATAAGCCGGTCTGCAATTTCAAGGCCCTGTTCACCATAATCGGGTTGAGATATCAAAAGATTATCTACATCCACCCCCAGTCTTTTTGCATATGAACTGTCAAAGGCGTGTTCCGCATCGATGATGGCGCACATGCCACCTTTCTTTTGGGCTTCAGCAATCACATGTATCGCCACCGTTGTTTTACCGGAAGATTCGGGGCCATATATTTCAACTATCCTGCCTTTTGGTAAACCACCAATGCCAAGCGCAACGTCCAAACCGATCGACCCGGTTGAAATTACTTCCTGCGGCTCCTGCGACCGCTCATTCATCATCATGACGCTTCCTTTACCAAAATCTTTATCTATCTTATCAATCGTGAGTTTAAGCGCCTTCAGCTTTTCTACATTTGACATACGTACAGTTTTATCTTTCAAATTTATTGAATGAGTAAAGGTAATTATTTTTATTTATGCACACTAATATTATTAGGAGAAAAAACTAAGTATTTTAGCGGTTGAAATACCGTCAAATCACGTTGTAATTACCCTTGCATTTGCATATGGAAGGTATACTGATCGATAGCCCGAAACAAAAAAAGCTCCCTGGTCTGTGGAGCTTTTCCTGATTCAAAAACACTTATTTACTTTGCAGATATTCTTTATTCTGATGGTAAGTTTTCGCTGCCTCCTGCGCTCTTTCAAAGTCAGGCGCAACGCCGTTATCCATATTCAATAAAGACTTGTTTTTTGGTGTCAGGGAAGACTGCATCTTTGCGGATTAAAAAGACGGTAAGAAGAAATAGTTTTCACAGACCTTCAAGCATAACAAAAGAACAGGTTTATGTTTTGGCGCATCGGGGCACACATAAATGCCGCTTTAATTCGGCCGTCCCGGGCATACGGGTATTTGTTAAAAGCAGGGAAGTTTAATACTGTTCCTTATATTTACCGATATAAAATCAATTTCCGGCTACACAACTATTGTTGTCTTTACTAATTTAGCCGCGGGTTTGTTCACTCCAAGGTTTGTAACACTATGTTTAACTTTATATTATTCGGCCCCCCGGGTAGCGGAAAGGGTACTCAATCCGAGAGGTTAACTGCCAAATACGGTTTAATACACCTTTCTACCGGTGACTTGTTGCGCAGCGAAATTTCAAAACAAACCCCTCTTGGACTTGAAGCAAAAGGACTGATGGACAAGGGACAGCTCGTGTCTGATGAAGTGGTAATCGGCATGATCAGTTCCGCCCTGAAAGCTAACCGGGGAGGCGCCGGTTTCCTTTTTGATGGTTTTCCCCGGACAGAAGCTCAGGCAAAGGCCCTTGACCTCCTGCTTAGTGAAAACCAAACCACCATAAAGGTAGTACTTGCCCTGATCGTCAGTGAAGCGGAACTTGTAAAGCGCCTGTTGAAACGCGGACTGACTTCCGGTCGGAGTGATGATATAAACGAAGCAGTAATAAAGGAGAGAATAGCTGAATATAACAGGAAAACCTCGTCAGTTGCAGATTATTATGACCAGTTTGGAAAAGTGGCCTATATACCAGGGGAAGGAAGTGTTGATGAAATCTTTCATGCGCTTTGTGAGCAGATCGAGAAGAAGAAAGAGGAGATCGTGTGATATAGCGGCAAATGATTCCCATACTTACCCGGAGAACCAGTATACCTTTCATGCATTAAGTTCATCCTTCGATGTTTCCTGCACCCCTTGCGCAGATATTACCGTTGGAAAAGGCGGCAATGGACCTTAAGCACTTTTTGCGGCTTCTCGGGCATTGCCTAATTTTACTTTTTAATCAAATGAAATGACGATTCATAAAGAAGGATTTAAAACGATTGTGATCTGTGCGATAGGATTTGCCGTTATCAATCTGATTTCTTTTTACTTTATAAGCTTTCATGCTCCGGTTGCCAGTTGGGTCATATTCCTGGTGAGCTTTATAATGTTATCATTTATCATTTCATTCTTCAGGATACCAAAGCGTAAACTAACCATCGACGACGGTAAAATCATATCGCCCTGTGATGGTAAAGTAGTGGTTATCGAAGAAGCATATGACAATGAATACTTCAACGAAAAGCGGCTGCAGATCTCAATTTTTATGAGTCCTGCAAATGTGCATGTTAACCGTAATGCTGTCAGCGGGGAAGTTGTGTACAGCAAGTACCACAAAGGGAAATATCTTGTCGCCTGGCATCCGAAATCTTCTACTGAAAACGAAAGACATAGCGTAGTGATCAGGCAGAATGGTGTCGACGTTCTTATCAAGCAAATTGCCGGAGCGGTGGCAAAACGCATTGTAAACTATCTCCAGGTCGGCCAGCAGGTTGAGCAGGCCGCTGAAATGGGTTTCATCAAGTTTGGCAGCAGGGTAGACCTGCTCTTACCGGTTGATACAACCATAAACGTAGTAATGAACCAGCTGGTTAAAGGAGGGATGACCGTGATAGCGACTTTATAAATGATGCTCAGCAAGGATAATGCAGTGACTTGCTCAATAAAAAAGATATTCAAAAGTTCGATGCCGGACTGCTCAAAAAATGGTTTTCAACCCGTTAAGTGAATTCACGGTAAAAGTAGGCTCTATCGCAGGCTTAAGATCGACGTGGTTAACAAATACCTGGTCAATCCCTGCATTTATTGCCCCGAGAATGTCGGCTTCGATACTGTCTCCTATCATGATGCATTCGTGGTTTTGCGCTTTTGCCCTTTTACGTGCGTAATCAAAAATTTCCCTTTCAGGCTTTATGCTCCTGCTTCCTTCCGATGTTATTACTTCTATGAAGAATCTGTCAAGCCCCGAATTCTTAAGTTTACAATGCTGGGTTGCTTCAAAACCATTTGTAATAAGATGGAGCTGGTAGCCTTTATCGGTAAGATATTGCAGCACCTCTATCGTATGCGGGAATAATGTTTTTCTCAAAGGGAGTAAACGTAAGAATTCGGCACCCAACTCCCTTGCCAGACGTTCATCCCCGATCTTAAAATCAAGCAGGGTAAGCCACATCCGTTTCCATTTAAGTTCATCCACCTTTATAAAGCCATTCCGGTAGCGGGCCCACAGCTTCTCATTATGCATAAGGTAGTTTTTGTGAAAAAGGTCAAAGTCGTTTACACCCTTTTCTTCAAGGCTGAACGTATTGAAGAGTTCGTGCAGCGTTTGGCGGCTGTTCGTATCAAAGTCCCATAGTGTGTGGTCAAGGTCGAAAAAAAGATGTTTATACTTCATACAGGAAGATATAAAACCCGAAACAAACGTAAATTGTTTTTGTTATGGCAAAAATGATATGATTAACGAAAAATCCTAAGCCATACCTAACCCGCTACAAGTATCATTATGAACGTTGTAATAACAGGAGCCAGCAAAGGGATCGGAAAAGCCCTTGCAGAGAAATTTGCAGCCCATCAGCATAACCTGTTGTTATGTTCGAGAAGTGATGTGCAGCTTTACAATGCTATGCAGGAGTTGTTAACCAGTCATCCAGGGATTACTGTCAAGGGAATGCCCGCAGACTTAAGCGAGCCCTCGCAGGCGAAGGAGTTCGGTGCCTGGGTGCTTGCTGAAACCGAAAAGATGGCCGGAAAGGTGCCGCATATACTCATCAACAATGCAGGGCAGTTTTTACCCGGAAGTATATCCAACGAAGATGAAGGTGTATTGGAGAAAATGATTGAGGTTAACTTATACAGCGCGTATCATCTCACCCGGGCTATATTACCGGTTATGATGGAAAACAGGAAGGGTCATATTTTCAACATGTGTTCAATTGCGTCGCTGAATGCCTATTCCAATGGCGGCGCTTATAGTGTAAGCAAGTTTGCCCTGCTCGGATTTTCAAAGAATCTGAGGGAAGAAATGAAGCCCCACGGGATAAAGGTAACGGCCGTTTTGCCTGGTGCTGTTTACACGGATTCCTGGAGCGGAAGTGATGTTTCTCCCCAGCGGATCATGAAAGCCGAAGACATAGCCGGACTAATTTTTGCAGCGTCCGAACTGTCGCCGCAGGCAGTCGTTGAAGATATCATTATCCGTCCGCAATTAGGCGACCTTTGATGCAGAGAGAAGCCGGGTCCATAGCGTTGTCTTTACAATTAACGGTTCTTTAATAGCGGCAGGCTGCTCATTCATATACATCAAATTCTATCTTTGTATCATTCTTATAACGGGCAGAAGAAAGTATGCCGCTAAAACTCAAGGTTATCGCACCATATTTACCAAAAGTTTTCACGATAGTTATTGCCTTATGCCTTTGTGGGGTTACGCTTGCCCAGGTTAAGTTTTCGACTATTGTTAATGAGAAGCAATTGGGGCTGAGTGATTATGTACAGGTAGAATACACCATTGAAAATGCTAAATCTGTTGAAAAGTTATCTCCACCGCCGTTTAAGAGTTTCCGTATCATCCAGGGCCCTGTTCAATCAAATGGGGTAAGTTATCTGAATGGGACTTTATCGCAGTACAAGTCTGTTTCTTATATTTTGCAACCCCTCGTTACCGGCAAGATACTGGTACCGGGGGCTACGGCTATTATTAATGGAAAAAACCTGAGGTCTGATGCGGTCGTAATAGAGGTAGAAGGAGCAGGATCAGGCAGGAACAAGGTTAACCCTTTACCGGGCGCTCCGCCCATATTGCCCAGTGCTCAAGATCAGGTGGAAGAAGATTATGTTTTGCGGCCGGGTGAAACCATTGCCGAAAAAATAAGCAAGAACCTGATGGTACTTGGGGAAGTGAACAAAACCACCTGCTATGAAGGAGAGCCGGTGATGGCAACCTTTAAGTTGTGTTCGCGGTTAAGATCCGAATCAAGGGTATTAAAGCGTCCTTCCCTTAACGGGTTCAGCGTTTACGACATGGTTGAACCGGAGGATAATACCCCGGTGGTGCAAATAATCAACGGGAAGGCATTTAATGTTCACATTATCCGGAAATCACAACTCTTTCCTCTTCAGGCAGGAACTTTTACCATCGATCCGGTGGAATTGGATAATACGGTGAGGTTTGTGAAGGAAGGCGGAAAAAGGAGTGGCGGAAATTCGCCTATGCAGCGATTGCTTGACGAATTCATGAATGAGAGCGCCCGCAGGGAAGTAGAAGAGCATACGTTTACGCTTGCCAGTAAGCCTCTGACCATAACAGTTAAACCTTTACCCGCGGTAAACAGGCCCTCAGCTTTTAATGGAGCGGTAGGAAAATTTACGATACAGGCTGACATAAAAGATCATACGGTAACGTCCGGCGACGCTATTGTTCTTCATGTTCAGATAAAAGGTAACGGCAACTTCCCGGTAATCAATCCACCTGCCTTGCGGCTGCCTGAGGGAATGGAGGAATTTGACCCCGTTATCCGGGAAAACATTGATAAAACAACCTATCCCCTAAGCGGAACGAAGACATTTGACTATACATTCAGTGCAAAAGATACTGGCTTGTATAAAGTGCCGCCGGTGGTATTTTCTTTTTTTAATCCCCGGGAAGCACGGTATGAAACCCTTCAATCTGATTCATTTGTGGTGCGGGTACTTCCTTCCCGAAAGAAAACGAATCTCGCAAAATTCGTAGTTCCCGCGGATAGATCTCCCTTGGTTGAACGTGTGATTGATTTCAGATCCACAGTTATCTTAATAGGTATAGTAACAGCAATAGTCATTGGTGGGATGGGCCTTTACCGGTGGAAAAGGAAGCGGAAGGTTAAAAAAGAAGCGTTCACCAGTCACCAGGAACCGCTTGCTCAGCAAGCAGATAAGATCACGGCAACACCGGCGGGGGAACGAATAGAGGCGGCAAGGATGGCATTACAGGCGCAAAGGACCCAGGAATTCTACAGAGAGGTGAACCAGGCGATCTGGGAGAAGTTATCAACTGTATTAAACATTCCTTCCGCCGAATTGAACAAGTCTAACGCCTTATCCCGCCTGCGTACCACGGATACCCGTGCGGACACCCTTTCAATGATAGAATCCGTATTGAATGAATGCGAAATCGCCTTGTATACTCCGGTTCACGAGATAAGAGATATGCAGCAAACCCTTCACAAAGCCGGGGAAATTTTAAAGGAACTTGAGGTAAGTAGGTAGCAGGTAAGTAGGGAGTGGGTAGTTGGAGTAAGTAATGGCAAGTTGGAAGTGGGGAGTGGCTAAAGCAGTTAGCAGATGAATTTACAGGGTTGGCAGCATAATTGGGTTCGGGTTTGCAGGAAGTAGATTAGGATTAAAATATAAAATTTTAGAATGACCCTTTTTGCATTTTTCGTTTTGTACTTCCTATTTACCACTTCGTACGTCAACTACCTACTACGTACTACCCACTACCCACTTCTTGTTCTTCACTGTATTTATAGCCAACGCCACGCACCGAATGAAAATATCTCGGGTTACGGCTATCATCTTCAAAATATTTCCTGAAATTTAAGATAAAGTTGTCAATCGTTCTTGTAGTCGGGTACACATTATAACCCCATACTGTCTGCAGGATCTTTTCACGCGGAACCACTTCGTTTTTATTTTCAATAAGCAGCTTCAGCAGCATAGCTTCCTTTTTACTTAGCTGTATTCGTTCGCCGGTTTTTGTGTGGGCTTCCTGCGCTTTGAAATCAATCTTATTGTTACCAAAGTTATAGTACTCACCTACCGTTTCCCGATCCTTCATTTTATTACTCTTATTAATAAGCTTTTGCACCCGCAACAAAAGCTCTTCGAGGTTGAAAGGTTTGGTCAGGTAATCGTCGGCGCCCTTTTTCAACCCTAATACCCTGTCGGCGCTGTTATTTTTTGCACTAAGGATGAGAATCGGCACGTCGTTATTTTGAACTCGGATCGTTTCCACCACGGTGATACCGTCAATCTCAGGCAACATGATGTCTAATATGATAAGGTCAAAGTATTCATCCCTTACCGCATGCAAAGCTTTGTTTCCGTCAAAGGCGGAAGTCACCTCGTACCCTTCAAGTTGAAGGTTAAGCTTAAGGGCTGCATGAAGGTTCTCTTCATCTTCTACTAATAAAATTGAGGGCTTTATAACTTCAGTATGCATTGTTCATTTCTTCAACGATGTATCAGACTTTAAAACGGACAGCAAAGTTGCTGCCCGCGCCGGGGTTATTGGTCACTTCGATAACAGCGTTATGGTCTGCTGCAATTTTCCTGCACAAATATAAGCCTAACCCGGTACCCTTTGTTGCACGTATGGATTCATTTCCCATTCTATAAAAGCGGTCGAAGATTTTCTTCTTTTCTTTTTCAGGGATGCCCGGGCCCTCATCTATAACATGAAGATATATGAAGCGACGTTGTTTTTTCAGCAGGAAGCTGATCCTGCTTTGTTTGGGAGAATATTTAATCGCATTATCAAGCAGGTTACTGACAAGGATCTGCAGCAGTAACCTGTCCCCGTACACGGTAAGATTGCTTTCTGTGTCTACAATCCAGGTGTACGCCGGATATCGGTTCCTGTAATCCTGTATTACTGTTTCTGCAAGTTCGGAAAGGCTGAGCTCTTCTTTAGCCATTTGATGGCCATCACCTTCCAGCTGTGAAGAGATCAGGAAGTTATTGGCCAGCGTGTTTAACCGTTCGGTTTCCTGCAAGGTGGTTTGAAAAAGTTTTTGCTGTGTCTGTTCATCCAGTTTGTGTTTAAGTAAGGTTTCGAGATTTAGTTTGGTTATGGCGATCGGGGTTTTCAGTTCGTGAGTGATGGCCATCATAAGGTTTTGCTGTTGCTCGGTAATTTTAAACTGCCTGTGTACCGCCTTGTAAACAAAAACGGCGCCGACCAATATTAAAAGAAAGAAGATAGCTCCTTCTCCGATATTGCGTGCAGATTTCCGGTGCTCCTCTTTTGTGATACTGCCCGCCTTGGCCAGGTATGCCGGGTCGTCAGCTCTCAGTTCCATCAACTTATAGGTGGTCATTTGCCGGTTTTGCTGTTGCAATGCAATGAACCACCATATTAATGCGGCAACGATATACAGCAACAAAAACCAGTAGACGATGGTCGCTATCGTTAATCCTTTATTCTTGAAGATACTCATGAGTCGGGTAAGGGTATGATGAGCGATTACACGGGCGGAGTGAAATGATATTGCTGATTGTAAACCACGTCGAATATTTAACCTGACTTCTTACACCTAAAAAATACGCTGCGTCTACCATCGCTTTCTATTTAACACGCTCTATCCGTAAGCCGATATCCATCACATACTGCAGTGGATCTTCACGCATTGTTTGTTCAAAGACAAATTCATACTGTCCCGGCTTCTTCAGTTTAACCGGTTCGCTTGTGATCTTTATGCGATGCTCGAAGATATCATCGATTCCGCTGCCCAGCCACCCTGTCTGGTTGTCGGCAAGCCTGAGATCCAGCTGCTGTTTTCTGACACTATCCCGCGGAGACCTCGTATAAACATTCATCCACAGATTGTTATAATTATAAGCGTCGGTGTGCCGGAGAACAACGAACAGGTTGTACAATGAGGCAGTGTCTTCAATATTGAATTTTACAGAGGGTTTAAAAGAGCTTTCCCATTGATGGTTCTTCAGAGATATATTTTTTTCAAACAGATCTATTTTGATGCAGCCGGTAATATGTAAACCTAATGCAGCAACGATAAAAACTTGCTTCAAGGAATTTGTTTTTGCAAAAATAAGGTGTAAGTAATTAGCATCGGTATTACAGCACATTCAGGATCTGCTCTTTGGCCTTTTCCAGTTCATCCTTCATCATAACAACACACTTTTGAATTGACGAGTCATAGGCTTTTGCCCCTGTAGTATTGATCTCACGGCCGATTTCCTGAAGAATAAAAGATAGCTTTTTCCCTTTTTCTTCTTCGCTCGACGACAAGATGGTTTTAAAATACTCACAGTGATTTCTTAGGCGTACCTGCTCTTCGGTAATGTCTATCTTTTCAATATAATACACCAGCTCCTGTTCGAGGCGGTTTTGATCGTAGTTCTCTTTGCCTGCATGTTCCTCGAGTAATTTTACCATGCCCTCACGAATTCGTTGCTGCCGCAATGGCTCAAGAACAATTACCTCCTGCTGTTGCATAAGGATGTTATCAATGCGCAGCAGCAACTCCTGCCCGAGGGAGCTGCCTTCATTTATTCTATGCTCATTAACATTATTGATAGCGGTGTCAATAATTATCCTGAATTGCCGCCATTCCTCGTCCGTTAACGTATCGCCCGTAGGTGAAATGATCTCCGGGAGTTTCAATAAAGAACTTAAGATGTTCGAGGCATCCAGATTGAGTTCCTTTGCAACTTCAGAAACCGGTTGATAATAAGCTTTGATGAGATCAACATTTATGGTTACCGGTTTGGCCGATCCTGTTTGTTTTAAATTTATGCTGCACTCCACAGAGCCCCTTCCTAAGTTTTCTGACAATATCCTCCTGATGTCGAACTCAAACGGTTTTAGGAAGGCCGGCATTTTCAATTGCAGTTCAAATTGTTTTCCATTAAGTGATTTAATATCTACCAGAAAAGTTTTATCACCTACGTTTTGTTCGGCTCTTCCAAATCCAGTCATCGATTTCACCATTGCATATTATTTATGGAAAGATAAGAAAATAGTTGGCAGGTGGCAGGTAGCGATAAACACTTACCTGACCACGGGATTTGCACGAAACATGACAGGGGATGTTCTGGCTTCATAGCGAGCCGGATGACAAAGCACAGGCCGGTATTATCTTCTTTGCTTCTCAGAAAAGTAATGAATAGATCTCTTTCCCCGTAAGCTCCCGTATGCTTCCGGGTTGTAATTCGCCAAGCGTAAGCTTCTGGATTCTATGCCTGATCAATCGCAGGGTTGGAAATCCGGCTTTCGCTGTCATCCTGCGTACCTGCCGGTTTTTACCTTCGTAAAGAATCAGTTTAATCCAGCTGTCAGGAATGTTTTTTCTCATGCGTATCGGCGGTTCTCTTGGTGGAACTGCTGGCTTCGCTTCAAATTTTTCTGCAACGCATTTGCGGCATACGTATCCCTTTCCATCGATGGTTATTTCGATGCCTCCCCGTAATAATTGAAGGCCTTCTTCGTGTATGAGTCCTTCAACCTGCACCCAGTATTCTCTCTCATGGCTAAAAACGGGATGTAATAAACGATGGTTCAAACCGGTATCGTTTGTCAATATCAACAAACCTTCGCTATCATAATCCAGCCGGCCAACGGGGTACACGTCTGCAGGCACCGAAAATACATCCTTCAATGTTAGCTTTCTTTGATCAGGTAAAGGGTCAGTTTGTAAAGAGCCAAACTGTGAGAGTATTCTGAAAGGCTTGTATATGATGAAATATTGTGGCACTTCGATAAAGATAAGTAATGGTTGCCTTCTTTGAGGTGAACATGGTGGGGTATAAAAAAAGCCCGGAATGAATTCCAGGCTTATATGTAGATGGGTTAGTAAGTACAGGAAAAAAATTTCCCTACACAATATTAAAATTATTTTTCTCTAACTTAAAAGAAATTAAAAAATATTTTTGCACATTTTTAAATTTGTTGTGGATAAGCGTACATATGATCCTGATGTTTTAAAAAATGACTGGCCATACAATTATTCCGTTAGTAATTTCCAGCGTCATCGAACAGCGAGGCGTATCATATTGATGATGTGATGTGCAGCGTAGAGAAGCAAATACATCATTTTACTTCTTTGCCTGCTCTGTTACAAGCAGCACAGTACTGCAACGGGTGGAAGATTCAATTTGAGATAGTCCACTTCATATATGTCTGCCCTTCCCTTCTGCAATTTTAGGTCAACCATCAATTTAATGTAGGTTTGCAAAAATGATCCTGTATGAAATTTCCTTCACCGGTATCCGTCCAATGGATAGCAGACTTCGTTGGGGCCGAGTTGTCTGGCAACTTAAACGGATTTGCAACCGGCATCAACGAATTGCATAAATTAGAAGAGGGCGACATCGCATTTGTTGACCACCCCCGGTATTATGAAAAGTGCCTGAATTCTCCCGCTTCTTTTATTATCATCAATAAGATGACTTCAGTGCCGGAGGGCAAAACATTGTTAGTTGTTGAGCAGCCTTTCGAAGCATATACCAAGCTTATCCGTCATTTCCGGCCGTTTGAGCCGGCGTTTAAAATGATTAGTGATTCTGCGGTGATCGGAAGCGAAACATTCATATACCCGAATGCATTTGTCGGCCATCACGTAACGATAGGTTCAAACTGTATGATATATCCCAATGTCACCATCATGGATCATTGCATCATCGGGAATAACGTTATCATCCAGGCCGGAACGGTGATCGGGGCAGATGCGTTTTATTATAACACCAGGAAAGACCGTGAAGTATGGTATAAAAAAATGGTGAGCTGCGGAAGGGTGTTGATTGAAGATGACGTGGAGATCGGAGCAGCCTGTACCATCGACAGGGGAGTCAGCCATGATACGGTTATCGGAAAAGGAAGCAAGCTGGACAACATGATCCATATCGGGCATGATACGGTTGTAGGCAGGAACTGTTTGTTTGCCGCACAGGTAGGTATTGCAGGAGCTACTACGATAGGCAATGGCGTAACACTGTGGGGACAGGTTGGTGTAAGCAAAACGATACACATTGGCGATAATGCAGTGATGATGGCTCAAAGTGGCACTCCGCACAGCCTTGAAGGAGGCCGGTCTTACTTTGGATCTCCGGCGCAGGATGCCCGGGAAAAGATGAAGGAACTGGTCTGGATAAAAAGGATTCCCGAGATATGGGATAAAATAAAAAATCTATAATCGATGCCGTGGCGCTGTCTTTTAACACAGCGTTGCAGCCCTCTGCTTCAGCGAAAGTAAGAGAGCGTTTACATGAACGCAACTGCAGGGTATCACCTGAAAGATAATGGTTAACCTTTACAGCCTGACATTGAAATGCGCAAACAGCAGGTGAATACTGGCTGCCAGACTGTGCAGCGAAATGAGAGGAAAGTTACTCCGGATTGTAATCATAAGGCAGCAACGCCGCAATCTTTTCCCAACTCCAGTAGCCTGAATTTGTGATATCTGCCTGTTCGTAAAAGTATCCGTTTTGTTCAATTGTAAAAGGTTCAGCGATGTCTGCTATGCTGATCTGGGATGTAAGCGTGGCAGGAAGCTTATATTGAGATAGAAAACTTTTATCGGGCATTTCATTTTGATAAAGCACTCTTATTTTTCCTTTCATGTTAATTTCCACTTCTTCATTTTCCACAACCTGGTAATGGGCAGGATTGTAAGGGTTTTTCATGGGCCGGGTAGTGAGTATTTTTTTTGAAGGGTCAACGCGTTCCAATACAAAACCTTCTTCTTCCAGGGTACTATCATACCATGAACGGATAAAATGAAGCCGGGAACCGTTATAGGCCAAAGCGCGGTTCTGTGCCCACGCCGCTTTTTGTTCATCTGTTCCCTGCAGTTCTTCAAAAAAAGGATAGCCGCTGTACGTACTTACATCTGTACCATACTCGTAAGCAAAAGAATCCAGCTGGTATTTTATTTTATAACCCAGCGCATTGTTTATGATGATGAGATCTTCTTTCTCTTTAACCTTCAGCCGGTTTCGCTTTTTACTGTAAAAAAACTGAAGCGCTTCAGGATTTTGTATAACGCATTGCGCTGCATGGGGAGTGGTACCGATAAAATTATCAGTGAAGAACTGGCCGTACTTTGCCCACCCGTCAACTACTTCATTACTCGCGGAAATTGTAAATTCCGATAAGTTCTTATCTGTTGTTTTCAGTTCAAAAATCAGATTCTCTGCATTAGTATTGTTGATGTGCATTTCACGGGTTTCGTAACCTGTATAAGATATGATCAGGTCGTAACCACCACGGGGCAACTTCAAAGAGAAATGACCTTCATTATTTGTTATCGTTCCAAGGGTAGTGTTCCGGCAAAATATCGAGGCACCCGATAGCGGTTGTTTGGTAGCATCATCCATTACTTTACCAGTGGCTATAAAGTGATCCGCCTGGCCATAACCCGTACCAAACAGCAGGAAAGTGAATCCGGTAATAAGAATTTTTATCATTTAAACTGATTTCATCTCAATAACGTAATGACGATCCCCGAAATTGCCATCCGTTGCCTGTAAGGTAAGCCAAGATAAACTCCAGCAACAGTATTTATAGAGGAGCTGGCCCGCAAACCGTTCAGGAGTATGATACAAACGCAACATCAGGAACCCCAGGGAGAGGTCCTGATATCAACCGGTCTGTTGCAGCATATAACATCTGTACGCCGCGTACTGCGGTTATCTCTTTGCTTGTGTTCAGAACCGTGTATACGGCGTGCTATTGATGATGGTGGTGGCTGCTGTTTGCCAGCAGATTTGTTTTATATAATGAGCAACTTTCTGCAACAGCCTGTTCGAGGGGGGTGAAAACGAATCCTGGTAAATGTGTAATGATCTTGCTGTTGTCGAACAATGTTTTACTTTGCGCAATCCGTGCACTTTCCCTCGAAAGCAGCGAATGCTTACCGGTAACGAGAGACTTCAACTTCTCCCATCTCCATGCAATTTCAGCTAAAGAAGGGGTGGCATTCAGGTTAGGATGCTTTTTGTTGAAACCATCAGCAATAGCGTTAAAAAGCTGGCGAAAGGGCCAGTTATCTCCGTTAATGATAAAGCGTTCCTGACTGATATCTGCCTCAAGTAATTGCAGGGTCGCTTTTGCAACGTCTTCAACATATACGAAGCCATTTACTCCCATAGTGTAAAACGGAAACCCGTCATACACATTTTTAAAAATGGCGCAGGAAGAATTGTTCCAGTTTCCGTAACCCAGGATAGTGCTGGGATTCAGGATAACTGCATCCAGGCCTTCACCAACTCCCCGCCATACCTCCATTTCGGCCTTGTGCTTACTGATCGCGTAATTGGTGTTTATCTTGTTATCCTGCCACTCCCTGGTTTCGTTAACTGTTTCTCCGCTATTTGTTCTCCCCAGCGCTGCTACCGAACTGATATGGACAAAGCGCCGTATATGCTTCTGGAGTGCAACATTGACAACATTGGCGGTACCTTCGATATTGGTTTTCAGCATCTCTTCCTTTTCATCCGATGCAAACGATACTATAGCGGCTGAATGAATAACCGAATCTGCTCCGGTCATTACTTCTTCGAGGCTTATCACATCGAGCACATCACCATTCACCCATTCAACTTTATTTAGGATTGCTGATGGAATAAAGGAAGGCAATTTACTGCTGGTGCGGCGAATAGCCCTTACTGCATACCCATTTTCAACCAGGTGCTTAATGATGTAAGCTCCTAAAAAGCCAGTGCCACCTGTTACCAGAGTCATATTTGAAAACTTGGGTTCAGGTAAAATTATATCAATGAATATTTAAATAGGGAAATAAAAGAAATACCGTAAATCTTTGGTCTGAACACTTTGTCACGTGAGGCCTGCGGGAATGAATACCTGTGTACTTCACTGAGCTAACAGAGCAATTAACATTTCCGGAGGATATAATGAATGTTTCTCACGTAGTGAAAATTAGTAATAAAAGTGTGTTGAATTTTTAAATTAAACTGGGCGCAGAACGCTTCAATTTGCGCTTCACTCATAATCACAGGCCAGTCGTGCCCGACGTTTTTCTCCCTGAAGGTAGAAAGGTCATCTATGGTAAGCACTTTTTCGGTAAAGCAGTCGAAGATAATATACCCGTCTTTTTTGCATACTCTCACTGCTTCCTTAAGGTATTGAAATGTTGATATAATTGGTAGATAAACAAAGACGCCGTGAGCCGTCACCATATCAGCCGAGCCGTCAGGCGTATATCCTAACGAATGTCCATCCGCATTATGCAAAACGAGATTTGTCGGACCTGAAGCATACTTTCTCTTTAGATAAGCGGTCCATCCAACATTGGTTTCGTAAACTTCATACTTCAGGGGCTTACATATCTCTATGAATTTCTCCAAATACATTCCTGTACCTGTTCCAATTTCAACAATTGTTTTATGATGATGCATAACTCCGGCTTTAGCGAGAGCGTCAATAACGCTATCCCGCCTCTTCCCGACTCCTCCTATATTGTTTGTTTCGAGGTATTCACAAACAGAGAGACCTTCTTCCTCTGCCTTTGCTACAATTTCAGCCGCATCAAAATATCCTGAACCCTTAGGCCTGATGACGTATCCCATTTGTAATGGAAACAGGCGGATTAAAACTGAACGGCTTTTTTTGAGAATCAAATTTTTTATCACGGTTGGGGTATTTACTTTACAAATATTTTAAGAATACAAGATGATGCCTCTATTTAGTTTGCTGATGTAAACTGTTTTAAAAACCGGACGTCGTTCTCACTGAAAAGGCGTAGATCGTTGATCTGGTATTTTAACATCGCCGGACGTTCAATACCGATTCCAAAAGCAAACCCGGTGTTGACCTCTGGATCGATGCCGCAATTTTCCAACACTTTGGGATGTACCATTCCGCAACCCAGAATTTCAACCCACCCGGTACGTTTGCAGATGTTACAGCCCTTTCCCCCGCATATCAGGCAATTGATGTCCATCTCTGCACTCGGTTCAGTAAAGGGGAAGTAAGAAGGCCTGAAGCGCACCTTAACATCTAAGCCATACATCTCCCGTACAAAAAAATACAACGTCTGCTTTAGGTCGGTAAAAGAAACCTCCTTATCAATGTATAAGCCTTCGACCTGGTGAAAAAAGCAGTGCGCGCGTGCACTAATGGTTTCATTTCTGTATACACGGCCCGGGCACACGATTCTGATGGGTAGTATGCCTTTTTCCATTTCCCGAACCTGCACGCTTGAAGTATGGGTACGCAGCAGCCAGTCAGGATTCTGGTTAACGTAAAACGTATCCTGCATGTCTCGTGCAGGGTGATTGTCGGGAAGGTTAAGTGCAGTGAAGTTGTGCCAGTCGTCTTCAATCTCCGGGCCTTCAGCTACCGCGAACCCGAGCCGCTGAAATATCGAAACAATCTCATTACGCATGAGGCTGATCGGATGACGGGTACCTGGTGTCAGCGGATCGCCGGGAAGAGAGTAATCGGTTTTATCATCTTTCACCTTATGGCCATTGGATGAAATCGACAGCTTCAGCTCTTCGTATTTGCTTTCAGTAAATTGTTTAAACTCGTTAAGGATCTGCCCAAGTCCTTTTCTGCTTTCTCCCGGTACATTTTTCATTTCCCCCATCATACTTTTTACAAGTCCTTTTGTTCCGAGGAATTTTATCCTGAAAGCCTCAACCGCTTCAGCGTCACCAGCGGTATAAGAGGCGATCTCATTTTTGTATGTATGAATGTTCTGTAACAGGTTATCCATAGCACGAATATACGGAACAGCCGGCAGTGATCAGCGTGCGTCATTCTCAATAGTCCCTTGTTATATCGCGTCCGGAAAAATCAGCCGTAAGCTGCGATCGCAATCAAAAAGCTCCCTGGTATGCTCATCTTATCCGTATCGTGAATTTTTTCATTAGGTTTGCGGCAAACCCACCTCATGCCTGATTTGCTGAATATCGCCGACTTCCTTGATCCTGTGAACATTCATCTTACCAGGGATGAAAGCGGATATACAGAGGGGCAGATCGGAAAGGCTGTCGATGTTTATGAACGGGATATGCCTGACATTGAAGAGGCGGATATTCTCCTGGTAGGGTGTAATGAATGGCGGGGGCAGCGTATACAAAAGCCCTGCGGGCATTCACCTGACGTGATCCGAAGGCACTTTTACCAGTTACAATACTGGCACAATGAGGTAAAGCTTGCCGACATAGGTAATATAAGGGAGGGCGTTACCCTGGCGGATACTTATGCCGCGTTAAAAACGGTGATCAGGGAATTGATCGAATATGGCAAAACAGTGATCATTATCGGGGGATCACATGATCTTACCCTTGCTCAATACCGTGCATATGCAGACGGCGGACAGATCGTTGAAGCGACATGCGTAGATGCTAAAATTGATCTTAGCATCAACAGGATGGAACCATGTGAGAACTTTCTGATGGAAATTCTTACCACCGAGCCAAATTATATCCGCCATTATAATCACATTGGATTTCAAAGTTATTTTGTAAATCCGAATATTCTCGAAACGATGGATAAGCTCCGTTTTGATTGTTACCGGCTGGGCCATGTAAAAGAAAACATAGAAGAGATGGAACCCGTGATCCGGAATTGTCATTTATTCAGCTTCGACATTTCCGCAATTGCTCATGCCTTTGCTCCCTCCAACACGCTAAGTCCTAATGGCTTCGACGGCGAACAGGTGTGTGCGTTACTTCGATTCGCCGGGTTAAGCTCCCAGGTAAATACCATTGGCATTTACGGCTATTGTGCTGACGATGACAGGGATGAATTAACAGCCCGTCAAATCAGCCAGATGCTGTGGTATGCCATAGACGGCAGAAGCAGGGGAAAGCGTGAGGCCAGCCTTGGAGAAAAGGATTCATTTCTTGAATATCATACGGCCTTTGCCGAAGTACAGACGACCTTTTTGCAGAGCAAAAAAACCGGCCGGTGGTGGATGCAACTGCCCGATCGAAAATTTATCGCATGCTCTTATAAAGATTATGTGCTTGCCAGCAGCAACGAAATTCCCGAACGGTGGTTAAGGGCACAGGAAAGGAGTTAAGGCTTGAAGCGGTTGGTCGCCGGGGCAGGAAGTCTACAATCATTGGCAGCTATCCTTGTAAAGCGATACACAGGATGCCGGCTACCAGATATTAATTCTCTTATCTTTTGGTTTAAACATTTTGTCTCCTTCCTTTACGTCAAATGCCTCGTACCAGGCGTCCATATTTACAACGGGGCCGTTAGCGCGGTACATGCCTGGAGAATGCGGGTCGGTAAGTATAAACTGCGCTTCGATTTCGGGAAGCGAGTTTATTCTCCATACCTGTGCCCAATTCAAAAAGAAGCGTTGGGCAGGCGTAAAGCCATCGATCTTTTTCCCCTGTTTAAACTGGTCTGTTTTCGTAAAGGCATCATAAGCTATGGAAAGCCCGCCCAGGTCGGCAAGATTTTCTCCGAGCGTTAACCTTCCGTTCACATGTATAGAGTCTAACACGGTGAACTCGTTAAATTGCTCCATAACCATGTTGGCCCGTGTTTTGAACTTATCTGCGTCATCTTCGGTCCACCAGTCTGACAAATTTCCTGTAGCGGAATATTGTCTCCCCTGGTCATCAAAACCATGTGTTATTTCATGTCCGATCACAGCCCCGATCCCGCCATAATTTATGGCATCGTCCGCCTCGAAATCAAAAAACGGGAACTGGAGAATACCGGCAGGAAATGCAATTTCATTATTTACCGGGCTGTAATATGCATTGATCGTGGGCGGTGTCATGCTCCATTGCGTTTTATCAACAGGCTTACCGATCCGGCTTACCATATCCTGGTATTCCCAGATGCCGGCGCGCTGAACGTTTCCAAAAAAGTCATCTGTTTTTATGACAACCGTGCTGTAGTCTTTCCACTTGTCAGGGTAAGCGATCTTCTTTGAAAAGGCCTCTAATTTCTCCAGACCTTTTTGTTTGGTCTCCTCACTCATCCACTCCAGCTTTTTGATCCGTTCGGAAAACGTTTGCTGTAAATTATTTACCAGGTCGAGCATGCGCTGCTTGGCTTCCGATTTAAAGTATTTTTGTACATATAAGCGGCCTAACTCGTCACCGAGAGAAGCATCTATCAGATTGCTGATCCGTTGCCACCGCGGAGTCATTTGCTTCTGTCCGGTTAACACCTGTGTAAACCTGAAATGCTGTTCAACAAAGGCGGTGCTAAGGTAAGGAGCCGCACCTGACAGGAGTTTCCATTGCAGATAGCTTTTCCAGTCAGCAACCGGTACTGCAGAGAATAATACATCTATTGTTTTTAGGTAAGAAGGGTTGACTACAACGACGCTGTCCAGCCCCCTGATCATCATTAGTTCAGCGTATTTCTGCCAGTCAATAGAAGGGGTTGTAACGGACAAATCTTTCCAGGAGAATTTATTGTATGTTTTATACGGATCTCTGGATTCTACACGGCTGAATTGTGCTTTTGCAAGTGCGGTTTCAATCCGTATCACAGCATCAGCACTGACGGATGCCTGCTCCTGGCTTTGCCCGATGAGTGCGAACATTTTGGAAAGGTGAGAAAGGTATTCTTTCCTGATGTTTACACTCCTGAAATCATTTTTAAAATAATAATCCCGGTCTGGCAGTGTGATACCTAGCTGGTTGATCTGCGCAATATATTGGGACACATTTTTTCTGTCCTGGCTGATGGAAATTCCCACCAATGGGCTTGAAATGCTGTTTGCCCTTTCAAAGCTCATTTCTTTGATCAGGCCGTCAATATCTTTTAAGCCATTAATGCGATCGAGGTGCGGTTTTATTGGCTGGTAGCCTGCTTTTTCTATCGTTGCGCTGTCCATTCCGCTGACATAAAAGTGCCCGATCTTTTGCATTTTAGGATCGTTTGTGGCATTGTTAGCTGCTTCCTGTAATAACGCCTGCAGGCGTTTCGAATTTTCTTCAACGAGTTCAGAGAAACTGCCCCAACGGGTTTTAGATGCAGGCACCGGATTTCTTTTTAACCAGTTGCCATTTGCATACAAATAAAAGTTATCACCAGGCTTCACCGACAGGTCCATATTCACCGGGTCAATAAATTTTCTTTTCTTTTTGTTTTTTTCTCCGGGCGGGATAAAACCAATTAGTGGTGCCATTACCATGGCCATGAAAATTGCATTGATAAAATATTTCATACGAGAAATTTACTGGTCCAAATTTACGAATAGTTGCAATGTTTTCTTTTATTGGTTAATGAACCCTTTTTTGGCTGCCCTTCATCCATCGATTGCTATACATATTTTGACTGATGCCGGGTTTGCCATAGGTTTGATGAATATAATAAATGTATGCACAAAAGAGTTCTTCCCGCGGCCGCGGCAATTATGATTTTTTTGGCCGGCTGTTCTTCGGCAGGGTTTATAGCAGGTACGGCAAAAAAAGCATTGATGAATACCTCGCTTTTTCAAAACGCCCACACCGGCATCAGCATTTATGATGTGGAAAGTGGGAGATCAATATATGATTACCAGGGAAGTAAATACTTCGTGCCTGCTTCAAACGTAAAGATTTTCACATTGTATGCCGGAATGAGATACCTGAAAGATTCGCTGGCAGGCATAAGATATATTGAAACAGCAGATAGCCTTATTCTTTTCCCTACAGCTGACCCAACTTTGTTACATCCGGATTTTCCACGTCAACCAGTTGTCAGCATGCTGCAACAGGCAAATAAAAAGGTGGTGCTTGTAAATGACGCGTGGCAATCGGAAGCCCTGGGGAAAGGATGGTCGTGGGGCGATTTCAATGCATATTATATGGCTGAACGCAGTTCTTTGCCTGTTTACGGAAATGTTATCCGGTGGATACAGATGTCACAAAGGAATACGCAGGCCGAAGTGAAAGACAGCCTGCAAACCTATATTCTGTCTGATCCGGAGATAAACTGGAAAGTGGGATTTAAAGAAGATCCCGACAATAGTTCTTTTATGGTGAAGAGAAAGGCCGGCCAAAATTATTTTGAGATCAGCCAGGGCAGCGAAACTTATAAAGAGCAGTCTGTTCCCTTTATTACGAATGGAGTGCTTTCGGCGCTGGAGCTTCTGAAGGATACTGTACACAAGGAAATAACCGTCGCGGGTAGCCGTGACCGTTTAAATACCAAAACCCTGTACTCGCAGCCATCCGATTCATTGTATAAGATGATGATGTACCGGAGTGATAATTTCTTTGCTGAGCAGCTATTACTGATGGTATCAAATGAAATGAACGGAGTAATGAATGAGGGAATGGCCATCGATACGTTGCTAAAATCAGAACTTAAAGGCCTGCCCCAGACGCCGACGTGGGTTGATGGCAGTGGCTTAAGCCGCTACAACCTTTTTTCTCCGCAGGATTTTGTGTGGATATTAAATAAAATGAAAGATGAATTCGGCCTTGAACGGTTAAAAGCTATTTTACCTGGGGGCAGCACCGGAACGCTTGCCAATTACTTCAGGCAGGACAGCGGATATATTTTTGCAAAAACCGGTACCCTTACCGGGCAGGTAGCGTTAAGCGGCTACTTAATAACAAAAAAGAACAAGCTGCTGATTTTTTCAGTGCTGGTAAACAATCACCGGAGTTCCGCCACGGATATACGCCAGGCTGTGGAAAGTTTCCTGATAACTATACGGCAGAGGTATTGAGTGGGCGCGGTTAAATGCTAAACTGGCAAGTGCAATGCTACGGGTGATATTTAAACATTTTGTCAAGATATTCTTTTTTAAACTCGATGTAAGTAGGATGGCCTGCCGCAGTAATATTGGGCGACGCGCAATGAAAAAGGTCGTCGATTAAAGATTTCATTTCTTTAGAGGTTAAACGCTTCCCCGGTTTAACAGCGTGCTGCCATGCCACCGAGCGGATCAATTTTTCGCGCCGTGAAAATTTTACATCATTGCTGAAGTGCTTATATTGTTCGAGGAGGTTTTCGATAGCCGTTTTTTCATCTCCGGGTTCAATGCCTGCAGGGGTTCCCTGGATAACATACGAATTATTTCCAAACGGCTCCACATGGTAGCCCAGGAGGTTCAGATCATCAAGAAGTTCATTGAAGAGTAAGGCATCCTGCGGAGAAAATTGCAGGGTTACCGGAAACAGGCTCCGTTGCGTAGCTACCGGCTGACCCTGAATGGCCCTGCAATATTTTTCATACAGGATCCGTTCGTGTGCGGATTGCTGGTGAATGAGCAGATAGCCGTTCTCCGTTGGTGCAATGATATAGGTATTCAGCAACTGGTTCAGTTCTGCGTGGTCTTGTATTTTAAGGGGGTAATTATTTTCGATTGTTGCTGAAGAATAGTTAATCGGTTCTCCCGTTTTTTGTAAATCTTCCGCCGGCACACCGTGATCTTCATAAAAGTTTTTCCAGCTTCTTAATTCACTTTTATCCGATTCGATAAAATGAGCCTGGTTTTTTTGTGTGAACGATTTGTATAAATTGGAAGAAGCTGCAGCTGCTCTGTTTTCGCTGGTGAAAGGTTTGCTGATGGCGTCAAGTTGCTGGATACCCGCGTCAAGGTCAAATTCAATTGTTGGCGTTATGCTAAACTGCGCTAACGCATGTTTTACGGCTGCCTGCACAAATGCATAAACGATCTTTTCGTCTTCAAATTTAATCTCCTGTTTGGTAGGGTGCACATTAACATCCACCTGCGCGGGATCGAGGTCGATAAACAACACATATAAGGGGAAGCTGTCAGAAGAGATCATTTGCTGGTATGCGCTCATCAGCGCATGATTAAGATAAGCGCTTTTAATAAACCGGTTATTAACGAACAGGTACTGATCGCCCCTGGTTTTTTTTGCCGTTTCAGGTTTCCCCACAAACCCGTAGATATTAAGGTAGTCTGTTTTTTCATTTACACTAACCAGTTTTGAGGTATGCTGGCTTCCGAGAAGCTGAACGACCCGCTGTTTCAATGTACCCTTTTCCAAATGAAAAACTTCCTGACCGTTGCTGACGAAAGAAAAAAATACTTGGGGAAAGGCTAACGCAACTCTTATAAATTCGTCGATGATATGCCTTAATTCGGCTGCATTGCTTTTTAGAAAGTTTCTCCTGGCGGGAACGTTAAAGAACAGGTTCTTCATAGCAATGCTTGTGCCAACGGGAGCAGAAGAAGGTTCCTGCTTCACAACCATGCTGTTCTCGATCTCGATATATGTTCCGGCTTCATCTGATTTCCTGCGTGATTTTAATTCTACCTGCGCAACAGCCGCAATCGATGCCAGCGCTTCTCCGCGGAAGCCCATCGTACGGATATGGAACAGGTCGTCTATCTTTTTTATCTTGGAAGTAGCATGGCGTTCGAAACACATGCGGGCGTCAGTCTCGCTCATGCCGTTTCCATTGTCTATCACCTGCACAAGGGCTTTGCCTGCATCATTTACAATGAGCCTGATGTCGGTAGCGCCGGCATCTACCGCGTTTTCCAATAATTCTTTAACGGCGCTGGCCGGGCGTTGTATAACCTCGCCGGCTGCAATCTGGTTGGCAATGTTGTCCGGAAGTAATTGAATAATGTCTGGCATTGTCTTCTTTACACAAAAATAAAGTATCTACATGTTATACCTTAATTCATTTAAATAACGCGCTGGCAGCCAAATGAAAGCTCACGCGCCACGTTTAGGCGGATATCATTATCCTATGAACAAAAGATCGTTCGGTATCATCTTTACGAGCATGCTATTGCTTTGCTGTGCTAAAGAAAAGATGCCCGGCGCACCGGTTACAAAACTGTCTGCCGTAGAAAAACGCACGGTAACGGATTACGTTATTAAAAAAGGCAACCACTATTGTGAACAAAATCAACCGGAGTTTATAACCACACCGGCTATTGCAGCGATGGTAACATTTGACAGTTCGGCGATTTACACTACAACCGATTTATTCAACCAGGGCGACGTAAACAAACTTATTGGGTTTTCAGATTGTGAATCACAGCATCATCAGAATAGTGCCCGCTTGGGATGGTCGTGGAATGGAAAAGAAGTTGTCATGTATGCCTATGTGTATGCAAATGGGGTGAGGATTATAAAAACATTAGGTGCCGTTTCCTTACAGGAGGCTTTTGCCTGCTCGGTGATTGCTGAAAAAAATACCTACTATTTTAAAGCAGCAGCTTATACTGACTCTATCCCCCGGTATTGCGGAACCAACAGTGGTTACCGCTATAAGTTACTGCCCTATTTTGGAGGGGATGAGACGGCGCCTCACGAGATACGCATTTCTATTAAAGAACAGTAAAGGTTTAGTTTTTCCGGGTATTTAGCCCGAAGATCAAAGGAAGTTCCTGCTATCATGCAAGGTGCAACAGGTAAGTGAGCGTGCGGCATGCAGTTAACGATAAATAACTCGCCTTTTCTACGGCCATACCCCTTCAAAGTGAACCGGCATTTTACAATAATCATCTAACATAAACTCAAAAAACACCGGATTTACAGACACTGGCTGATACCTTTTTTCTGTCAATTCGTATATCTCTATTTTCTTGAAGTGAGGGTCAGCAAGAAGATAATATTTTACCTGCTGTTCCTCGTATAATTCGAATTTTTCGTGGCGGTCTTTAAAGGCAGTTGAAGGGGAAAGTATCTCGATGATAAACACCGGGGGAAAGTCTAGAAAGTCTTTAACAAATGTTGTACAGGCAATGAACAGGTCGGGCTGCACAACTGTTTTTTCGCTAATCCTCCAATCCAATGGCATGTAAACCCTGCAGTGGCTGCAAACTTTATTTAAAGAGTTGGTTAGAAGTAAAAATAAATTCCCACTGACCTCCTGATGCACACGGACAGGACTTGGGCTCATTGCATATGGCATCCCATCTATGAGTTCCCAGCGGCCCTCCCATTGACGGTAATCACTGTAGGTAAATTGCGGGCGGTATTTGTCAGCAATGGACATCAACCAAATTTACAAACAAATACATACGGTTCATCTCCATTTCCTTAAATTGCTAAAATTCCCAGTTCTAACTTTTTGTTATGGTTAAGATATTTGCCGCGATTTTTCTTCTTGCGTTTTATAGTTCTCCTGCCCAGGAAATCATTGATCCTTCTGAACAACGATGGGTAGACAGTGTATTTAATTCCTTGAACAATGAGCAGCGGATTGCGCAGCTTATGGTTGTCAGGCTTTCCGAAAGGACGGCTAATGGCGTTAAATGGCACGACCAGGAAGTGATCGATAACATCAAAAAGTATAATATCGGGGCCGTTTGTTTGTTTCAGGGAAATCCTGTTAAGCAGGCAAATATGATCAATCATTTCCAGAACATAGCAAAAACACCCGTGATGATTTGCATAGACGGTGAGTATGGTGTCGGCATGCGCTTTGACAGCGTAGGCAGCTTTCCATTCCAACTTACCATGGGCGCTATGCAGGATGCCGCTAATGTATATAAGGCTGGCACGGCAATGGGAGAGCAATGCAGGCGCATAGGCATACATGTGAATTTTGCTCCGGTCGTTGATATCAATAATAACCCCGCGAACCCGGTTATTAATTTTCGGTCATTCGGGGAAGACAAGTATAAGGTTGGATTGTTTGGCGTTAAGATAATGAAAGGAATGCAGGATATAGGCGTAATGGCATGTGCAAAACACTTCCCGGGCCATGGTGATGTTGCAGTAGACTCGCATTTCGATCTTCCCGTGATCAACAAAACCCTTCCCCAACTGGACTCACTGGAATTATATCCTTTTAAAGAACTTTTTAAGGCTGGTATTGGCAGTGTGATGATCGCCCATCTTTATATCCCGTCGATTGACAGTACGCCCAACCGTGCCACATCCCTTTCCTACAATAATATTACGAAGCTGATGAAAGAAGACCTTGGCTACCGGGGCCTTACTTTTACAGATGCGCTTGAAATGCAGGGCGTTAAAAAGTTTTTTCCGGATGGGCAGGCTTCAGTTGAATCTATCATTGCCGGCAATGATATGTTGTGCCTTCCCGGGGATGTGCCTCTGAGCATACAAAAAATTACCGAAGCCATCAAAGCAAAACGGTTGACCTGGGATGACATATATGATAAGGTGAAAAGAGTGCTGCACGCAAAGTACCGGTATGTGTTGCCGAATATAGCCCCTATCGATACCCATAACCTTACTAATGATCTGAATGCTGATGTGCCCTCAATACGGAAGCTGGTGGCAGAGAGCGCCATTACCCTTCTGAAAAATGACGACCCTGCTGTGTTTCCCCTGCCTGTTTCGCAAAACAATAAGGTTGCTTATGTCGCGATCGGGATCAGCGCAGAAAATACCATTGCCAAACGCATGAAAGCGGAATATAATGCGGATGTGTATTATTTTGATTACAAGTCCGACGTTTCGCGTATCGCTTCCCTTCTGCAAATGCTGAGCAAAAAATATGACGCGGTAATCGCAGGGGTGCATAATTATACCCGGTACCCGGCTAATAATTTTGGTATTTCGCCCGCAGCCATGCAACTGTTAAAGCAGATACAGGAGCAAACAAAAAGCATCAGCATGTTCTTTGGAAATCCTTATGCCATAAGTAATGTTTGTGACGCAAAAAATATTATGGCGTGTTATGAAGACGACAGTATCTTTCAAAATGCGGCAGTAGACATTCTGCAAGGCCTCCGCCCTCCTTCAGGAAAATTACCGGTAACCGTTTGCCCCTCTTTTGTTTTTGGCAGCGGAATTGTAAAGAACGCATCCCTGCCTTCGGTTCCTGCGGCAACTGTCGGATTTGATGAAGCCAAACTGAGTAAAATCGATTCACTGGCAAATGATGCCATTGCCCAACATGCAACTCCGGGGTGCGTAGTACTGGTGGCAAAAGACGGCCGGATCGCTTACGAAAAATCGTTTGGGCACTACACCTACGATAGTACAGAAACCGTTTCTAACCAGAGTATTTATGATATGGCGTCGGTAACAAAGATCTTTGCCACCAGCCTCGCAGTAATGAAGTTATACGATGAAGGCAGGCTGGATTTCCAAAAGACGTTGGGTGATTACCTGGGCTGGGTCAGGGGGAGCAACAAAGAACATCTAAAAATAAAAGACATTCTCCTTCATCAGGCGGGTCTGGTATCGTTTATCCCTTTCTACCGGGAAACTATAGACACATCAAAAGGAGGCCTTGCTGAATATGAGATCTATTCAGAAAAACCGGTTCACAGCCATTCCATCAGGGTTGCTGAAGGAATGTATATCAGGAACAGCTGGCCTGATACGATGTATGCAAGAATACTTCAAAGCAAGGTGATACCTGCAGGCAAATATATTTACAGTGACAACGACTTTATTTTTTTGGGTAAGATAGTTGAAGCCATCACGGGCACGACGCTCGATCAATATGTAAAGCAGGAATTTTACGACAAGCTTAATATGGCGGCTACGGGGTTTAAACCCAGGGAGCATTATTCTTTAAGCCAGATTGTACCTACTGAACACGAAGTTGCTTTCAGGGCGCAATTATTAAGGGGCGATGTGCATGATCCCGGAGCAGCAATGTTTGGAGGTGTGGCAGGGCATGCCGGTTTATTCAGCAATGCGGGCGATCTTGCCGTATTATCTCAAATGTTGTTAAACGGAGGAACTTTTAACGGTCACCGTTACATCAAAAAGGAAACGCTTGAAATGTTTACGGCCTACCATTCTGAGATAAGCAGAAGGGGTTACGGTTTCGACAAACCCGAAAAAGATAATGCCACCCGGAGAGAGCCTTATCCCTGTTTGTCCGCTTCACCATTAACCTACGGCCATACTGGGTATACAGGTACTTGCGTCTGGATAGACCCGCAGCATAATCTTATATTCATTTTTCTCTCCAACCGGGTTAATCCCTTTGGCGGTACCAATTTGCAATTACTCCGGAAGAATGTACGGGGTAACATTCAGCAAACGCTGTATAGCGCTTTGGGCCTGTAAAATAATCAAGTAAGCAGACAGGTAATTGTATTGCGCGCATCTCAGATGATAAGGACCACACATGACACAGCATGTTTTTTTGCTTCTTTTCTCCGGATCAACAGGAATGATTATTCCTGTTTAGCTTGTTATTGAACGGCATAAGCCGGCAATTTATTTACCTTTGTTTTTAAATTAAAGTATATGCCAGGATTTGAATTTTTTGGTGAGGAAGAGCGTAAGGAAGTGAACGACGTGCTGGAAACAGGGATCCTGATGCGGTATGGATTTGACAATCCCCGGAAGGGAGTATGGAAAGCCAGGGATCTTGAAAAGGCTATTTGTGAAAGGTTTGGATGCAGACATGCTCAACTTACATCCAGTGGCACTGCGGCGTTAACAACGGCGTTTGCCGCGCTAAAGATCGGGGCAGGCGATGAAGTGATCATGCCTGCTTTCACTTTTGTAGCCAGCTTTGAAGCGGTTTTATCCGTAGGAGCGGTTCCTGTTCTGGTTGACATTGATGATACCCTTACGATGGATCCCGAAGCTATTCGTGAGGCCATTACTGCTAAAACAAAGTGTATCATGCCCGTACACATGTGCGGCAGCATGGCAGATATGGATGCGCTTCTATCTATTTGTAAAGACAATCATCTGCTGTTGCTTGAAGATGCCTGCCAGAGCATCGGGGCGAGTTACAAGGGGAAGATGCTTGGCACAATAGGCGATGCCGGAACATTTTCATTTGACTTTGTAAAGACCATTACCTGTGGCGAAGGAGGTGTTGTTATGACAGACAGCAGTGACATTTACGAAATGTGCGATGGCTACACCGATCATGGGCATGATCACAAAGGCGCAGACAGAGGTGCTGACCTCCACCCCTTTATCGGGTACAACTTCCGTATTTCAGAGTTGCATGCTGCAGTGGGCCTTGCGCAAATCCGGAAGCTTGATACCTTCCTGGAGGTACAACGCACAAATCACAAGCTGCTTAAAAGCATTATACAGGCAATTCCTGAGATAACCTTCCGGGCTATCCCTGATGCCGATGGCGACAGCTGCAGCTTCTTAAGCTGGTTTCTGCCCACAGGTGAAATTGCAAAAGCAGTTGTTGACGAAATGAAAGCACAGGATGCATTGGCTGGCAGTTTTTACTGGTACAATAATAACTGGCACTATATCGCCAGGTGGGATCATTTAAAACAGGCCTCGTTACTGAACAGGCAGACAGATACAGTTACAAAAGCATTGCTCGGTTATGGCGAGAAGTCTTTTGCCAAAAGTGACGCTATCATGAGCCGTTGCATCTCTACCGCTATAAGTCTCGCATGGACGGAAGAACAGGTCAGGCAGAAAGGAGAAAAAATAGCTGCAATCATTAAACATGTATTGCAGCGGAACAATGTAGCCGTGTAAACACAATAGTGTCCCGGTTATTATCCCTTCCTTGTGAAGGTTTTTTTTTGGCCAATGGCGTCACCGGGCAAGGCGTAGTAATAATCCTGTAGGTATTAAAGAATTTACACTTAGTCTCCCCAAATTACATTCATCCAATGCCTTAATATGGCTTCTTCGGCGTTACTATTTCCGGCTTAGAGTAAACTGAAACAAATCATTCGGAGTGCACTTTCAGTGCCATGATGAATGCCTTTCCAATAACTGTACGTGTGTTGAACAACTGTCTTTGAATCTTTAATGTATGAGCAAATCATTATTTAACCGCATCAACATTTTCCTCAAGGTAAATGAAGAAACGATCAATGCATACTTCAATGTACATGATCCTGCAGCTATTTACAAAAGACAGCTTAGCCAGGAGTTTGAAGAGTATATTATGAATTATTCCATTGGAATTAAAAGGTATTCCGAGGTTACCTATAAACTGGTTATTGAAGCCAAGTCAGATGCAAAATACGCGGACCCGCTCATACACGCGATCCGAAGGCATTTCTCACTGCGAAAATCAATTAAAGAGGCAGAATTTAAAAAGTTTAAAAAGCGGACTACAATGCTTTTATGTGTAAGCATCGGAGTTATTATCGTTTGCCTTGGGCTGCTTCCGTCCCTGATTAATGAAGAGCATTGGATATTGGGTGTGGTGAAAGAGTCTTTGCATATAGTTAGTTGGGTGATGCTGATGAACCCTATCGAAAAGCTGGTCTTTCACTGGAACCCTTACCTGAAAGCAATATCAATTCTCGACAAGTTAACGAATGCAGAAATGATCCTGATAGACAATCTCAAAACCCTTAGTGTAGAAAGTGCCGCATGATCATAAAAAGTCATTTTCTAACGGCAATTTCGTTATGCTCTTTGGTCTGCGCATGTGCACAATCGAAAGCGGGCGTTGAACAATATTGTTTCAGGGGAAGTAATCTTAATTATATCATTATGCCGGTGGCTCATTTCCAAAATGCCAAAAACTGGTACGGGGAAGCGCGTTATAATTATGAAGATGAAAAAACCTTTTCGTTATACGTTGGAAAAACTTTTTCAAACGATGACGTTCTTTCTTACTCTTTTACTCCCCTTGCAGGTGGCGCCGCAGGGTTGTTCAACGGAATTTCAGCCGGATTAAATATGACACTCGATTATAAAAATTTCTTCTTTTCTTCCCAATCCCAATATTCGTTATCAACAGATCATTATAAAAATAATTTTTATTATAACTGGTCAGAAATTGGCTACCAGCCGGTAAACTTTTTTTATACGGGCGTATCCCTGCAGCAAACCAATTCTTTTCAAAGCAGAACAAAGCTTGAGCCAGGTGTGCTGGTAGGGTTTGCGTTTAAAAAGTTTTCCGTGCCCCTTTATTGGTTCAACCTTTCAAACAGCAGCCGGTATTTTATGGTCGGGTTTAATTTCGAGTGGGAGAGTCTTTAGCATCTGTCAGATGCCGGCAATACATGCCAGCCACAACATCAATAAGGAAAAACATGCACGGCTACAGAGAGAATTCAGTTACGGTCGAGGGAAACCGGGCACCACTGGATATTGCCTGACGACGATTCAATCAGATTCCTAAACCTTCTTTAAGCTTTGTGAAAATCGACTTTCTGGGTTGCTTTTCTGTCACAGTGTTATGTTCTTCAGCCATCTCCATAATGATCTTTATCCTGGCAGGATTAATTGAAGATTTCACGATATAATCAACTGCTCCGGACGCACGCGCAATTGCTGCTACCTCAGCATCTTCCTGGCCGGAGATTAAAAACACCACTATGGATTCATCAAAAGTTTTTAGCTTTTTAAGGACGTCAATACCGTTCATTCCCTCCATGTTATAATCTAAAAATGCAACCCTTGGCTCCATAGATAAATTCGCAAGGCAATCATCACCTGAGGTAAAAGCGGTTACATTCAAATACCCCAGTTTACGCAGGAACTGCTTATAAAGGGTGAGACAGAAGATATCATCATCAACAAGGAATATGCTCAAATTCGGAGTAGGCGCCATGCGTCAGCTTTTAATATTGATTCGATATAAATGCTTCAGCTGAAAGCAGCCAAGCCTACGTTAAACGTGAATAGGAACCGGCTATTGCAGCGTAGGGCATATACTTGAACGAATCCACAATAACATGAAAGTTTCTTAGGTGTATACGCTTAAATGGTTAATTAAACATGAAGTGGTTTGCCGAATCAGCTATAAGATAACGTTACTTCCTTTCCAGCATGTTACAGTATTGAAGAGAGCCTAACCTGAAGCGGAGTGGAATTTTAGTGGCCTTTTCAAATTTAAATTCGTATTTACAAAAGAATCCAAAATTTCGCGTGTAGTGATCGGGTAGCACCCCGGCCTCACTTTTAATCATATGAGCATCAGCAGGTATATCGTCAATGGCGTTGTTGTTTATATAGAATTTGAGTCCGGTGTCGTAAAGCATCCCGGATTGATCAATAGCGGTTTTTTTCTCCCAGATGCCCCGTAAGGGCACCTGGGAGTAAGAATAATGTGATAAGAGTATCAATATCACAACAATAAATTTAATTGGTCGTTCCATTCTCACCTTACAGATTTGATGTAAATTACGGCTTGATTTTTGTAGAACCCGAAAAATTTTAGCGGATCGTGAAAGGCTTAAAAAATCCTTAAGAAGAAATGTCACTGAGTCAAAGTTTACAGCAAAGGCTATTACAAAAATTATCTCCCCAGCAGATTCAATTGATGAAGCTGCTGCAGGTACCCACTGCCAATCTTGAAGAACGCATAAAGGAAGAACTTGAAGAAAACCCCGCTCTTGAACAGAGTGAGGATGAGCATGATGACAATTTTGATGATCCCAAGGATGAGGCAGACAACGCTGACGATTATGAAATGGATGGAGGGGAAGACGAGTACGACAATCTTGATATCAGCGACTATGTTATGGATGGTGATGATGAGGTGGGAGATTACAAGCTGCGTGATGATAATTATCCGGAGATAGATGATAATAAAGTAGTTCCTTACCGGGTTGAAACGTCTTTTCACGACATGTTAGCCGATCAGTTGGGAATGTTGAAGCTTGATGACCGTACCAGAAAAATAGCCGAACAGATCGTAGGCAGCATAGATGACGATGGTTACCTTCGAAGGGAGTCAAGTTCTATCCAGGACGATCTTGCCTTCAGGCAGAACGTGATTGTAACCGAACAGGAAATAGAGGAACTGATCAACAAGATCCAGCAATTTGATCCCCCGGGAGTGTGTGCCCGAAATCTCCAGGAATGCCTGCTGCTTCAGTTGCACCGACTCTTTAAAGAGGGAAAGAATGTAAAAACGGCTATCGATGTGCTTTCCGATTACTTCGATGAATTTACAAAAAAGCACTACGACAAAATTCAAAGGGGTCTTGGCCTGAACGACGACCAGCTAAGAGAAGTGATCAGTCAGATCGTAAGGTTAAATCCGAAGCCGGGGGGAAACGTCGGTGAAGTGAATAAAGGCGAAAGTTATGTAATCCCCGATTTCTTTGTTACCAACACAGGCGGTAAGCTTGAAATCACCCTGAACTCGAAAAATGCGCCCGACCTCCGCATCAGTGAAGGATACCGGGACATGCTGCGCGATTATGATAAGGGAAGTAAAAAAGATAAACGTCAGAAAGAAGCGGTGATCTTTATAAAGCAAAAGATCGATGCTGCAAAGTGGTTCATAGACGCCATCAAACAACGCCAGCATACTTTGCTAAGCACGATGGAAACAATATTGAGCTACCAGTATGAATTCTTTCTTACAGGGGATGAGACAACAATGCGGCCAATGATATTAAAAGACATCGCCGAACGGACAGGACTGGATATTTCAACGGTAAGCCGGGTGGCCAACAGTAAATTCGTACAGACCGAATTCGGTACCTATCGTCTGAAATTCTTTTTCAGCGAATCATTAAGCACTGATAGTGGTGAAGAAGTGTCTACAAGGGAAGTGAAAAAGATACTGAGCAATATGGTAGAAGCAGAAAGTAAAAAAAAGCCGCTTAGCGACGAACGGTTAACGGAACTTTTACAGGAAAAGGGATATAATATCGCCCGCCGTACAGTAGCCAAGTACAGGGAGCAGTTGAATATACCGGTGGCGAGGTTGAGGAAAGAACTATAATATCAAAGACAGAACGATGGACAAGGATCTTTTCACGCCAGCCGCAGATGATATAGAAAATATTCCTGCGCGCGCCTTACCCGGCCATCAATCTGGTATTATCCGGGGGTCGGCACATCTGCTTTCGTTCCTCTTCCATCCGTTGTTCATCCCAGCATATGTAACCGCTTTTCTTATTTTCGTCCACCCATTTGTATTTGCCGCAGTTAATGAGAAAGTGCGGATACTCAGGCTTATTTCCGTAGTTCTTCTTACCGCATTTTTTCCCGCTTTTACTGTTTTCCTGTTAAAACGGTTAGGCTTTATCAGCTCAATCTTCCTTCGTACCCAAAAAGAAAGGATCATCCCGTATATTGCCTCCATGACTTACTTTTTCTGGATATTTCATGTGTCCAGAAATTTGCCTGACAGCCCCCCGGTTTTTGTTCTCCTTACGCTCGGGATATTTTTGTCATCCATAGGCGCACTAATGGCCAACATTTATTTCAAAATAAGCATGCATGCAATTGCAATGGGGGGAATGTTCTGCTTTTTCGTAATGCTGTCTATGCAGGGAGAATTCACAATGGGCGTTTATCTGTGTGTAGCGATGCTGATCGCCGGAATGGTCTGTTCCTCCCGCCTCATAATTTCAGATCACCACCCATTTGAAGTTTACTCCGGCTTTTTCGTGGGCATCTTATGCCAGGCCGTTGCTGCTTTCTTTGTTTAATCAGGTGACTTTTAAACAAAAAATACCAGAGGCTGGATTGATCCTGCCGCCATGGAAAATCCGGGTTAGCTGTTTATTATTTTAGACCGGCTGAGGTAGCGTTGAGTAGGATGATAGATAAAGAGACAGCTGCCATCTTTAATGGTATTGATAACCAGAGACGTTTCCCTGGCAGGAACAGCAGGACAACCGAGGCTTCTTCCAAGGAATTTATTGCTACGGAGAAAATCAGACCCCACATAATCGGAGCCATGTACTACAATATTTCTTTCATCAGCTTTATCATTAAATTCTTTCTCCAGACCCTCGATTCTTAATGAAAGGCCATGACCACCGCGGTATGTTTTGCGGGTAACATAAAAGCCAAGACTACTTTTAAGCGACTCAGGGCTGTTGGAAAAATATCTGGCATACTCGGAACCAGAATTCCTTCCATGAGCTACATAAGTATTTAACAGAAGCCTCCTGTTTTCAATATCAATAATGTATAAGCGCTTCTTTTTAGACGACTGGCTAAAGTCACATATGGAAAGAATGGCTGTTTTTGCCAGACGGCCCTGCTTTTGCAATAAGGCATAGCCTTTTAAACCATAAATAAGGGCCTGCTTGTTTAAACCTCTTTCGTTGAGTTGTAAAGAGTCATAAAGAATGTTTGCTACACGAATTTCGGGGGGAGCAGATGGTTCCGCAGCAGATATTACAGCGGAAGGCACGTCTACGCGGGAAACAGCTTTATTTGTGCCGTTAATTAAAACAGGAGCAGACACTAAAATAAGAAAAAACAAACCCTGGCTAAGCGTAAATAGAACTCTTTGCATTAAACGTACCTTTTCAGTGTACCCCGTAAAATGATATGTAAGAATTACCAACGGAAAAATCGAACCGTTGGCAAAATTACGCTTTATCAATACAGAAGTTGTTGCATGATTGTTAAACATTACTTGTAAAATCCTGAGGCAGAGGTTTGGCCGTAATTCCTTTAGAGGTGTTTTTGCTCGTAAATTCAAGGGAATAGATCTTAATCAGCAGTAAAAAAAGTGATATAAGAAGGGGGCCGAAGATCAAACCAATAAAGCCAAATAAATTTAAACCGGCGAGAACGCCTAAAATGGTCACAAGAGGATGAATATCACCTATTTTCTTTTGCAGGTAGATTCTAAAGACATTATCTACAAGGCCAATTATACCAAAACCATAACCCAGCATAAGAATACCTCTCAGGTTATCGCCATTGGCAAAAAAGATGATTGCGAGCGGTACGTAAGCAATAGCTGCACCTACGATGGGTAACATAGCTGTAACGCATGTAACCACAAACCAGAACAGAGGCTGCTGAACCCCGATCAACAGGTAGCCCACCAGCCCTACAACGCCTTGCAGAAAGGCGATGAGAGGTATGCCTATCGCATTTGACACCACAATATTATTCACTTCCGTTCCTACCTTGTTGGTATTATCTTCATTCATCGGTATAAATTCTGACATCGCCCTTTCCATACTACGCCCATTCACCAGCATAAAATAAAGCATGAAGTACAACATGGCAATAAGTGCCAGCGTATTGAATGTAGCACCGACCACCGTAGGAATATTCGTTGCAAGGAAGCCACTGATGGCATCAACATTCTTAGAACTGAATATTTCAAACCCTGTGCGTTGCTTCAGTGTTGACATTAAGGGTTCAATCGATTTTAATACTTCTGATGAATGTTCAATGGCAAAGCTTATTCTTGGTGTAAGTAAATTAACGATCATCCAGATAGGAACCATTATTACGATGAAAGAGGTCAACATCAAAACGAGGGCAGCGGCACCCGGCTTCCATTTCCTCACATACACCATCCTGAACATCCATTTGCGCATCATCACATAAAACGTTATTGCACCAAGGAACGCAGGAATAAAATTTTTAAGTTCATTGAAGAGGATATAACCAAGAAATAAAAGAATAAAAATGAAAGAAATCTGCCGCAGTTTATTAGCATCAATGTAGTTATTCATAATACAAGGTAAGTTAAGGCCTTAACGACCATAGGTTTGTTTTATTTATAATTTTACGGATTTCCAATGTCCTTTGCGGAATAAAATAATGCCGGTTACGGTGATAAGGCTTTCGGCTATGATTATCGCAAAAAATATACCTTCAGGCCCCTGCCGCAATGAAACTGCAAGCAGATACGCGAGCGGAATCTGAAAAGCCCAGAAACCGAACAGGTTTATGTAGGTTGGTGTTTTGGTGTCTCCGGCACCATTGAAAGAACTGGTGATTACCATACCCACGCCATAAAATATGTAGCCGAGGCTTATAATTTTCAGGGCATTTGTGGCTACCGCGGTTACTTCCGGATCGTTGTTAAGTAATGAAACGATCGGACCCGATCCCAGGAGGAAAAGGACAGAAACGATTGACATAAAGATCGCGTTGTATTTTGCAGTCTTCCATACGGATTGCTCCGCTCTGTCGGGTTGTTGTGCTCCAAGGTTCTGACCTACCAGCGTAGCTGCGGCATTACTCATGCCCCAGGCAGGCAGCATGAAAAACATAACGATACGAATGGCAACTGTATACCCGGCGATCGCTGCACTGCCAAAGCGCGTCATCATCCGGGCAAGAACGATCCAGCTTGCTGAGGCGATCAGAAACTGTATAGTGGCTGTCCAGGAAAGATTCCATAAAGACCTGATAACGCTCCAGTCAGGTTTAAGATGCTCTGCCGTAATTTTAATGATCCGTTTGCCACTAAACAGGTTAAACAGCTGGTAACAGACACCTATTCCCCGGCCAGTGGCTGTAGCCAGGGCAGCACCAGTTAAACCAAGTCCTTCCCATCCACCTATCCCATAAATAAGCAACGGACACAATATGATATTGCTGAGATTGGCGATCCATAACGAGCGCATGGCAATTGATGCGTCTCCCGCTCCCCTGAAGATACCATTGATAAGAAACAGGAGGATAATCACCATGCTGCTTCCGAACATGATCTGCGCATACGAAACGCCGATAGCCAGCACTTCAGGAGGCGCCCCCATTAACTGTAAGATATTTCTGGCAAAAAATACGCCTGTGAAGCTGATCATCAGGATAATAATCAATGCCAGTATGATGGCCTGCATACCTGCTTTTCCGGCTTCCTGGAAATTTTTTTCACCAATACGGCGGGAAACCATTGCTGTGGCGGCCATGCTCAGTCCTATGGCGACGGAGTAAATGAGGGTAAGAACGGATTCCGTTAGTCCAACGGTTGACACAGCATCTTTACCCAGCTTTCCTACAAAGAAAATATCCACAACTGCGAAAACAGATTCCATCATCATTTCAAGTATCATAGGGATAGCTAAAATGATCACTGAATTTCTTATGCTGCCACTGGTGAAGTCATGTTCCCCGCCTTTAACGGCGTTTTTGATAAACATATAAACGGACGAAATCCTGATCCAGGTTGATTGGTTGGGTGACATGAATCTAAGTTTAAAGAAATGGTAAAGTAAGGTCAGGTAAGACCGGTGATGTAGTGGAGAGTATCCTTTGACTTAAGGACAGGACTTAGAATTTCATATTCCGTTTATTAGAAGACCAAAGATTGCAAAAAATATCAAATTGTAAAAATTATTTTGCCCGTTTTACGAAAGATATTATCAGGATTGGAATCCGGCCGCTGATTTATATAAATGTTCTATCCTTAAACGATAAAGCCTTTAACACGATAAAATCAGAATTATTAACTTGTAGGATGAAATTGACTTCTTACGAGGAAAAGGCTTTGGAGGAACTGCGGCTTTGGCAAAGGCAGATGATGCGTAAACCTACGGTGATAAACAGGTGGGCAGCCAAGATGCAGCTCCGTATGAACAGGCTTATTCCGGAAAAAGTCCACAGCGCTATTACTGCAACCATTAAGCAAATGGTAAGAGCGGTTTTGTTCGGTGCCGAACACACTACCAGTCGGCCGCCGGACGATGCCTCATTTGAAGCGAGGGAAGATATTGTACAGCAACAAATTATTATCTACAAAAGAACTGCTGCAGCGGAAGGAGGGATAACGGGCGCAGGAGGTATATTATTTGGTTTGGCCGATTTTCCTTTGCTCTTAGGAATCAAATTAAAATTACTTTTCAACATTGCATCAGCCTACGGTTATTCGGTTAAGGATTACCGTGAGCGGTTGTATATCCTGTATATTTTTCAGCTTGCTTTTTCAAGCGCCGAAAAGCGGAAAAAGGTATATCTCCAGCTGCTCAATTGGGAGAACGATTTCAGCAGCTTGCCGGAAGATATTCATGAATTTGACTGGAGAAGCTTTCAGCAGGAATACCGGGATTATATCGACCTGGCAAAAATTGCGCAGCTAATCCCGGTGATCGGTGCACCTGTAGGAGCCGTGGTCAATTACAGGTTAATTCAAAAACTTGGAAGAACCGCAATGAATGCTTACCGGCTACGGTGGTGGAAGCAATCTACTGAACTTGTTAAGTAGCGCTTGTTGCTGGCACAAAGAAGAGAAACCGCAGAGAGGTATAAAGAAGAGATACCGCAGGCGTGGAGAAGGGAACTACAAAGCGGCGCAGATAAGAGAAACCACATAAGAACCGTATAGAGGTATAAAGAAGAACACTGCTCCGCTTTGTGATGCTAAGAAAAACCACAGAGTCATTGGTGAATCTGGGATTCAAACATCTGCTAAGATAACGGTGGTCAATTGATTACCAATCACAGCCTGCAAAAGTTTCAGTGATCTTTCATTTCGCCCGAAAGGGTCGCTACATAACAAAACACTAAAAAGGGGCTCATGAAAGATGACAAGAGAGTGTGGTAGGCCGATCGGGAATGAAAGACAGATAGAATTTTAAGAGAAAATATTACGGTGCGCTGCACCAACGTATATTGTTAGTTGCCTTTATTGAACAAAATACCCAACTTAGAAAAAATCTCCTGGTTTAAGACTTTATTTATTTTCAGGAC
>JBGSYC010000115.1:0-4219 GCA_041751095.1 Flavihumibacter sp.
GCTTTTTATCTGCTTCTTGCCTTGTAAATTTCCATTCAATACTTTTCTTATTTCTGTTTCTCTCCTTTGACCAAATTCCTAAGTCTGATGTCAATTTCTCCTGGCTTTCAATTCTGCCTCCGGTACATTGTCTATCCATTATATTAATTTCTATCTCAGCCATGTTTAACCAGCTTCCATGTTTGGGCGTATAAATAAATTGAATCTTTTTCTGAAGCCTGGCCGCTTTTCCCTTACCAAACGTTTCAATGAGAGACCCTTCAAAATGTGTATTTAAATTATCAAGCACCAACTGAATGCATATAGCTTTAGAAAAATGCTTTTCAACCAAGTCTTGAACAAAATAAGCAAAATCCTCCTTTTTTCTTGTATCTGTTACTTTTACAATTCGCCTCCCCGCTTTCGGCGCTACTGCTACAAATATATTGCATGTTCCCTTGCGCCTGTATTTGTAATCATACTTTTCAGGTTTGCCCCGCTTTGCTTTAATTGGAAGGCGGTATCTTCAAGTAGCTGTTTACTCTTCTCATCCATGCAAATCACCGGCTGCTCTGGATCATAGCCTTGTTGGTACAGTTCCAAAAGCCGATACATTTTTGTACGATATTCGGCTGATATTTCTTGTATGCACCACATTCGCCTTAACCAAGGCTTAAGTTCGTTTTTTTTAACAACTTTCGAACACTTCCGAAAATTATTGTCTCAAATCCCTTTTTGTTTTTTCAATTCCTCAACTAATAATCTAATTGTCCATCTTCTTCTTCCACTCGGAACAGGACCGCATGCAAGAGCTGTCAGTTCCGCCTCATGACGCGTGCTATATTTTACTGGTGGTTGACCCGATCTGCTATCTTCAGTCAAAATATTCCGCCCGAACAGAAGCAATATAGATAGGTGCAGCCGAAGCTGTCAACATCCTGCCACACTTGTACAAATACGAATGTTAGCGGTATGCGGTCATTCCAATGTGATCTCCGAAAACTTTGGAATTTCACCGCTGTTTAAAACTGCCTTCACCTTATCTATGTAAGGTTGTAAAGTTTGATGTTTGTTGTCTGTGGAAAGCAACAAAATAAATTTGAGGTCAACTTTGTTTAAATTCTGCTGGTTCCTTAAATTTTTGTCCAGTGTAATAAAAACATCAAAACCGTTGAACGCTGCCAATCCTAAAAGCTCGCCATTTTTCTTTCCCACCCTGCCCATGTCTCTAACAGTCCTGACTTCATAATCTTCCCCAAAATTAAACTTTACTTTTGTGGGCAAATTCTCGTCAAGCAAAATTTTCATTCAGCATTTTTTCAGTGGTAAGTGTCTTTTTTGCCATCTCCAGAACTTGAATTGCATACTCTTTCTTTACCGAAGGAAAGTTTTCCAGGAATTCGTCCAATGTTTCGCCAGTTTCTATATAGTCAAAGAAGGCTTGAATAGAAACCCTTGTCCCTGTGAAAACAGGTGTCCCGCCCATGGTTTCGGGATCAATATTTATAGGCCCGTAATTCATTGTTTATAATCTTTGCTGATTCCGAAGTTACAAAAAATTAAGGTGAGTTGTCATTGAAGTAAGGAAAGTAGCTTACCGCTAACGTGAAAGTGTTTGCGATGTAGCGGCAATAGAATTACCGTCACCCTGGTTAAAGATATAAAGCGTAATTGAAAAACTACTGCTTAACTGTGTTCCGCCTGCCATATTGCAAACACACTGTTATGCGTTCGTGCTATTGATTTTGATGTAAGGCTTTTATAAGTTCTTTTAATTCTTTGTCATTAATTGTTGCAGTGTCTGCCTTATCATAAATGGTAATAAAATTTACTGTCACCAGTTTCATTCTTCTACATCGACTTCACCAATCAATGTTGTTTCTATTAAAGAAATAACTCTTGCTCCTCCGCTTTTTCCTTTCCCTTTACTGGAAATTTTTAATCTTATTTTATAAGTATTGTTTCCAAGTGGTGTCCCCAGTTTGGGATTGTATATTAGTTCAGCTTCTAACGTAAGAAGGTCTTCAGAAAGCGAAGGATACTTCTTCAAAAGTGGTTTAGCAGCAGTCCTGAAGCTTTTAGTTATCCGAACCGTTACTATCACCTAAGAAATTCTTTAAGAGTTTGCAGTTTTCTTCCAGTCTTTTTAGCCCGTCGCACTTCATTAAGCCCTTCACTAATACCATTTAAAATGTTCAACTTTTTTTGAATCTTTTGATAATTAGCATTCAAGTCCTCCCAAACCTTTACAGGTACAAGTACAGAGGTTTTATGTCCACTGTCGTCAACAATATATTTTAAAGCATTAGGCATGTCACTTTTTTTACAAATTTAAGAAAAGACCGCCGGAGCATGACGCACAACGTTGAAGCATTTAGAAAGTTGGGGCAATGTAATTCCGTCTGCCTGGCTAACAGATGCCCAGCGTTGATCTGTCGTTCAAATATATTCCAAATGATCAATATAGTTCCCTCCGCTTGAACGAAATCTCAATGATGATCCACAGCTCAAAGCAAAGATTCTGTCAGCCCAATTTTTTAAATGCGCAGTTGGTGGCAGTGCCGGCCGTGAAGGACTGCGATGACTATTCATTGTAAGGATAATATTGATAGTGCTCCTCGGCTATGTAGTCATGAAAGCCCCAGCCAATCTCTTGGGTATCATTTACTATTTTGAGAGACCGGTCATGAAACTTATCAAGCAAATCTTCGCTTTTGATCAATGATAGCGTTTTTTCGTACATCTTTTCCAGGCTCGAGTAAAAAGCCTCGTCTATGTCGCCATATTCATTGGTAAACCTTACTCCACATTCTACATAAAATAACATAATATCTGCAAGCAATTCTGTTGATGGTCCCAGCTTTTTAAAGTCCGCTATCGCTGTTTTAGCGTCTTTGAGCTTTAACTCAAAACCGCGTTTTGGATAAAATGCTTGAAGAACTTTCTCCTTATATTTTTCAGAAAGCTGTTTTTCATCAGGATTTGCAAAAAAATCAAGATATTCCTTTACGGATTGATTGTTTTTATAAAGTTCGGTAATCAACTCAATCAGTTTCTTTTTGTCGAACTTGTTAAGTTCCTTTTTTATGTTAGAAAGGCTCATAGTCTTTCGGGGGTCTTTGGCATGGCTGCTAACGTTAGGGCTTTGCGTTCGGCGGGGCATTTGGAAAATGTCCAACCTGGAACTGAAGCCAATTAAAGATACAAAAGTTGAAAATATAGTACACAGTTCATCCGTGTTTCGTCGGCTGGATATGCAGCCGATAGTATTACTAAAGATGAGGATTTATTCGTCGCCCCCGCTGACGCAAAACCTCGCTGTTGGGCGTTCGTTTTATTCTAATTACTTTCGTTTGAGTCACAGTTAATCAACCAATTTATCCCAAATCTGTCTGTGAACATACCAAAATAAGCTCCCCAAAAAGTTTGGTTCATTGACATTTTTATTTGTCCGCCAGCTGAAAGTTCATTAAAAAGTCGATCGGCTTCTTCTTTGTTGTCAAGGTTGATGGAAATAGAAATATTATTACGGAAAATAGTTCCTTGTCCATACGCTTCTGTGCTGTCACAACCCATTAAAATTGTCTCTTTGCTGATAGGTAATGAAACATGCATAATCTTTTCATCGTTTTCAAGCCGGAATGTTTGCCTATCTGTTGGTGGTACATCTTTATAACGTCCTATATAAAGGAATTCTCCACCGAAAGCTGATTTATAGAAGCTGAATGCTTCTTCACAATCGCCATTAAAGGTCATATAGGCATTTACTTTTGTCATTGTTGCATTGTTTTAATTTATTACCTATGTCACAAAGTATTATATTTTTGTCAGCTTGTTTTCTTTTTGGAGAAACTCACAAATGACGCCCAACGTTGAACGGCTTGGCGTTGTGGCGGTATTTCGTGTTCCGTCAGCCGAGAACATTAGTTGAGTAATGATAAAAAGTTCATTGTTAGTTCCGCTGCCAAATTTATGATGTCAAGCCGGATATGCAGTACAATAGCGAAACAAAGCTGATGCTGCGTTTCGTCAGCCGCCATATGCCAAGCCGACGTTAGCAGCCGTGCATTGAGGATAAAGCTATGGCAGTTGATTAAAAATGCTCAACTAAAACGTTGTCCCTACTTATGGATTATGGATTATTTACTTCTTGGTCGGTAAATGTCGGTTACAAGCATCTTTATGGTCGTATTTCCAATATTTCTACCGGAGTCTGTTAATGGACCACTGACCAAAGCCA
>JBGSYC010000116.1:0-13838 GCA_041751095.1 Flavihumibacter sp.
GGTTCAAAAAAGTGAACACTTTGTTTTTAAAATAAAATGATGCTACGTAGCATACAAGGATTAACCTACCGAAGTAGTAAATTTATATCATAAAGATAAGTATTTTCCTGTTTGGTTCCGGCTCGTCCGGCTTAGGATAATCATCCAAAGGTTCTGTGATAAGTCCCATAGTTTATGCTTTAAAGTATTTTTCAATTAATGCTTTAGCAGGAAGAGTATCAATTATCATCAGGTGTCCACCAAAATGATATGCTCCCAAAGTTTTTATGTAATGATCAATGAGTTTTGTTTTTGAATGAAAAGAAACGAAGCCATCAAAACCTTTTTGAAAAGAAAAACGACAGGCATATGCAACCAAATTTCCGGGAACTCCGAAATAAACCTTTGTCCTGCCTTTATTAAATGGAGCTCTTTCAATCAAATGCATGTAAATATAGTCAACGTCATCGCTTAAACTTATTAATCCTTGTATAACATTCGGGTTGCCTTGAATTGTTAGGTTATAAACTTCCCTTTCAGGAGCATCCAGTTCATTTTTCAATTGAAAAGCCATCCATTTTTCTTCGACACTTGCTTAAGGTCTCCTTTTATTAAATGTGAAACGTCCGTCGGGAAGCTGTCACCGGTAGTAACGTTTTCAATAGAACGTGTTAGCCTGTCAATCTCAAAATCAAGGAAATTTATCTTAGCTTTTTTCACGCCACAAGTTACGGAAAGTAGAGCCGTTCCTGATGTCAACTTTGAAATGACTGCCGCCGTCGTAGCATGACCGCCAACGATTGTATTAGTGGCACCACCCAATTTACAACCTGTCGACCGTCAATCAAAGCTAATTTCGCCTTTTTAAATTTGTTGCGGTAATACAGCTACCATTCCACCCGTCCCTTCTTCCAGATGTCATCAGAAGGGCTTACAATAGTAACCAACTGATCTTTCTTTACGTGCAGGTAACGCTCAGTAGTCCTGATAGTCTTCCGTCTGCTAAAACTGCTGCTGATCGCGAACACAAAGTTGCAAATCCGACAACAATATCCTCAATACAAGCCGGCTACTTTGCACCCAATAGCTGCGCCGGGTTCGGTCAACTCGGAGTAGAACAAAAAGCCCCGGTAAGTCGTTCTTACGGGGGCTTCGTTTTTGGGAGCTTTTCGGCTACTCCGCTTACTGTTGCAGGGCGTCATATTTTTTCAGATGATGGGCATTCTTAAATAAAGAATGTATCTATTCAGGAATCCTGTTTTTTCGTGTTTGAAATATCTTTACTCTCCTACACTTCATTATTGAGGTAGTAAATGCTGGTCATCTCTTCGCTTGCCTTCCATAAATATTCAGCAACGTTTTTCTCCCTGGAATACTCATCAGAATCAACCCTGGTCGGATATCCTCTCATTTCCCGAAAGCCATCCGGCCCAATAAACTCGCCTCCTTTTATATCTTTTTCAAAAGCAGCATATAGAATGGGAAGTGCGCCTTTTTTAGCAGGTTGCAAAAAGAGACTACCCAGCGGCCGTATGAAAGCGGGGAAATACTGATCCAAATTGGTTTTGGAAAGCCCCGGATGGGCCGCTACGGACAGCGTGTTGTAACCAGCAGCGGATAACCTGCGGTTCAGTTCATAAGCAAATACCAGGCAGGCCCGCTTACTTTGTCCATAGGCTTTGCGCCGGCTATACCCTTTCCCGGCATGAAAATCATCAAATTGGATCTGTGCCCATTTATAAGATAAACTGCTTACGGTGACAACCCGGGAACCGGGCGCGCCGGCAAGTAATGGCAGCAACAAGCCGGTAAGCGCAAAGTGGCCAATAAAGTTTGTGGCGAACTGATTTTCAAAACCATCTTCAGTAACTTTGTAAGGAGACATCATGATGCCTGCATTGTTGATGAGCAGGTCAAGCTTCCCGTACTGCTTTTGAAACTGATTGGCGAATTCCCTGACTTCACGAAGGCTACTCACGTCAATCGTTATGCACTTGATTCGTGCGTTAGTATATTCATTTACTATTTTGAATCTCGCTTCTTCTGCCTTTTGCAAATTCCGGCAGGCAAGAATTACCTCCACATCCTTTTTGGCCAATCCGAGAGCGGTTTCATAACCGATTCCACTATTAGCCCCTGTAACAATAGCAACTTTCCCATCCTGGGATGGCACATGTTCTATGCTCCATTTTATACCCATACTCTTATAAATTTAAAATACACTGAACAGCTTGATGGCTTCCGGTTTCGATGCGGGGTTATGTTCAATTACTGTAGACTCGAATTTTGGCTTACCAAACGGCCTGTAATTGTTTCCAAATCCTATGGGTTCTTTTGGAATTCCGAGGAAATTCTGGTCTAATTTACCATTTTCACTTATATCCTGATAAATAGATACGGCATATTTACCCTGGGGTATATCAAACGAGGCTGTTTTGGAACTTTCATCAGTGGATAAAATTATTTTTCGGAAAGGAATTTTCAGCCAATCGGATTTGTCTTTGTAGATATCAACAACAATCTTCCCGCGATTCTTTTGAACGTTCAGAATTACCATCTTTAATAATGACTGCTGACCGAAAGCTTTGGATGCAAACAGTGTAATTGCCAAAATAACTGGAATGATGATCAGCGTTTTATTATACAGCATAGTTTTACTTTCTGAAGTTATAAACGTTATAAAGCTCATCCGGTAGTGCCTGCACTACTTTGAAGGTTGCAAAGTTAAGCAGCGGTTGAATTTCCGTTATTAAAAAGCTTGCGTTTAGTCGGACAAACCTTGCGAAAACGAGTTTCTGTATTCTGTGGGCGTTTGCCTGGTCAATTGCTTAAACAACCGGCCAAAGTAAGACGGGTCTGAGAAGTTTAGCTCAAATGCGACCTGAGAAATATCTTTTGAACGATCCTGCAAGGGTATCTTGCTATGAACAATCACCGTCTCGTTGATGTGTAGCTTCGGTGGTTTATTTGTAGTATAGCTCACGCACCTATTCAGATAGTTTTCTGAAACGAACAATGAATCAGCATAAAACTTTATATCCCTGTTTTTAGTAAAATTTTTGTAAAGCAACTCTTTAAATAAAATGGTTATTTCGGACTGCCGATCCGGTTTGGATAGTGTTGTTGCCGATGCTTCCGCTAATTTCAGAACAATAGCTTTGAGCAGAGCAGACTGAAGTTCAGTAAAATACATCCTGTCCATTTTTGTTGGAATAATCAACTCACAACATTTGAAAAGCCATTCCATTTCGGACCTGGAGACAGATTGTTTTGGATAAGAAGTGAAACGATGGAGTAAAGCGCTGTCGACAAAGATTTGAGGCAGGAGGGCACTATCTATGTAAATAAAATACCCATTGGTATCAGGATCGATTGATTTGATTGCATTAAGATGGCCTTCCCGAATAAATAAGACATCATTTGGTTTTAGCTCAAGAATTTCATTATCGACCTGTTGCTTACCGCCGCCATTCAAAAAAAGAAGTAAAAAGTTGTATGTTGCCCTGAAAAGGGGGGTAGGAGGCTTTATCAATGATGGAGCTATGGATAAAGGATATATCTGTATTGCACTCGCTTGAAATACAAATGTTTCATTTGTTGTGTCCATATACTGGTCAACAAACCTGTCGAAGTTTACAATGTCGAAATTCTTATAGCTCATAATTTTTTAGATCTGACTAATAAATTTGTTATAGGTTGGTATTTTCGCAATTGATATTTAAAATACTTGCCCAAATCAGTCGTCAATTAAAAACCTAAAGTTAGTAACCTTTGAGTATAAAGTTTATGCCTGACGAAGGCAGGAAAAAGTCAATGACTTTACAGGGAGATGAATTTTTGCGAAGGTATGAGCAGCATATGCTGCCACCCCGCTTTTGTAAGATAAGGCATGATGGGTACCTGGGCAATTACAAACGAAAAGGGCGGGTAAACGTGACGCTGCAGCAGATGGACTTACAGCAGCATGCAAAGCAGAGTGTGGTTAGCAGCACCATAAGAATGATAGAAAAGTATGTGATCGATGGAATGTTATGCAGCCGTTGTAAGAAAGCAAGGCCTGAGCTTCTTTACGTAGTGGATATGAACGGCAGAAAAAAGTGCAAAGGGAATAGGCGGCTTTGGTTAAATAAAAAGAGTGCAGTCTTTTTTTAACGTTGATAGACGTAAAGTAAGAAGTATGCCTGTGAATGACGAAAAGCAGGGCAGAAGGCTTTTGTTGTTATTGATTTGTCTTGTTTTTTTAATAGTTTTTCCAATACCATCCAAAGCAATCCCATTACAGAAAAGATGATTGCGCATTTGAATTCAATTTTAAAGTTTCCCGTATTTTATTTGTAAGTATTTAATTGTTGCTTTAATCAGTTTTTTTAATTCATTTTGGTTGATGTCAGATAGTTTTTTAAAGTAAATGCAGGCTTTTCCGACTTTAAATTTGCCAAGGTTTTGAAGCAAGTGTTCGTGTTCTTCTAATCCCGTAAAAGCGTACAGGGAGAACTCGGCTTTTCGTGGTGAAAATCCTACAAGCGGTGCATCTCCCTCGTGTCCGCTTTCATATTTGTAATGATAAGAACCAAATCCTATAATTGAAGGTCCCCACATTTTCGGCTCAAATCCAGTAATGTCCAGCATTATTTTCAAAAGTTCGTAACTGTCCTGTCGTTTTTGCTCCGTGTTTGCAAAAGAGTTTATAAATTCTTCCACGTTAGCTGTTGTTTCGGTTGTCTTGGTTTTTGCCATAAATTTTTGAATTTTTCAGCGTTTGGGTTTTTAAGTGACACACAACGATTGAATTAGTGGCACCACCCAATTTACAACCATTGACCGTCAATCAAAGCTAATTCGCGTATTAAAATTATTTGTTGCGATAATACAGCGTCTATTCAACCCGTCCCTTCTTCCAGATGTCATCCGAAGGGCTTACTATTGTAACCAACTGATCTTTCTTCACGTGCAGGTAACGCTCAGTAGTCTTGATAGCATTCCGTCTGCTAAAACTGCTGCTGATAGCGAACACAAAGCTGCTAATCGGACAACAATATCCTCAATACAAGTCGGCTACTTTGCACCCAATAACTGCGCCGGCTTCGGTCAACATGGAGTAGCACAAAAAGCCCGGTAAGTCGTTCTTACCGGGGCTTCGTTTTTGGGGCTTTTCGTCTACTCCACTTAATGTTAGCGGATCGTTGTTTTTTCTTCGTTCAATTTTCCATAACTGTTGTTATATACTTTCCCTTTTTTAGGGTGAGTAAATTTCAATCCCGACCAAATGTCGCTAACACTCAAGCAGGTGCTTTCGACAAGTCCAAAGTCATAACCCAATTTAATTACTATTTTGATGTTCAGGTCAGTACCTAACTTTCCGCCTTTTGGCCAGGAAACCCACATCATTCCATTGGATTTTAAATAATCTTTATATTTTGGAAAGTGGTCAATGAATTCCGATTGAGTTTTTATAAATAGATGTATGTAATCAAACTTTCCTGCAAGTTCATTGGGTATGTCGAGGTTAGGCAACAACATATTATCAATGGCTTCTTTGTCAGGATTGATAAAAAATACTCTTGTGTTTTCTTTAATTCCCATTTTTTGGGCTACTGTTCTTGTCATATTTTTTGATTACAATGTTAGTACTATCGTCCGTTACAATGCCCTATCTGTTATGCCCAGTGCTTTTTGGTCGTAGTTTTTGAAGTTTTTGATTTCCTTTTGGCTTTTGCCTCTTTTCTCTTTTTCATTATGGCACGAAACTCCGTTAACTCCTCTTCTGTCCAGGGTTTGAAATTGATAATCAGGTCAATATTTTTCGGTTCTTTAATGAGTTCCATAATTAATTTTAAAGTATTGTTCAATCAGTTTAATAGCTGCCTTGTCGTCAATGTACATCCTTTGTCCGGTTATGTTAGTTTTTGCCAGCCGCTATTCCTAAATATGCGAAAGATTTCGGCCTTTGCTGGTTATCACCGTTGAACGAGGTATGTGCGTTTGCGGATAAGTATCATGTGAGAAACACCCGGCAATAGCAGAAAAACCGGTAAACGGCACTCCTTACATCACGTCATTGGACTTCCACTTTTACATTCCTAAACATGAACGTATTGTCGCTGATGCGCAGGGCCTTGCCGCTGGCCGTCGTCACATTCCTGAGTATAACTCCTCTGGTTATTACATAAGGAAACTTCTCCTGATAGGAATCGTCGGTCATTTCGGGATTGAAATTTGCGAAAATAGCAGGCCCCTGGTAATTTTCGGGACGGTTGGAGTCATCGATATGAAGATTTTCAATGGTGATACGTTCCGGCATGTAGCAGGTATAACCGAAATTATGCTGACCGGAATAAGATCCACCGATCAGGGAAGCGCTGCCAGGTCGGCCGCCTGCGGGCACGAAAATACAGTTGCGGATCACGAATTCACCCTGCCACGTGCTGCCATAGTCCGGGCGCAGGTGGACGAGGTTATTGCCCCGTATAGTACTGTTCTCGACCGTTAAAGTCCCGCTGCCGATAGCGTTGATGCCCATGTGTCCCAGGGTCGAGTTGCGGATGGTTGCGTTGGCCACCCCCATGTGGGCGTCGAAGCGCGAAAAGACACAACTATCATACAGCATATTCTTACAGTAGTTGGACCCCAGGATACCCCAATACGTACGGTCATTGATATCGTTGGTTTGGCTGCAGTTGATGAAGGATACATTCAGAGCGCGGTTGGCGGATATATCGTAAGTGCCCATAGAGACGGGTTTTCCTGCCGCGCCGATGGTACTGTAGGTTTTATGGCCGGTCAGGATGGTGTTCCTGACTGTTACATAGGCACAGTCCCTGATATATAGGAAGCCGCCGTAGGGTGCACCGTAATCTCCTTCGTCCGTGATGCGGTGTTCGAGCCCGTCAATATGAACATTGGAGCGTTTGATCGCGATGTTCCGGCTGTAATAGGTATACTTCGATTCTGCCTTATTAGCGATTGTAGTAAACCGTCCTCCCTTGATCGTCAGTGGCTTTTCGTCGATAGGAAGGGCACTGATATCCGTGACTTGATCGAAGTCCCAGATGATCGGAGCGTCCATATCCACCTTTCCATTTTTATTCACAATGAAGATATCCGTCTGCGCCGCTCCATTGTTTTGGTTCAATCCAAACCGGATGTAGTGCTTCACGTCGGAATTGGTGACCGTGATCAGACACGGTCCGGGTAAGGATGCGTCGATTTTTTCCTGATTGCGTTTAAGTGAAGTTATTCCTTTCAAGGGAAACGGCTGCAGACTGGAACTGACCAGGAAAATGGAGGCATTGCGATTTTGAACTTCGGTATCGTCAATGATGAAGGCCGCGGTTCCGAAATCGGTATTGGTACGAATCACGGCGGTGCGCTCCTTGCCACCGATGTAGTAGGTACCGCCCTCGTCCGCTTTTACGGGCAGACCATGCTGATTGGCGAATGCATGGGCTCCGGCGATAGCGTCTATATCATCGGTCTTGCCATCGCGCCGGGCGCCAAAGTCACTATACCGGACCCATCCACGAGTCTTGAATGTGTGAACATCCCTTGGCGAGACATTCACCTGTAGTTCCCCGTTTTCGTTGGTACGTACCTGGGTTTTCTGATTGAGGGAGGTTATGACTACCTTATCTGTCAGGCTTTCGGTCTGCGCCAGTGCCACGATTGCCTGGAACAATAAGAAGAACCACAAAAGCATGTTTTTCAAAATGAATTGCAGCTTTGATGAGGTTATGAGTTCGAGCGACTGGTTCATATGGTTATATTTTTGAGCATTTTTCTCATATGTCTTTCTAAACCTTCGGAATTATTCCTTTTTTTGCCTGAATATTATTGATTTTACTGTCCGTTCATCATTTTTTAAATCTGAAATTTCGCAGGTGATTACTCCATCCGCTCCTGATTCTTTTATAAGCATCTTTACCTCTACCTGGGAATTTTTTGTAAACAATTTGCCATTCATATAGTCTGCCCAGTATTATTGCTTGTTCTTACTCCGAACGTAGGTTGCCTAAAAAGTCCCCAATAAGTGTATACTCTTGATGTTCCGCATGTTCCTAACCGTCCTCTCCACGACTTAATGTGGTGCGTTCGTTTTTTTGATATACCAGTTCAGAATCTTTTTTCAACATAACTTGACGGATAAATTTAACCGGAGCAGAACATGGTCAGGAATCTACAGCAATAATAAGCAAAATGATTTTTTTAATGCAAAATAGTGCAGTGACAGACAATTGCTTTTACATTAGCAAAAAGCGGTAAAAAGACTGTTTTGACCGTGAAGAAGAGAGCAACAGAGCAACAAAACCAAATGCAAGCGGCACCAAAAAAATCCTTCTTAGGCCTGAAGTCAAAAGCTCCCGATTTAGGCATTGAAAATCCATAACTAAAAGCACCGGCTACCGAAGTTTCATTCAACAAAGACTTAAATCGAACCTTTGCGCATCAAAACAACCTGCTTTTTTGCAGTAGTCGTTTGGCGCAAAGCTTCGTTTAAGCCCTATATGTTCTAGGCAGGCATTTTACGCCAGAAGAAATTCTATTTCACTTTTTGCCCGACGCCTAAGTCTTTCTGTACCGCCTAAGTCTAAAAAACCGCCGTCTGCACTACCGTGTCCTTGAACACTAAGACATATTTGCTTTTCGTCAAAGTATAGATGAATGTCAAATGATGATGTCCAAAAAGGCATTTGATACCGAATTAAGATATAGTTGTTGTTAAAGAGCTTCGGTGTCGATCCGAAAATTGTTACAAAAGTCTCGAGTGCGATTTTTTTGTCCGTTAATGATTTAGAGTTTTCTATTGAAATAATTTTAAATCTATTGGGCAATTTATAAAGGCCGTATGTACCAAGAAGAAACAAAAAGACAAATTCAGAATAATGAAAAAAGAGACCTCCGTTAAATTTTTGAGGGTTGGTCAGAATGAAAAATAAGAAAACAAAGCTCAGGATAATTATCAATGTACAAATGCCATAATACCAATACCTGTCAAAATAATTTTTTTTTGCAATTGTTTGTTGAAATTCTTGGAGTGTCATATGCTTGCCTACAACGGAAAGGTATTGCCGAAGTGCAGGAAATAGAATTCCGTCCGCCCGGCTAACTGATGCTGAGTAAAGATAAAAAGATGATGATATATTCTACAGCTAAATTTTTAACGTCAAGCTGGATATGTAGATGCACAATGAACAAAAAGTCGAAACACGGCTTCCGTCAGCCTGCATTTTGGCAATACCCATGTTGTATGTTCGCCCATACTCTTGGTAACTTGAATTGAATGTATGTGCCCAACGAAGTAGGGTGTGTCCCAAGAAGCGTCGGAACAAGGCAGGCTTTTTGCAAGGTTGGCTATTGTGTGTCGGCGGTTATTTTACTTGTGAATGATCGGCCATTTCTATTTTTTGTTTGAAATAAAAACTTTTTCAATGTTTTTGTTTCTTCTTTCTTCTGTCTTGCCATTTGCAACAGGAACAACCAATGCCTTTCTGCTTTATTTCTTTCTTGAATTGCATAATAACAGTACCCCGCAAGCGAAAAGTTAACACTTCACAAATGTCAAACGAAAATTATTTTTTAAGGAATTGAAAATTGGTTGCCCGCTATTAATCGCAACAGGATTTACAAGTAGGGTAAAGTCCGTCCATTAAACCGTGTCAGATTAAGGAAGATAAAAACGAATATCCACTCATTTTAACAATATCCCGTAAATTAAACTTACACGTCCACCTTTAAGTTGTTCAACCTTTCGTAGTTCTAGTCCGTTAAGATGTTCCGTCTTTGCAAAAAGTGCTTTCCCTTCGCCAGCTATCAGTGGATACACAATAAGACGAATCTCATCAACCAGCCCAGCATCTATAAGGCTGGATATAATCTGAGCACCCCCCATGAGATAAATATCCTTGCCGGGTTGCTGCTTCAAGGCAGGAACTTCTTCGACCCCCCGAATAAATCTCGTGTTCGGCCAGAGAGCAGAAGTGAGGGTACTCGACAGAACATAATGCGGTGTCTTTGCGGCGAAGTGAACCCATTCGATTTCACCCGGCGTTGGCAACTTGCCAGTCATCGGGAGAGGTTTACCCTGTTCATTTTGTTGTATTGCGGTCCAATATTTCTCGTAGCCGCTTTCGTTGTACATTTTTCCCCCAAGCAGGCAGGCGTCTATTTGCGCTGTCAGGCCGTAATCTTCAGACCACGCTTCTATCCAATCCGGGTCACCGTTGGGCCCTTCAATCTTATTATCAAGAGACATCTTCATTGCTGCGATCAATTTTCTCATTGTAATTTATTTATTTTTTGTTTGCCTACTCTGATTGGTTTTCGGCTACCCCCGTTTATTTTTTGTCAATTTATTTCTTGCAACCAGTTTAAATAGTGCATACTGACAGAGCGATAAATTCACCCGATTTTATCATAAATTGCTTCATATATAATTTGATTATTGATAATGATTTGGCCATGGCAATCCCTTTCCTGTTTCAAAGTAATTTCAGGCTTCTGAGAAACATTGCCCAGTCGTAAGTGCAGACAGCAAACCCTTCTGAATACTCTTTCCAGCCATTATGTTGAAAAGACAACACACAACCGTTATCATCCGGTTCGATTTCAAAAGAAATGGCTGTGCCTATCCAGGATTCATAACCATTAACACAAAGCCATTTAACACTCTTCAAAGGTGTTAGTTCTGTAATTTTCATTTCTTTGAAGTAATTATTCTCAAAAGCAAAACGGGCAGTAGTATTCAACTCTGGCCTTGCAATGGTCTTTGTAGTCCACCAGCTCGACAATCCTTCTTCAGTGGTAATTGCATTATATATTTTTTCACCAGTGGCTTTAATTTTTAATCTGTGATGAATACTTGGCATAATTGTAACATTTTATAAGCATAATATCATGTCTAAATTTCTATTTTACAGGGTGCTAAATAGTCATTTTAAGGGGTTGTTTTGGACAAGTCGATTTTCTATCTTTATAAAAAATGTAAATGAAACATATTACCATTTTAGTTCCCAATGGAGAAGATAATCTCAGCAGCATAGTAGGTACATATAAAATATTTACGTTATGCATGCGGCCTCGCGTATGAATGAGCTTCGTCTCATAAAAATAACGGATGTGGATGTACAGCTTATCCAGGTTCACATTAGAAATGGCAAAGGACGCAAGCAACGTTATGTGGGGCTGTCGGTTTTTCCTGCTAAAAGGTTGTCGTTGTATTTAGGGGAAGTAAAACCATCGCAGTATTTGTTTGAAGGGCTTACCGCCGGTCAGCCGATGGGTGAACGCAGCATTCAGTATATCGTCAGTGAAGCGTTTCAAAAAACAACTATTACCAAGGCTGTCACCATGCACACGCTTCGCCACAGTTATGCAACTCATTTACTGGAAGATGGTGTAGATAGATATACAAACCATACAACACCTCCTGGGTCATGACGACCTAATGACAACACTCATCTATTTACACGTGGCACAGGTAAAAATTAAACCGGCTCACAGCGCTATAGACACCCTTTATGGCTTTATTAAGCTCTGATGCATGAGCAAGCCATTACTGTATATGAGTTGTGGCAGATAATACGGGCTTACGGTGAAGATTTCAGAATAAAGCATTCACCGTTAAAACAGCATCTTTCGGTTCTGAGTGCCATAGAAAAATGTCGCACCGCAGCATTGGGCGGCCATGTGGATCAATGCGACCATTGTGCTCATGTACACATCAGCTATAATAGTTGTCGTAACCGCCACTGCCCCAAATGCCAGGGCATTAATCGGGAGCGATGGATTGCCGCACAGGAAGCTAAACTGATTGATGCAACGTACTTCCATGTAGTCTTTACCGTGCCCCAGGAGCTTACTGTAACATATATTGCTTAAAGTATCCTGCAGCACTGTACAGCTTGTTGTTTGCAAGCAGTAAAGAAACCATTGAAACCTTTGCTGCCGACCCGCGCCATCTGGGTGCATCACCCGGCATGATAAGCGTTTTGCACACCCGGGGTCAAAACCTGAGTCTGCACCCGCATGTACACATGATAGTGCCCGGCGGAGGGTTTGATGCAGCAGGGTGTTGGAAGCATTCGAAGCATAAGGGAAGCTTTCTTTTTCCGGTAAAAGCAATGAGCAGCGTGTTCAAACACAAGTTTATGGAAGGCCTGCTCCATTTGCTGCAGAAAAGCAACATGACCTTAGATAAGGGTATTAGAAAAACACTATATAGCAAAGATTGGGTAGTGTATGCAAAACGTCCTTTTGGCGGGCCTAAGCAGGTAATCGAATACCTCGGAAGATATACTCACAAGGTAGCTGTCAGCAATCACCGCATAAAGAAACTCGAAAACGGCAAAGTAACCTTCGGTTACAAAGATTACTCAGACAACAGCCTGCAAAAGGAAATGTCGCTTGATGCCACGGAGTTTTTGCGCCGGTTTTGCCTGCACATATTACCCAAAGGTTTTAGAAAAATAAGGCATTATGGTTTCCTGAGTAATCGTAATGCAGTCAAACATTCTATGCAGCAAATGCAAATGGGCATTATACTGTACTACAACCAAAGCAAAAGGTAAAAAAAGAATGGAAAGAGGTTTCTAAAGAAAAGCTGAATTACGATGTAGATGTTTGTCCCTGCTGCAAAGCGGGAAAAATGATTACTCTCACTGCCTTTGATGCACATGGTCCTCCTGCATGGGCAGTATACCAATGGAACCCACAACATGCAGCAATAATAAGCAAATGATTTTTTTAATGCAAAATAGTGCAGTGACAGACTATTGCCTTTACATTAGCAAAAAGCAGTAAAAGACTGTTTTGACCGAGAAAAAGAAAGCAACGAATTCAGCAACAAACCAAATGCAGGCGGGCACCAAGAAATTCCCTCCTCAGGCCTGAAGGCAAAAGCTCCCGATTTACGCATTGAAAATCCATAACTAAAAGTACCGGCTACCGAAGTTTCATTCAACAAAGGCTTAAATCGAACCTTTGCGCACCAAAACAACCTGCTTTTTTTGCAGGAGTCGTTTGGCGCAAAGCTTCGTTTAAGCCCTATATGTTGGTGGCTGGTGTTCTATCTGTCTTTATTATTTGTTAAAGTCAGTTTTGTTAGTCCACTGATAAGTTATTAAAAATTAAACCCAAAATGAAATCCCGGTTCTCCGAAGACAAATTTCGACCATTTATCGTCTAACTGTTTAAATCCGTCAGGCATTTTTGTGTGATAAGGACGGTGGGTAATTGCAATTGATGGTTGAATAAAAAATCTGTCCTTCAAAAGTTTGATGTGATAACCAACGCGGTAAGTATTGAAAATCTGAAATCCATTGTCAATTTTATTGCCGTCATCATTCACATAAGTTTGCCAAGCAGGCATTACATTAAGTTCGGCATATAAACCTTTCCACAAAAATCGTTGGTAAGCCACTGAAAAGCCATACTCCCGAATATACCCCGGAAATTCTTCTTCCGGCTTTCCGTATGATTTGTTTCCAAATGGGTGAATACCATTCGGCCAAGCATATTTCCAAGTTTTTGGTTCTAATGTAATTATATCTTTTCCTGTAATACGATAGCCTAAATTGAGTTGAGCGAAGTCGGGTCTGTTTGTAGAAGACAAATTACCCAATAAAAACAGAGAGCTACCAACGAACCACCGTTTGTAAGTGCTGTCGGTTTTAGCATATTGTGCTTTGAGTTGGAGCGAACTTGTCATCAATAAGATAAAACCAATGAATAAAATTTTCTTTTGCATTTCTTTACTTTTTATGTTAAACGATACTGCAAAAGTAGATTGGCGAGATACAATAACTCGTTCACTTAAGTTAAGAAATATGTTTTAGCTCTTTTTTTCAAGAATTCTTGCTCTTAAT
>JBGSYC010000117.1:0-16142 GCA_041751095.1 Flavihumibacter sp.
TTTCATAAGGCCCTTTTTACCCTTTAAAGATAAAGATGTATTAGCTTTTTCTTTTATTCCCACCTTGATTCGGATAGAATAATTACTCCAAATAGATCCCCCGAAGGGTTATTTTTGCAGCTTTGCTGGAAAAATCTTAGTACCTATGGTTTTAATTTTAGGAAAGCACATCTCCTCAATTTTACAAACAGAATGTATTATTATGTTTGAGAATATGAGATTGCCCGTTGGATTATTCAAAGAAGGCATTCTCACTGAAACTTTTGAAGAATACAATAATGTTTTTTTCGCGAACCGTTCTTGGCGGCCTAATAAAATTTTGTAGTTTGTTGTGTCTCCTCAGGAGCTGTCTCAGAAAAATATAAGCCGAGGCTTTTGTGGGCTGGCTTCCTGTGCCTGAGCAAGGTTTTACTGCAATTTTTGTAATCTTTTTTGGAGTTCCTGGTCGAAAATATTTTCCGTTTCGGATTTATCGTAGATGGCGAGCCGATACAGGAGTCCTACTGTAACATGCAGGTAGGTGATAACCCTTGCACCACCAGACTTGCCTTTACCTTTGGAAGTGATGACAAGCCGTATCTTAAAGCAGACGTCGTTACCAATCGTTATGGCCTTAACGGTAAGGAGAATGATAATGAAATCAAGGGTGAGGGCAACCAGCAGGATTATGGGTTTCGCATTTACGATCCAAGAGTAGGGCGCTTCTTATCTGTTGATCCGCTTAAGAAAAAATATCCTTATTACAGTACATACCAGTTTACAGGAAATAACCCAATTAGATATATTGATTTGGATGGTTTAGAACCAGCAAACAACCCGAAAGCGCCAGGAGCAAAGGAAAATAGGGCTATGACTGAAATTTCACTTATTGAAACTAAGACAGCTAAAAATGATCTGTCTATTACATTTAATGCGGACTCAACATTTAAAATGAATATGAAGGTCCCGTTTATGTACGATAGTATAGGCACATGGAAAGCAAGGAATATGAATGAGTGGAATTGGCTAATTTTTAAAAGCTTCAAGTACGATTTTAGCAATGAAAATTCGGGTTCCCAGTTTACACGCCCATACGATGAAAAATTTGGACACTTTCTTTTTAATAAATTCTGCTACTCCGCAAGACAATGCAGATGTTATTTCAGATATTTATTTTAAAAAGGTTAAACCTCATAATTAAATTTGTGTCCGTGTTGGTGTTTGGGAATTGTCGTTGTTGTGTCTTATGACCCCAAACTAGAGGAGGTATGAAAGATAAAAATGAGCCATTAGTAGCAAGCCCAGCGGTTTTTATAGTGTATGCGGGTCTATAACTACCAAGCCTGGTATGTTTCTAAAATCAGCCACGTTCCTGGTAATGAGGGTAAGGTTATGGGTGATTGCAGTAGCGGCAATAATGGCATCGGGCGTTTTGAGTTTGTGATTTTGCCGCAAGGCAATAGTTTGCGCTACTATGTGGCTTTCGAGGGGATAAATAACCGCTACCTGTATAAAAGCGAGCAGCTGATTCCATTCCTGCGCAGGTATATTTTTATTGCTTAACAATTCAATATGTGTAATCACAGAAATGGCAGGCTCAATAGCCGCTATAATTTTTTTCCCTCCTGCTGACAGTTTTCCATTAAAGAAATCAATCACCGCGTTGGTATCCATCAGATATTGCTGTCCCATTCGCTTCGGCTTTGTTGAACCTGCTGGTGCAATGTTTCGGCTGTCTGGTCAGAGATGACTCCCCAGAAATCGGCCATTGTTTTTTTAGGAGATTTTGGTTCCAGTTCTTCAAGAGCAAGGAAGGTAATCTCAATGGGCTTGCCTATATAGTCTTCCGGTATGGAAAGGGTGATATTTGTGTCGGTAGGTGTTATTACAGTTCGTACCATAGTGTAAATATTTATTATGAGCCGTTGGTGTGAAAGCCGGCGGCTTTATTATTTTACATCTTGCAATACATTAGAAAGAGCTTCTTTCAATTTACGTTTACCTACAAAAGCATCGAGCATGTTATAAATTGTGTTGCGTTCATCTTCTGAAAGGCTTTCCATCAGCGTAACTTTTTCCATGATAGATTTATCATGGGAGTTAATCTCTTTAAGCTGGTCTGTGTTGGCAAAGAGATCAGAAAGCGAAACTCCCAATGCTTTGGCAATCTTCACCAGGGTAGAAACTGAAGGATCAGTTTTGACATTCTCAATCCGGGAGTATTGGGCGCCACCGAGTTTAGCGGTAGCAATTACCTCTTTTTGAGAAAGATTCTTAGCGCTTCTTATTCTGCGGATATTCTCTCTAATGTTCATAATAATGGCTTTAAATAGCAATAAAGTTAGGCAATAGTACAAGCTGCACCAATAGGTGGTAATTTTGTTTGTACTTTAATTCAATTTTTTTTAGGTTTGCTCTATTGACTTAAAAGCCAAAAGTTTTTCTAATGGATATTCAAGATAATTAAAAGCCAGCTCACGTTAGCCCATGTCTTAAAACATTGTTGTTGGTTTTTGATGCAGCGTATGTTCAGGCGCATCAACTGCATACAGCGCGACTACATTTTTTAAAAGAAGTTTGATGGGAGCGTGTAATAGATTTTTATTTTAATAGTGAGACAATTTTATCAACCACGTCACGAGTGATGTGGGGTTTAAGGGTACCTGTTTGGGGGATGATAATATTTTTGTCAGCGGTAAAGATGCGGGTGGGCCTGATAAAGGTCAACGGGCAGTGAGCCGGAAATAAAATGAGCGGCTACAAGTGGGACGGCGAGGCTGTCATTTGAATGCTGGCTGGTAATCTGGCAAAGCAAGATATCGTCTCCGGGCAAATCAGCCAGTACAAGGGCAGGCCTGCGTTTAGAGCCTGACAGGTCAGAGAATGGGAAAGGGATGATAACCACATCACCTTTTATAAATTTTTCCATGCTTCGTTTTCCTGTTGTGTAAGCCAGTCTTTAGCTAGAGTTTCTTCGCTGGCCAGGTGTGTAAGGGGCTTATCCAGAGTAGATGGAGCGGCAATAGCTTCATCAACAGTGAAGGCGATCACTTCCACTTTTTTACCGATATAACTTTGCGGCAGGTCAATGGATATATTCTGTTGCTGTGGCGTTATTACTTTGCGTATCATGTATACATAAATTTAGGAGGCGTGCGCTTGTTTTAGTTTAAAATCTCCCAGAGCCATATCAATCATATTGAGCACAATATCCTTTTAATCGGTGGGGAGTTTTTGCACTTCCAGGATTCCGTTGAGGGTGGATTTATCTAAATGTTCATCGGCTTTGCCTACCGGGTAGTCAAGGGATACTTCCAGGATGTCGGCCATGTTAGCGGCGGCCTCAATGCTGGGCTTCATCTCATCGCCGTTCATAGCGCCCGATAACCAGCCCCTTTGTTTTAAGCATTTTAGCCAGTTCCTCCTGGATATGTTTTTCTTTTTTCTCGCTTCTGTTAAGCGTTTACCGAAACTCATACGTTGCGTTTAATACTATAAAACTGATATGTAAGCAAATTTAGACAGCTAAAAAGTGTTATCCAAATCTTCTAAATCTTGCTATTTAAAACTGATAAGTATTAAAAACTTTTTTCCGATGGAGATAGCAGACATCAAAAGCCGGCTTTCACCTTAGCGCGGTGTTGCAGCATTACGGCCTGAGATGCCTTTACTACTTCTCAAAGGGCTTGCGAATACCCCTGTTTTGATAACTTATTCTGTTACAGATGCCAGCTTCTTCCCAAGAAACACTAATTGCAGGAACAAACCTACAAGGATCACTCCCAAAGCCCCGATCGGAATCAACCATAAGAAACCGATATCGGTTTTCCAGAATAGCAGGATTATGGCTGTTTCCACGATTAAAGCAGCATAAAATGCGGCTTTCCCATGCACGCCTTTGAAAAAAAAAGCAACAAGAAATATACCCAGGATCACCCCGTAAAATAATGACCCCAATACGTTCACGGCCTCAATGAGGCTGCCTGTATTTCCTGCAAACTGGGCAACGGCTATGCTCAGCACGCCCCACCCGAACGTGTACCATTTAGACGTCGTATAGTCCTGTTTATCCGTACCATCTTTTTTAAAAAACTTTTTATGAATATCTACAACGGTGGTTGAGGCAAGGGAATTGAGCGCCGCTGCAATACTTCCCCATGAGGCGATAAATATTACAGCAATAAGAAGGCCAACAAGGCCTTTAGGCATATAGTCTACAACAAAACGAAGGAAGATGTAGTTTGTGTCGCTGGCATCGCCATTTACTTCTTCTTTTTTCAGGAGACCCTTAAAACGGGTTCGCAGATCTTCAGTTTCTTTATTTACGTCCTTCAGCGCGACGGAGGAACTTCCGGCATCAGTACCGGACTTATAATCTTTGATAAATTCCGTAACAAGCTTTTTTTTCTGACCAGACAATGCTGCGTATTCACGTTGAATCTGGTGCAATGAATCTTTATAGATGGAGGATTCAACCTTCGCGACCTGCGCCTGGTTGAAAAATAAAGGTGCATCATTAAGCTGGTAAAACGTAAACACAAGTGCACCCACAAGCAGGATCAAAAACTGCATGGGCACTTTCACAAGGCCGTTCATAAGCAAGCCGGTGCGGCTCTCAGCAACACTTTTCGCTGTGAGGTAACGGCCTACCTGGCTTTGATCCGTTCCGAAATATGATAAGGCAAGAAAGAAACCACCAATAGTACCGCTCCAAATATTGTAGCGGTCTTCCCAGTTAAAACCCTTTTCAGTGTTACCTGAGGTGATTACATTCAATTTTCCAAGGCTGCCGCTAACCTTAAGGGAATCAAAAAAGCCTACTCCTTCAGGCAACAGGTGCACTACCATATAACCGGTAAGAAACATCCCTAGGAAAATGATAATAAATTGAAGTTGCTGGGTATACGCCACTGCACGCGCACCACCGCTTACCGTGTAAATGATCAGCAGGCCACCCATGAAAATATTAGTCAGGTAAATATTCCATCCGAATAATGATGAAAGAATAATTGAGGGTGCATAGATGCTGATCCCTGTGGAGAGCCCGCGCTGCAATAAAAAAAGAAAGGAAGTAAGTGTCCTGGTTTTCACATCAAACCTGTTCTCAAGGTATTCATAGGCGGTGTAAACCTTTAGCCTGTGATAGATGGGAACGAATGTGATGCATAAAACAACCATAGCCAGTGGAAGGCCGAAATAATACTGAACAAAGCGCATCCCGTCTGTATATGCCTGCCCCGGTGCCGATAAAAAAGTAATGGCGCTGGCCTGCGTACCCATAATGCTTAGCAGGATAAGGTACCAGGGCATCGTCCGGTTACTTAGAAAATATCCATCGAGATCCTTTGTTGTAGTGCTTTTATATAAGCCGTAGCTGATAATGCCTGTGAGGGTAATGGCAAGTACGATCCAATCGAGCTCACTCATGCAAAATAATTTGTAAACCAGGAAAAGAGTAAAATGAGAAGCACAAGGAAAATGATCACAAAAGCATACCACTGCTTCCATGAACCAAACAATGGAACATCTTCATCATTATCTTCATTCTTCATGCACGTTATTTTCTGCCTGCGGCTAAGCCCGCTGCCAGCAATCCTAAAACAACACCAATCAAAAGGCCTACCTGTACACGCTTAATAAAAATACCGATTAATAATCCTGCAATGATCATAATACCAATGGCCATATTACGTCTTTGTTCTGATGGTTTACTCATTTTTAATTTGTTAATTCTCCCTGAGCGATCGGATTTCACAACTGATATCTCAATCCGGTCTGCTATTATTCAGCCTAAAACCTTTTTGAATGATTTAAAGCAATCAGGTTAGCCAGTAAACGGTAAGCTCCAGGTACTCCTGCCGGTAATTCCCTGTAGAAAACCAGACCGGTATAAACAAAATTGCCTTTTCCGTATCTGGCAGTGATCAGGCTTCCTTTATCATCTTTTTCGTCGGGGTCATTCATGCCGAAGATGGTTTCATAACGGGGATCCCAGTTCTGCGCGTGATAGATGCTTCTTTCCTGAACCCATCCTTCAAAATCTTTAGCGGTGATCTTGTTGGGATAATTCAATACCGGATGTGCGGGATTCAGTATCCGTATTGCAGCGGTTTCATCGCTTACCCTAACCCGTGAGATACTAAAGGGGTACGGCCCGATCATCGATTTTACCTGGCCTAACTGGTTAGACGTGTTATATTGAACGATCAGGTTTCCTCCCCGCTCGATGTAACTCATCAACCTGCTGTAATGCATGTTCAGCGATTCCTTGATATTATACGCCCTTACCCCAGTAATGATCGCGTCAAACTGCGACAGATCTATACTGGAAAGCAACTGGTCACTGAGGATGGTAACCTGGTATCCCATCTGCTCAAGGGCTGCAGGAACATAATCTCCCGCTCCTTCTATGTAACCGATCTTCTTTCCGGCAGTTTTCAGATCTAACGTTACTACCTGTACGGCTGGCATCCGGAAATAATTAATACCCGGAATATGATCGTAATTTATGGTACGCAGCGAGCTGGAGTAAGACGAACCGTTGGTGGAAATACTGCCCGTTAACACCTCGCTCCCGTTTTGCCTTTCCTTTATTACGGGTTTCAGCAAAACGCTAAAATTAGTTTCGCTGCCCTGGCTTAACCTTTCCATGTTTTGAATACCCGTAGGTTCTGCCTGCCATTGATTCAATTTCGACACTGTAATCCCCGGCCTGATGATATCTTTCATGGCACTAACGGAGAACTGAACCGTTCTGGGTTCCGGTGAAGCGGAGATAAGTAAACCCCTTGCGGGCGTGATCAACACCGGGGGGACGACAACTACCGGCTCGTACACTTCGCCTCTGACCGGGTCGGTAAACTTTTGTTTTACCGGCTTTATGAATTCGAAATCACGCCCTTCGATGCTCACGGTAAAACCTGCATGAAAAGAGGCGTGGTTATCTGCCTGTCCGATCAGTAACTGATCATTGACCTCATAAGACCCGGCCTTCATCTGATTTTTATACCAATATGGTTGCGAGACGGGAACAGTATCTGACACATACACCGATTTATTGATGACCACATTTTTGTTGACGTCAAGCGCCTGGTTAAAGGAAGTGTCAAAGCCATGGAGGGTGATCTTTTTCAGCGTGATGCTGTTTCCGTTCCGGTTGTTTACAACCAGACTCACATGTAAAGAATCGGTTTGAACCACGAGGTGTTCACTGGTTGTTGCTTCCATCCATAATCCGCTGCACGCTTCAATCAGTTGCTGAATTTCCTTTAACTTCTGCTGCTTCCAGTAGCCGTCTTCAAGCGTATTAACTGCATCATACAATGCAGTGAGACCTTTAACCGATTTCCCGGGACTTGATTGCGCATAATTGGCGATAATGCTGTCTGCCAGCGCCTGCACCAACCCGGTGCCCTTTAACCTGCTCCATGAAACATTCACGCCTTCAAAAAGGTCATTTTTTGGTGCGTCTCCCTTCCATATTGAAAAATATTCGAGTATGGTTCCTCTTTGCCTTGCCACACCGAATCCCTGGCTTTTATGCTGGCTTCTGCTTTCCGCCGCTATTTCGCCATAATTTTTTCCAAGCACGGCGTTATACATTCCAACGTCCATTTTAAACTGGTCTTCGCTTTGGGTATTGGGGGAATTATTCCCTCCAAAATTAAAGGTGTTCCATAGTATCCTTTTTGCCTGCCAGGGCCTCACATATTTTAGCTGCTCAGGGAATTGCGCAGGGTCTGCGGCCGCCGTAAAAGCTTCTACCGCCAGAACCGCCGACGCAGAATGATGACCATGCCCTGCACGGTTATCCTGGGGAAAACGGGTAATGATCACGTCGGGCTGAAACCTGCGAATCACCCAGACAACATCTGACAGGATCTTGTTTTTGTTCCAGAACCTCAGCGCTTCATCCGTACTCTTAGAAAAACCAAAATCGTACGCCCTTGTAAAAAACTGCTCCGCACCATCGATCCTCCTTGCCGATAACAGCTCCTGGGTTCGTATAAGTCCAAGTTCAACGCCCTGTTCATTACCGATAAGGTTTTGCCCGCCATCACCTCTTGTCAGCGATAAATAACCGGTGCGGTAAAGCTTTTCCTTTGCAAAGTAGGCAAGCAGCCTGGTATTTTCATCATCGGGGTGAGCGGCTACATACAACACCGAGCCAAGCACATTTAATTTTTTTAAGCCTAAAAGGATATCTGAAGAAGAATGCGCCGGGGGAGCCTGGGCGTAAATTACAGAAGAGGCTGTTGATATGATAAACAGTAAGAGATAGCCTTGTAATATTTGCATGATTAATGAAACTTTTTAACCCTGTCCTGCGAATTAAGCGAAGATAGAATTTCCCCCTTTATCCCTACCTGTTAAATCTGATAATAAAAAACCTCCGGTGGCGATTACACCTGGGTTACGACAAAAAATAGTTGCACTCCCCGATATCTGAAAACGGTGGCAGGTTTCCTCAGGTAACAGCCTTCCTTTGAACACGTCTATTGGCCTACCATAAACACTGCATTGCACAACAGAAGTTTACCGTTTTCCCAAAAGCTGCGGAATATAACATCGTCCGCCATATACACGACGCTTCCCTTTCCAACTTCCTGAACTCCGAAGATCAATCCGTCATTAAGTTTGTCCTGCACTTTACTGCCCAGGAAACCGCTGATATAATTGCCCTTTTTCAGTACGCCAACGTTCCAACCCCCTTCCTTAATAAATTCATACACGGCATCATCCTGTTTCAATGTAAAATAATATTCAGGATATCCATAACCAAGGGGATGTGTATTGTCGAGCTGTACCTTGAAGATAGTACCCGAGTTTACGGATGCCAGGTCCTCACGTACGCGGTTAGCGTATTTCTTCACAGGGAGATAAGGATCCGGAATGTCGTTCGTGTCCCTGGCCTTTTTATCAGCCTCAGCTTTGTTCTTTAACCCCCAGCCGCCATCTGCCAATTGCTCAACAGCGCCCTCCATAGCAATCAATTTACCTCCGTTTTGAACCCACAGCCGTAACCGTTCATTACTTAATCTATCATTCAGGAACCGGTAAATCGTTGAATTGGGCATAATAACAACATCATAATAGGTGAGATTTATTCTCTCCATATCGTTGGCGTTGACAAGGGTTACCGGGTATCGGATCTCACGTTCGAAGAAATGCCATAGCGCCCCTAATGCGTTGGGATCGGTGCCTTCGCCACTCAATAAAGCTACCTTTGGCGTTTTGATTACCCGAACCTTATTGCTCCCAAGATCACTGCCTTTATCAACAAAGCCCGAGTAAACCGGCTCTACGTCATAATGAAAGTCCCCGCTTTTATACGCTGCCGCAAGAAGGGTATCGTATAGGTTTTTCCCGAACTTAACATTTGAAGCTTTTGTTACCACGAGTGTGCCTGCATCGAAGCTTTTGCCGTTTACCGCAAAGGGCTGCTCATGAACCCGTACCTTTATACCAGCGAGGAGTAACCTCGACAACACTTTTGCCGCTGACAGATTTTTCCACGGGATTACGTAAGCATAAGCATCCCGTTGCTTGTCTCCGGTCACTGCGGATTGCCAATTCCCCCCGCCCGTTGCGGGAACGGTGGAGATATACTTGTCTTTTACTCCGTATGCTTCAAGTCCTAAAGCATAAGGTAGAGACCATGCAGTAATGTCATACGGAGTTGAAGTAACCTCGCTCAGCCGGGACTTTGGCTCAAATAAAACCTGTAACATCACTGATTGTGGCTGCAATGCGGATATCACCACATCACCTTTTTCAACCGTTATACCCTCGTCTTTTCCTGAGATATAATTTAAGGCCTTAACGTTTGAATTAGCCTGGGCATAACCCCATGTAATTCCGTTGTTGGCAAGGTACCTGTACAACGTGCCTTCCATATCTTCGCTTGTAGTACTTCGTTTTATAACATAGGATTTAAATTCCCCCGCCCCTTTGGTCATTGCGTCCTTGTAAAATTTCCTGAACTCTTTTAAAAGCCGCAGGGAATTTTGCGAAGCAATTTCAAGAGTGGACAAGCCAGTCGTGAAATGATGTGTAACCCGGTCTTCGAGGGTAAGGGTGTCGCCATCTTCTGTGATCACGCCGAGGCCGCCCGAGCCGCCTCCACCCTGCTCAAAGGTCATGCCTATAGCCCCGTGATATGTTGGATACGTGTCACCGTAACTGGGATAGAACAGATCATAACCTCCACCCTTTGTAAAATACAGCCAGCCGTTTTGATCAAAATATTTTGCATTGTTCCTGCCGATCATCGTTTGAAATTCTTTTTGCCATGGGGTGATCACTTCATGATAAGGTTCTGCGGCAGGAGCGAAAAAATAGGGATTGTTATAACTCATTTCATGAAAATCAACATGAACCTGAGGGAGCCAGGCGTTGTACTTCTTCATTCGCTGCTGCGATTCAACCTGCGTCTGCCAGGCCCAGTCCCTGTTCAGGTCAAAGTTATAGTGATTGGTTCTGCCACCAGGCCACGGTTCGCGATGCTCCCTTGACTGCGGATCGGGGTTGTACTCTTTGCCGGCAAGTGTCGTAAACCAGTTTGTATAACGGTCACGGCCATCCGGGTTCAGGCAGGGATCGATGATCACAACCAGGTTTTTTAACCACTCTTTTGTATTCCTGTTTAAAGGGTCGATCAGCGCGTATAGTGTAAGCATAGCCGCCTCGGAAGATGAAGCCTCATTGCCATGAACATTATAGCTTAACCAGACGATAGCCGGCGTATTCCCGGTTACCGCCGCCTGATCTCCGACAACATTAGCGAGTTCCAGATTGTTCTTTCTTATGCCTTCAAGGTTTTGAAGATTAGAAGGTGATGCTATGTAGGAAAGGAGCAAAGGCCTGCCTTCGTTGGTTAATCCATATTCCTCAATTTTCATCATTGACGGAACCTGCTGCGCTACATACCTGAAATAATTTACCAGTTGATAGTGTGGAGTAAAACGTGTGCCGGGCTTGTATCCCAAAAAGGTTTCAGGAGATTGAACCTGTGCAAAAAGGGGGAATGCAAAGAACGAAAGAACAATCACCGTGAAAAGCTGTCGCATATATTTTTAGATGAAATGAAGTTGGATTTAGCTGGAGAACTACAATGAACTACAATAATATATATAATAATGGCTATCGCAGAAATATACGATAGCCATTATATGACCAATACGTTACTTTCCTGTTTCCAGGTTCAATTTTAAGCGGGCAAAATAGTATGCCCCGTTAAAACCCATTTGCTGTACCCGGCGGCTGTAAACAAACCGCCCCAAACTCATATTACCACTATGGGTGTGCATATCCTGATAAACATCAAATAAATTGTTGGCCCCAACGGTAAGAGCCACCTGGGGAATAATCTGGTATGATAAGGAGATATCTGTAACTGTCTTAGCGGAAAATTCCTGGTCGAGTGTTTCCCGCTGTCCTGTAAACGCATTTACAGGAAAAGACGCAGGATTGTCGGGATTGATCGACGGATCAAGGTAAATCACCTTTCCAAAGTGTACAAGGCGCAGCATTGCACTCAACTTGCTGTATTTATAATTGAAGGTCAGGCTGATCTTATTCGTTGGATTAGCGACTTCCACACGGCTCTCGTCCTCCCGGTTGAAATAATTGGCCAATTGCCCGCTGTTGATGAGGACTCCTGAAGCGTGAATATCCGGTTTGCCATCTTTTCCGTTCTTAACCGTGTTATCGATAAAGGTCATTGCAAGCGTAGTACGCAAAGAATGCTTTCCTGCAAATGTATTGTTATAAGAAAAAACAGCCTCTATTCCTCTCGCACGCGTGTCGATGGAATTGCTGAAAAAGTTTACCGTACTTGCCCCGGCCGCATCCAGTTGAGCTTTCAATTGCGGGTCTCCACCACTCGTAAAATTGTTTGTCAGGATTATCCTGTTGCGAATATTAATCTGGTATGCGTCTACGGTCACTTCCAGTCCCTGAAAAGGCCTCGCTGTTAATCCGACGGAGTAATTGCGGCTTGTTTCTTTCTTAAGCGTGGGAATGCCAAGGATCTGGGCAGGCCTGCTGTCATTGGTAAACGTTCCGGCCTGTACCGGAACGAGGTTGCCCCCCTGGGAAACAAACAACGTATTCGTTTTAGCAAAGTATCGCTGCTGCATAGATGGTGCACGGAAGCCGGTGCTGATAGATCCCCTCACATTGAAAGCTTCGCTGAATTTAAACCGGCTCGAAAATTTATAGTTCACAGTTGAACCAAAGTCACTGTAATCTTCAAAACGTAGTGCTCCGGTGATCAAAAAACTTTTGGTGATATCCAGTTCCACGTCAGTATAGGCTGCTTTTGCATTTCTTGTTTTTTCGCTTCCTATACTTACAAAACCAGGAAACACCTGGGCGCTCCCGGAAGCTCCCGACGGCACATCGTAATTTGTATACGATGCTTCCTCACCCGACTTTATCCCGAAAGCATCTATCCTGTATTCTAATCCACCGGCAAGGTTCAACCCCTCGAGCACCCCAAATTGCCTCGAAATATCGGCATTTACCGTATTTTGCCAGAATTTCAGGCCGCCGGCTTCAAACTTAGTCTGGTTATTGCCGGCCACCCTAAACTGAGAATAGTTAACAGAATTGGCAACGCCAAAGTCGAACCTGTTCATGCCGAAGGTATTACTCAGATCAAAGTTCCAGTTGTCGAATTTAGTCCGGAAGCCTGCCGCTGTTGAAAAGTCGACGATGTCTGACTGGATTGCCGGCAAAAACCCGTTTGGATATAATGCAAATACGTTAGGCGCGTATCTTGCCGCATTGCTTGCGATACTCGTCGGGTAGCGAAAAACTCCGGTTGCATCTCCGTTCTTTTTGCTATAGCCACCAAAAACATATACTTCACCTGATGTTCCTACCGGATAACCAAAGTTGTAAAACACAGACCCGCTTTTTATATCGGAGTTCCCCACACGCATGTCAAAGTTGTTCCGGGTTAGTCCCTTCGCCTGTAAGATCGAATCATCGCGGTTTACTCCGTTCACATTCGGATATACAGCACCGGTATACGTGCCGGTTCTGTTTGTGAATTTCCGGTGAATGTATTCGCCGGTGAGGTTAAGATATCCTTTACCGATGGCAAACCCATAACCGAGTGAACCCTGAAAGGTTCCACCATCAGTGACATTTACGTTTGGATCGTCAGACTTGTTTGTGACTTTATACAGCGCATAGTTTTTAGGATATCTGGTTTTGTAAGTTCCATAGCTGGTACTGGCTTCAAGGAGGCCGGTTCTTTTCTTTAGAACGATATTGATCACTCCGGCGATAGCGTCTGAACCATACTGTGCTGATGCCCCGTCCCTGAGTATCTCTATCCTCTCGATGGCGGTAGCCGGGATTGCACTCATATCCGTGCCCACCTGCCCACGGTTCACGGTACCATTCACATTCACTAATGCCGACTGGTGCCTCCGTTTGCCGTTGACGAGCACAAGCACCTGGTCTGTACCAAGGCCGCGTAACTGTGCCGGATCTACGTGATCGGTGCCATCTGCAACTGTTTGCCGGGATGATTGAAAAGAAGGAGCGATAAAGTTTAGTATCTGGTTAAGATCAACCTGGCCGATATCGTTGATCACCTGCGAAACCGGGATTACATCTACGGGCACCGCGGTTTCCACCCTGGTTCGGGAGGCGTTTCTTGACCCTATGACGGTTACTGTACTTAAGTCCCCCGTAGTTGTCAGAGATATATCCTGGTTTGCACCTCCTTCGGGTACGTTTACCGGTATCCTCCGGGTGGTGTATCCGGCAAAGGAAACGATCAGGGTGTATTTCCCAGGGGCGACCGACAGGGAATAATTACCATTGTTATCTGATATGGCACCTGTTCTCATGCCCTGGATCTGAACAGACGCATTTGGAAGAACCTGCCCGTTTACATCTTTAACCACCCCCGTTATGGTACTGCTCTGAGCTGAAGCCCCATGGATCATAACCATAAAAATTGAAGTTAAACCCAGAAATCGGAGGGCGTTTTTAACTTTTCCCTTCATCGGTTTTTTATTTTTTAATTGTTAGTGCTCACGCGACAACGTGTTCAGGAAAGATTGCTTTAACTCTTACCGTCGGCAAAAATAAAATTCATTAACCTGGTGCACTTGGTTATTTTTATGTGACTACGTTCGTAAAGCAGTTGCCATGAACAGATTATTAGCATATGTACTGGTATCAGGTATTTTGTGTAATGAGTGTAAAGCCCAGCAAAAAGCTGCTTTACCTTTTCAAATAAACCCTTATCACTACGAGGGTCAGAAAAAAGCGTATGGTAAAAACGGTGCTGTGGTGTCGGCACATCCCCTCGCCAGCAAGGTGGGAATTTCGATTTTGCAACAGGGCGGCAATGCCGTTGATGCAGCTATTGCAACGCAATTGGCATTAGCAGTTGTGTACCCGGGCGCGGGGAATATTGGCGGAGGGGGTTTCCTGGTAGGCCATCTGAAAAATGGAACGAACATCAGCATCGACTTCCGGGAAACAGCGCCAGGGTCTGCGCATCGTGATATGTACCTCGACAGCAACGGCAATGCGCGTACGGACCTGAGCCAGAACGGACACTTGTCGGCCGGCATTCCCGGAACCATCGCCGGGGTATTTGCAAGCATGAAATATGCGAAACTTCCCTTTAAAAAGTTGGTTCAGCCCGCTATAGACCTGGCCGAAAAGGGATTTGTGATCACTGATGCGGAAGCCGGAAGCCTGAATAATAACCGCACTGCCTTTACAGAACAGAATACAGTTGTCCCGGTATTTGTAAAAGCCACACCATGGAAGCAGGGTGATACGTTAATTCAAAAAGACCTGGCCGGTACGCTGAAAAGGATCAGGGATCTGGGCCAAAAGGGATTTTATGAAGGTGAAACAGCGCGATTGATCGTAGCTGAAATGAAACGGGGAAACGGCATGATCTCGTACGACGACCTTAAAAATTACCAGGCCAAAAACAGGGAACCTGTTGTATTTGCCTATAAGAATTATACCATTGTAACGATGCCTCTTCCCAGCAGCGGGGGTATCTTGCTCCCCATGATGATGAAAATGGTTGAAAAGCATCCGTTGAAATCGTATGGGTTTCATTCTGTAAAAGCTGTTCAACTAATGACGGAAGTTGAAAGGCTGGCTTATGCCGACAGGGCCAGGTTTCTCGGAGACCGTGACTTTTACAATGTACCTGTTAAAACCCTCACAAGCGATGCGTATATCAAAGAACGGATGAGATTGTACAACCCCGACAGAGCAGGCAACAGCAAGGATATTCAGTCGGGAAGCATATTATCTGAAAGTGAAGAAACCACACATTTAAGTGTGTATGACAAAGAAGGGAACGCTATTTCCGTAACAACCACGCTTAACGGAGGTTACGGCAGCAAGACAGTGGTTGGTGGAGCTGGTTTCCTGTTGAATAATGAAATGGATGATTTCAGCGTTAAGCCGGGTGTGCCGAACATGTATGGCGCTGTAGGTGGCGAAGCAAACGCAATCGCACCTGGGAAGCGAATGCTCAGCTCAATGACGCCAACTATTGTTTTAAGGGCTGGCAAGCCTTATATAATAGCGGGTACTCCGGGCGGCACTACCATAACCACTTCAGTATTTCAAACCCTGGTAAACTTGCTTGATTTCGAATTAAGCACGGAAGACGCCGTTAACAAACCAAAATTCCACCATCAGTGGCTACCTGATGTCCTGTACCTCGAAAATGATTTCCCCGCTGGTATTATCCCGCCGTTAGAAAAGATGGGTTATACCATCAATAAAAGATCTTCGATCGGAAGAACGGAAGTGATAAAGATTCTGCCTGGCGGCAGAATCGAAGCCGTAGGAGATAAGAGAGGAGATGATAGTGCCGAAGCATATTGAGAAAGCTTATAGCAGGGAGTGTTACCCAGCACGGGATTTGATTTGAATTCGCTTTGCAAAGCTACCTGCTATTCAACCATTCTCCTGGTCGCAACCCGCTGCTACTACTGACATACTTGCCACACCCAATTAATTAACACGATTAAATGATTGTAATAAGTGGCTGCACAATATATTTGCAGAAACGACACGATATATATGATAAAAAAGGTATTAGCAGGACTGGTATTTGGTGTGGGGATGCTAACGCTGGAAGCCTCTGCGCAAAAAAT
>JBGSYC010000118.1:0-9435 GCA_041751095.1 Flavihumibacter sp.
TCAAAGTATCAAACGCACAAAATGAAAATACTGATAACAATACTTGGACTATTGATTGGTGGCTATATGTTGCTGGACGGAATTTACGTAATGCTTAAAGGAAAATATATCGGACCTGAAAAGCCCGGACCTTGGGCTGAACTGTTCTACAAATTCAATATTGCCGTCTTTAAACTGGGATGGTTTTTTGTCTTGTTCGGCATCCTATGGCTTGCCTGGCTATATGGCTTGTGGGCAAACCAAACATGGGCGTATTCTTTCGGACTTGTTGTTAGTATTTCAACACTTTGGTATTTGCCGGTTGGGACAATTTTTTCATTAATTATCCTTGCCATACTTGTTCTTGGCAGACAAAAATTAGGAATTTGAAAATTTTGGTAGTTGACTGCACAGGATACAACCAAGTAACGAGTGAGTTGGCGAAAATTCCTGGCATACAAATATTCTCGAATAACAAAGACCGTGGCGTATGCGCTATTGTATTAGCCCGGTATTACAAACAGCATTTAGATGTTTGTCTATATAAATTTGTCCATATAGCTTTAAAACCTTATTTCTCTTCTCCCTTTTGGGATAGGGCTTATTCAGTTCTCAAGCTCTTTACAGGATTCGAAATGGCTGCCTTAATAGCCTGGAAACTGATGGTAATAATTGCAATAAGGACAGCGAGCAAGCCTGCCAGCAACAATACCCACCATTGCACATTAATGCGGTAAGCAAATTCCTCTAACCATTTGTTCATTGCTACCCATGCAATGAGAAAAGCAATAAATGCCGCTATGAATACCAGTTTTAAGAAATCTGCTGAAAGCATTTGCACGATACTAGCAACACTTGCACCCAATACTTTGCGAATCCCTATCTCTTTAGTTCTTTGCCGGGCAGTGAAAGTGGTAAGGCCAAAAAGACCAAGACAGGCAATTATTACAGCCAATACAGTAAATATAAGTGCTATCTGTGCCTGCTTTCTCTCTGCCTCGTATTGCTTTGCAAAATTTGAATCGAGGAAGTGAAATTCAATTGGGGTTTTTTTATCGAAACTCCGGTATACTTTCTCTATGTAACTTAAGCCTTCACTTATTTTTCCTTTGGTAATTCTTACATACAAATTGTCCTCCATAGATTCCTCAGGAGGCATTAACATTACCAATGGCTCTACTTTATGCTGTAAAGAATAGGTATGAAAATCTTTTACAACGCCAATTACTGTTCTTTCGCCTAAAGTGCCTTTATCATCAATTCTGAATTTCATTCTTTTCCCAACTGAATTTGACCAGGCAAGTTTTTTCATCAGCGTTTCATTAATTAATGCGGCTCCATATTTATCAGAAGGTACTGCATCAGAAAAGTTTCTTCCTTCTAACATTTTTATTTCCATGGTTGGAAGATAATCGGCATCAACCATGAGTTCCTGTGCAATTGTTGTGCTTGTTGAAAAACCTCCCTGGCCTGTTTCGAAATTATACCCTAATCCTCCCAGGTCATTGTTGCCAATAGGATTACCTGCTGCACCAACAGCTTCAATAGAAGGATTTTGCAGCAATTGTGATTTCAGTGCAGGTACCTGGCGTCGCACAGCTCTGTCATCTATATGAAAGGTAAGTACCTGGTCTTTATTAAATCCCAAATCTTTATGCAAAGCATATTGTAACTGCTGATAAACAATAAAAGAACCTGAAATCATTACAATTGTGATAGTAAATTGAAAAATAACCAAAGACTGACGGAATAAAATATTTCCTGACAGATTTCCCATTTGACCTTTTAAAGCAGGTATCGTTTTAAATCCGGCTAAAAACAGGGATGGATAAATGCCGCTGATTATTCCGGTAAGTACAGAGAAGCCCGTTAATAACAACAGGGTATTTACAACACCGAATTGCCAAATGTGTAATTGTTTTCCGGTAAGCTGGTTAAAAAACGGAAGTCCTGCTTGTATGATACAGACAGCAATAAATGCCGCGATAAAAGTAACCAGAACAGATTCTGAAATAAACATTGCTGCAAGATGCTTTTTACCAGAACCTACTACTTTGCGTACGCCTACTTCACGTACCCTTGAAGCAGACCGGGCAGTACTCAGGTTTAAATAATTTATGATGGCAATAACAAGAATAAGGGTAGCAATGGCAATAAACATATATACGCGGCTAATGCTGCCATTGGGACTTATTTCATAAGCAAGATTGGAATATAAATGAATAGAAGTAAGCGGTTGAAGCTCTATTTTGTAATCATCAATTCTCATTATTTTCTGGATGGTTTTGGCAGCAAATGCAGGAAGTTTATTTTCAAGATTTTTATAGTTCATTTCTTTTCTAAGCAACAGGTAAGTGTATACATTAAAGTTTTGCCAATCGCCTGAAAAATCAGCGGGAAGCGAACGGAGGGCGCTAAAATGTAAATGAGAATTTTCTGGTATATTTTTAATTACACCGGTTATTTTATTAGGAAAATTATTCTCGAAATAAATCGTTTGGTTTAATGCACGCTCTGCATCTCCAAACAATTTTGTTGCTAAACTTTCATTGATAACGATAGACTGCGGAGCAATCAATGCTGTGGCAGGATCTCCATACAAGAAAGGGAAGGTAAAAACCCGGAAAATATTTTTATCAGCAAAAAAGATGTCGCCCAGTTTTATCGTTTTATCGTTATAGGTGATAATTCCGTCTCCCTCCGTTACTATGCGGGCAGCTTCCTGTATTTCAGGGAATTCAGCCTTGAGTGCAGGGCCAAACGGAGCAGAAGTGGGAGCTTCATGAAGGTCATTATCAGCCCAACGAGCATGCTGCACTACCCGGTAAATTCTACCTGCATTAATGTTGTACCGGTCATAACTTAATTCATCAGCTATATAGAGAACAATCATCCAAAAGGCAGCAAGACCACATGCAAGCCCAAAAACATTTATGCCAGTATACGCTTTATGCCTGATAATATTCCGGATAGCAACTTTGAAATAATGTGTAAACATGTCACAAACTTTAATTTAAAACCAATTTAAAAACTAAATAACTAAGCTCTTTTCTTCTAATTATATCTTTCTGTTTCAATATCACAGCCAATTTCTTTAATAATTGACTTTCATATCGTTATTTACTTTGTTTTGTGAATCAATGTTCGTTTACGATACAAGTTATGTCCGTTTCTGAAACATAAGAAGGATATGTGTTCCTGTGCCATTAGAAAGATCAGCACACAATCTTCCATTTTCTTTATAAACCTTAACCGTCACATTAGTGAAAATGGAAAAGTAACATCGTCGATTTGGATGCAGAGATGCAGAAGAAGAAAAGTGAATTTAAAAAGATTGAATAGGCCAAAGAAGGCACGAACGCACAACAGTGCATTGCCAAAATACGGGCACGACGTTGAAGCAATGAACACTTGATCGCTCACAATCATTTGTTCGGGCTTGACAAGCATCAGTGAACTTTTATTCGTGATTTGTAATTTTGTCTTTCAATTTAGCTTTAGTTCCGGGCATGACCAGCATCAAATTCCCGTACTTCGGTAATGTAGAACGTTGGGTGCAATGTTTTGTCTTCGCCGCAAAGCAGCAAAGTAGTCGACCGGGGAAGAAAAGGTATATTTGCTTATGGACAGAATTTACCTTGACACTTCGGTTTTCGGTGGCTATTTTGATCCAGAGTTTGAGCTCTGGACTAAAATTTTGTTTACCAAAATTAACCAGGGGGATTACAAGGTTATATACTCCAGATTGACAGATATTGAATTAGCTCCCGCTCCTGAGAAAGTAAGAAATCTCGCGACAAGTTTACCGGACAAAACTCTGGAATTTATAGACATTTCAGACCAAGCCATAGAACTTGCAGAACGTTATGTTGGTGAAAACGTAGTTGGCAAAGCAAGCAGGGCTGATTGTATTCATATTGCCCTGGCGACACTTCATAACGCTGATATTCTTGTGAGCTGGAACTTTAAGCACATAGTAAACATTAATAGGATTCGAGGTTATAATGCGGTAAACTACAAAAGAGGACATAAAATTTTAGAAATACGAACACCAAGAGAAATTTTAAAATATGAAGACTAAAAATGAGGCCAGGACAGACAAAACAGTTATAGATCAGTTGAGAGAAATTCGCGACACAGTAAGTCTGGAAATACAAGACATGACTATGGAGCAATTGAAAGAGTACCTGGATGACAAAAAAACACTGCACCCAACAGCGGTTTGGCAAAAAATTGACTGATGGGATATACAATCAGCTAATTGCATCCATTAGCAGTAGTCCGGGCCCGACTTTTCCCGAAGCCGTCCCCGTTAGCGGGGGTTTGCTATCGCATTCAACAATGACAAAAGAAACGCTTCGGGTAAAATTGTATGGCGATATTGCTCTTGTAACAGGCAGAGGACAAAATACCGGGACCTGGCAAGGGCAACCATTGGAAGCCGATGAATGGATTACGGATGTTTATAAAAAAGAAAACGCCAGTTGGTTGTGTGTTTTAACACACCTTACACCTCTAAAGAAATAAAAGAGAGATGGTATTAAAATGTCAACAAAAAAAGTAAAATGATGCGGATAGTATTTGTAGTTTTTACAATATCTGCCTTTTGTCTTTCCTGCAAAAAAGATAATGTAAAAGGCGGTGAAACTGTTGAAATTTATTTGCTTAAAAATTCTCAGGTTGTAACAGGAAAATGCCAAATAGACCCATTTGTTTCTGTATTACATGACACAGCAATCATAAAAAATCAGGACATTTTAGAATATTCGAAAACCAATTATCAATTTAAGTTAACTGACCCTGCGATTCAAAAAGTGAAAACCTTCCGGGACTTTACTGCGTTTGCAGTAACTGTTGACAGGCAGGTTATTTATTATGGGTTTTTCAAGCCAGGTTTTTCCAGTTCATCCTGCGACCATTCAATTACAATGGACGTAGACTGGACATCTGGTAATAAAATTACGCTTAAACTTGGCTATCCCGGACAATTGCAAGGGGTAACTATTGACGACCAGCGAAACAATCCGTATTTAATTGCAACACTTAGAAAACAAGGCAAACTAAAACAGTAGCCTGCAGCCAGACATTGATTGGGCTACACTAAAATAACCTCCATTGTAGCCGGGTACCTTATTACCCGCCGGGTTTCTTCGATCTACTACTTACTGTTAAATACATAATCACCTGAAGGAACAGCTACCACCGCATAACCGTCATGCCTGGAAATTTTCAGACCTGTGGTGTTGATCGGCTTTCCACCTTCAGTGATTATTCCATTTTCTTTGGAGGGAAGCCAGACTTCTGCATCAGTATTCGCAGGGATAGACACCTTTATCGTAAAACCATCAGCCTCTTTTTTCCAGTCACTCCTAATCGCTCCGCGCACGGAGAGGTAGCTGCCTTTTGCCCAGGTAAGGTCACCGGCAGGTTGAGGTTTAATGATGATCTTTTCAAATCCGGGGGCCGCTGCGTTGATCCCCAATAAAGAACGATAGAACCATTCGCTGATGGAACCAAACATGGGATGGTTTAGCGAAGTTGCGTTATCAGGCTTCTTCCACGATTCCCATAAAGTAGTAGCGCCGTTCCCGATCATATGCCCCCAGCCCGGGTACGTTCGTTGATTGGCAACCTGGTAAGCGATATCATTGAGGTTCATTTGGCGCATTACGTCAAACATCATTTTGGTTGAAAAGATGCCGGTGGAAAGATGCCAGTTATGCCGGGCATATTCATCCTTCAATACGTTGATGCTTGCGTCTTTTTCCGGAGAGAAGTCATACGATAAAGCAAATAGTTGTGCCGACTGCGTAGCGTTATCAAATCTTCCTGAGTTTGGAACATGGTATTTTTTTACGATATCATTTTTAATCTTATCCGACCACCTGGCATATGTAACGGAATCTTCTTTTTTACCCAGGATACCTGCGAAAGAAGCCGCTAACAACACATGGTGATAGTAAAAAGCTGCCGCTGAAAATGCTTCAGGTTTCGGGTCCAGGGCTTCATGATCGCTGATGTCCCAGTGAAATAATCCGCCTGTCTCCTTCGATTTGAGAAAGTCCAAGGCTTCATGATCACCGCCATAACCTCTGTCGGCAATACCGGTATAAGGTGCAATTTCCGTTATCCCGCCATCCGGCTGTTGTTCGTTTGCAAAGTCCTTTACTGTTTTGCGGTAAAAGTTTGCCATATCAAAATTGTAAATGAAGGCTTCAGAAGTTACTACGATGTCGGCTCCATATCCCATTTTTTCACGTCCGGGGCAATCGGATTGAACACTAAACACATTACTCAGGAAAGTCCATTGAATAGCTTCCTGCAAGCGGTTGAACATTTTATTCGAACATGCAAAATCTCCCTGTGGATGCAGGTCGGTATTCATCCTCAGTCCTTCAATATTGTCAGGAGACGGCTTTCCCGGCCACCCGGTTATTTCCACATACCTGAAACCATGGAAGGTAAAACGCGGCGCCCACTGCTCCTCCCCGGCTCCTCTCAATGTATACGTATCCTGCTGCCATGCTGTTTTCGGGGAACCCGGGCCTCCTTTAAGGTTCCACATTTCCTTGATATGCCCGGCAGTAGTGGTTAAAAAATTTAAGCGGCCGTTGGGATGAATGTCTTCGCCATACCGTAAGCTTACTTTTGAACCCGCTGCACCTTTTACCGTGATACGGGCCACACCGGCAAAGTTCTGTCCCATATCTACGATAAAAGTATCCCTGCCTGCTTCGGTAATTTTACGGGTTTTATAATTTTGGTTACGCGAACGGGTGGAAGCATTTGCGGGGTAAGTTGTCCTGAGGGGCCTGTGGCAATAACCGCGTTTCTCCATGCGTTATCCTGTGTGGTGCCCGGAGACCAGTGAGCACGCTCAAGCCTCGCATCGTAATGTTCACCGAGGTATACATTATTGCGAAGTACAGGGCCTGTAGCCGTTTGCCACGAAGGATCAGTGATCATAGTTTCCGATGAACCGTCGGTATAGCTCACCAGAACCTGTGCCTTAACACATGGCCGCCCCGTTTCCTGCACGTTGCGAAGATTAAATCTGCCGAAGAGAGTAAGAGGCAGGGGATTATACCAGCCATTCCCCAGCATGATGCCAATGACATTGTTGCCCTTTCGCATGAAAGAAGTGATGTCATGGGTAATATAAAAAGCCTGCTTTTTATATGTTGTCCAACCCGGATCTAACACATGGTCGCTGATCTTCTTCCCATTCAGATACGCTTCATGATACCCGAGGCCGCAATGTATAATCTTGCAGCCGCGATCGTCTTTGGTGCCATAAACGTTTTTCGAAAAAGAGGCATCGGGTCGTCGCCATAAAATGCTTCCGGCGTTTCAAACTGCTTTCTTCCATCCCCTATCCAATGTGCCTGCCAGTCTGTTTCCTTTAGCATGGCGGTTTCAAACCAGGCAGGCTTGCTCCAGGAAGAAGCTTCCCCATTTTGGTCATACACTCTTACTCTCCAGTAATAACGGGTAAATGGCCGCAACGCCTTGCCCTTGTACTCTACGAGTATGTGTTGAGACGAAAGCACTTTTCCGGTAGTCCATAACTCACCTTTAGGCTGTTGTATGGACTGTAGCTTGTCGCTTACCATTAATTCATATGCGGACTGGCGCCTGGTTACGCCCGGTTGCGGTCAATGTCCATGTAAGCCTCGGTACTTGTTCAGCAATCCCTAATGGATTGTCGATGTATTCGCAGGTAAGCGTTTCAGGCTTTAATACGGATGCCGCTTGTGAAGCCACGCCAATAGTAATGAGGATGATCAACATGCATCCATTTCGGGCAAACCAATGGCAAAGCAATCGCTGATGTTTAGGAAAATATATCGCCGTCATAACCGGATGAAATTAGATGTACTGAGTTGAGATAATTATTTATGAAATGGGAGAACAGCGGAATGAATCTCCTGATAGCTACTGTACGAGCAGCTCATAGTACATTGTTTTGTATTTCTGCCCATCAAGAAAAATCCTTCCGTTGCTTACCGGCACTTGTTTGGCGGTTCTGTTACCGCTGTGATCTAAAACGAACACCTGTATTTTTTTATTTTTCCGGAAACTCAATTCCACCCTGACAGGTTCTAACACAACCGGTGGCTCTCCCACGTCGATCAATTCGGTTTTATCTTCGTTATACTTCATGTTGGTATTCCTTGCCCTGGCCATCGTCGTTATAAGTATGCGGTTTGCGTTGGAAAGATGTTTTGATTTGTCGAGGCTTGTTGCAAGAATAATGGCGAACCTGTTAGAAGATTTTAGACTGATGTCACTGAACGATAAAGCCGCCGTGGGCAAAAAACCAACAACACCCTGCGTTCCTTTGGTATCGATGGTAAAGTAACCATTCCCCTGTGTACTCCACTCCAACTGCCCTGTAGCGGATGTTATCGTGCTATCTTCAAGGCCGGTAATTTCTGTAGTGACGTCATTTGTGCTTCCTTTATTATTGTGGAAGGTAAGCGTTACCCTTCCCCGGGCCAGCGTTTGTAGGGGGAAAAGTGCTTCGAGGTTCTTCACATCAGATTGCTGTTCTACTTTTTCAAAAAATGGAAGGTTGCCCTTAAATAATTCCGGAATGGATACATTCCGGTTTGCAACGACGGGCCCTTTACTGACATCACTTCTATAAACCATTGCGGCTAAGGCGGGATATAATGCAAGATGAGTTGGAGAGGTAATATTGTATACTCCATGCCCGCTTTGAAGGGTTGGTGTAAAGCGCGCATAATCCATCGCATATGCAAAAGACGCATCCCACCCCTGCAGGCCAAGACCATAAGCAGCAATCAACGGTGAACTTTCAGCTATCCATTCGGTCGGTATCAGGCTCATCCACTCTGACAGAAAAAACGGCCTGTTACTTACCTGCTGAAAACCCGTGCTTAATAATCCGCTTCCCGGTGTGCTCACCATCGCATTGTTATTCACTTTTCCAGGCTGGAGATTAGAGCCAGTGCCGCCGCCATAATAATTATGCCTGTCAATAACGCCGGCATTATAATCCGCATACATGTTTAAGAGGTGCGCTATGCCAGAGCCGGCCTGCCAGCAACTACCCACGATCAAACCTTTAAAACCCGTATTTCGGATGGCTTCTTCAAATCTTGTATAGAATTTCGCCTGCTCCCCGTATAAGAATAACGCTTTGTCGACAATATGTTGCGGCAGAGAGGTTTTAGCTTTCCAGGCTTTTTCAGATTCGTGCGTAAACAACCCATGGTTCGGCTGAGGGTAGATATTTTCATTCAGCAGGTTTTCCCCATCGGGAAGTACGCCTTTCCCCCAGGCAGCATCCAGAGCGTCCTGGCCCGGATATTTATCTTTCAGCCACCGGGAGAATTTCCGGCATAACAACGCCCTGTATGAGGGTGTTTGCTTCAGCGTCGCTTCCATTGCAGACCAGAAAATATTATCTTCATTTTGCAACTCGATATA
>JBGSYC010000119.1:0-7354 GCA_041751095.1 Flavihumibacter sp.
TTTCCCTTCATGCGTGCGCAAGGAAGGTGACTTTTCAGAATTCTCCTGTTGTACCGGCAGCAGTGGGGAGTGTTAAAATAAAAAAAGACCAAAACAATAACTATGCTCTCGATATTAACGTCAGAAATTTAGCTGACCCCAAGCGACTTGACCCTCCAAGAGACGTGTATGTGGTATGGATAGATACCGACAGGGATGGAGCAAAGAATATTGGCCAGATGAAAAGCTCCACGGGGTTATTCTCAGGTAAAATGAAGGCTTCTCTGTCTACGGTAACCTCATTTAGACCTACAAGGGTTTTTATAACTGCCGAGGATGATTCAAAAGTTGAATATCCCGGAATGAATGTAGTGCTTAGAACCGGAACCTTCAATTAAAATTACTCATTGTCTGGAGAAAGCAAGCAATCAGGCTGAAGCTTTACTAAGGGTCAACCTGGAAAATACCCTCCTGGAGGTAGGGTCGATAAGTCTGAATATCAGCAGCTTATTCATTCTCGCCCGGCAACAACTAAAATTGATCGTCACTGCAATTTTCCTGTTCATAGCCTCTGATGCATTGCGGTGGGTTTACAGGCAAAGCACAGCATATCATAAATCCATTTGAATTAGAATGCAGGTTTCGATACCTGCATTCTAATTCTCCGTCGATTAGTGTCAGTAAACCCAGGTGCAATTGCTTACCTTCATTTACCCAGGGAAGCCCTAACTACTAAGCCTGTTCATTTAGGATTATCAACAGTTACCCCCCAAAGTTCACCATCCAACTTCTTCTTTTTTTCTTTCCGGTACTGCTCAACTTTTGGGTAATTGCCAGATATAAGTGTTTTTTTAATTTATGCCGATAACTTTTTAGGCTCAGTTTCGTTAGAAATGAACTATGATTTTAATTGTGGACGACAAAGAAGAAGATTTGTTTTCATTAAGAACATTGTTGGAGCTAAACGGCTATGGAGTGGATGTGGCCACCTCCGGTGAAGAAGCATTAAAAAAGGTTTCAGGGAACTCATATGCTTTGTTGCTTCTTGGCATTCACATCACCGGAATGAATGGATTTGAATTGGCGGAAACGATATCGGCTCAGGGTAAAACCAGGGAACTGCCCGTTATTTTTCTCTCAGCCGTTGACCTGGATAAAAAATCCATTTTAAGAGGATACATGTCAGGAGGTATGGATTTTTGTTTCAAGCCGCTTGATCACGACATACTGCTTCTTAAGATTAGAATATTTTACGACTCGTCTGTCCGGACACAACAATTACACGAACTAAACCGAAGGCTTAGCAATTGTAATGAGGAACTTGAGCAATTTGCTTTTGTTGCTTCTCATGACCTTAAAGAACCGCTCAGAAAGATTAGAACATACAGTTCGTTCATCAAAGAAAAAGGTCTTGTAAACACCGCCGTCGGTGAAGATTATATTCAACGCATCATTTACGCTTCACAACGAATGACTCAACTGATAGATAATCTTGTTACCTATTCAACTTTGTCGTATCCCGAATCGTTTAGAGATACCTGTTTAAATTCAATTGTAGAAGATGTGATGCTTGAAATGGAGCCCCGCATTTCGGAACGAAGCGCAAAGGTACATGTTGGTGAACTGCACCGCCTGAAAGTAATACCAGGCCAGATAAAACAGGTGTTTCGCAGCGTGATCAGTAACGCGTTAAAATTTTCAAAGCAGGATGTCCCTCCGGTTATTTCGATCAAAACTGAAACGGTAAATGAGAAATCAGTAGGCGGTCATGTTTCTGAAAGCGGTAATTACTGCAGAATTCTTATTAGTGATAACGGTATTGGATTTGACGAGCAATACCTGGACAAAATCTTTATGATTTTCCAAAGGCTAAATTCCAATTCTCAATACGAAGGCAACGGCATAGGGCTGGCCATGGTGAAAAGAATTGTGAATAAACACGAGGGGCTTGTCACGGCCACAAGTAATGTAAATGACGGATCGACATTTATAATTGTTTTGCCTGTTGAAAATCAAAGAAAATCATTGTTGTCTGTAGAAGCCAATCACGCTGAAAGCTTCACTGGCGGCAAACTTTGTATATCCCCTCCGGCAGCGGTACGTGGGTGAAAGTCCGCGTATCAACAACCTATTCATCTTAGTCGGACAATAAACCATTTTCCTTACGGTACTTCAACCACAGTCCAGCTGTTGGTACGCCGGCTCCAGATAATCGCATAGTCTTTGCCGTGAAATAATTTGTAACTTCTTGCCCTTTGATCATTGCTTAACCTGAGCCAGCCGTAATTGTATAGTTCAAATTTAAATACAAAGGGCTGCGTTGTTTTGAGGGGAGCTGCATTAAAGTCCTTTCCGTTATCTGATAAATAAACTGGCATTTCATTATTCCCATACAGCGAAAGATATATCCAGCTGCCGTCGTTTGCAGAAGGAGGGGGGTTTTGCTGAGGTTGAGGTGCAGGGGTTCTTCTTTCGCCAACGGGTTCGGAGGGCGACAAGCCTTTTGCATAGTTCCAGCCTTTTGATATGGCGTTCAACCGGTCTGCTTTGGCAGGATGAGAATTGCTGGCCCTCGGAGACGCAATCTGTTCCATTGCCGCCTTGGCTTCATTTAAACCGGCGCCCAGCTTCGCCATCACATAACCTGAAAAATAATCTGCTTCAATTTCATTTGCAGGAGTACTACCCCTGGTATCTACAACATGGTTGCGGTAGTGATGCCCCATTTCATGAGCAAGCACGCTAACGGAAGCCCATTTGGTTCCTGCATACCCGTCAAGGTTTTCAAGGAAATTATTATCGTAAATGATATACCTCTTGTTCCTGATTATGGTTGCATAGGCATTGTTGATCCCATTCTGTTCCTGTATGTTAAAATTTTCTTTCCAGTTTATACTGTCGAGCATCGCATTGATAAAATCTCCGGCCTCGTAAACGGATTGGAAATTTGCTTGTAACGACTTTGGAGGTACGATTATGCCGCATTGATTTACTTTCTGGCCATGGACGAAAAAGGAACCAAGTAACAACGCAAAGGAGAAGATTTGTTTCATAGTGAAGGTATTAAACGCTTTTCCGGGGATATCCTGTTTTGAAAGTGACGCTATAGGAGCTCACCGAAAAAGTTTCGGCATTGAAATTAATCAAAAGACAAATGTGTATCCGTCATTTAACACTGTTTTACGAATGGATATTGTTAAGGAAGTTCTCTTCCTGTTATGCTACAGAAGCAAATAAACTGAACATAAATGATCCTGAAATTGTGCGCTAACAACATGGATGGAAATAATTAATAATTAGAAAAAAGGTCTTTTAAGTATACACCGTTAGTGGCAACGCTTCTTTAAATTAAAGTGTTAACATCTACGTATACGAATAGGTGCAGCTATCCGATAAAGAGTGTTTCCTCAGGCTTTTACGCTACGCCTTTCAACCTGCTTAATTCGTTTTCTGCACCGTACCCTGGTGTTTGTGCATTGCACTGTCTGCTTTGTTTGTAACTGCCAACTGCCTGATCTCGCCTTTTTCCCAGGCGTTAGCAACCGGATCTACAACAGGCACGGGAATATCTTCCCTGTTCTTTCTTTTGTTTGCTGTTGATATATTGAAGCGCTTGTCTCTCTCTGCCAGCATTTCAGGCCTCGCCTGGCCGTCTTTTGTAAATGCCATCATAATCATCGGTGTGCCAACAGGCAAAGTTCTTTGCTGATCCGTATGCCAGGTATGTATGGTTTTGCCGTAGGTGCTTACCAGCTTTTCCATGAGTTCGTGTTCGGCAATCTCAGGTATTCCGGGGGCAATCAATTCGCCGGACCCAACCTCATAATGATGGGAATGCCACAACTTTTTTTCTTCCTCATCCAATGTTTTAAATAAGCGTTCCGGGAGAATGTATTCAATGCCCATCAATTCGGCATCCGCACCATTGCCATCAAATATGATCGCCTGGTGTACATCCTCATTCAACTGGTTCACATAATGATGAGCTTCCATTTGTGCCGACGGGTTACCATTGTAAAAATGAAATCCGTCGAGGTAAGTATTAAATTTTGTTAATGGTGATTTGCTTTGTAATACATCCGCACCTGCTTCGAGAGTCTTCGATTTTGCATCTTTTTCACCCCCGGGCTCCTGTACATTCGATTTTGTATTCTTGCCTCCGCAAGAAGCTAATGCCAATGCTATCGCCAATATTGCAAATGATAATTTCATAATTCCGGCTTTATATGTAGAATAATTCACGTACGAGCGAATGATACCATGAGCTTCAATCTTTATACCATTAACAACTTTCGGGTTTTGTACAATTGAAAGGTCAACGCTTTTTTTGCATCCGCATCGCAACGCTCGCATTTTTAACGAAGCTGATCTACACCAGATCTGTGCCTGTGGTTCATGATCCAAAGCATTTGTACTGCGGGCTTTCCATGTTATGGATATCGTGAGTTCCGGTCGTTTTTTCAAAGCCATTTTTTGAACCAGGCAATTGTCATTTGAAGATGTTCAGGCAAAAAGCGGTGCGGTTCTCCCGGCGTTACGTGAACCAGTAATCTGTTTAGCGCGTTTGTTGACCGGTAGGCGTTTTTAGCCGCATCGAAAGCAAGCTGGGCTCCGGCCAACGGGCAATTTGGATCCAATTCGTTATTTAATAATAGCAGCGGCCTGGGCGCAAACAGCCTGATCATGGAAGGGCAGTCGAACCTGCTCGTTATACCGGGCAACAGTTTATCCCAGAATATTTTTACATTTTTTGCATTTACCATGCTGTCGCCCAAGTCTCCCGCAACGCGTTCATGTACACTCCAGATCGTTCGTGCGCGCCCCTGCCATTGATTATTTTTTAGCGACCAGCTAAAGCTCTGTGCTGCAATTACAGGTACAGCCACCTTTATCCTTTTATCAACGGAAGCTGCCATCCATGTCTCAATGCCCCCCATAGAAATGCCCATCATTCCAATTCGGTTTGCCTGAACGTCCGGCCTGGTGATTAGATAATCCGTCAATCTCCACAGGTCATAAACGGTGTCATAAAAGAATGGATGTTCCTGTTTCTTCTTTTCCGGAGTTTCCCACGCCTTAATAATCGCATCCATATATTGCTGCGCCCTGTCTGCCCCACCGGGGATTCGTTCACCATGATATCTTGCGTCGATGGAAACGCCCATAAAGCCTAACCGGGAAAACCGGTAGAGGAGGTTTCTTATTGTCTTTTCTTCTTTATTTCCTCCGGTGCCATGGAGGCAGATAACTACCGGGTAAGATTTCAAACGGGGTTGTACCGGCTTGTATATAAGCACAGGTACTTTTTCATTTTCTTCGGAATAGAAATAACCCTTTTCAATATTAACGGTATCGGTAGTAACCTCCCGAAAGGACGGCCTGAAATCAACAATGGGTCTTTTGAGCAACTCCGTAAAATCACCTGCTACCTCTTTTGCGGGTGGATATCGCCCGGTAGTGGTGAGGTGCTGATTTTGCGGTAATGCACGTACGGGAAGCATCACCATCGAAATGAATAGCACAAGTTTCATGTACATAGCGTTATCCATGTAAGTTACCTGTTTTGCGGGGAGTATTACACCAATGAGCGCAGATAACTGCTCCCGCAAACATCCATTGCCTGGCAATCTACATCACGGGCGATGTAAATGTCAATCCCATTTCATAAAACAGAAATGCAAACCGGTCTGATATTTCTTCTATCAGCATGGTAGTTGGCTTACCGGATCCATGCCCGGCCTTTGTTTCAATACGAATCAATACCGGGTTGTTGCAACCCTGGGCGGCCTGCAAAGCAGCGGCAAATTTAAACGAATGTGCAGGCACTACGCGATCATCGTGATCGCCGGTGGTTACCATTGTTGATGGATAACAAACATTTGGCCTCACATTTTGCACGGGTGAGTATTTGTACAAGTACTTAAACATTTCTTCATTGTCTTCCGCAGTACCATAATCATACGACCAGCCTGCACCAGCAGTAAATTTATGATAGCGGATCATATCAAGCACCCCAACGGCGGGCAACGCTACCCTGAACAGTTCAGGCCGTTGCGTAATACACGCACCAACCAAAAGGCCACCGTTAGAACCGCCGCTTATGGCTAAATACCTGGACGAGGTTATTTTATGTTGTATCAGGTATTCTGCGGCGGCAATAAAATCATCGAATACGTTTTGCTTTTTAAGCCTGGTTCCCGCATCGTGCCACTTATCGCCATACTCGCCGCCGCCCCTGATGTTTGGCACGGCATACACCCCGCCATTTTCCATAAAGATCAAATTAGAAATACTAAAGGCGGGGGTAAGACTGATATTAAAACCGCCGTATCCATACAATATAGCCGGATTGTTACCATTCAGTTCGATCCCTTTTTTATGAGTAATGATCATGGGGATTTTTGTACCGTCCTTTGAATTGTAAAATACCTGCCGGCTTTCATATTTAGAAGCGTCAAACTGAACATTAGCTTTTTTAAAGACCTCCGATTTGCCCGAGGCAATAGTGTATTTAAAAATTGTGGGAGGATATATATATGAACTGAAAGTATAGTAAACGTCCTTCTCTTCTTTTTTTGAGTGGAACCCGCCCGCAGAGCCAAGACCGGGCAGCTCAATCAGCCTTTCCTGCCTGCCATCGAGATTATACTGGTATACCTGCGATGTCGCGTCTTTAAGGTATTGTGCAAATATTTTATCCCCGCCGGTAGAAGCGGTTAACGGGAAAGTAGTTTCCGGAATAAGATCTTTCCAGTTTGCAGGAGCAGGCGTTGCGGCATCGGTAACTACAATCTTCCTGTTTGGCGCTTTCAGATTGGTAAGAATGTATAGCTTGTTATTGGCTGAATACAATACATCCTGCTCTGTTTCAAAGCCGGTGACAACGGGGAGTATGGGCGCATCATTTTTAGAAAGATCTTTTATGTACAGTTCATTGCCATAAGTAGCATTGGCAGCGCTAATTACCAGGAATTTCTGGTCTTCAGTAACGTAAGCCCCGATATATCTCCGCGGTGTTTGGTCACCGCCAAACAGCATAATATCCTCACTTTGGGGCGTATTCAGCTTATGATAAAAGAGCTTGTGCCGGTCTGTTTTTCCTGATAGCTGGCTTCCTTCCGTTGGCTGGTTGTAACTGCTGTAGTAGAAGCCCTCGTTACGGAACCAGGCAATACCGCTGAATTTTATATTGTGGAGCGTATCCCCCAGTAGTGTTTTGGTTGCGGTATTCAGCACAATCATTTTATTCCAGTCTGAACCGCCTTCTGAAATCAGGTAAGCTGCAAGCGACCCATCTTTGGTAAAATCAATGCCGGATAAAGATGTGGTGCCATCAGGGGAAAATTTGTTGGGATCTAAAAAAACTTCCGGAGGG
>JBGSYC010000120.1:0-7263 GCA_041751095.1 Flavihumibacter sp.
TTTCCCTTCATGCGTGCGCAAGGAAGGTGACTTTTCAGAATTCTCCTGTTGTACCGGCAGCAGTGGGGAGTGTTAAAATAAAAAAAGACCAAAACAATAACTATGCTCTCGATATTAACGTCAGAAATTTAGCTGACCCCAGGCGCCTTGACCCTCCAAGAGACGTGTATGTGGTATGGATAGATACCGACAGGGACGGAGCAAAGAATATTGGCCAGATGAAAAGCTCCACAGGGTTATTCTCAAGTAAAATGAAGGCTTCTCTGTCCTCGGTAACCTCATTTAAACCTATAAGGGTTTTTATAACTGCCGAGGATGATTCAAAAGTTGAATATCCCGGAATGAATGTGGTGCTTAGAACCGGAACGTTCAATTAAAATTACTCATTGTTTTCCGGAGAAAGTAGCAATCAGGCTGAAAGCTTTTCTAAGCGCCAGCCTGAACATCCCTCCCGGAGAAGATGGGTGGATAAGTTCCGAATATCAAGAGCTTATTCATTTTCGTCCGGCAATAACTAAAATTGATAGGCCTTCCAGCTTGCCTGTTCATAGCCTACAATGCCATTACGGCGGGTTTACAGGCAAAGCACAGCATATCATAATCCATTCGAATTAGTGTCAGCGAACCCAGGTGCAATTGCTTACGTTATTTGCTTCGACGGCGCTTATCGCCTAAGCCTTTTCATTTAGGATTATCAATTGTTACCCCCAAAGCTCACCATCCAACTTCTTCTTTTTTCTTTCCGGTACTGCTCAACTTCCGGGTAATTTCCAGGTATAAGTGTTTTCTTAATTTACGCCGATAACTTTTAAGGCGCAGTTTCGTTACAAATGAACTATGATTTTAATTGTGGACGACAAAGAAGAAGATTTATTTTCATTAAGAACATTGCTGGAGCTAAACGGCTATGGGGTGGATTTGGCCACCTCCGGTGAAGAAGCATTAAAAAAGATTTCAGGGAACTCATATGCTTTGTTGCTTCTCGGCATTCACATGACCGGAACGGATGGATTTGAAGTGGCGGAAACTATATCGGCTCAGGGCAAAGCCCGGGAAATGCCCATTATTTTTCTATCTTCCGTTGACTTGGATAAAAAATCCATTTCCAGAGGATACATATCAGGTGGCATGGATTTTTGTTTCAAGCCGCTTGATAACGACATATTGCTTCTTAAAGTTAAGATATTTTACCAACTGTCCGTCCAGACACAACAATTACACGAACTAAACCGCAGGCTTGCCGCTTGTAATGAGGAACTTGAGCAATTCGCTTTTGTTGCTGCTCATGACCTTAAAGAACCGCTCAGGAAGATTAGAACATACAGTTCGTTCATCAAAGAAAAAGGCCTTGTAAACACCGGCCCCGGTGAAGATTATATGCAACGCATCATTTACGCTTCCCAACGGATGACGCAACTGATAGAGAACCTTGTTACCTATTCAACTTTGTCGTATCCCGAGTCGTTTAGCGATATCTGTTTAAATTCAATCGTAGAAGATGTGATGCTTGAAATGGAACCCCGCATTTCGGAGCGAAGCGCAAAGGTACATGTAGGTGAACTGCACCGGCTGAAAGTAATACCAGGCCAGATAAAACAGGTGTTTCGTAGCGTAATCAGTAACGCGTTAAAATTTTCGAGGCAGGATGTCCCTCCGGTTATTTCGATCAAAACTGAAACGGTGAATGAGAAATCAGTGAGCAGTCATGTTTCTAAAAGCGGTAATTACTGCAGAATTCTTATTAGTGATAACGGTATTGGATTTGACGAGCAATACCTGGACAAAATCTTTATGATTTTCCAAAGGCTAAATTCAAATTCTCAATACGAAGGCAACGGCATCGGGCTGGCCATGGTGAAAAGAATTGTGAATAAACATGAGGGGCTTGTCACGGCCACAAGCAATGTAAATGACGGATCGACATTTATAATTGTTTTGCCTGTGAACAATTAAAGGATCATTGTTGTCCGTAAAACTAAACAAATCACGCTGGAAAGCTTAACTGGCGGCAAACTTTGGATGTCCCCTCCGGAAGCGGTAGCGTGGGTAAAAGTCCGGTATCAACAACCTATTCATCTTAGTCGGACAATAAACTATTCTACTTATGGTACTTCAACCACGGTCCAGCTGTTCGTACGCCGGCTCCAGATAATCGCATAGTCTTTGCCGTGAAATAATTTGTAGCTTCTTGCCCTTTGATCATTGCTTAACCTGAGCCATCCGTAATTGTAAACTTCAAATTTAAATACAAAAGGTTGCGTTGTTTTGAGGGGAGCCGCATTAAAGTCCTTTCCGTCATCCGATAAATAAACAGGCATTTCATTATTCCCGTACAGCGAAAGATATATCCAGCTGCCGTCGTTTGCAGAAGGAGGGGGGTTTTGCTGTGGTTGAGGTGCAGGGGTTCTTCTTCCGCCAACGGGTTCAGCAGACGACAAGCCCTTTGCATAGTTCCAGCCCTTTGATATGGCGTTCAACCGGTCTGCTTTGGCAGGATGTGAAGCGCTGGCCCTCGGAGACGCAATCTGTTCCATTGCCGCCTTTGCTTCGTTTAAACCGGCGCCCAGCTTCGCCATTACATAACCTGAAAAATAATCTGCTTCAATTTCGTTTGCAGGAGTACTACCCCTGGTATCTACAACGTGGTTGCGGTAGTGATGCCCCATTTCATGTGCAAGCACGCTAACGGAAGCCCATTTGGTTCCTGCATACCCGTCAAGGTTTTCAAGGAAATTATTATCGTAAATGATATACTTCTTGTTTCTGATTATGGTTGCATAGGCATTATTGATCCCATTCTGTTCCTGAATGTTAAAATTTTCTTTCCAGTTTATACTGTCGAGCATCGCCTGGATAAAATCTCCGGCCTCGTAAACGGATTGGAAATTTGCTTGTAACGACTTTGGAGGTACGATTATGCCGCATTGATTTACTTTCTGGCCACGGGCGAAAAAGCAACCAAGTAACAGCGCAAAGGAGAATATTTGTTTCATAGTGAAGGTATTAAACGCTTTTACGGGGATCTCCTGTTTTGAAAGTGACACTACAGGAGCTCACCGGAAAAGTTCAGGCACTGAAATTAATCAAAAGACAAATGTGTATCCGTCATTTAACACTGTTTTACGAATGGGTATTGTTAAGGAAGTTCTCTTTCTGTTATGCTACAGATAGCATAATATACTGAACATAAAGGTTCCTGAATTGTGCACTAAGAACATAAACGAAATATATTTAGAAAGAAGGTCTGGCAAGTATACCCCATTAGTGGCAACGCTTCTTTAAATTAATGGGTTAACAACTACGTATACGACAGGTACAGCTACTCAATTAAAAGTCTTTCATCCGGCCTTTACGCGCTGCCTTTCGACGTGCTTAATTCTTTTTCTGCACCGTACCCTGGTGTTTGTGCAGTGCACTGTCTGCTTTAATTGTAACGACCAATTGCCTGATCTCGCCTTTTTCCCAGGCGTTAGCAACAGGATCTACAACGGGCATGGGAATATCTTCCCTGTTCTTTCTTTTGTTTGCTGTCGATATATTGAAGAGCTTGTCTCTCTCTCTGCCACCATTTCAGGTCTCCTCTGGCCGTCTTTTGTAAATGCCATCATAATCATCGGTGCGCCAACGGGCAAAGTTCTTTGCTGGTCCGTATGCCAGGTATGTATGGTTTTGCCGTAGGTGCTTACCAGCTTTTCCATGAGCTCGTGTTCGGCAATCTCAAGTATTCCGGGGGCAATCAATTCGCCGGACCCAACCTCATAATGATGAGAATGCCATAACTTTTTTTCTTCCTCATCCAAAGTTTTAAATAAGCGTTCCGAGAGAATGTATTTAACGCCCATCAATTTGGCATCCGCACCATTGCCATCAAATATGATCGCCTGATGTACATCCTCATTCAACTGGTTCACGTAATGATGAGCTTCCATTTGTGCCGACGGGTTGCCATTATAAAAATGAAATCCGTCGAGGTAGGTATTAAATTTTGCTAATGGTCATTTGCTTTGTAATACATCCGCACCTGCTTCGAGGGTCTTCGATTTTGCATCTTTTTTACCCCCAGGCTCCTGTACATTCGACTTTGTATTCCTGCCTCCGCAAGAAGCTAACGCGATTGCGATCGCCAATATTGCAACTGATAATTTCATAATTCCGCAATCTTTATACTGTCAACATTTTTGGGTTTTGTACGAGTGAAAGGTCAACGCTTATTTCTTGCATCCGCATCACAATGCTCATCTTCTTACGAATCTGATCTACATCAGATATGCGCCTGCGGTTCATGATCCGGAGCATTTGTTCTGCGGGCTTCTCATGTTATGGATATCCTGAGTTTCGAGGCGTCTTTTCAAAGCCATTTTTTGAACCAGGCAATTGTCATCTGAAGATGTTCAGGCAAAAAGCGGTGCGGTTCTCCAGGCGTTACGTGAACCAGCAATCTGTTCAGCGCGTTTGTTGACCGGTACGCGTTTTTAGCCGCATCGAAAGCAAGTTCTGCCCCGGCTAACGGGCAATTTGGATCCATTTCGTTATTCAACAATAGCAGCGGCCTGGGCGCAAACAGCCTGATCATGGAGGGGCAGTCGAACCTGTTCGTTATACCCGGCAACAGTTTATCCCAGAATTTTTTAACATTCTTTGCATTTACCATGCTGTCGCCCAAATCTCCCGCAACGCGTTCATGTACAGTCCAGATCGTTCGTGCGCGCCCCTGCCATTGGTTATTTTTAAGCGACCAGCTAAAACTCTGTGCTGCAATTACAGGTACAGCCACCTTTATCCTTTTATCAACGGAAGCTGCCATCCATGTCTCAATGCCACCCATAGAAATGCCCATCATTCCAATGCGGTTTGCCTGAACGTCACGCCTCGTGATTAGATAATCCGTCAATCTCCACAGGTCATAAACGGTGTCATAAAAGAATGGATGTTCCTGTTTCTTCTCTTCCGGAGTTTCCCATGCCTTAGTAATGGCATCCATATATTGGTGCGCCCTGTCTGCCCCACCGGGAATTCGTTCGCCATGATATCTGGCGTCGATTGCCACGCCCATAAAGCCTAACCGGGAAAACCGGTAGAGAAGGTTTCTTATTGTCTCTTCTTCTTTACTTCCTCCGGTGCCATGGAGGCAGATAACCACCGGGTAAGATTTCAAATGGGGTTGTACCGGCTTGTAAATAAGCACAGGTACCTTTTCATTTTCTTCGGAAAAAAAATAACCTTTTTCAATATTAACGGTATCGGTTGTAAACTCCTGAAAGGACGGCCTGAAATCAACAATGGGTCTTTTGAGCAAATCCGTAAAATCACTTGCTACCTTTTCTGCAGGTGGATATTGATCCCTGGTGGTGAGGTGCTGTTTTTGCAGTAATGCAAATACGGGAAGCATCACCATCGAAATGAATAGCACAAGTTTCATGTACATAGCGTTAGCCATGTAAGTTACCTGTTTTGCGGGGAGTATTACACCAATGAGTGCAGTTAACCTGCTCCCGCAACATGCCTTGCTTGGCAATCTACATCACGGGCGATGTAAATGTCAATCCCATTTCATAAAACAGAAATGCAAAACGGTCTGATATTTCTTCTATCAGCATGGTAGTTGGCTTACCGGATCCATGCCCGGCCTTTGTTTCAATACGAATCAATACCGGGTTGTTGCAACCCTGGGCGGCCTGCAATGCAGCGGCAAATTTAAACGAATGTGCAGGCACTACGCGATCATCGTGATCGCCGGTGGTTACCATTGTTGATGGATAACAAACATTTGGCCTTACATTTTGCACGGGTGAGTATTTGTACAAATACTTAAACATTTCTTCATTGTCTTCCGCCGTACCATAATCGTACGACCAGCCTGCTCCTGCAGTAAATTTATGATACCGGATCATATCAAGCACCCCAACAGCCGGCAACGCTACCCTGAACAGTTCAGGCCTTTGCGTAATACAAGCACCTACCAAAAGGCCACCGTTAGAACCGCCGCTTATGGCTAAATACCTGGACGACGTTATCTTATGCTGTATCAGATATTCTGCGGCAGCAATAAAGTCATCGAATACGTTTTGCTTTTTAAGCCTGGTTCCCGCATCGTGCCACTTATCCCCATACTCGCCGCCGCCCCTGATGTTTGGAACGGCATACACCCCGCCATTTTCCATAAAGATCAAATTAGAAATACCAAAAGCGGGGGTAAGACTAATATTAAAACCACCGTATCCATACAATATAGCCGGATTGTTACCATTCAGTTCGATCCCTTTTTTATGAGTAATGATCATGGGGATTTTTGTGCCGTCCTTTGAATTGTAAAATACCTGCCGGCTTTCATATTTAGAAGCGTCAAACTGAACATTAGCTTTTTTAAAGACCTCCGATTTGCCCGAGGCAATAGTGTATTTAAAAATTGTGGGAGGATATATATACGAGCTGAAAGTATAGTAAACGTCCTTCTCTTCTTTTTTTGAGTGGAACCCGCCAGCAGAGCCAAGACCGGGCAGCTCAATTAGCTTTTCCTGCCTGCCATCGAGATTATACTGGTATACCTGCGATGTCGCGTCCTTGAGATATTGTGCAAAGATTTTATTCCCGCCCGTAGAAGCGGTTAACGGGAAAGTAGTTTCCGGAATAAGATCCTTCCAGTTTGCAGGAGCTGGCGTGGCGGCATCGGTGACTACAATCTTTCTGTTTGGCGCTTTCAGATTGGTAAGAATGTATAGCTTGTTATTGGCTGAATACAATACGTCCTGCTCCGTTTCAAAGCCGGTGACCACCGGGAGTATGGGCGCGTCATTTTTAGTAAGATCTTTTATGTACAGTTCATTTCCATAAGTAGCATTGGCAGCGGTTATTACCAGGAATTTCTGGTCCTCAGTAACGTAAGCTCCGATATATCTCCTTGGCGTTTGATCACCGCCAAACAGCATAATATCCTCACTTTGGGGCGTATTCAGCTTATGGTAAAAGAGCTTGTGCCGGTCTGTTTTTCCCGATAGCTGGCTTCCTTCCGTTGGCTGGTTATAACTGCTGTAGTAGAAGCCCTCATTACGAAACCAGGCAATTCCGCTGAATTTTACATTGTGGAGCGTATCCCCCAGTAGTGTTTTGGTTGCGGTATTCAATACAATCATTTTATTCCAGTCTGAACCGCCTTCTGAAATCAGGTAAGCTGCAAGCGACCCATCTTTGGTAAAATCAATGCCGGATAAAGATGTGGTGCCATCAGGGGAAAATTTGTTGGGATCTAAAAAAACTTCCGGAGGG
>JBGSYC010000121.1:0-30303 GCA_041751095.1 Flavihumibacter sp.
GAATGTTTCATCTTTAATGGTGATATTTAGTTTTTCAATTAATTCCGATAATAGAGCGTTTTCTGTTTGTTCTGTTGAGGTAGCCCCTATCTTTATAAGGACATCCAAAAATAGGAAAAAGTGCTTAAGTTAATGACATTGAATTGAAACCCTGGAAAGTAGTAGGGTGGATAATGCCGCTACATCAAAACAGTCAGTTCGTACCGGCCATGGAACAGGTATTAGATATTTATAAGAGACCGTTCAGTGCTGAGTATCGGTGGTTTGTATGGATGAGTCTCCTAAACAGTTAATAAAGGAAACATTCGCCATTCCTGCCTTGGAAAAAATGCTGAGCTCTGCATTGAACTCTCACCAAGCTCACTGATAAATGGGGCTCCAGTAATCTTGATGTCAAAAGAAAGGTTCAAAGAGCCTGTTTTCCACACGGATTTCCTTGCGATTTCAAAAAAAACGAGTATCAATCTAACCAACCGGACGAACTCGTTTCTGCACCTAACCGAGTATCTGTCAAAGCATTTGGCAACGACGGCATCAAAAGAGGCTCTCTCAACAGTACTTGAGATGGCCTCTTTCATTTTCACTTTCCGATCTCGCTTAATTTTGACGATCTTATCGCGGAGGATCATCCGGTCCTGACGTTCAGTGCCGTTATCTAGAAGGTGGACATCATGAAGATCATAAAGCAATACCCACCTGGTGCCACGAGTAGCCGGATTTGAAATTGACGAATAGGAAGCTGGTCAATTTGTTTGAATTGAGCGATAGTCAGTTGGTATGCGGCCATGGTTTCAGCAAGGTCGGAAAACGACCCATTGCAAATTGAGGTCTTGCTCAAATTCGAGCTGATTTCGTATTTTTGCTACACAAATTCTAAGTTATAGTGGATGGGGAACTGAAACCTGTCATAATTTTTGCTGAAAGGGCCTTGTCTTACTGACTTAAACGCTTTTTCCTTATGCATGATGCGTTTTTTGAATATTTGAGAGACTTCTCTCCAGCCCCCCTTTCAGAGCACGAAAGTGCACTGATCAAAGGAGCCCTCATGCCGTTCAAATTAAGGAAAAGACAGTACTTTCTGCAGGAGGGTCGCCGCTGTAAGCATTTTGCCTTTATAGTGAATGGAGCCATGAGACAATATATGGTGGATGAGAAAGGTGTTGAGCATATCGTGAGGTTAGGTGTTGAAAACTGGTGGATGGGAGACCGCGAAAGCTGGGTTATGAATTCGCCAAGTCTTTACAATATCGATGCTTGGGAAAATACCGAAATGCTGTTGATCAATAGGGCCAACACCCTTGAATTGATTAAGAAAGTTCCCGCATTCAGTGAAATGATTCGCCTGCTTGACGAGAGGAATAATATTGCTAATCAACGGAGGCTAACTTCATCTATAAGCGGTGTCGCGGAAAAGCGATATACTGATTTTGTCGCATGTTATCCCGAGCTGTTACAACGTTTCCCGCAGCATATTATCGCGTCTTACCTTGGTATTACCAAAGATACCCTTAGTCGCGTTAAACGTCATCTCATGCAAAAATAATACATCGATCATCCCGTCATCTTCGTAAGTAGACATTTGTCTACTTTCTTTTTAGCCATATATCATCTTTTACCTTTTCGCCTGTTGCACAACTTTGCATTCAACAGACGACGAATTACCATGCCAGGAGGATCATACGAATCTACGGTAAGATCTTTTCTAAATCAGAGAATTAATTAGGAGAGAACTATATGACAACAGTTGAATATTCAAAGGGCAAGATCACGATCCTTTGGAAACCTAATCTGTGTATTCATTCAGGAGTGTGTGAAAGAACTTTGCCAAAAGTTTATGACCCTAAAGGGCGGCCATGGATACGAACAGGAAATGCGACCACTCAGGAGCTTATTGATCAGGTTGCCAAATGCCCATCCCGTGCATTAAGTATCAGACAGAATATTGTAGAGAACGAAAGCGTCGGCTAATGGAACATACACAAGTCGTTTTTTCTGATAGTGTGAATGGTGAAGTCCAGCTGTTTTCGAATGATAAAAAGGTGGGAATAGTGAGTGTAGCGATTGCAAATGAAAAGCTCACAGTGTTTCACACGGAAGTAGTGATGAGTTCAAAGGCCGCGGGTTTTCAAAACTATTGCTCGAGCAATTAGTAAGAAAACGATTTGAAGATCGTGCCGCTTTGTCCTTATGTTAGTGCACAATTCAAACGCCAGCCTGAAGATTATGCAGCTCTCTGGTTCAACGATGTTATACCGCAGCAAAAGGATGTTTTTTTTTATGGGATCAGTCATGGAAGTTAAATTCTAATTCCATTTTTAATGGCAGAAAAATGACCTGAATAATTCTAATTAAAATAGCTATGCCGGAAGTAGCATCTGCACTCTTTTCAAGAATTGGATTTAAATAACGAGCTGCAATATCAAAATTATTTCGCGATGATCCCTACTGGCCAAGTCCTAACGCTGCCCTAACGGAGGGCTTTTTTGAATTGGCCGCTGCACAAAGCCCGAAACCATTAACGGTCGCGCTCCTTACTGCGGATGCTGAGTTCTCACGAAATCCGGTAATGGGTGCGAGGGAGAATGCAGCCAAATTCAATATGAGGATCGTCCATGAGCAAAGGTATCCGTTGTCAACTAGCGACTTTGGGCCGATTATAGATCAACTTGAAGAAATAGATCCCGATATCCTGTTTCTTTGCTCTTATTTGGAAGATTCCAAAAGATTGGTCCGCGCGATACATGACAGTGACTATCGACCCAAAATGGTGGGTGGGGCGATGATCGGACCGCAAAGCGCTACAGTTAAAACTGAACTTGGTCCACTTTTAAATGGTTTCGTCAATTATGAGTTACTGGATGCCGGTTCCTAAAATGGATTTTCCGGGTGTGGCGGAACTAATTCAAAGATATCAGGAACGAGCCGGCGAAGAAAAAGTGGACGAGCTTGGGTTTTACGTGGTGCCTCTAGCCGATGCCCAGTTGCAAGTTTTGGAACAAGCTGTACAGGCGATAGGAACCCTTGATGCAAAACGGAGACATCAGTACATTCATGAACAGCAAGGTGCAGGTTGTAGTTTCGCCGGATTCATACGCATCAGGAAAACTGATTTATCCTTATGACCCTTCAAAATAGTTGTATAGTTATCGAATCTCGATTAACAATCTGGAGCACAGTTTAAATTATAACTGATACTGAACACACTTTGATATTAAACGATTATATAAGAGTATGTCATGGAAATAGGAATAGATAGTTTTGCCTCGGCGATGTACGGAAGCAAAGCGCTGAGCAGCCAAGAGGCGATGGAACAGCTCTTGGAACGGATAGTTGCAGCGGATGATGCCGGACTGGATATTTTTGGAATCGGCGAGCATCATAAGAAAGAATTTCTTGACTCTGCACCTGCGGTAATACTTGCAGCAGCAGCGGCACGTACAAAAAAGATCCGGTTGACGAGTGCCGTAACCGTATTAAGTACTGCCGACCCTGTCCGTGTATTTCAGAGTTTTGCCACGTTGGATATTATTTCAAAGGGTCGTGCTGAAATGGTTGTAGGCCGAGGTTCGGCTATCGAGGCGTACCCTTTATTCGGGTTTAACCTAGATGACTATGACGCCTTATTCAAAGAAAAATTGGAATTGCTGCTGCGCATTCGCGACAAAGAATTCATCACCTGGTCGGGTAGATTTCGGCCGGCATTGACGGATCAGCCTGTATATCCACGTCCGATTCAGAAAAAGATACCGATTTGGCAGGGTGTGGGTGGAACTCCGGAATCATTTGTGCGTGCCGGAATGCTGGGTCTACCATTAATGGTCGCCATCATAGGTGGCGAGCCGGAGCGTTTTAGGCCATTGATCGATCTCTATAGAAAATCGGGTCAGGACGCAGGTTTCAGTCCTGAGGATCTCAAGGTGGGACTGCATTCCCCTGGCTACGTTGGGGATGATGATCAGTCGGCCATAGCGGATTATTTCCCGGGGTATGCTGAATTGTGGACAAAACTCGGACATGAAAGAGGATGGCCACCAGTTACTCGAAGCAAGTTCGACCAAATGATCGCGCCAAAAGGCGTTCTTGTCGTCGGTGGCCCGGAAAAGGTCGTCGAAAAGCTTTTACGGCATAGCAAAGCCCTCGGTGGTGTGGATCGCTTTACATTTCAGATGGATAACGCTGGGCTCAACCATCAACAGTTGACGCGATCAATTGAATTGATCGGTACTAAAGTAATTCCACTGATCCGGGAAAATGCGTGAGAATGGAACGGCCGTAAAAGACAGGTTTAATCAGTACGACTTGTCTATCGTGCAATCGTCTCCGACTGATGACAAATTATCAACCTTACAACCGTTACAATCAGTTTTCAACATGAGAAAGAAAAGCAGCTTCTCAACTAAAGGTCAAAGAGCAGATATTGGTGACCTTATTATATACCGGATTCTGGCTAACAGATACGCAGATGCGGTCGGCCCATTCGTTTTTTTAGACCATATCGTTCCAAAAATTCAAACCTCAATTAATAACCGCGGGACTGGAGCCCATCCGCATAGAGGAATAGCGACCCTGAGCTACATTCTAAATGGAGAAGATGAGCATTTCGACAGTGCCGGAAACTATGCCATTGTGCATTCAGGAGGAGTTCAATGGATGAATGCGGGAAACGGGATCATTCATGACGAAACGTTAAATTATGATTCCAGAACTGATTCGAAATTGATCCATGCATTTCAATTTTGGATAAATTTACCTTCTAAGATAAAGGCTGAAAAACCGACCTACCTTGCTATAGAAGGGAACAAAGTTCCAGTTAAACCATTATCGGATGGAAGTGGATGGATCAAGGTGATCGTCGGTGCATTTAAAGAGTTACGCTCTGCTATCCCAAATTATTCAGAACAGTTTCTTTTTCATATTCATTTGAAGCCGGGCGCCAGTTGCACAATCGACTTTGCCGAAAAATTAGAAGTAGCGGCATTTTTAGCCAATGGCCCAGCCTCAATAAATGATGAACATTATGAATCCGGTGAGTTCATCGAATTTGACAGAAATGCAGGAGAAATTCGATCGGGCAATAACCACCAGGAAGCTTGCGATATCCTGCTATTTGGCGGAGCGCCTTATGAAGAACCTATCGTAGCCCAGGGCCCTTTCGTCATGAATTCTTCTCAAGGAATCGCCGATGCGTACAAGGATTTCTCTGCGGGAAAGTACGGTAACATCGATTACGATACGCAAAAGTCTAAAGCGTAACTGTTTTGTGAATCTCGAACAAGATTGGTACGTCAAGTCGAACTTTGATGTCTTCCGGAGAAACTGCAATCAACAGGAAGTTGATCTGATCGAAGTAGAAAACGGACAGCTTATTGCATTTGAGTTCAAGTATTCGCCTGACAAGAAAGTAAAAAAACCTGTCGCATTTGCCACCGCGTATCCCGATGTAGACTTTCAGGTTATTTCAAAGGATAACTATCTTGAATGGATTACCTAATAAAACTGGTATCGAACAGACTATAAATATTAAATCGCTGCCGGGAGGATTCTAGGATACATCATTTTTATGAGGAGTTGTTGGACTTTTTCCAGAATGAGGTAGTCAACGAATTTGAACAGATTGGAAGGTGACGAATGAACAATATTTGACCAATATTTGGTATATGTTGGTTATATTTGTGTATGCAAGCAAAAAATAGTAATAAGCGTGTAGTGGTGGCATACTGGAAAACCCGTGCTGAAAATCCAATAGAGGTTTTTTCCAGCCTTAAAAATTTCTGCCTCAGCTATAGCTCATATAATTATAATACGTTAAATAACTATCTGGGTAAAAACAAAATAGCATACGATACAAATACTGTACGCATCGAGCGGAAGAACGTTTTCTTAAAACCAAAGATACCTGCTGAACGTAAGATTCAGCCCGTAGCGCGCAAAATGGCACTGCACGAAGCGAATGATTACACCCATGATTTGAACTACTGGCTATCCCGTCCAGTTACTGAGCGGCTGGCAGCCGTTACGCTCCTGGTCAGGCAAACTCTTGCCAAAGGCCAGCAAATGGACAAGCGAAAAGTGGTCAAGCGAAAATTGAAGATATGATACTAGAAAAGGATTTTGAAGATTTCGTAAAGCTGTTGAATAAGCACAATGTAGCTTATATGGTTGTTGGAGGCTACGCTTTAGCCTTGCATGGCCGCCCCCGGCATACCGGCGACCTGGATATCTGGATAAATATTTCAGAAGACAATGCCATCAAACTGCTGGCCATAATGGATGAATTTGGAATGAGTTCGCTGGGTTTTAAAAAAGAAGATTTCCTGTTACCAGGTTATATCAGCCAGATTGGTTACCCGCCCCTGCGCATTGATATTTTAAATACCATTGACGGTATCAAGTTTGAAGAGGCACTCGCCGGTATGCAAAGCCAGCAACTGGAAGACGACCTTACTATTAATTTTATTGGGCTTTCGGATTTCTTAAAGAACAAGCAGGCCTCAGGCCGCAAGCAGGATCTCGCTGATATTAAGGAAATAAAGAAGTTGCAGGCACTACCTAAAGCTGTAAAAAGAAAAGGACGGAGCATCTAAATTCAGGAACTTTATTTCTCTTTATCCGCTTTTCCTGCGCAGGCAACCAGGTAATGATAGTATGTTTCGGCAAGCGGTACAAGGTGTTTTCCATCCTCCGTTATTTCATACTCGCCGGCAGGAAGGACAAAATTTATATATGCCTCCAACCACTCCCAACACATGTCATCCTCGTTTATGTCCATCTGCCCGGCAACAACCTTTACAGTTCTGAGCCATGCAAATTGTTGGTAACCCGCCTTAGTAATTGCCGTTATTAATTGGTGATACTGCATATTTATGCAGCCGCAGTTCTATAGTTGCGTCTTGCTTATTCATCGCATTTTGATTTCGGGTGGTAGGTAATCTGAGAAATCATAATATTGTTATTGCTGTAAAGAACATTGATTTTAGTACCGGTAGTAAAAAAATTGCAATCCCTTTCAGCCCGTCAAAAGGTTATATTCTTTGGGCTGATAAATCCGCTAAACGCTTCAAGTCCATTAAAAAAAGGTTCGAGATTTGTACCGTACAGCCCGCTAAACGTAAGGATTACAATTTGTGATCCTTATTTTATTTTACTCTACTTTACAGTTAGCACGCTGTTTTTTGACTCTGGCGACTTCCTTCAGCGAGCATTAATTTATGTGTTGAAATGGTTTTTAATGAATTGATCGCCTGCTTCCAAAAATCAAGAGGCGGGCCATCCGCATAGTCACAGTGAAACCATCAATATTGGCTTTATAGACCCACGATTCCATCGACCTTATTAAGGCTAACCGCAAATCTTTGTTATTAAAGTGTAATTGTGCTACATCTCTCCAATTCCTAGGGTATTCTATATTTCCGGCCGAGTCTTGCACATACCAGCTTTTGTTCGTTATCCATGGATGGCCACTATTTATTTGTTACCGTCATTGGCTTCGACAGCTACTGTGAATGGAAAATCTAAAGATAAGCGTTAAGCCAGGCAGATATATTACTATTAACAGGAAGTGGAACGATGGTACTAACTATTACCTGGCATGGAGGACATTAGGATCACAGGTGCAGCGCACCGTAATATGATGTTATCGCAAATACTATAGCCAATCCTATGTTCATCTCGTTTTTTGCAGTAAAAGATCGCGAAGCTTTGATTAAAGACTGAAAACGATTTGGAAATGTACATAGCCGGCATTGTTCTAAATCATAAACACAAATCATTGGCCACAGGTTCCATGGCCGGCCATATTCATGTCGCCTATGCTATGTAATAGTTGGTGACAAGGTTGAAGTTACATATCCGATGATCTTGCGGGTATACCTGCTAATGATAATCCCAATAATGCCGAATTTGCCTACGGCTCCATTCTATTAGCAGGCAAAATGGGAACAGAAAAGAATGATACCACCGGCTTATCATGATGTGGATGACCCTTGCCAATTCTACGGTTATGATTACAATATCCCTGCAAACCTTGTCCATACTATCAACACAGGTGATCGCAAGGTTGCGGATTTTATAAAGCCCATTGAATGCCAGCGTTAACTTTTAAAACGGCGATGATATAACATTGATACCATATTTCGATTTGCACCGCGAACGCTAATGTGGTGTATTGGGATCTTAAAGCACAACCCAGGCATATAAGCTTGGAGCCTGGAAGCGATCAGAACCACTTCATCAAAGCCTCTTTACGGCTCCGTGATACGTTAACAGTGCTGCCATCACTCATTACAAGATAACCTCCTTCGCCGCGAACATATTTTGTTACTTCATTCAGGTTGACGAGGTAGGAGTGATGCACTCTTATAAAAAAATTGAAACCCTGAAATTGTTCTTCTATCTCTTTTAAGCTGCGGCACGCAATGATCTTATTTTTGTTTTTAAGATAGATGTGAGTGTAATTATCATCAGCGTCGCAGCGAACTACGTGGTCGGCAGGAATTAATTCAAACCCCTCAGCCGTAGGAACCGCAATCTTGTAAACCGGGTTTCTTTGTGCTGTATCTGATCCATCAACATGCGGAATTGTTCTCCGGATGATCGTATTTTTTGCCCCTGTACTTTATGCACAGCTGCAACCAGTTCTTTTGGGTCAATTGGTTTCAATAAATAATCCAGTGCACTAAAGCGAATAGCCTTAATAGCATATTGATCATAGCTTGTAGTAAAAATAACCGAGAAAGGAATTTGTTTAAACTGTTCGAGTAGTTCAAAGCCATTCATGACCGGCATTTCAATATCGAGAAAGACAAGATCAGGTTTTAGTTTTTCAATAGTTTCCAAAGCTTTTTTTGCAGACAGACATTTATCCACTACTTCCACATCAGGACAATAATCACTCAATAATATATTCAATGTGTCAAGACAGTGAACTTCATCGTCTATAAGTATGGTCTTAATCATAAATAACCGGCATTTTAATTATCACTTCTGTACCTGCTGCATCGCCATCCGGATCAACAAGATCATTTATAGTTACAGGTGATTTGCTAACATTTGATTGTTGCATCATGGCAATACGATGCGCAGTTATCTGAAGTCCCATCGACTTATGCCTGGTAGCCGATTTACTCGCCATAGCTGCAGCCTTTTTGCGTCCGATACCATTATCAGTGATTTGAAATATTGGAAATCATCCTCCTGCGATACTTCTATATCAAGTTGTCCTTTTTCTTCCTTGTGCATTAGTCCATGCCAGATTGCATTCTCCACATACGGCTGTATAATCAGTGGAGGTACTTTCAGCACTGATATATCCAAATCATTTGGCACAGAAATTTTATAGTCAAAATGATAATTAAACCGCAACGATTCCAGGTCAAGATATAATTTTAATGATTCCAATTCACTTTCGAGGGTGATTAATGAGGCTTGGGAATTCTGCAATATCATGCGGACCAATCGTGAAAATTTGGTAAGATATTCAGAAGCCTGTGCCCTGTTGTTTTGCAGGATGAAACTATTGATAGAATTGAGTGAATTAAAAATAAAATGAGGTTTCATTTGTGCCCGCAAGGCCTGCATTTCCAGTTCTGTCGCTTGTTGTTGTAATTCGGCCTTTGTTCTTTCATTTTCGAGCTTTTGAATCTTCAATTCATTTTCTGCCATTTCGCGACGGTGTTTTTCGTTTTTGCGCTTGAGCGTAATATTTCTTAAAAAAATAATTCCCATTAGACCCAAAGCAGCTAAGCTTCCTATTAATATTTTTTTCTGCAATGCTTCCTTTTGCAGGTGCTGTTGCTTTACCTGGTTATCCTTGTTAAGGAGGTCTATATGTGCCTGTTGTTGTTCTTCTTTTGTTTCTACATTATACAACGCTAATTTTTGAAGATACTGAAGTTTAAACTTAGCATCTTCCAAAGAATCTTTCAGCGTGACAAACTTTTGAAAATAAAAATAAGTGCTGTCTGTATTTTTCAATTCTTCATAAACCTTCCAGTGTATCTCATACCCAGATTGCATAACTGGTTTATTGTCGGTTTGGCTCGCCATGGTTAAACATTCCCTGGCATATTCTAATGCTTTGGAATAAAGTTTCATGCCGGTAAAGGTTTTACCCACATCAACTTTTACCGAAATTCCTCTGCCCGGATCAGTAGTTTTCTCAAAAATGATTAATGCTTGCTGCAGGTAATCCAGGGCTTTGTCATATTCTTTTCGAAACATATATAATTTACCAAGTCCTGCCAATGCAGGCCCATCAGACGGTTTGATCTGCAACATTTCCTGAAAATAATAGATCGATGAATCATAGTTTCCCATATACAGGAATAGGTGACCCATTGATCTATAGGGTTGCCATTTGATTGATTGTTTAGTGGCTTGTTGAGAACTCTGACGTAAATAATCCAATGCAGTTTCATAATCCCCAACCAGTTGATATATTTGGGAAAGGTTGTAAAATGACCATATTATTCCTCTATTGTCATTTATTCTTTTTTTTTCCTGCAACGCCTTTTTTACGTATTCAAAGTGTTTTTCAAAATCTTCTTTTAATTCGTAAACATAACCAAACCAATCTGTTAAATCAGCCAGCATTACCTGGTTGCCGGCTTTCCTGAAATGGAGAACGGACTGTTCAAAAGCTTTAATCGCCTCATCTGCAGAACCCTGGTTGAAAAGTGAAGATCCCAAACCTCTGTACCCAAATCCCAATCCATTATGATTCTGTATTTTTTGATGCCATGAGATAGCCTCTCGGTAGTTCTTTTCAGATTCGATAAAATTACATAAATGCCAGAAGGATATTACTCCCAATTGGAGACACGCATCACCTAATCCTTTTATGTAATTGAGTGCTGATGCTTCTTTATATGCCTGCCTGACCGTTGCCATGGCAGAATCAGAGTACCGTTTCTGGACTGCCTCAAAATACGAGCGGCTTAATTCAATCAAACAATCCACTCTTGCGCTGTCGTGCAACAACGGCAAAGCTTTTTCTAAGCTGTCAATTGGTAATGGCGGTTTATCAATTTCGAAAGACTGAGCATGAACGAATGCCGGAGATGAAAATAAAGTTACTAAGGTTAATATGGCAAAACATTTTTGCATTTGAGAAAGCCTTTACTTATGCAAAGCAACACGGTCGGGTGAATAAATCTCTCACTAAAGGTAAATCACAGTTATAAGGTTCAGTGATTTCGTATAACAATTGTCTTGTCAAATCTAAAATTTGTTCGGCTTATCGGTTACAGTCAATGAGTAGTTAAGGAAATGGAGAAGTAATTGACGAGTTCCATTGGGCGGTTGACAGACCACCTGGCAAGTGATCGGATGACTTGAAGTCATCCGATCACTAAACCTCTCAGTAATGGGTTTGGACTTTGTTTCTCTTAGTGCCCTTCATATTTGCAAACTACCCATTTGTTTCTGTAAACTACCCATCGGGGATTTCCTTTTGTTAACCATGCACATAATTTTATCCTGATTGCGTAATTATTGAAAATAACGTCTCCTTTTGAAAATGGCCTTAGTACCTGATTTATTAACCGTTAAAATTATTCATTATGCAACTGCCTTCCCTAATTAAGAGTAACCATCGCCTAAAACTGTTTTTAATAATTATTGTTTTAGGTTTGTTTTCTGGTTGCAGGAAAGAACCTCCATGGCCGCCAACCGCTACCGATGAAAGTGCCGATGTAGTGTATGACTGGTATAAATTTATAGCAAGGCTTCAACTGCGTGCAAACCCGCAACCCGTTGTAATCCTAAATCACAGAAACTTTGGTTTTATAGGGGTAGGACTGTATGAATCGGTGCGTCCCGGCATCAAAGGAGCAGTAAGCTTATCTTCCAAACTTTACCAAATGCCACCTATGCCGGTAGCAGAAACGAACCAACATTATTTGTGGAGCGCTAGTGCCAATGCTGCCCTGGCCAGTATGTTCAGGCAGTTTTTAGCTGGCCTGCCTGATGCCAATAAAGCCAGTATTGATTCGCTGGAAAATGCCAATAACAACCGGTTTCGCCTAAGCATTTCCGATGCTGTTCTTACGCGCTCGCAAGCCTTTGGACGTTCCATTGCAACCGCTATTTATAATTGGTCAACAACCGACAATTTTAACCTTTCCAGTACCGGGTATCTACTGCCTGTTTTTCCCGGTTCCTGGGTACCTACCCCTCCTGCCTTTGCCCCTCCGGTAGGGCCCTTTTTAAAGGATTCACGGCCTTTCATGGCGTATAGCCTAACGGCCATGGCACCGCCCTTACCTTTTCCTTATTCGGAAGACCCGTCTTCAGAATTTTATAAAGCGGCAAAAGAAGTATATGATGTAGGGAAGGCCCTGACATCTGAGCAAAAGGCAATCGCTGACTGGTGGGCTGATGTGGGCGGATCAGGCGTAGGGGTTCCGGCACCCTACCATCTTCTTAATATTGCCACTGAAGCGTTGGAAAGTCAGGGAGCTAAGCTGGGAAAGGCGGCTGAAGTGTATGCTAAAGTAGGGATTGGGCAAAAGGATGGTCCTATTGTTACATTCAGGGCGAAATTTCAGTATAACCTTATTCGGCCGGTTACCTAAATTCAACGACACGTTGATTCAAGCTGGCTGAGCTATTTAGTCAACCCTCCTTACCCTGAGTATATCTCCGGGCTTGCCGGTTTATACACTCCTGTTATCCAGGTGTTAATAAGAGAGCTCGGTGACATACCGATAACCGACAACGCATATGATTGGAGGGGGATTGCTCCCCGGCAGTATGCTTCTCTTACCCAATTGATCGAGGAGGCGGCTATTTCGAGGGTCTACGGAGGCCTGCACTACCAGTTTACACAGAACGTTTCGCTGGCAGTAGGCAGAGAATTAGGCAATGAAATAGCCGAAATCAAATTAAGAAGATATAAGGACTACTAAGCATCTGGGATAACGTAAAGCAACAAAATTCATGGCTCCTGGCCCGGTAGCCGATGTGGGATTCATGACAGTAAATTTTCTCGAAGAACTTCAATTTCATAGCAAATAAAAAAGCTGCCTTTTTCTCGTGCACCCCGGGGCCTTCATAACCTCACCTCTGTGTGACATGAGACCCCGGGATGCTTGAAATAAGGATGAGAAACCTAAACGCCCAGCTAAAGTGGAAGAATTTTTAAGAAGGCCTCTTCTATTTGTTGGCGTATGGCTTTATTTTTTGAATAATTCTGCAATGCATTCTCATTGAGAATCCGAGAAAAGAAAAAGTATTATTTCTTAGGAATTACTGTGCCATAGGCCGGCATTATCAAGGTATTATTTTTCAGAGTTACCTCTTTGTTCTTAAATGCCACTTTACTGTATTCTTTGAGGTTGTCTGGCAAGTTATGCGTAACATCAGTTTTAGAAAGATTATGCAGAACTAATACTGACTCATCATTTGCAGATCGCAAAAAAGCACAAAGTTCTTTATTGCTAAAGTTTACCGGTTCTAATTCTCCGTAGGTGAGAGCCTTACTGGCATTACGTAGTTGAATAAACGTTTTATAAGGGTTATAGATCAAGTTCTTATCTTCTAATTGTTATGCTGCCGGAATAACAGATGAGTCTGCACTATGTCTTGGAGCAATCCAGGTGGTACGTGACTTGTCTTTGGCTTTTACATCGCAGAGGAAAGGCGCTCTGATATACTGGTCAGGCCTCCTTCCCTGCATACCTGTCTCTTCTCCATGATATAATAAGGCGAACCTGGTAGTGTAAGTAAGAGTGAAGCTGCACTCATGACACGGTTCTGATCATGATTGGTAAGGAATGTAGCATCAACCATATTCCGAATTAATTGTTTTATAGAATTTCTGATCTTTTATGGTTGATAGTAATAGAATCTCCCCGCGCTGTATTCACGACTTTAGTTAATCGCGCTGCCCATATCGAAATTGAATAAAGCAGGTAATCCCTCCATATATCAACAAACACCTGACTTTTCATATTGCCTGGCACACATTTGCAACTACTGTCACCCTGAACAATGGAGCACTATTGAATCCGTCAGCAAGATGCTCGGCCGTAAGGCCGTAAGAGCATTAAGATAACGCAGATATATGCCAAAATCCCTGACAAGAAGGTCAGCGAAGACACGGAATCCTGCGGGCTAAGTTTGGGGCGGAGATGATAGAACCTAAGTAAATGCCGTTGGTTGTAAGCGAAGACAATTTGATGTAACGGCCTGGAACAACCGGGCATTATGCAAGGACATTGATGACTATAGACAAAAAGAACTAAATTGCCTTCCTGAGGACATACAGCCATTATGGCGAGGCATTATGGGATAGCCATCTCACAAAAAAGCAGCAGGAAAAGAAGGTCGGTGAAAATTGTTTAAGCTAAGGGTAATGGTATTCTTTTACATTACTGACATCAACGATATAGGTTGATAACCGAAGGTTTACAAAAACTTCTAATTACCAATTAATGCCAGGAATCAATATTATAGTAAAGAAACTCGGAAACTTCGGGAAATTTTCGAATGAAAATGACCAACTCCTTTACCAAAATCAGCAGCTCTCAATTTCAAAGTCCGTTCCATACCGTCACTATCCTATTCAGCTTTGGGAAAACGATCGTTTTGTTTTTGTAATTGAAGGATTCTTTTACGAATGGATTGATTGGAAAACGAAAATTGAGGAGTTTGCCGGCAGGTACGAGAATGCAGTAAACAGGGATTTACTCCTCGCTGAATACTTTGCGGATACTGATGCAGAGTTCGTTGTCGTTGTTCACAATAAACATCAAAATTCAACGATAATTTTCAATGATGCTTTGGGACGGCTTCAATTATATATCGATGACAAAAAACAAAGCACAGTAGTGTCCAGGAATATTTCATTTATACATCTGGTTCACGGCTTAGCACCCGAAGTTGACGCCTTTCATGAAAGACTAACTTTCGGCTTTACGCTTGGAACAAAGACATTATACAAAGAGATAGAGCGTCTTCCCGGAGGAACAATAATCGACATATCCGGAAATTACATCACTAAACGACAATATTACTTTTTTAACTATCAACAGCTTATTAACCAGACTTTAGATCCTGAGGAAACTATAGCCAATGTTCGATCGCTTTTAATTGAAGCGCTCAGAAATAGAAGTAAGTATGCTGACTTGAACGTATTAGCCCTATCAGGCGGACTGGATTCCAGGACGGTTGCCGGAGCATTTCGGATGAGCGGACTCCCGTACAGCCTGTGCACTTATTCCGATAAAGAAGGGAGCATGCAGAGAGATGTTAGATGGGCAAAGAAGGTCGCTGAAAAACAAAACCTTCCCTGGAAGTTGGTTCATTTGGAAGATCCGCAAGTGACAGATTTTGAGTTGATGTTTAATCACAAGTATGGATTAGCCGGGCTTGATATGACGTTGCTCGTTGATTTTTACAGATATCTTGTTTCGCTTTCCACACGACCGGCTCTTTATACAGGGGATGGTGGAGACAAAGTTTTTCCAGATCTCAGGCCTGGAACTTTATTTCAATCTGAAGGATCAATTATAAATTATGCGATTCGTTCCAACTCCAAAATGGATCCTGCTATTGCCGGCGGTATATTGGGGAAAGACCTAAATCACCTCCATAAGAAAGTGGGGAACTTGATTCGTTCATACCCCGAACCTGACTGGGACCAGAAGTACGTTCATTTTATTATGGATAATAGAGTAAGCAATTGGCTCGTAGAGGGAGAAGACAGAAATCGTTGTTTTCTTACTTCTTTTACACCTTTCTATCACATTAGGGTATTTAAAAGTCTCATGTCAGTACCTCCCCACTTCAAAAAAAACTTCCACTTTTATGGCAGGTTCTTAAAAGCGATCTCACCAGAAACATGCGACATTCCATATGCTAATTGGGGATTTGACATCTCTAAAAAAAAGCGTATCCAATGGACTTATTTCAAACAAGACTTAAAGAATACATCGGTAGGGACAAAAATTAACAAGTGGAGGCAAAAGGACGACAATTATTTGACGAAAGCAACTGCGGCGGAAAAAGAACTTTTTGCAAGGTTCTCTTCGACTCCATTAGTTCAAAGTACGTTTGATATTGATTTCATTAGATCGTTAAAATCATTTAGTGCTGATAATTACCTGAGCGTACTAACCTTAATGAAAATTGCAAGTCTTTAGTTATTGATACCTACGACCAAAAGCATTTTGCTTTTTCTTTACCGAAGTCAGACTTTGCAGTTGTTTACTGAAATGTGGGAAAAAGGTGTTCGGTTTTGTTGACAGGGTGTATAGATATTTTGTCGACATATCGTTTAATCTGATGAATGGATAAAAAAGTTCAATATTTGTACCGTACACGGCCCAAGTAGCTGCTAAAACAATTCAAAAGCCTGCAATCCCTGATTTAGCTGGCTTTTTAGTTTTTGCGCTTCATTATATCTCAAAAAACCCGTAAGTTATTCAGTGAGTAAAGAAATTTGGAAAATTTACTCCCGAAAAATCACGCAACTGTTTGATTAAGTCTGTTGTATCCTTCATAAAATATGTGTAACCTTTAATATCCCGTATTTTGCGACAGATTAGAATTTACATCCAGTTCCCTTTGAGGAATTGGGTACAGCACATGATAATCCTTTATAGCCGGCTTCCCTTTTGCTATCATTGTTGATATGAGCTTACCAGTACGCACAAGGTCAAACCAGCGATGTCCCTCAAATGCCAATTCTAAACGCCTTTCTTTTTCGATAACATCTACAAGCTGATCCTTTGTGGAAGCAGTTGTGTTTCTCAGACCGGCCCTACTGCGGATCATATTAACGTAGGTAGTGGCTTCACCCTGATTTCCTGTTTCATTCATGGCTTCTGCATACATTAACAGCACATCAGCATAGCGCAAGTAGGGCCAATTGTTGCTGTTATTGTTTTCTGAGCCGGCGGGGTCAACATATTTATTTATATGAGGCCTGGAAACGGTAACCTTAACACCACCAGGTGTGGTATACGTTTCAGTAAGGTATAATTTTTTGCGTGTATCCAACTGCTCATAGCTGTTGTACAATTCCAGGGAAGGAAAAAATCCCCCATAGGCTCTCTGGCCATAGGGGTTTTGCTGCTGCGGAGCAAAGTTTGTATACATCCGACTTACATCGTTGCCCAGGGAGTTTGCAAGGGCCTGCCCTTCAAAGATGGATTCTTTTCCATTTTTAAGCGATATTGCAAAATTGTCTTCGTACCTGCTTAATAAGATATACTGCTGCGACTCTATTACTTCCTTTGCCTTTTTTCCGGCCTGCTCATAATTTTTAGCGTCTCTAACCGGATTGCCGGCCATGGTCAGGTACACTTTTGCCAATAGCGTTTTTGCGGCTCCCCTGGTAATTCTTCCAATGTCAGCTCCGCTATAGGAAAGCGGCAGATTTTGCTCAGAAAACTCCAGGTCTTTAATAATTTGTTCATAAACGCTGCTTACTGAATTGCGTTTAACATCAAGGCCTTGTAAGCTGCTGGTCTCTGTTGTTATCAATGGAACCTCACCAAACAAACGAACAAGGTTAAAATAATAGAATGCTCTTAAAAACCGGCCTTCACCTTCAATTCTTGCCCGTAAAGCTGAAGGAACACTGCTTACCTCGGGAATGCGAGCAATAATGGTATTCGCACGGTTTATGCCATTATAAAAGTTCCGCCATGTATTCAAGATAATATTGTTGGATGCATCTATCAAATAGTCATCTAATTGCGCCCGCTCCTGGTTGCGGCCGCTTAAATCCATGTTATCCGTACTTAGTTCAGTCATTAAATAAATTTCCCGCTCGTACACACCCCACTCACTCAAAGCATCATACACTGCATTTACAGCCCCTAATGCATCGGCTGAATTTTTATAAAAATTAGTGGGTGCAATAAAATTATCCGGATTTTCATCTAGTTTTTTTACGCAGGACTGAGCCAATAGAAGGATTAAAAAAGCAATAAGCGATTTCTGTTTCATACACTATATTTTATTTACTTTTTTTAATTAAAAACCAATATTTAATCCGGCCAGGAACATCTTAGATGTAGGATAGGCACCATAATCAGTATTAAGGCTTAAGTTGCTTTGTCCAAAGCTGTTTACTTCCGGATCGTAGCCGGAGTAATCGGTGATCGTAAAGAGATTCTGGGCGCTTAGGTATATCCGTATATTCTGCACTTTAAATTTACTTAAAAGGGCAGAGGGAAGGTTATAAGCCAGCGATATGTTGCGGGCCCTTAAATGGGAGCCATTCTCAACCATATCTGAATGAATCAAATTAGGAGCTGAGGTCACCTTCGCAGCGCGTGGAATTGTATTGCCGGGTCTATCGGGCCGCCAGCGATTCAAAACGGTTGTAAGCTGATTATTGCCTCCGGTAAGATTTTCAAGTTCAGGATGAACGAGATTAAGTATGGATGAGCCATACACACCTTGTAAAAATATGCTTAGCTCTACTCCTTTGTAAGAGAAATTATTGGTGATGCCACCAAAAAATCTGGGATATGCTTTACCAATGATCACGCGGTCGGAGGCATTAATGGTTCCGTCGTTATTAAAATCTACAAAACGCCTGTCCCCTGGTTTAGCATTTGGCTGAATCAGCTGGGTGGCACCGGTGGATGTTTTGATGGCATGCGCATTAACTTCCCCCTGATTTTGGAATATGCCATCGGCCAGAATACCTATAAAAGAACCAATCGGCTGTCCTACCTTTATGATGCCCGAAGCCCCATATTTTTGACCTCCGCTGCTTGTACCGGCATAAAAGAAATCCACTTCACCTAAACTCAATACTTTATTCTTGTTTGTTGCAATGTTAAAGTCGGTAGTCCAGTTAAAAGCTCCGGTTATGTTTTGGGAATTTATAGACAATTCAATCCCTCTATTCTCGGTTGTACCTACATTTTGTAGTGAGGTTCCAAATCCTGATGTGAAAGGGAGAGGAACATCCAACAACAAATCGTACGTACGTTTATAATAAGCATCCAGAGTAGCCGTAATACGGTTATCGAAAAATGCCATGTCTAACCCTACATCAAACTGGCGGGTTGACTCCCAGCGTAAGTCAGGATTGGGAACCCGGTTCACTGAAAAGCCGATCCGGGGGGCATAATTGTTTCCGGCACCTAATATATAACGGGAAGGACTAAGTGCTGCTAAGGAACGGAAATTACCGATTTCCTGACTGCCGGTTATTCCTCCACTCACGCGTATTTTCAGATCACTGAAGATGTTTAGGTTTTTAATAAAATTCTCCTCACCCAACCTCCAGCCAAAAGATCCGGAAGGGAAAACAGCAAATTTATTTCCCTCACCAAAGCGCGAAGAGCCATCAACGCGGGTAGTAAGTGTTAACAGGTATTTTTGCTTAAAGGAGTAATTGACCCGGCCTAAATAAGAAAGCAACGAGTTGCTGGAGGAAGTAGATGTTGGAGGCTGAGGACTTTCTCCGGTAGACAGATCGTTAAACGTCAGCACATCTGTCGAAAAGTTTTGCGTGCGGGCCAAAGCATTTTCATAATTGAATTTCTGAAAGCTTGTCCCCACTACTACATTCAGCGAATGGTCTGTAAAAACCTTATTATAGGTTAGCGTGTTCTCATTCAACCAACTTGAACTAAGATCATTAAAAACAGACGCATAACCTCTGGTGGAAGAGCCTTCGAGGATAGTGCCCGGAAGGTGAAAATTGTTTTTAGAATAGTTTAGATCAGCACCCATACTAACCCGCAGCGTGAGGTCTTTTAGTACGGAATAATCAATATAAGCATTGCCAAGCAGCCGTGAACGGTAGCCCTTGTCGGTGGTGGCCAACGCACGGGCCACCGGATTACCCCTGACATCCACCTGAGGGATATCTACCTGATTAAAGCTGCCATCAGCATTGTAAACAGTTGCAATGGGGGTGAAACTAAGTGCATTGTTGATCACACCTCTGCCATCACTAGCTGTTTCCACACCATTTATCTTACTGTGGCTGACTGTAAGACTACTGCCGACTTTTATTTTGGGACTAAAGGTAATATCAACATTTGCACGAAAAGAATACCTTTTAAAACCTGAATTGATGACAATTCCCTCCTGGTTGAAATAATTGCCCGACAAGGCATAACGGACGTTTTCAGCACCTCCTGAAACACTCAATTGATGATTGGAAATTTTTGCCGGACGGAACAATTCATCCTGCCAATCCGTTCCTTTTCCAAAACCAGCAATTTGTTCGGGTGTGAAGACGGGCGCTGCTCCGGAATTTACGTTCGCTTCATTTAACAATTCGGCATATTGCGGTGCATCCAGCAATGGAATCTTGCGGCGAAGGTGCTGCAGCCCGGTATACATTTCATAGGATATTACAGGCTTTCCAAGCTTTCCTCTCTTAGTAGTAATAAGCACTACTCCGTTGGCGCCTCTTGAACCATAAATGGCGGTTGCCGAAGCATCTTTTAGAATTTCCATGGAAGCGATATCACTCGGATTGATCGAGGAAAGGGAAGAACCGGGACTAAGCGGGTAACCATCCAAAACAAAAAGTGGCTCGTTGCCCGCGTTAATGGAGTTACCGCCCCTTACCCGGATAGAAATGGGCGCACCAGGTTCTCCTGACGTTTGCGTTACCTGCACGCCGGATGTTCTTCCCTGCAAAGCCTGATCTGCTGAAACGATAGGCACCTGCTTTATCTGGGCTTCAGAAATGGATGCCACAGCACCGGTTACATCACGTTTTCTTTGCGTTCCATAGCCTACTACTACTACCTGCTCTAATGATTTGTTTTCGAGGGATAATGAAACATCAATAGAACTGCGACCTTCGATGGGAACTTCTTTAGGTTGGTAACCGACAAAAGAAAATACCAGGACTCCCTGGCTATTTGATACATTTATAGAATAGGTACCATTTGAATGGGTAGTAGTGGCTTCCTTAGTACCTTTTGCGGCTATACTTACTCCGTCGAGAGCTCCACCATTATCGGATACTACTTTTCCTGAAATCGTGAACGGTGTTTGGGCCGGCAGGCTAAAACTGAGGTGCATTATAATAAATACTGCAAGCCATTTAGCAGGAGATGGCAACTTTGTAAGAATTCTCATAACAAAATGCATTCGTTGGTTAATAAAGAGGATGTTTAAAAATCACAAGGTATAAAGGAACTACTTATAGTACGCTGCGTAGTAGAATAATTCTGGCTATTTAGTGAAAAATTTAAGCATGTTTATCGTCTTGGCTCCTAAAGCAACCTATATTCTCCAGGTAGCCATGCCCGGATATGGCATTTGCGGAGTAAGCAATAAATGCAAACGCAGTAAACCCTCCGCAAAAGAGCCTATGCCCAATTTGGACTCATAATAGAAATCATTTGCCTGCCTCACAAAAACACCATTCTTCCATAGTTTTTCAATGCCGAGATCAGCATATTTCTTTGCATCCTCCAGGTAGGATTTCTCACTTGTCAGGTCATACAGATCAAGGCTGAGATGAACAGCGTCGGCCATGTTCTCAGCAACAAAGCGCTGGGGCAGGGGCTCCGACCGGGCTATTTGCAGGCAACGCCTGGCAATCATTTCAAAATCTTCATCTTTTTGAGTAAGGGCGAAATAAGCGGCAATCCTGCCATATTCGAGAATACTTGAGATTCCATAACCACTTACCCAGGTACCTAAAAGCCCGGGCTTTCCAGTCTTTTCGTCCCGAACAGGGGTGCCATCTAAATGCAGCGCGGAATAATATTGCCCTGACTGAGGGTTCCATGAATACCGATCGGCACTTTTCAGTAGACTTTTTGCACGGAGCAGGAACTCTTTTTCTGTTGAATTTTGCTCATAAGCTCGTAGCAAAAAATAGCTTAAAAGTGCTGTTCCGTTAAGCACAGAATGTTTGCTCGTGGGTCGTGGGTCGCCAATACAACCCATGGTAAGGTTCGTTGCCGGATTTCGGTGCTCCCAGTATAATGATCCGATCCCTCTCGACCAGTCGAGCCATTCTTTGTTTCCGGTTTTATTGTACAAAAACATGAATGCATGAGCATACAACCCGGAATGTTTTATCCAGGGCTGCGCCGTTTCTACAGATTGATAGCCTGCTTTATCCCATGTGGCGTGCCGGTTAAACAAGTACGTTTTTGGATCCGGTTCAAAAAAATGAAAACGAATGCCGGCTATGGCTTTGGACGTACGGGCAGAATCGATTTTCCAAAGGTTTTCCCAGGGAGGAGAATAGTGTAGTAGCTCATGAAAATATCCACCATAGTTTGCTACTTTATATCTTTCAGCGATGGTTACACTGTCCGTAAAGAGATCATAATACAAATGTTCTCCCCAGCCCAGAAGCCCGGTGCTACTGCTTTGTGCATTTTTTAGAAAATACGCAGTATACTCGTTTGCGGCTTTTTCGTATTTTGGATCTTTCGTAATGCTGCTAAGCATTCTAAAACCATTCAGCGTTTTTACGTCATGATAAAAGTTGCTTCCCCCTACTGCCCTGTCGCCGGGACGGATACCTTCCACGGTTGGAACTCCGTCCCTGGGCACAGAAAAATCACGGGTATCCATAACAGCACACCACATGGGTGTACGTTTCGGCCCATAGTTATCCAGTCCCTTTTCAATGATAGTATTGGCAAAAGTTTGCACATAATCCAAGTAGTCTTTTTTTTCAGTGAACCTTTCTGGTCTTTGAATAAATGAAGGCAAGACAATCGTGCCTGATCCTAACAAAAGCACGAATAAAGCAACGACAACCTGTATTTTCAACGATTTTTGATGTAACTGTTTGTTCCCAAACATGGTCAAATATTTTTTGCTGTTTTTCTGATGGGTGAGGTTCTTGTGTTAACCAATTTTATCATCTCATATCCTGCATTTAAAAAGGCTCCGGAAGCATATTCATTGGTATCTTCCAGGTGCACTATAGTAGGTTCATGCCCCACTTTCTGTACCCATTGTAATTTACCCTCTTCATTTACAGCGTTCCACAATCCCTTCCAGGCTTTAATGACTACAGGCTGATATTCTTTCTTAGATAAAATTCCCTTGTTTATTCCCCAAGCCAGAGCATAGCAGTAAAAACTACTACCACTCGTTTCAGGAGCCGGAAAAGCGCTCTGGTCATATAAGCTTGCCCTCCACAACCCGTCATCCGCCTGCAACGATTTTATTTTTGCTGCCATTTCTGTAAACTGCTGAACAAACTTTCCTCTATTAGCGTAATCATCGGGCATATACTCCAAAATCTTAGCCAGCCCCGCTATTACCCATCCATTTCCCCGCCCCCAAAATATTTTTTTTCCGTTTTTTTCCCGCTTTTCGGTTCTTTCACTATTTGGTTTATACTCACTATCCCGATAATACAAACTATCTGTTTTATCATACAGGTAGTCGGCAGTTTCCCACCACATCTTATCCATCATTTCCAGGTATTTTTTATCACCCGTTTCCAGACTTAACATGGCATAAACCGGCGGGTCCATATATAAGGCATCGCACCACGACCAGTTTTTATTTTTCGCCCAGCCTGTTGTGTTACCAGGCATCGGATTGGCAATTATCTGGTCTAATATTTCCCTTGTTTTCTCAATCATTAGGGGGTCTTTCTTTATATCGTACAATTGTAAATAGGTCTGAGCCACTACATGATCATCTGCATTCCTTATTCTCGGCCCTAGTTTCCATTTATTTTTAGAGGCCCATTCCAACGCTTTTTTTAAAATTTTTTCATTGCCGGTAGCATGGTAGGTTGCCATTACACCTGTATAAAAAGCCCCCCTGATCCATCCATTATCCGGAACCGGCTCTACCGTACCATCAGCCTTAATTGTTTTTTCATTCAGATGATTTAACTGATACATACACACTTTCTCCATTATTTGTTGTATACCTTTCCTGGTCAACTCCTTTTCCCTGCTTGTGTGTGAACTAATAATAAATAGAACGGTAAATGCCGAAAGAGTAAAAACGGTGATTTTAAAGCTAGACTGTATGTTCATTATTAGCGATTACGATTATATAAGGCACTGGTTGTTGTGCTTATATCAGACACAAAAATCGTTATATTTGCTGTTCGCGAATAGGAAAAATTTATCAAATTCCTGGAGAAATTGTTCATAATGCTAAGGATTATAACAAAAGATGCAAAGTCAGGCCTTTTAAACCGTTAATTGCTATTAAACCTAAACGATTTGTGGAAGTGTCATAAAAACCCTCTTTCATTTTTACTAAAATGTTTGTCTTGGAAAAAATGGCCGTTGGTTACCTTATCATTTTCTTTCTTTTTAAATACGGCAAAGGGACAAAAAAGTAATTTAAGCTTTGAGAGTTTAACCAGTTCGGATGGATTATCCAGTAATTCAATTAATTGTATTTACCAGAACAGTGAGGGATTTTTATGGGTTGGTTCACAAAACGGATTGAACAGATTTGATGGGTACAGTTTTCTAACATATAAAAATAATCCTGGCGATTCAAATTCCTTAAGTAATAATATAGTTACGTCTATTCAGGAAGATAAAGAGGGACTATTATGGATAGGTACCTTAAAAGGTTTAAATGTTTTTAACCCTTCCAGGAGAGCTTTTGCTAATCAGGTAACTTCTCAGGCGGCTAAGGAAATAGGAAACGACCGTATTACTTCTATTTATATATCACGATCAGAAATTATTTGGATAGGAACATATGAAGGTTTAGCAAGCTTTAACCCATCCACAAAAAAATTTCGATCATATAAAAATGAAAAAGGATTTCTTAGCTATCGAATTACTGCCATAGCAGAAGATGGTGATGGCACATTATGGGTGGGGACTGATAAGGGGTTACACCATGTATATTGTAATGGAAACAATATTCTCAGTATTAAAACGTATGTGCATGATAAAGGCAGACCCGGCTCCATTAGTAATAATTTCATCAATACCATTTATAAAAACATAACCAATACGATTTGGATAGGCACAGAGCATGGTCTGAACAAATTAATAAGAAAAACAAAAGATGGGTTGAATACCGCAGAATTTATTGCGTATACCCGCAACAACAATGACTATATTATAAGTCATAATGATGTTAAGTGTATTATTCAGGATAAGGAAGGGAACTTATGGGTGGGAACACGAGGTGGCGGTCTAAATAAGGTAAAAAGGCAAGGTGATGGCAATATTATTTCTTTTGAGCACTTTCAGAATGTACCCCAAAACCCAAATAGTTTGGTACAAAATGAAGTATTCGCCATTTTTCAGGATAATGCCGATGTTATATGGGCAGGTACTTATAATGGACTCAGCAAAATAAAGTCCCTAAGAACAAACTTTATACGGTACCAACACGACCCATTTAACAATAACAGCTTGCTTAACAATAATGTGGCAGCCATTCTAACGTATAACCACAGAAAGAATGAAAACATTTTACTAGGAACTTCTGGAGGCGTCAACCGAATACGCCCAAAAAATGTACATCAGGAGAAAGAAGACTTTTTTTCATTTGCAACCGATAATGGTGATTTCACTCACCTAAAAGTGCAATCTTTATTTTTTTATGCTCCTGATGTAGTCTGGGTTGGGACAAAGAAAAATCTTAGGATTTATAACCTCTCTACTAAGAAGTTTTTAAAAATCCCGTATGCACTGCAGCAATTGCCCACAGGCTCCATTAGAAAAGTATATAGAGATAAAACAGGCTTAATATGGATTGGTGGAAACATGGGGTTATTTACGTGGAATGATATGCAACAAGAACTTACTCACCTTTCGATCCCATCTCCCCAATCTCTGTCCAATTCCAATAATAATGAAACCAATAACTATATTGAGTTATCAACCCCCAACAATATATATGCTATAGAAGAAGATAACGCCGGAAATATTTGGGTGGGCACCTGGGGAGGTGGCCTGATTAACTTTAAGTCGGGAAAGCCTCAATTGGCGCCGGTTTATTATATACATAAACTTGGTGACAATAAAACCATAAGCTCAAATTACGTCACAGCTTTGTATTTTAGCAGAAAGGGTCAATTATGGATTGGTACTGCTAATGGTCTTAACCTATTTTGGAATATTGAAGACAAGGTCTTTAAAAAAGCAACATTTACACACTTTGCAAAAATAGCCAGATTTAACAATACACATATTGCCGGCATATTGGAAGATGATCATGGACGATTATGGCTGGCTACTACTACTGGTATATCACAATTCCATCCCGGTACAAATCAAGTGCTCAACTACCATTTTTCTTTTGGAAACATTACTAAGGAAAACTATACTATGGGAATTTGTAAAGATTCTTATGGTTACATGTATTTTGGGGGCATGAGTGGCTTTTTAAGCTTTCACCCGGATAGTATTCATATACAGGAGCAAAGCTACCCTTTGGTTATAACTGACCTTCAAATAAATGATCGCAAAGGAAATGCACGCCCTGTATTTAATCGGGCAACTTTAATTAAAGACTTTTCATCTGATAGTGGTTTGATACACCTCACATACAAAGACTATGCATTTTCCTTTTCGTTCGCTTCGTTAAATTATTATTTGCCAGAAAAAATACATTATGCCTTTTTGCTTGAAGGTATAGATAAAGGCTGGATATACAGAAATGCGAATCAGAGATTCGCTTCTTACTCCAATTTACGCCCTGGCACTTATGTCTTAAAAGTAAAAGCCACTGATGCCTATGGCAATTGGACGGACCCTTGTACCCTATTGACCATTCAGGTACTTACACCCTTCTGGACGACCTGGTGGGCTTATATACTTTATGCTTGTTTCATCAGTTTTATTTTGTTTAAAACCGGTACTTATATAATCAGCAGGGAACGCCTGAGCCATAATTTAAAAGTAGTACGGCTGGAAAAAGAGAGAGTAAAAGAAATGGAAGAACTAAAGCTCCAGTATTTCACTAATATTTCCCACGAATTTAGAACACCGCTAACATTGATAAAAGCACCCTTGGAGCAATTGTTTGGGCAACTATCACCTATAAAAGACAGGCAAGTACTGAATAATCTAACCCTTATTCAACATAGTGTTAGCCACCTTTTGAGGCTTATTAACCAACTGCTTGACTTTAGAAAAGCAGAAGACGGCAAGTTGCAATTGAAAGTTTCTCAAAATGATCTTATTGAGTTTGTTGATGTAATAAAAGATGCCTTTCTGCCATTGGCAAACAATAAATCAATTGGGTTAGAAATAAAAACAAGTTTTAAAGAATTAAATGCATGGTGCGATTGGGACAAATTAGAGAAGATATTAAACAACTTAATTTATAATGCTATTTCATTTTGCTCGACAAATGGAATGGTAACTATTGAGATAAAAACGCTTGAAGGCGCAAATAACAATGCGATCATAGCTGTTAGAGATACAGGAACAGGAATTGCCAAAAAAGAAATTGAAAAAATATTTGAAGTGTTTTACCAGGCTGACAATGCTCCTTCAGGTAAACAAGCTGGATATGGCATAGGGTTATCTCTTACAAAGAAATTGGTTGAATTGCATAAAGGTAGCATACGAGTAGAAAGCGAACCTGACCATGGTGCCACTTTTACCATTATCATTCCCATTAGTATATGCCAATATAATAAAACGGAGATTTCGGAGGAAGTAACAGCCAATAAGACTGACTTGCAATTGCCCGTTAAACATACTAACCCGAGGCAGGCAAAAAATGGAAGTCATACCCTTGACAAAAGCCGGGATACACCTAGCATATTAATTGTGGAAGATAATACCTCCATAAGAAATTATCTTGTCGACTGCTTTCATGATAATTATGTAATTACTGAAGCAGAAGATGGAAGAGATGCTTTGGAGAAAGCAAGAAAGAACAGCCCTGATTTGATCATTAGTGATGTGTTGATGCCAAATATGGATGGCAATGAGTTTTGCAGGGAAATTAAAACAAACATAGCCACCAGTCATATACCTGTTATTTTATTAACAGCTCTTGACAGTACACTGCATATAATAGAAGGCTTAGAAACTGGTGCTGATGCTTATGTAACAAAGCCTTTTCAACTCGCCGAATTAAAAGTTAGGGTAAAAAAAATAATAGAATCACGAATTGCGCTCAGGAAACATTTTACCAACCAGGCTTTGACTGAACCAAAAGAAGTAACGGTCAATTCCGCTGATGAGAAATTCCTTCGGGAGGCCGTGAAAATGGTAGAAGATCATATCTCGGAAGACTATTCAGTCGATGACTTTGTAAATGATATGTTGGTTGGACGATCTATTCTATACCGCAAATTAAAACAGCTTACCGATCAGTCGCCTAATGAATTTATAAGAACGGTAAGATTAAAACGGGCCGCGCAATTGCTGAAACAGCAAGCAGGAAACATCTCGGAAATTTGTTACCAGGTAGGGTTTACAGATCCAGGTTATTTTGCCAAATGTTTTAGAAAGCAATTTAGTGTAACACCTAAAGAGTTTGTCGTATCACATCAATATAATAACGGAAAAGGAAGGTAATGCATTATAGGGCTGTAAATTTATTAGAAATGAAAAAAGCTTATCAGGTTAAAAAAAACCGACTACATCGGCTCGCATTGCTTAGCTGCATAGGTTTCTTAGCGCATCTCTTTGTAGTAGCCCAATCAAAGGTTATCTATGGCGTGACTGCTATGACTCTTGGTCTCCCGGTAAAGTCTGCACCTACCGTAAACACCCCTGTTGCCCTATGGACTACCTCGCCAATACTCGACCATTTTTACAAAGCCGGGGGTGAAAAGGGTAAAGAAACATCCACCCAGGTGCGACTGGCCTGGACTAACGACATTCTATACGTGCAGTTTCGCTGCTTGGAGCCGAATATGAGTCATCCTGGTCATTTTCGCCAATTTAAGCTGGCAGCTCATATCGAAAATTCATTTTTATTAGATTGGTATTTTCAGGACAGGGTTGATGTATATCTTCGTCCGTCAATGGCAAGTGGTTATTTCTAAGAGTTTTCAATTGCCAAAGATGGGCAATCGCCGGGGGTCATTTGACAATCAGTATATGCTTGGAACAGATGTACTCGTTGCACCGGTGCTGCACGAAGGCAACACACGTGAGGTAACGTTTCCGAAGGGTGGCTGGACGGGCAAGTCTTTTGAGGGCGGCACGGCGAAAAAGGTGGAGACCCCGCCGGGTCGAATGCCAGTGTATTTAAGGGCCGGAACTACGCTCCATGCATTTACATCCAAATGATAGCTTATGGTAAGAAAATATAATTTACACGTATTTTACTTTCTTATGGATTGCTTCGCTCCCCGGGTATTTATGGGTAATTCGATCTTAGAAGCTATTCCCCCCCAACATTGTATTCCTGATTTCCGACGGGATAAATCCCGACAATTTCCCTTCCATCCAAGTGGTTCAGAATTCTTTGATCCGTCAGCGGCGCATACTCTTTATTTTTAAAATCTTTTAATATTCTGCCTTTTGCCTTGTGTAGTTTATATTGATCCCAGTCCAAAATTCCGCAGGCATTTAGCCGCTTTTTGCCATCCCGTTCCCAGCGGATAGCGAAGACATCTTCACGGCCTTTAAAAAGTAATTTGAATATTTCCAGTTTCTGCTCCATATCTTTACTTGCAAGTTAAATTATAAGGATAGCCTTGCCGTAAGTAATAAAGGGGCTAAACTTTACTCGTGATAGCTTTTTTCCTGTAGATAATCCTCAATATTGCTTCTTGAAGTCTTACGATTCACATACTGATCCACATTTGTAATAAAATACTTCAACAGTTCTCTTTTTGACTAGAAGGGAAAGGCTTCCAAGTAAGTAAACTATTTTAAGGTCGTCAATTGTAATAATAAAACGTTTTGTGACTACTTGTGCAGACTCAGCAATAAGTGATACAAAAACAGAATAATGGAAGTAAGTGCTCAAACCAACACAGGGATTGCAAATGCAATGAGTGATAAAAGGCTGGTGCGTATTTATTCTTTAAGATAAGAACAGGATGAATATAACAGAAAGGTGACGAAATAGGAGGTAATAAATAGTGGTGCGTTACAGGTCTTGCTCGTCGTCAAACTTATAACCGCCTATCTGCTTCCTGCTCACAGCAATCTTTTTGCTTTGCTTTAAGTAATTCATTAATCCAACAAGCACTAGAAAAAAAGCAATGATCCAAGAAAGTGTGACAATCATTTCACTATGTTCTAATTCCATTAGCTCATTTATAGTTACTCAAGTTTCGCAGTTAATTTAGGTTAAAATTACTTTGTGTCCGGGAGATATTAATTCAAGTATTCCCTTCAACTTATCGGAATTGATAAGCCTGGTAATGCTCGCGTCAATATCTTCAACAATTATATCTAATGTTTCTATAATAATTTTCATGAT